>JAZRLO010000007.1:0-271527 GCA_045646845.1 Bacteroidaceae bacterium
TAGGAGTCTGGACCGTGTCTCAGTTCCAGTGTGGGGGACCTTCCTCTCAGAACCCCTATCCATCGTTGGCTAGGTGGGCCGTTACCCCGCCTACTACCTAATGGAACGCATCCCCATCCTTCATCGCCGGAGCTTTCATGAAAAAATCAGGCAATCTTTTCATGTTATTCGGTATTAATCTCCCTTTCGAGAGGCTATCCCAATATGAAGGGCAGGTTGGATACGCGTTACTCACCCGTGCGCCGGTCGTCTGCCGAAGCAGACCCCTCGACTTGCATGTGTTAAGCCTGTAGCTAGCGTTCATCCTGAGCCAGGATCAAACTCTTCGTTGTAATTTTATTTCTGTAATACCTACGAAAGGTACTAACTATTCAAATTGTTTGTACTGGCCGGAAATATAATAATTCAAATTATTGACGGTTCGTTTTTCGTTCCTTACTTTACACTTTATCAATAACAAAAAAATGTCATTGACGTTGTACTGCTTGTCTGTATGGAATGTTTTCAAGGATCATCTCGCTTATACAAGAACCGCACCGTGGTGTTCGTTCCCGAAAGCGAGTGCAAAGGTAAGGCGATTTTTTGAATTACAAAACAATTGAAGAAGAAAAATCACACAAAACAATAAAATTTTTCATCATTCACGTATTTTTATTGCACTTTTTAAACATTTTGTTCATTTTTGCAATATTTATACCCCAAAATGCCATACACCCCCCCAATTATTTTTTCGCAAAAAAAGACGTTCACGACAAGAATCGCAAAAAAAGTTCTCTTAACTTTGTACAACCACCGCTTTACGCTATCTTTACGGAGCAAAAAGTGATGCTTAATATACATTATATATAAATAGAGGGCAAAGGATGATAGACAGGAGAACTATAGAACTGATTATGGACACCGCAAAGATAGAAGAGGTCGTAGGGGATTTTGTCGCTCTGCGGCGACGCGGTGTAAACCTGATTGGACTCTGCCCATTTCACAACGAGAAGACCCCATCGTTCACCGTTTCGCCAGCAAAAAACCTGTGCAAGTGTTTCGGTTGCGGCAAAGGAGGCAACCCGGTACACTTCATCATGGAGCATGAGCAGTTGAGTTACCCGGACGCGCTACGCTGGCTTGCAAAGAAATACCATATAGAGATAAAGGAGCGCGAGCTTACCGATGAAGAGAAACGCGAAGAGAGCATACGCGAAAGCCTTTTCGTCATTAACCAATATGCGTTGCAGCACTTTACAGACACCCTGCACAACACAGAGGAGGGCAATGCCATAGGACTCAACTACTTCCGTCACCGCGGTCTGCGCGACGAGACAATAAAGAAATTCTGCCTGGGATACTCGTTGGAAAAACGCGACTCTTTCTCGGCAAAGGCAATAAAAGCCGGATATAACCCGGAACTCATAACAAAGACCGGCGTATGCTACAGGACCGACGATGGCCGCCTAATAGACCGTTTTTGGGGAAGAGTAATATTCCCGGTACATACATTGTCGGGCAAAGTGGTTGCATTCGGCGGACGAGTCCTGCAGAACAACCCGAAGGCCGCAAAATATGTAAATTCGCCCGAGAGCGAAATATACCACAAGAGCGACCACCTGTACGGACTCTACTTCTCCAAGCAGGCGATAGTACAGAAGGACAGGTGTATTCTGGTAGAAGGATACCTCGATGTAATATCTATGCACCAGGCCGGAATACAGAATGTAGTGGCATCATCGGGAACATCCCTCACCACAGGACAGATAAAGCTGATACACCGCTTCACCAACAACATAACATTGCTGTACGACGGAGACAACGCCGGAATAAAGGCTTCGATACGCGGAATTGACATGCTGCTCGAAGAGGGCATGAACATAAACGTAGTGCTGTTGCCCAACGGCGAGGACCCCGACAGCTATGCACAGAGCCACTCCACCGAAGAGGTCGAGGAGTACATCGAGCGCAACAAGGTCGATTTCATAAAGTTCAAGACAAACCTGTTGCTCGACGAAGTTGGCGAAGACCCCATAAAACGCGCCGGACTCATAGGCGATGTGGTAAAGAGCATTGCAGTGGTACCGAACGACATTCTGCGCAGCGAATACATAAAGAAATGCAGCGAAATGCTCAAGGTCGGAGAACAGTTGCTCGTAAAAGAGACAGCCAAAATTCGAATGAAACGTGCCGAGGAGCAACAGAAGCAGAAGAACAGAGACAGCAACGGCACGCAGACTGATGAAGAGAATGCAGGAAACGACGCAGCACCCACCATTGACGAGTTCCAGCAGAACATTATCGAGAGCTACTCGAACAACATACTGCATCACAAGGAGAAGGCCATAATACAGTTCATACTCAAGAACGGAGGACGCATGTTGCAAGTGCCCGAGGACAAAGAGAACAACACGCCATCGTTCACCGAGAGCATAATCTCACACCTCCACTACTCTTTTGAGGGCGATGGAATTGAGCTGTCGCATCCGCTGTACCATAAGATCTTTGCAGAGGCCGCAGAGCACATCAACGACACCGGCTTTGACCCGGAGCACTACTTCATGGCACATCCCGATGCCGAAATTTCACAATTGGCAGCAGAACTGTGTGGAGAGCGCCACCTGCTGAGCAAATTCTTTGCCGAGCAGAAAAGCGATGAGAGAAACGAGCTTGCAGTACTTTTCGAACAGACCACACGCCTGGCAATAGCATACAAGCTCAGCATTGTAGATGACATGCTGAAGGAGACCATGAACAGACTGAAGGACCCGGCAACAGCAGCCGACCCCACAGCCCTGCAGGAGGCAATGGAGGATTTCAAATTCCTCAAAGAGACACAAGGCGCACTAAACGACGTTCTGAAAGGATACGGCTTCGGAAATGTTGCGCTTAATGTATAAGCGCAACATCGACAAGGTTTGTAGCAAAAGGTCGCAGACAGCGCGGCGTAATTTGCGCCCTACTGGTTGCGAAGAACGAACCTTATCAATGTCAGTATTTTAAAGCAGTGGTTGGTCACAGGCAGCATATAAACCCCCTCCCGGCCAAAGCCGTACTCCCTCTTTGAAAAGCGGGAGAATAGTCGTGCCGTGCGGGGCGCGAATAGCTAGTGATGTCAATGTTGCAAAAATCATCGACAAGGTTTGTAGCAAAAGGTCGCACGAATCACTCCCGTACTCTAAAGCAAAGACCTCACCATTTCTGCAAGCGCAGTTCTTCCCATCGCACCTTGAGCACGCCGGAAAGTACCGTCTTTCTCTATAAAAACAAGAGTAGGGATACTGCGTATTGAGAACAAGGCCGCGAGCTCTTCTTCTTCATCAACATTCACCTTATAGACATCGATGCGCCCCTTATACTCGTCCGAAATCTCTTCGACCAGCGGCGACAGCATTCGGCATGGAGCGCACCAATCGGCATAAAAATCGACTATTGCCGGCCTGGCACCCACAAAACCGATTCTCTCCGCACCCTGTTTATATAAACCCACCAGACTGACGAAATCATCCTTTTTTAAATGAACTGCAGACATATGCTTCTGAGATTTTAATCGTTTATACAAACAACAAACGCAACGGTACTTTGTTCACGGCACAAACCGGCCATCTTCATTTTATACACAACCGTAAAATATCCGATAAAAAGGGAGAAAAATGCTCTGGAACATAATCAAATAGCACGACACGGGAAAAAATTCACATGAATATGGACAAAATTTGAATACTTTGAAGTAACTTAGCACCTGTATTATGCAATTTGGATAAATATTCCCGAACAAAACAATTTATGGAAGAAGGACGAACTGGCATTGCCAAAATGTGGCGTTTCATACGCCGATACAACCGTTACATCAAAGTCGGCTTGATATCTTTGATAGCCCTTACGATAGCATTGCTACCTACAGAGACATTCGGCATTGCCGAACTAACCCCCATCCAGCAACGAATGATAGCTATATTCGTCTGGGCCGCCTGCATGTGGATTGTAGAAGCGGTACCGGCGTGGACAACATCGCTGCTCATAATAGTGATAATGCTGCTCACAATATCGGACAGTGGAATCCAGCCATTGGTCAGCGGATACGACAAGAGCGAGCTCATGAGCTACAAAACCATAATGTACACTTTCGCCAACCCCACCGTAATGCTATTCATGGGAGGATTCATTTTGGCACTCGTAGCTTCGAAAAGCGGAATAGATGTCAGCATGGCACGTGCAATGCTCAAACCGTTCGGTTCCAAGCCCAGCATTGTACTCTTCGGTTTCATGCTCGTGACCGCGACATTCTCGATGTTCGTAAGCAACACCGCAACTGCAGCAATGATGCTTACGTTCCTTGCGCCGGTATTACGCCAGCTGCCGCCCACAGAAAAGGGTACTGCAGCCCTTGCGCTTGCCATCCCTATCGGAGCCAATATCGGAGGACTGGCGACCCCCATCGGTACACCGCCGAACGGTATCGCGCTACAATACATAAATGATGTGGATGGCCTGAACCTCGGGGTCGATTTCGGTGAATGGATGATGATAATGACACCTCTAATGCTCTTGATTCTTGTGGCATCGTGGTTCCTTTTGCGTTGGTTCTTCCCCTTCACGGCAAAAAAGGTAAACCTGACAATAATCGGTGGAGCGAAGAAGGGGTGGAGAACAAACGTGATTTACGGCACATTGGCCGTAACGATTCTGCTATGGATGTTCGAGAAGGTTACAGGAATAAATGCCTATGTTGTTGCATTGATTCCTATCGGAGTATTCTCAATCACAAGAATCATAAAATCAAGCGACCTCAAGGATATTGACTGGGCCTGCCTGTGGATGGTTGCCGGAGGGTTCGCTCTCGGCGAAGGCATGAACAAGACCGGGCTTGCCGAAACATTGGTAAACACCATACCGTTTGACAGCCTGCCGGTACTTGCAGTAATGATTGGCGGAGGACTCATCTGCTGGCTGTTGTCACAGTTCATATCCAACTCGGCTGCTACAGCACTCATGATACCCATTATGGTGGCGGTTGGAAAAGGAATGCAAGGCTCGCTGGGGGCATTCGGCGGAATAGGCACATTGCTGATTGGTGTCGCAATGGCCGCTTCATTTGCGATGGCACTCCCCATAAGTACCCCACCAAACGCCATTGCATACTCAACAGGACTCATAAAGACCTCACAAATGTTCAAATTGGGCATAATAGTCGGAGTTATCTCGCTGATAATCGGATATGCACTGATCATATCCGTAGGAAGTACCGGCTACTTCGGATAAGACAATCTAACACAAACACGACAATATGAAAAAGACACTACTATTGGCTGCACTATTGACAATGTTCATAGGCAGTGCGGGCGCACAGAAGAAATTCGACTTCAAATTCTATGGTTTTGTGCGCAATTATGCCTGCTTCGACACACGTGAGAGCTACACATCGAACAGCGAACAGTTCTATTACATGCCGAAGGACGAGAAGTTCGATGCCGATGGCAAGGACCTTAACGAACGTCCGAACATGATGTTGCTGAGCATAACCACACGTTTGGGGCTAAACATCACCGGCCCGGAATTCCTTGGTGCAAAGACATCGGCAAAGATTGAAGCCGATTTTGCAGGATTCGGAACAAGCAACACAGTGCTGCGCATACGCCAGGCATATGCAAAGATGGATTGGGAGAACAATTCGGTAATGCTGGGACAGGGATGGCACCCGATGATGGGAGACATGATGCCCGACGTATTCTCTCTTGAGACCGGAGCACCCTTCACCCCGTTCAGCCGCACTCCGCAGTTGAGATACGACTATAAGAACAAGGGATTCACACTCACGGCAACAGCACTCTACCAGTTCCAATATACATCATATGGTCCCGACAAGGATGGCAAAAACACCGGTTCGTTCGACTATGCACGCAACGCGATAATCCCTGAGCTATACTTCCAGGCCATGTACAAGAACGGAGGATTCCAGATTGGCGCAGGTGTCGATCTCCTCACATTGAAGCCACGTCAGGAATATACGCACAACGGCGCAACATACAAGTGCAACGAGGACAATGTCGTAAGCATCACACCAACCGTATTCGCATCGTACAAAAAGGGACGTTGGGGCGTAAAAGGACGTTTTACCTATGCACAGAACGCGGCTCACCTGAGCATGATAAGCGGATACGGAGTTACAAAAGTGCTTGACAACGGAGAGCAGGAATACGCCTCACTGAACAGTGCCGGCGGATGGGTTGACGTGACATACAAGCAGCCGCTGAAAAAAGGCGACCTGACCTTCTGCTGTTTTGCCGGATACACCAAGAACCTCGGCTGCAACGATGACATCGTTGACAACAAGATTTACATGCGCGGCGAGAAGAACATGGACAACATGTGGCGCGTGGCACCAAGCATACTATATACACACAACGCGATGCAGATAGGTATTGAGTATAACCCCACGACCGTGGCATACGGGATACCCGACAGCCAGTACAACATGAAGGAGACACACACTGTCACCAACCATCGTGTATGCGCAATGCTGAAGTATAACTTCTGAGCGCACAAAAGTTGTCATTCTGAACGCAGTAAAGAATCCCGATATATAAAAACAATAAAGCAACAACTTAACCAATAGAATATGAACAAAAAAATTCTGACATTAGGGCTCATGCTCTGCGCCGGACTTGGCGCAACTGCACAGGTTAGCCTTGTGAACCCTGTTCCACAGGAGGTTACCGTTGTAGGCGAGAATGCACTGTTCGACGCGCCTGCACAGTGGAAACTTAATGCCGACAGCAAGCGTCTGAGCGGTTATGTATATGACGCGCTTCTCACAGCATCACCCGAGGTTGTAAAGAAGGCCGATTTCAAGATCACCATCGGTGTACGCGGTGACAGCAAAGTAAGCAAGTACAAGAAGAACATTCCAGCAAAGGCAGAAGGTTACTATATGAAGGTGACCGACAAGGAGGTAGTAATTGCCGGCAACGACGAGAAGGGTCTCTACTATGGCGTACAGACACTGCTGGGCATAATGCAGGAGGGAAAACTCGAAGCATGTACCATAACAGACTGGCCCGATGTACCTTTCCGCGGTACCGTCGAGGGTTTCTACGGCACTCCATGGAGCCACGAGGCACGCAAGAGCCAGCTCGAGTTCTACGGACGCAACAAGATGAACGTATATATCTACGGCCCGAAGGATGACCCCTGGCACCGCGACAAGTGGCGTGAGCCATATCCCGAGGCTGAAGCCAAACGCATTGGAGAGCTCGTGGAGGTAGCCAAGGAGAACGGAGTGAACTTCTACTGGGCAATACACCCGGGCGTTGACATCAAGTGGAACGACGAGGACCGTGACAAACTCATGGCAAAGCTTGAGGTAATGTACCAGTTGGGCGTACGCTCGTTCGCTGTATTCTTCGATGATATCTGGGGCGAGGGCGCAAAGGCCGACAAGCAGGCTGCGCTGTTGAACTACATAGACGACAACTTCGTGCAGGTAAAGAAGGATGTCGCACCCCTTATCCTCTGCCCTACCGAGTACAACAAGGGCTGGGCAAACGAACAGGGCGGTTACCTGCGCACACTGGGTAGCAACCTCAACAAGGGCATCGAGGTCATGTGGACCGGCAACTCGGTCGTTGCATGCATAGACAAACCCACAATGGAGTGGATAAACGAGCGCATACAGCGCAAAGGCTACATATGGCTCAACTTTCCCGTGAACGACTTCGTGCGCGACCACATCCTCATGGGACCCGCATACGGCAACGGCCTTGACATCGCGACAGACGTATCAGGTTTCGTGAGCAACCCCATGGAGTACGCCGAGACATCGAAGATTTCACTCTACGGCATCGCCGACTACTGCTGGAATATGGAGGCATACGATTTCCAGGCAAACTGGGAGAAGAGCCTCAAGAGCATCCTGCCGAGCAACCACGAGGCATTGCGTACCTTCGCACTCTACAACAAGGATCTCGGCCCTAACGGACACGGATTCCGTCGTGAGGAGGGTGAGGAGCTGAAGGATATTGTTGCAGCAGTTGAAAAGGGCGACTTCATGGGCGTAGCAATGCTCAACGTAGCATGCTGCGAGCTGGAGACAGCCTGCGACATCCTACTCAACGACAACAGCAACCCACAGCTGTTGCACGAGTTGCGTCCTTGGATTATCCAGGGCAAGAACCTTGCCGCATACGGTAGAGCAGTCTGCACAATGAAGATGTTCGCCTCAATGAAGGACAACAGCTCATCAACAAGCCAGTTCATCAACTTCGAGAACCTTTACAAACAGGCACGCTCATTGCAGAAGCAGATGTTCGACCTTGAGAACAACAAGGCAATGCGCCACCCATACCAGATTGGTACAAAGCTCGGTACAAAGGTGATGTTGCCAACATTGAACAAGTTGTTCACAGTTGCCACCAAAGAGTACAATGACATCCATGGTACAGACCTGAACACAACAGCCGAGTACAACCCATTCAAGCTAACATCTACAGTAAAACAGCTTGCACTGCTTCCTGTGAAGCTCAACGGCGACAGAGTGGAGATTGCATCGGCACTTGAGGTTATCAACTGGCAGGCAGGCGGCGAGCTCATGATTGAGAGCGAGACACCAATCACATTCCAGGGCATGGACTTCAACTTTGGTGTGAACGGCGTTGCAAAGCACTTCTCTCTCGAGTTGTTCGTTAACGGTGCTTGGCGTGAGGTTAGCCTCCTCCACTACCGCGAGGATGACCCCGTCATCCACACAGGCAACGAGCTTGGCGGCATGACAGCAACCAAGCTTCGCATCACCAACAAGAGCGGCGAGGAGCAGAAGGTCTATTTCAAGAGCTTCACCTTTATAAGAAGATAAAATCAAAAACAGAATACCCAGCGATTAAAGGGGCTGCGCCAAGCGCAGCCCCTTTAATCGCTATAATATCAACCATATAAAACAAAAATACAGGTCACCGTGATATGACGTAAAAACGGAGTGGTCTTTGTGGGAGTTGCATCTAAAATGAAAGAAAAGATCTGTTGCGCCAAAATTTTTTTTCATATTTATACCCAAACCCGAGAATAATTGATAATTTTACGCCAGAATTAATAACGAAAATCCATAACAATATGAGTTACAACATACTTAAAGGAAAAAAAGGAATTATTTTCGGCGCCTTGAATGAACAATCAATAGCCTGGAAAGCAGCACAGAGAGTTGTAGAGGAAGGTGCGGAAATTGTACTCACCAATGCACCCATAGCCCTGCGCCTTGGAGCAATCAACAGATTGGCCGAAGAGACAGGCTCAATAGTAGTGCCTGCGGATGCCACAAGTATCACCGACCTTGAAGCACTTGTTGACAAGGCTATGGAACAATTCGGCGGTCAATTCGATTTCGTGCTGCATTCAATAGGAATGTCGCCCAACGTACGCAAGAACATCCCCTACGAAGAGATTAACTACGATTTCATGAACAAGACGCTTGACATATCGGCATTATCGTTCCACAAACTGCTAAAGGTCCTCTACAGCAAGAATGCCATAAAACGCGGAGGTTCCATCGTAGCCCTCACATACATTGCGGCAGAACGCGCAATCGTAGGTTACAACGATATGGCCGATGCCAAAGCCCTACTGCAATCGATTACCCGCAGTTTCGGCGCTATATATGGCAAGAAATACGGAGTACGCATAAACACCATCTCACAGTCACCGACGGCCACTACTGCAGGCCAAGGCATTGCCGGAATGCAGGACATGCTCAAGTATGCAGACTCAATGTCGCCGCTGGGCAATGCTCTGGCAGAGGATTGTGCCGACTATATTGTTATGATGTTCTCCGATTTTACACGCAAGGTCACCATGCAGAACCTGTATCACGACGGCGGTTTCTCCACGACCGGCTTGTTGCAATTGACCGGGACGGAAGAGTAAAGGGAACTTACATATACCGGATATTCATACAGAAGAGTAGCCTGAATAAAATGGGCTACTCTTTTTGTATATGATGAATAAGCAAGATGGGATTAAAGCCACCTCATTTTCCATGATTATGCCTGTACAACTGCCTTGTATTCACAAGATTATGCCAAAGAGAGTAGAAACCGCCGGCAATTGCCGTAACCGGTGTGAGAAAAGTATAGGCGAACCAGATTGCAAAGACCGTATTCTTCTGCCCCAGCGACTGCCCTGCGGCGATAATTTCACCATAACGCGCGCCGACACGACGACCTATATAAAACTGTGACATACAACACACAAGCGAGACAAGCGCGATGCCTGCCATTACGGCGACAGAGAGAGAGCTGTGGGCTATGGCACGTGTCGTCATGGCTATGGCAAGCGACAGCGCCACAAGCCACAGATAAAACGGCAAGTTGCGTCCTTTTGTCACCAGCCAGCCATGTAGGACCGGGATGAAACGGCGCACAAGAACGGCACAAAACAGAGGACATAGCAAGAGAGGGAACACCTTGCCCATAATTATGAGAAATGAGGCTGCGAGAGACATGCCGCCTACCGGATGCGAATAGGCCAGGAACAGCGGAGCTACAACAGCCACTGCCATGTTTATCTGCATTGTGTATGATATGAGCGAAGCAGAATTGCCGCCCAATCTTGTGGTTATGACCGCAGCAGCCGTAGCGGTAGGGCAAACGAAACACATCATTGCAGACTCGAGCAACACCTTCACTACAGGCGGCATACCGCGGAAGAAACCTATGGAAAGCGAGATTACAATGAACATGGACAACTGGAACAGCAAAAGCCACAGATGCCACCAGGATGGTTTCAGTTCCATCACACGCACCTTGCAGAAGGTCACGAAAAGCATTGAGAAAATAAGCCCCGGCTGCACAACAGAGACAACTGACGACACAAGATTACCGGTACCTTCGGGCAATGGAAGAAGCCTGTACAGAAGATACATCAACACACCTCCTGTCATGGCTATAGGCAGTGACCAGTCGCGAAGGAACTGATGGAATTTCATTTCACTGCCTCCTTTCTCTCAAGATGCAGCCAGGCATACGGCAGACAATCAACGATGTCGCCCGCAACCAAAGCCGTGTGACCCTTAGAGGCTGCCGCAAAGTCACCGGCAAAGCCATGCACATAAACAGCCATTCGCGCCGCATCTGTTGCGGAATAACCCTGCGCAAGCAGCGCAAGCACCATACCAGTAAGCACATCACCGCTACCGCCCGTTGCCATTCCGGGATTGCCCGTACTGTTGAAATAAAGATTGCCGTCGGGGGCAATGACAACAGTGTGAGCCCCTTTGAGAACAACCGCAAAGCCGCAATCACGCGCAAATGCACGAACGGCAGAAATTGAAAGATAAGTGTTCGGGGTCTTGCCGAAAAGACGCGCGAATTCGCCCGGGTGCGGAGTGAGCACACTGCCCTGCGGCAAACGGCGGAGGTATTCGGAGTTACGTGCAAGGATGTTTAGTGCATCGGCATCAAGCACCATAGGCACACAGCAGTTATCTATCAGATGAAACAACGCCTTTTCGCTTTCACTGCTCTGCCCGAGCCCCGGGCCAACTGCAACAGCGTTATATTTTGAGGTCTCGATGAAATCGCTGAAACAGCACTCGCTACAGTCAATGCTTGTCATTGCCTCGGGCACGGCAACCTGCACAATGGAATTGTTGCAGGCAGGCACATGAACGGTAAGAAGCCCCACCCCGGAGCGCAGTACCGCACGTGCAGAGAGCACCGATGCACCGGCCATTCCCTTTGAACCGGCAACAAGCAGAGCACGGCCATAGTCGCCCTTGTGAGAATGCTTCGCACGTGACTTTAGAAGCGATTTTATATCCTTTTCATCGGTAAAAAACAGAGGAGACGGTTCTTTGTCAATCCACTCTTGCGAAAGCCCTATATCCAAAATCTTCATCTCGCCCACAAACGGGGAATTCTCGGCAAAGAGCAGTGACATCTTGGGAAACTGGAGGGTAAGCGTCAATTCAGCCTTTACAATCGTTGTGTGCTGCGGATCATTATTCTCACCCATAAGCCCCGATGGCATATCAACAGCAACCACACGACAACCCGAAGCATTTATCCCATCAATAACGGCAGCAAACAAGCCATCAATCACAGGCATGTTAAGGCCGCTGCCAAATAGAGCATCCACAACAACAGTATCGCCACCAAGCGAAGGCATTGCAAAGTCACAATGCACCTCAATTACCTCAATAGACAAAGAACGTAGGCGTTCAAGATTGACGGCGCAATCGGGAGAAAGTTTCCCTTTCGGGTTCACAAGCCACACACGTACACTACAACCGGCATCGTTAAGCATACGCGCCACGGCAAGACCATCACCGCCATTGTTTCCCGGACCGGCAAAGACAGCGAATGCGCATCCGGCATAACGGGATAGAATAGCATCTGTCAGCGTACGTGCCGCACGCTCCATAAGGTCTATGGAAGCTATGGGCTCATGCTCTATGGTATAAGCGTCGAGCGCCCTTATTGCCGATGTGGGAAAGATTTTCATAGGCCGGCAAGATACTCAAGGCCCTCTTTATAGCCGTCGAATCCCTTTCCGCAGATTGTCTTTTGGGCATAGAGCGACACGAAGGAGAACTGACGGAACTTCTCGCGTGTGGCAATGTCGGTAAGGTGCACCTCAACCGTGGGAAGCGCCACGGCCTTTAAGGCATCGAGTATAGCTACACTTGTGTGTGTATAAGCGGCAGGGTTTATGAGTATGCCGTCGAACACGCCATAAGCAGCCTGAATCTTATCGACAATTACACCCTCATGGTTCGACTGGAACAACTCCACTTCAAGGCCAAGAGCCACAGCCCATTCACGTATTGAGGCCTGCAGGGTTTCAAAATTCTGCGCCCCATAAAGCGCGGGTTCACGCAAACCCAAGAGGTTGAGGTTTGGACCATTTATTACCAAAATCTTTTTCATACAAACATTCCTTCTTACCGTAAAATGAATACAATGGGTATTACAAAGTACACACGTACCTTTTTCTTGCCAATTCTGCCCGGCTTCCATTTAGGCATGGTCTCAACAACACGAAGAGCCTCCATATCAAGATTCAAGTCACCGGAAGTTCTTACCACCTCGGGGCTGGCTACCGTACCGTCGGCATTTATTATAAAACGGACAACAGTACGCCCCTGCGACCCGTTTTCGAGTGATATCTGCGGATAGCGTATGCTACGGGCCAGATAGCTCTGTAAAGCCTGCGTACCACCACGGAACTCAGGTTTTCTGTCAACCGCCCCACAATCGAATATGTTTTCTGCGATTTTAACATTCGTAGCAACAGTCGTTATAGTATCATTCTTTACCTGCGCCTGCAAGGAAAAGGTAAAGAGAAAAAACAGATACAACAGACAAGACTTTCTCATAATATCCAAAATTCAAGAATCTATTAACACAGATGTCACGCTTTTAAGCAATCACGCAAATTATTAGTATAAATTGGGGAGAACAAGGCTTGCGATGGTTTTGGGAACAGGAGTTTACTAATCGTAAATGACTGTTTACAAAACCAAGCGTAACGCAGTTATCGCCAATTTAGACAATAATTATATTATTTCGGCATACGTCCCGAAGTACCTGAACTGCTCACCGCACTCATGAAGTTCACACATGAGGGAGAGGAACTCGTCGCTATAAACGGATGCCTCGATGTCGAAATAGAAGCGGTACTCGAACTCGCGCTCGGGGATTTGACGGCTCTCGAGCTTGACGAGGTTCACGCCGGTGGCGTTGAAACGCGACATTATGCGGAAAAGGGTTCCGGGGCGGTTGGGGATGTTTATCATAACACTGGTGCGGTCCGCGCCGGAATACATTTTCGCCTCCTTGGCTATGCAGATGAAGCGGGTGTAGTTGTTGTCGCGGTTCTGTATTGATGACTTGAGCACCTGCATCTGGTAGAGTTCGGCACAGAGACGTGACGAGAGGGATGCCTTGGTGGGGTCACCGCCCTGGGCAACCATGCGCGCAGCCTCGGCAGTGTTTTCACATGCGATTACACGGACATTCTTGAGAGTCGAAAGGAATTCCGAGCACTGGTTTATGGCCTGCTGGTGCGAATATATTTCGCGTATATCCTCGAGCTTCGCACCTGGGACGGCAAGAAGCGCGTGGTCAACTTTGAGACGTACAGAACGCACGATGTTGACATTGTAGGAAGAGAGAAGGTCGTATATCGCATTCACAGAACCAGCAAGCGAGTTCTCGATGGGCAGGACACCGAATTCGCAGAGTCCGCTACTGACAGCCTTGAACACACCTTCGAAATTGCTCATGTACATAATTTCGGGAAGGTCGAAGAGACGCTCCGAAGCAAGATGCGCATATGACCCCTCACAGCCTGCACAAGCAACTGTACCGCGCTTCGGGAAGGGCTGCGGCGGAACGGAAGCGATATTCTTGAAATAGTTGAAGAAGTCGCTACCCTCGGAGAGCATACGTGTCTCGTAGGATTCGCTCAAATCGAATATTGTACGGTAGAGCGTGCGGCCATAACCCTCGAATTCAGGGCCAAGGCGTTTTGATACATTCTGCAATACTGTACGCGCACGTGAAGGGTGATACACCGGCATGTTGTTCTCCTTCTTGTACTGACCGATTCCGGCAACCACCTGCATGCGTCGTGCGAAAAGGTCGCACATCTGGGTGTCAATCTCGTCTATTTCCTGACGTAGTTTATCCAAGTCCATATTATATTGTTTTAGTTTTGTTTCATTCACTCGCTTGCACGGGCTCACATTCCACAACTCCTCCCAAGGCAGCAAAGTCTTCGAAAAATGAGGGATATGATTTTGCTACGCATCCTGTACCGCTTATTATTGTTGTGCCCTGCGCAACCGTTGACATTATGGCCGCAGACATTGCTATGCGGTGGTCGCCGAAACTGTCAACCGGCGAGATAGCGCGGGGCTCTCCTCCATAGACGGTAAAGGAATCCTCTCCAATGGTAGAGTCAATCCCGAACGATGCAAGCACGCTCTTCATTGCTGCAAGACGGTCACTCTCCTTGAAACGGAGACGGCCAACATTGGTGAATGTCGTAGTTCCTTGCGCAGTAGCCGCCGCTATTGAAAGCACAGGCACAAGGTCGGGGGTATCCATGCAGTCAAGTTCAGCCCCGAAAAGGTGTGACGGCATTGCCACAACTTTGTTACCGGCCGTTTCTATGAAAGCACCCATGTTGCGCAGATGATCAATAATTGCACTGTCGCCCTGTATTGAACCGTTGTTCATCCCGCAAACGGTAAGCGGTTGCTTGCCTATTACTCCGGCAACGACCCAGAATGCGGCAGAGGACCAGTCCCCCTCGACCACGACACGGGACGGCAAACTGTACTGCCGGTTTCCTTTTATGTTGAAAACATTTCCGCAACGTTCTACTGATATTCCAGCTGTGCGGAGTGCGTCTATCGTCATCTCTATGTATGATGCGCTGGTAAGGGCACCTGTAATCTCTATCGTGCTCTCCTCATGAGCCAAAGGCAATGCAAAAAGCAGACCTGTAAGGTACTGTGACGAGATATCACCCGGCAGGGTGAATTTGCCTCCGTGCAACATTCCTGTACATGAAACAGGGAGTTCATCGGCAGAATGGCGCGTGAACTCCACACCATGAGATGAAAGAACGTCGGTAAGAGCAACCATTGGACGCTGTGGCAGCTTGCCGCCGCCGGTAAATGTAGCATCCGCGCCGAGTACTGCGGCCACCGACATCAGAAAACGCAACGTGGAACCGCTCTCACTGCAATCGAGCACTGCACCTTTTGAAACACGGATAGGTTTTACATCAAAAACGCCCGATGAAAAGGTGATTTCGGCACCAAGTGCATTGAGACAGCGCATTGTTGCCAGAATGTCGTCATTCACGCTTCCGCACACAACTGAACAGGGTTGCTGACCGAGTGCCGCACAAATGAGCAGACGGTGCGCCTGCGACTTTGACGGCGGCGGTGTAACGTTTCCGTGCAATGTTCCGTGTACCCTCCTCTTCATCACCCAAGCACTTTTTTAAGCAGCACCTCCAGTTCCTCTACCGGCAGTGTCACGAGTGTACAGTCCCCCACCGCACGTGGAAGCACAACCGAGATTTTGCCTCCACGACGTTTCTTGTCGCTCAAAAGAGCATCATATATTTCTGTTGCTGCATAAGAGCAGCTTATGTCGAAACCATAATCCAGAAGCAACACAGAGAGTTCGTCGGCCACATCACAAAGACCGCAAAGCGGTGCCATGCGTGCGGCAATGACCATACCCTTCGCTACGGCGGCACCATGCGACACTCCGAAGCCGCTCAATTTCTCTATCGCATGACCGAAGGTGTGCCCGAAATTGAGAAGTCCTCTGACACCGTTGTCGAATTCGTCCTGCTGCACCACATCGCGCTTTATCTCCACACAGCGCGTCACTACAGCCTCACGGTCAAACGGCAAGGAGTGCAGTTCGGCGTAAAGCTCCTTGTCAAGTATCATTCCGTACTTGATTACCTCGGCGCAGCCGTCACGATAAACATCCTTGTTAAGAGTATCCATCAGGGCGGTGTCGCAACAGACAAGCGAAGGCTGGTAGAAACTTCCTACAAGATTCTTGCCGGCAGGAATATCTATCGCGGTCTTTCCGCCTACCGAACTGTCAACGGCCGCAAGCAACGTGGTCGGTACCTGCACATACTTTACTCCGCGAAGATAGAGCGATGCGGAGAGACCGCCGAGGTCACCCACCACACCACCGCCGAAAGCTATGACAGCATCGCTGCGTGTCAACTGTTCCGCGGCCATAAAGTTGAGGAACGCCAGCAGATTATCGGCACATTTCGATGCCTCACCGGCAGGAATCACATACTTGCATGTCTCATAGCCGGCTGAATGCAGATACTCCATGACAGCATTGCCGTACAATGCATCCACATTGCTGTCCGTAAGCACAGCCAGACGGCAATCGCCCAGCAACGGCCGTATAAAAGTTCCGAGCCCGGCAAGAATGCCGCGCCCGATAAGTATATCATAGCTCCTCGAAGCCTCTACATGTACTGTATTGTATCGCATTTTTTTATTTTTCAGTCTCCTCCTTTGCTATCCTGCCGTCGCGCAGAAGCCTGCACAGAGTTTCCGCATCGTCCGCTGCTATCGCGCCACGGTACTCATGGAGGGAGTTTATCAATATATCAAGTTCGTTCAGAAGATGCTCCTTGTTCTCGAGGAACAGTTCTGTCCACATATTCTCGTTAAGGCGCGACACGCGCGTGAAATCGCGGAAACTGCCGGCACTGTACCCTCTGTGGAACTTTGCCGCCGGGCTCTTTATGAAAGCATTGGAAACAACGTGGCACATCTGCGACGTATATGCAATCATACGGTCATGGAAATCGGCAGTCGTCACCATATACTTCTTGAAGCCGAGCGGAGAAAGCATCTGCTTTACCCTGTCGAGCAAAGCTATGTCATCGTGCACGGGGGGCACAAGAATGAACGAAGCACCGTTGTAGAGCGTAGCTTTCGAATATTTGTAGCCCGAATACTGCAAACCGGCCATAGGATGACCGCCGACATATGTAAAGCCATGCTCTGCCGCAAGGGCAAAACCGAGCTGACAGACTCCGCGTTTGGTTCCGCAGAAATCGACCACGAGAGTATCCTTTGCCACATGGCAGGCGTTCTCCTTTATATAATCCTGCACAGCATGCGGAGTTGCAGTAAGCAGCAGCAGGTCACACTCCTGCATATTCTCCGAGGAGAGTTCCGCATCAACAGTACCCTCAAGTTGCGCGAAGCCGACAATCTGCCTGTTTATATCAAAAGCATATACGGAATGTCCGGCAGCCTTGAATGCCTTGGCAGCCGAACCTCCTATCAGACCCAAACCAACGATTCCTACAGTCATGGCGCCTTAGTGCATTATTCCACGAATCTCGCGTACACGCTGCGCAACCTCATCGAACTGCTCGGGCGTAAGCGACTGAGCACCGTCACAGAGGGCGCAGACGGGGTCGTTGTGCACCTCGATGATAAGACCGTCGGCACCGGCCGCTGTTGCGGCACATGCCATAGGACGCACAAGACGGGAGACACCCGTTGCATGACTGGGGTCAACCACTATCGGAAGGTGGGTAAGGCCCTGGAGCACCGGAACGGCCGCAAGGTCAAGCACGTTGCGCGTATAACTGTCATAACTGCGGATACCGCGCTCACAGAGTATTACCTGCTCGTTACCCTCTGACATTATATATTCGGCACTCATAAGGAGTTCTTTGAGCGTAGCCGACATGCCTCGCTTAAGCAGAATCGGTTTGTCGCTGCGGCCCAACTCTTTAAGCAGTTCAAAATTCTGCATATTGCGCGCACCTACCTGGATTATGTCAACATCGGAAAAGAGGTCGAGATGCGACGCGCTCATTATTTCGGTCACTATCGGAAGACCTGTGGCCTCACGTGCCTTCAGCAACAGTTGAAGACCCTCGGCGCGCAGTCCCTGGAAGTCGTAAGGTGATGTACGGGGTTTGAACGCACCGCCACGTAGAATGTTCGCGCCGGACGCCTTTACCGCCTTTGCGACAGCAAGAATCTGCTCCTCGCTCTCCACGGAGCAAGGACCGGCCATTATGGCAAAGTTGCCACCGCCAATCTTCACCGCATTTTCACCCTTGCCCACAGTAACGACCGTATCCTCGGGATGAAAACTACGGTTCGCGCTCTTGAAAGGATCAGTTATGCGTGTAACGCGGTCTATTATCTCAAGACCTGCAAGCAGGTCAATATCAACTTTCCGGGTATCGCCGATGAGACCGATGACCGTCTGCATCTCACCCTCGGAAACGTGCACGCGCACGTTCTGTGACTCAAGCCAGTGGATAAGATTATCCTGCTGCGCCTTCGTAACTCCATGTTTAAGTACTGCTATCATAAATTTTATATTTCCAAAGTTAATACCAATTTGCAAATTTACAAATAAACTTCAATTTTCCTACATTTTTAACAAAAATGCACAATATTGGGCATTAGAATGTCACCCACAAAAAGATTTGTATGGAAATTTGCCAAACCTGACGGTGCCTGTTAAAGAACGATAATGAAAAGAGAGGTTTGAATACTGCATTTTTATTCGTATTTTTGCCAAAAATTGCGAATTTCGCTCAAAATCCAGAATGAAAAATCCATATATAAGTCTTTGGCTATTGCTTGCTTCGGCATTTGCCTTTTTTACCGTATTGTCATCGGCTGATACAATAGAGATAGGAGAGATAGAACTGGTAAAGCCGGATATAGTCGAGGAACTGACAAAAACGGCCGTTACGGAGACTGCCGACACAGAGGAACCTGTTGCAGACGCCAAAGTACAGGAGGTGGAAATTGAAAATGAAGCGGTGATGGACACCCTTCCAAAAAAGATTCTCTTGTTCGGAGACTCCATGCTCGAAGGACTTTCGCCACGACTTGCAGCATATGCAGAGCATAACGGACACAACCTCTACAGCGTGATATGGTACAGCTCCACGTCGAAAGTCTGGGGAACATCGACCAAACTGAAGGAGTACATATCAAAATTCAAGCCGGACTTCATATTCGTCTCTTTGGGCGCAAACGAAATGTTCGTACGGGACATAATAAAGAAACGCGACAAATATGTAAAGAACATACTTTCACAAATTGGCGACATTCCATACATATGGATAGGACCACCGAACTGGAAAGAGGACACCGGAATAAACGAACTGGTAAGAATGAACGTGCCTGAAGGAAGATTCTTCCTCAGCAACGGCATGCATTTCGACAGAGCAAAGGACAATGTACATCCGACAAGGGCATCTGCCGCATTGTGGATGGACTCTGTAATAAATTGGATGGCAAAGAACAGGAATGGGGAGATACGTCTTGTAAAACCGGCAAAGGCATCGGGAAAAGCCGACAAAACCATCACACTTCAACCCGTAAAGTAACATATGGAACTAAGCGTCATTTGGAACAATATACTGGAAATGCTGAAGTTCAGCCCTGAATCACCGATGGTCTTTTCGTCGGGACTCTTCTGGGCACTCTTCATTGTATTCTTGCCCGTATATGCGATGATAAAGAGGCATCGCACAAAGATGCTGGTATTCGTGGTTACGTTCAGCCTGTTCTTCTACTACAAATCAAGCGGAATGTATTTCCTTCTGCTTGTCGGCACCTCGCTGTTCGACTGGTACCTGTCGCGCATTCTTGTAAAACAGAAGAAGCTGTTCATGCGCAAACTATGCGTACTATTGTCGCTTATCGCCTCGCTCGGCATACTTTGCTATTTCAAATACAGCAACTTCATTCTGGAAAACTGGGCACAGATCATCAACTCCAATTTCCAGCCGCTTGACATTATATTGCCCGTCGGCATATCGTTCTACACATTCCAGTCTATCAGCTACATTATAGATGTATATAAAGGGAGGGTAGAACCTACTGACAGCTGGCTTGAATACGCATTCTACCTGTCATTCTTCCCGGCACTGGTAGCAGGTCCCATAGTACGCGCCGACAAGTTTCTGCCACAAATAAAGAAGAACAGGAGCGCAACAAAAGATGAGATATGGTTAGGACTTTGGATGATAATACTCGGTGTTATTAAGAAAGCCATCATAGCCGACTACATATCACAATACAACGACCTGGTATTCTCCATGCCCGACACATACACCGGATTCGAGAGCCTTATGGCTGTAGTCGGATACACCATGCAGATATACTGCGATTTTTCGGGATACTCAGACATGGCAATAGGTATTGCCCTGATAATGGGCTACAAGCTGACTCCGAACTTCAACTTCCCCTACAAATCGAAGACTCTTGCCGAATTCTGGCACCGCTGGCACATATCCCTGTCGAGCTGGCTCAGGGACTACGTTTATATACCATTGGGCGGCAACCGCAAAGGAGCTGTACGCACATACATAAACAACATGCTTACTATGCTCATTGGCGGCCTGTGGCATGGTGCATCATGGAAATTCATCTTCTGGGGCGGAATGCACGGTCTGGGACTGGCACTGCAGAAGATGCTCAAACCGCTGACATCGCGCCTGCCCGGAATATGGATAGTCAGGGCCTTGTCATGGGCAATCACAATAACCTGCGTTGCCATTCTCTGGGTATTCTTCCGCGCGGATTCGTGGAGTGACGCATGCTACATAATAAACAACATCTTCACGAACTTTCATGCCGACTACCTCCCTGTATTCATCGACGTACGCCTGACATGGTGTATATTCATAGGAGTACTCATCGTTGCGCACTCATTGCCTACACGCTGGTGGAACAAGTTGGGAGACACGTTCGTACGCATGCCCTGGATACTCAAGCTTGCAGTATTCATTGTTGTTGTACAGCTTGTCCTGCAGTTCAGAGGCGAAAGCGTTTCTCCTTTCATCTACTTCCAATTCTAACAAAGAACAGGGGAGGTAACAGGACTATACTTCAACAAACTGAAGGAATTCATTACACTTTTATCCTCTTTGCACACTAAATTCCTACCGACCCTCAAACTCACTTAAAATTAGTAAATAGTAATATTTACCCGTTGCTACTCATTACTCTGTACTAATAGCCGAATGTAAAGAGTATAAATAGACTACGCCCCCTGTTTATGGAGGGCGTAGTCTATTATGACAGTGAGGTGATAAACTTGTTCACCAGCTATTAGTATTCATCAGCAGGGTCGGGGTAATTGAATCTCTGTAAAACAACTATTTTGCAGAGTAACAACACCGTCATAGACACACTCCAACACAACAGTTGTAAAAAAGAATGGCCCGAACCGGGCCATTCTTAATATCTCATGAATCAAAGAATCACTTCTTTGCTGTCAAAGCCTTCTTGAGAGCCTTTGCAATCTCCTTCTCTGCAGCTGCCTTGGCCTTGTCGAGCTTCTTCTGAGCCTTAGCCTCAGCCTTTGCATCACCGGCAGCCTTTGCTGCCTTCACTGCATCGTAGAGAGCCCAAAGGTTCTTCTTTGCAGTAACAGCCTTCTGTGCTGCAGTATAAGCCTCAGCCTCAGCCTCTGTAGCGGCTTCTACCTCAGGAGCTGCATATGCATGCTTATAGCCCTTCTGAACATCCCAATAACCACGTGTAAAGTCGGGGAATGTTACAGCTGCGCAATTGTTGTCCATTGACAATGTACCGAGCTCTGCCAAGCAGCACCACTCTGCAAGGTCATATACGTCCATATCGAGTGGAAGACCGTTCTGCAAGCAATATACAAGACGTGAATCCATAACGAAGTCCATACCACCGTGACCGAGGTCGCGACCCTTCTCAACATACTTCTTGAGGATTGGATGGTAGTACTTAGCCATCATAGCATCCTTCTGTGCATCACTCATGAAGCCGTGAGCATTGAGGTTGTCAACCTGAGGTGCGCCTGTACCCTCGAGTGCCTCGCCAGAGAGAGCGAGCTTTGGCTCGGGATACTTTGTTGCATAACCCTTTGTACCAGTGAGCTTGAACAGACGGTTATATGGCTGAGGAGTCATTACGTTGTGCTGAATCTCAACAACCTTACCCTTTGCTGTACGCATAAGTGTTGTAGTGTGGTCACCATTGCGGAACTCCTTGCACTCTTTGCCAGTCTTCTCCTTTACAAGTTCCTTACCGAAGAAGGGGTCTGTATCCATAGCAACCAATGTTGTGAAGCGGTCGCCACGGTGAATATCGAGACACTGCGCAACGGGGCCAAGGCCGTGAGTAGCGTAGAGGTCGCCACGATTCTCCTTGTTGTACTTCAGACGCCAGTGGAGGTTGTCAACATCGTTGTCGGCAGGATCCTTCCAATATGCATCCCAGAACCACTCGAGGCTATGGATATAAGCACCCTCGGCACGGATAATCTCACCGAATACACCGTCCTGAGCCATTGCAAGAGCGTTCATCTCATAATCATCGTAGCAGCAGTTCTCAAGGATGAAGCAGTGGAGACGTGTCTTCTCAGCAAGGTCGATAAGGCTCCAGCACTGCTCAAGGTTCATTGCAGAAGGAACCTCGATAGCTGTATGCTTGCCGTTCTCAAGAGCGCACTTTGCTACAGGATAGTGGTGGTTCCAGTCAGCAGCAACATAAACGAGGTCGATATCGGGACGCTTGCAAAGCTCCTCATAACCCTTCTCGCCATAGTAGATGTCTGCCGGAATAAGATTCTGCTTGCGGAGCTCTTCCTGGCACTTCTCTGCACGCTCATACTCATAGTCGCAAAGAGCAACAATCTCAACGCCCGGAATACGGCAGAAACGTACTACCGCGCCAGGACCGCGCATACCAAGACCGACGAAAGCTACGCGTACAGTCTTGATTGGAGCTACTGCAAGGTTCAATGCATGCTCCTGACCTGCAGGACGCTCAGGTGTTTCAACTACGATAGTACCCTTGTCCCAATGCCACTTTGTTGATGGCGAAAGGGATTGTGCCTGCGCTGTAGAACCGGCAAGAGCCATTACAGCACACAAGGCAAAACCGAAAAACTTTTTCAAATTCATATTACAGTGTGTTTTAAATAAATATTGTTTGTTAACATCTCTCAAAATCCGTGTTTCCCATAAACGCACCACGCCATATTAGGATACAATTGCAAAGATAACCAAAATAATATACCTTCACAATTTTGTTATACAAATTTCAGAATTTTAGATATTTTCTTATTCGAGTGTAGAAAAATCGACATCCGGAGCCTCAGTAACATTGCCTGAACGCTCAAACAAGGTACCCGATGTCAGATAATCATCAAAGAAACCACCCATTGAAAGGAAGTAACCATCACCCTCAACACCACCGGTATAATCGAGACGGTGTCTGAGGTGACCCGTGGTATCACAAGTGAAACGTCCGCGTGTCACAGGAATCCAACGGCCATCGGCTGTGCGTGCCCACTGGTTGCAATAACAAGCCTTGCGGTTAATGTATCCCATCACAGGGTTGAAATTCTCAAGGAATGAGTGTGCGTTTGTGTACCATGTGTTAGTTTGCGGACGACGCCATGATGCCACAAGCACCCATTTGTTCTGATGGTTATCGTAGAAGTAGGCTGTATAAACCGTGCTGTTATCACCGTCGGGCTTCACTCCCATAAGGAAACGGCAACGTTCTCCCGGTTTCCAGTCATAGTGCATGAAACTTTGACCGCCGGAACCCTCATTTCCAAAATCATTTATCGTCACATTTTCTCCCTTTTTAACGAGTTGTACTCGCAAAGAATCGGGTATTTCTGCAGGGTTGTCCGTTTCAAAAGGACTCCACACAGAGAAGAGCACTCTTCTCTTATGAGGGCTGTTGTTCTGCATACCGAAATATCCCTGACCAAAGCCGCAAGCCATGTAATAACTGCTTGGGATATCGCCCTCCTCGGGCACAACTATCTCATTGTAGAACCACTCAACATTCTCTTTGGGGAGAACATAACCCATGTGTACCGAAGGACCACGGCGGCCAAAATGAGTACTGAAGTCAGGAGCGACACAAACAACCGGAGCTGCATCGCCACTCACAAGAACAGCCGACGCATTACCAAAACCTTCGCCGTTATTTATTTTCAGACCACGGATATCCATTTTAACATAACCGGGAGTCTTCACCTTGAAGGTACCAACCTTCACGCGTGACAAATCATCGCTGTCGAGTCTGATTTTTTTCTTTTTACCCAGAACATTAACCTCTATCTTTGAGTCTCCTTTTGCCTGAAGCGCAACATTAATTTTGCCGCTCTTTTCCACTTTGAAGTAGAAGCTGACCACATCTTCAGTACTATCCCAATTGCGCAAAGCACAATTCTGCTCGTCAATATATACTTTTTTGGAATCACCGCCCTCTGATGTAGCGGTAACATACGCATTGCCGGCCAAGGTTACGACACTTTCATCCTGTGCAACCGACGGCACAAAAGAAAACATGCCTAAAGCCAAAAACAGCCATTGAATTCTTCTTTTCATAATAAATATCGTTTAAGTTATAATTTCATTCAACCTTTCTGTCGCCCACCCACTTGCCGTAATAGATCTTCTCATCGGCCTTAAGCAACATGCCGTACCCGTTCCTGTAACCGCCCTTATACTGGCCATACCATATGTCACCGTTCGAGTAGCAATATACGCCGTAACCATGACGGCGGCCCTTGTAGAACTCACCGAAAAAGGTATCTCCATTGGCATATGTCTCTTTCTTGAAAGTATATAGCGGATCGGGGTGTTTCATGTTTGGAACAAGCGGATATTCAAGGGGCATATTTCCCTCAGTAGAATGCAGCAGCAACACCTCGCCGGTCTCCAGTTCATACAGGATGTAGTTCTCCAGACTGCCTACTTTGGCAACCTTGTCGGACATAACGATGCCGAATATGAGCTGGTTGTTCGCATACTGCCCGTAGGACTTCACACCCGTTGAGGAGTAGAACACACCCCAGCCGTAGAGTCCGTCGTCAATAACGGTTCCTATGTATTTGCCTGCTGCATCATCAATGGTATTCACGCTCGCCTCGCGCGCCACATAATCGCAGAAAACCGACTGGAGGGGGTCGCACATCTCATCGTACAGTTTCACCGGGTCCTGCGCAAGAGAGAGGGAGGGCAGGCACAACAGAAGGGCGGCAAAAAAGCAACGCCTGACTTTAAAAAAATATCCTGTCATAAATTCTTGTACAAATTGTTTTCATATATATACTGCTCCACTGCCGGTGCCACATACTCCGAAATGGAACACCCTTTGGAGACCGCATCGCGTATCATCGTAGAACTTACGTCATACAGGCGTGACGGCAGCCACATCGCATTTCCGGGCAGTTCCGGTCTTTCTTCACTGTCACGGGGATATACCACTATACCGTAGCGGCCGAGTATCTCGCCCGACCTGTGCCAACGGCCGAAACAATTCCAGTTGTCCGCCCCGATGAGCAGAATGAAGTTCCTGTCGGGATAGCACTCACTCAAGGCATCGAGCGTATTTATAGTGTATGACGGCCGTGGAAGAGAAAATTCAAAATCACAGGCGATGAACCCGTCATGACCCTCTATTGCCAGACGCGCCATGTTCAGCCTGTGCTCTTCACTGCTCAAACTACCGCTGCTCTTGTGAGGATTCTGCGGAGAGACCATGAACCACACCTCTTCGGCAATTCCGTGCCCGAGGACCTCGGCAGCAAGTGACGTATGACCGATGTGTATTGGGTCGAAACTGCCGCCGAATATTACCGTATTCTTCTTAATCATCGAGAAATTTCCCAACAACCGACAGCAGTTCACTCTTTGCGTCGGCAAGATTGTCATTGACTATAACCCTGTCGGCAAACTTGGCGAAAGTCATCTCATACTCAGCCTTGCTCACACGCTTCTCTATCTCCTCGGGAGCCGTGTCACCGCGGCCTACAAGACGTTCGCGGAGGACCTCCACGGAGGGAGCCTGGACAAAGATGAACAGGGCGCGCTCGCCATAGAACTTCTTGAGGCTGCATCCACCTTTAACATCCACGTCAAAAAGAATATTCTGCTGCTCCAGCTGACGCTCTACCTGCGATTTCAGAGTTCCGTAATAACGGCCGGGATAGACCTCTTCATACTCCACGAACTCATCTGCTGCAATGCGCGCACGGAACTCGTCCGGAGTAAAGAAGAAATAATCCACGCCATGTTTCTCCTCACCTCGCGGAGGACGGCTCGTAGCCGATACCGAGAAGCCGAAAGTTGGGTCCTTTTCCATAAGGAAATGTACAAGCGTTGACTTCCCCGAACCGGAAGGAGCCGAAAAAATGACAACTTTTCCTTTGCTCATAAATCTTTACATTACGTTTAACACCTGCTCTTTTATCTGCTCAAGTTCATCCTTCATCTTTACCACGATATTCTGCATCTCGGCATGGTTGCTCTTGCTGCCAAGAGTATTTATCTCACGCCCCATCTCCTGGGCAATGAATCCCAGTTTCTTTCCCTGACCGCGTTCGGCCTCCATTGTCTCCACGAAATATGCAAGATGGTTGGAAAGACGCTGTTTTTCCTCGTTTACATCGAGCTTTTCGATATAGAATATCAGTTCCTGTTCAAAGCGGTTACGGTCATATTCCACCCCCAGTTGCTTCTCGAGCGAATCCATTATCCTTGAACGGATTTTCTCCACGCGCTCCTTTTCATACGGTTCAATCGAGAGCAGCAACGAGGAGATGTTCTCTATCTTGCTGCGGAACTTCGCGGCAAGAGCCTCGCCCTCCTGGCGACGGAACTCGAGCAGTTCTGAAAGTGCCGACCTGATACCTTCAAGGACAACAACCCACTCCTCATCCGTCACGTCATAAACCTCCTTGCGTGCAACCACGTCGGGCATACGCAACAACACTTCGAACATGTTGGCAGGCAACGCGATTCCGGTCTCTTTTGAAACCGCTGACATCTGTTCGGCATACGCCTGCATTACCGGCACGTTTATGGACGGGGTTTCAGGTTTTTCACCCTGCTCTACCCATAGCGCAAAATCGACCTTGCCGCGCTCGAGAGTCGTCGTGACAAGAGTACGTATCTCCATTTCGCGACTTTTGAACTGGGCGGCCAAACGCGTTGACAGATCCATGGACTTACCGTTCAGCGAACGGATTTCAACACATATTTTCCTGTCCTGAAAGAGAGTTACGGATTTGCCGTAACCCGTCATTGAGTGTATCATATCTAAAAACGGTTTTCCTTTTATCCGCAAGGGCACACGGCCTCACGGAAACATTATTTCCGCGAAGTTAGTCAATTATTTGGAATAAAGCGAAGCCAATCTCCTTTTTTGCGGATTATGTATAAAACTTATTTAAAAAATATAATTTAATTGGTAAGTGTAGCGATTAATTTGTATTTTTGCGATTAAATGCCGGAGTCACGAAGCTCCGCACAGATACAAAAAACCGCATGAAGACAATTATACTGAACATTGAAGCATCTACAGAAATCTGTTCTGTAGCATTGAGCCAGGACGGATTCGTATTCTTCGAAAGAGTTAACCGCGAAGAGCGTTCGCATGCCCAGGTACTTGCCCCGTTTGTCGAGGAGGCACTGCAGGAAGCGGACAGGGCCGGTGAAAAGATCAATGCCGTGGCACTCAGCTGCGGCCCGGGCTCATACACGAGCCTTAGGATAGCGTCGTCAACAGCCAAAGGCGTATGCTACGGACGCAATATTCCGCTCATAGCAATACCGACGACCGCAATAATGTGCGTCCCGGTACTGTTCAGGGAGGATATTCCGGACAACGCACTCCTTTGCCCTATGATTGACGCCCGCAGGAACGAGGTCTATGCAACGATATATGACAGGGCCTTGGGCACGGTAAAGGAGACGCACGCCGAAGTGGTTACAGAAGACAGCTACAGAGAACTTCTCGACAAGCAACCGATATACTTTTTCGGCAACGGAGCCGGCAAATGCAGCAACATAATAAAACACCCGAACGCGCATTTTCTCGAAGGACACAGACATCCGCTGGCCAAGAATATGATGCCGCTTGCCGAAAAGAGATGGTTCAGCGAGGAGTTCGAGGATATTGCATACTTCGAACCGTTCTACCTCAAGAACTTCATAGCTACAAAGCCCAAGAATCTATTGTAAAACAAAAACAGGCAAAAGAGATGATGGAATACAATACCAAGCAGAAAAGACTGCCGTTGCCGGAGTACGGACGATCTGTCCAGAAAATGGTTGACCACGCGCTGACCATCGAAAACAGGGAGGAGAGGCAGAAATGTGCCGAAACTATCATAAGAATCATGGGAAGCATGTTTCCCAACCAGCGCAACCTGCCCGATTACGAACGTAAGCTGTGGGATCACCTGGCAATAATGTCCGGGTTCAACCTGGAGATAGACTACCCATTCGAGGTGATAAAGGAAGAGGAGTTCAACGTACAGCCGCAGAAGGTTCCATACCAGTCGGGAGAGATAAAGAACAGGCACTACGGACGCATCGTTGAGGAGATGATAGCATATGCGGTCACGCTTGAAGAGAGCGAGGAGCGCGAACAGCTCATCGAACTCATTTGCGTACAGATGAAGAAGAACTACATCGCATGGAACAAGGACAGCGTGGATGACAGGAAAATACTCGACGACCTCCGCGCTTACACGAACGGAGCCATCGACATAAGCGACAGGGAGATAAAGACTAACCAGGGCGGCAACATGCCACTGCGCAACAACAAGCGCAACACCGGATGCAAGAAAAATTACAAGAGAAAATACTGAACATAAATAAAACCAAGAGATATGGCATCATTCATCATAGAGGGAGGGCACAAGCTCAACGGAACGATAACGCCGCAAGGCGCGAAGAACGAGGTTCTGCAAGAAATCTGCGCCACTCTGCTCACAAGTGAGAAGGTTACAATAGAGAATATTCCCGACATTGCAGACGTGAACAACCTCATAAGCCAGCTCATGAACATAGGAGTAACGGTAACACGTAACGGAGCCGGCAGTTTCACTTTTCAGGCCGACAACGTGAACCTCGGCTACATCGACAGCGAGGAGTACACCAGCGGTTGCTCTCGCCTCAGGGGCTCCGTAATGTTCATCGGCCCACTTCTTGCACGCTTCGGCAAGGCTACCATGGCCGAACCCGGAGGAGACAAGATAGGACGCAGACGTCTTGACACCCACATCATCGGCTTGCAGAAACTGGGTGCCGAATTCTCGTTCGACACCGAGAAAAGGATATACTACCTGAAGGCCAACAAACTCACAGGCTGCAATATGCTGCTCGATGAGGCATCCGTGACAGGTACGGCAAACATTATCATGGCTGCTGCACTGGCCGAAGGTACAACAAGAATCTACAATGCCGCATGCGAACCGTACATACAGCAACTCTGCCGCATGCTGAACAAGATGGGTGCGAAAATTTCGGGCATAGCCAGCAACCTGCTCACCATTGAAGGCGTAAGCGAACTGCACGGATGCACACACCGTGCACTGCCCGACATGATTGAGGTCGGCAGTTTCATAGGTATGGCAGCAATGACACAGAGCGAAATCACCATCAAGGATGTCTCTTTTGAGAACCTCGGTATCATACCGGAGAGTTTCCGCCGCCTGGGAATAAAGTTCGAGCAGAGAGGAGACGACCTGTTCATTCCCGAACAGGAACACTACGAGATAGACTCCTTCATTGACGGCTCCATCATGAACATAAGTGACGCACCATGGCCCGGACTCACGCCGGACCTTCTGAGCGTGATGCTGGTAACCGCAATACAGGCAAAAGGAAGCGTACTCATACACCAGAAGATGTTCGAAAGCCGACTCTTCTTCGTTGACAAACTAATAGATATGGGCGCGCAGATAATCCTGTGCGACCCCCACAGAGCCGTTGTCATTGGACACGACAGACGCTTTACTCTGAAGCCGCGCTCGATGAGTTCCCCCGACATCAGGGCCGGAATCGCACTGCTCATAGCCGCCATGAGCGCGGACGGAGTGAGCCGCATAGACAACATTGAACAGATTGACAGGGGTTACCAGAACCTTGAAGATAGACTCAACCAGATAGGAGCAAAGATAACACGTTCATAAGATGCTTAGGAAAGAGGACTACATATACTTCGGCAAATTTCTCAAGCCGCACGGCACAAAAGGCGAGATTGCATTGCAGAGCGACACGATAGAGCTCGGTGACGAGTGCGACTTCGTGGCATGCGACATTGACGGCATACTCGTTCCTTTCTTCTTCGAAAGCACAAGAAGCAAGAACAGCGACACTCTAATCGTAAAGATAGAGCGTATGGAGAGCGCCGAAGAGGTCAGATACCTGACGAACCGCCAGGCATACATACCCAGGGAATGGGCCGAAGAGAGCGAAGTGCTCTCGTGGAGCTACTTCATAGGTTTCACGGCCATAGACGAGGTACATGGAGATATCGGCGAAATTACCGATATTGACGAAAGTACCATAAACACGCTTTTTGTCATATGCGACGGAGACTACGAGGTTCTTATACCAGTGCAGGAAGAGTTCATCGCCGGCATTGACCATGAGAATAAAACAATAATGTTCAGGCTCCCCGAGGGGCTTGTTACGCTTTAAAACAGGAAAACATGAAAAAGAAAGGATTCCGCAGCAAACTGCTCCGCAAATACAGGCTCACGATACACAACGAGAACAAGCTGGAAAATGTACTGGGTTTCTACATTTCCCCCTTGTGGGTCATTCTATCGCTCTTCTTCTCGCTGCTTCTGTTGGCCGGAGTACTCTATCTGATAGTCGTGTTTACCCCTGTGGGCAACCTTATTCCCGGCTTCATGAACGAGGACACAAAAGAGAATCTGGTAAGCTACAACCTGAAGATAGACTCGCTCACGAACGAGGTGGAGAAGCAGGACAGATATCTTGCGAACATCAGAGCCATAATGAGCGGCACACTTGCAAGCGACTCCGCCGCGACATTCCCTAAATCATATGCAGGAGACAGCATTGACGTAAGCAGGAGCGATGCCGAAGAGAAGTTCGTGAACGACTGGGAAGCACGTGAAAGATACAATCTCATATCAGAGGCCACTTCTGTGGCGAGTCTGTATGAGCTGAACCTGTTCAGACCCACCCAAGGAGATGTCGTCACAAACTTCAATGCCGAAAAAGGACACTTTGGCGTTGACATCGCGGAGCTGCCCGGTGAGAGTGTGCTCGCCGTTCACGAAGGAACGGTGGTTATGAGCGACTACACCGCAAACGACGGTTACACCATAGTGATACAGCACCGCGAGAACCTCATATCCGTATATCGCAACTGCTACCGTCTGCTAAAGAAGGCCGGCGACAAGGTTGCAGGCGGAGAAGCTGTCGGAATCCTGAACGACGGTAATATGGAGAACAAGAGCAAAAAGGCATTCCTGCACTTTGAACTATGGCACAGAGGAAAGCCGCTCGACCCCAACATATATATAGCATTTTGATTGAAGAACAAATAAACACACATATGGAACCAACTAAAAAAAGACAAATAGCGATTCTGGGCTCCACCGGATCGATCGGAACACAGACTCTGCAGGTTGTTGAAGAACACCCTGAATGTTTCGAGGTCTATGCCATAACGGCCAACACCCGTGTAGATGAACTGATTGCCCAGGCACGCAAATTCATGCCCGAAGCAGTAGTCATCGCCGACGAGACGAAATACCCGAAGCTGAAAGAGGCACTCTCGGACTTGCCGATAAAGGTTTTCGGGGGATATGAATCAATATGCCAGATTGTCGAGGCTACGCCTATAGACATCGTAGTTACGGCCATGGTCGGATTTTCGGGACTGCGTCCGACAATCAACGCCATCAAGGCAGGCAAAGCTATCGCACTCGCCAACAAGGAGACCATGGTTGTGGCAGGCGAGCTGATAAACGCGCTCGCAATGGAACACAAGACCCCGATACTGCCGGTAGATTCTGAACATTCCGCAATATTCCAGTGTCTTGCAGGTGAGATGCACAACAAGGTAGAGAAGCTTATCCTTACCGCATCGGGCGGCCCGTTCCGCACATTCACAAAAGAACAGCTTGAACATGTGACCAAGGAACAGGCTCTTAAACATCCCAACTGGAGCATGGGTGCCAAGATAACGATTGACTCAGCCTCCATGATGAACAAGGGATTTGAGGTGATGGAGGCCAAATGGCTGTTCGGAGTAGGAGCCGAAGACATCGAGGTCGTAATTCACCCACAGTCCGTAATCCACTCGATGGTGCAGTTCGAAGATGGTGCCATAAAGGCACAGCTCGGCACACCCGACATGCGCCTGCCCATCATGTACGCGCTGACATACCCCAAGCGTCTCTCTTCATCATTCGGACGCATCGACTGGAGAACGACCGGAGAACTCACGTTCGAAACACCGGACCTTGAGTTGTTCCCGAACCTCAAGCACGCCTACGATGCTCTTGCCACAGGCGGAAACATACCATGCGTGGTGAACGCAGCAAACGAGATTTGCGTCGCTGCTTTCCTGAAGGAACGCATAAAGTTTACCGACATGCCGAAACTCATAGGCAGGGCCATGGAACAGGCCACATACATACTCAAACCGACACTCGAGGATTATCTGGAGACAGACAGAGAGGTACGCCGGATGGTTGAAAGTTGGATTTAACAGAACACAGAACATAAAATAAAAAACAAGTAAAAAACAGATATGGATATTTTGATGCGCGCACTGCAGCTCATACTGGCTTTGAGCATACTGGTGCTTATACACGAGTTCGGACACTTCCTGTTCGCAAGAATCTTTAAGGTAAAGGTTGACAAGTTCTACCTATTTTTTGACTGGAAATTCTCACTCTTCAAATGGAAACCCAAGAACAGTGACACGGAATACGGTATAGGTTGGGTTCCCCTCGGCGGTTACTGCAAGATTGCAGGCATGATTGACGAGTCCATGGACAAGGAGCAGATGAACAAGCCTCCACAGCCGTGGGAGTACCGTTCAAAGCCCGCATGGCAGAGATTGCTGATAATCGTCGGCGGTGTTCTTTTCAACCTCATACTCGCATTCTTCATATACTCGATGATACTCTTCAATTGGGGCGAGGACTACACCGACATGCACAAGATGGAAAACGGTTTTGTCTTCAGCGAGACAGCCAAGGAGATGGGATTCAAGGACGGTGACATGATTGTAGCCATAGACGGAGAAGAGGTACATGAGCTATACCATGACAAGGTACGCGGAGTTGACATTTTCCGCAACATATGCAACGCGGACGAAGTCACCGTAAGACGCTCCGGCAAGGAGCTGGGCATCGCTATACCCGACACTCTGGGACTCCTTAACATGAACAACACCGGAATATTCCTCAGCGAGCGTCTGTTGCCGGTTGTTGACAGCGTTATCCCGGGCAAGGCTGCGGCCAAAGCAGGAATAGTGAAGGGAGACCGCATCGTAGCCATAGACGGAGAAGCCATTCTCTCATGGAACGATATAAGGACGAAGATGGCGGAGCTGAAAGAGAACGGCAAGAGCAGATTCGACATACTTGTACAGCGCAACAACCTTGTAACTCTCACGGCAGAGGTTGACACCGCATTCACTCTTGACGCATACGCCAAAGCGAACGGTTACCCGGTAGAGCACATCGATTATGGTTTCTTTGAATCGTTCCCTGCCGGTGTAGGATATGCGGCGGCTGTTCTGCGCGGCTATGTAAGCGACTTCCAATATGTATTCACATCTGAGGGTGCAAAATCTGTCGGAATGTTTGCCTCCATCGGCAGCCTTTTCCCTGCAAGCTGGGACTGGCATGAATTCTGGCTCATGACAGCATTCCTTTCAATCATCCTCGCATTCATGAACATCCTGCCTATTCCTGCCCTTGACGGAGGACATGCCGTGTTCATCGTTTACGAGCTGATTACGGGCAAACAGCCGAGCGAGAAATTCCAGGAGCGCGCACAGATGGTAGGAATGCTAATAATTCTTGGTCTATTTGTGCTTGCCACCTACAATGACCTTATGAAATTCGTATTCTGATAATGATAAAGAGAATCTTATACATGACACTGGCAACAACAATGATTGCTTGCAATTCGACAAAAAACGGAACGAATGAAACACCGCTCGCCAACGGTGAAGCCGGAAGCGTTGTTTCCGGCTCAAGCAGTGCCATGACAGCAAAGGAGAAAGCCGGAGCAAATACCGCCTTCTGGGGAAAACTGCTTGGCGAAGCATGCAGAGAGATGAATATGGAGAACATCTGCCTGTCCCCGCTGAGCGCACAGTTCGCAATGTCTATGGTGGCCAATGGCGCCGAGGGAGAAACCAAACAGCAGATTTACGATGCAATGCAGCTCGGAAATGATGCAAACGGACGCGGCAAAAGTCTCTTGGAAGATATTGGCACCAAAACCGTTTGGAACGAGAACGGTGACATAAGAATAGCAAACTCCATCTGGGTAAAGGAGGGGTTTGATGTCAAGCAGGAGTTCATCGAAACAAACAAGGAGTTTTTTGACGCACTTGTAGAGAGTGTCGAATTCAATGCAGAGAGTGTCAAGCGTGTCAACGAGTGGTGCAAGGAGAACACCAATGGCAGGATTCCTTCCATAATCGAGCGATTCACGGAAAATGACCGCATGCTCCTTATCAATGCACTCTACTTTAAGGCGGCATGGAGCAAGCCATTCCAGGCGAGCAATACGACGAACCGGAAATTCACTACAGAAAAAGGTGAGGAGATTGAGGTTCCCACAATGCAGATGCGTTCAAATGAAATGTTCTACAAGGATGAAAAAGTCGCCATGCTAACAAAAAGCTTGCAAGGCGGATACAACATGCTCTTTGTATTGCCGGCCGAAGGGGTGAAATGTGACGAAGCTGCAGAATATGTAGCTCAGGACCTTGACACGCTACTTTATAGAATGGAATTATGCAACGTAAACCTCTCCCTTCCCAAATTCACTACCGATTTCGGCATGAGCCTGAAGCCGATACTTTCAAACCTCGGCATCAAAAGGGCATTTGACGGCAGGGCACAGTTCGGCGGCATTTCGGACACGCCTTTGTTTGTCAGCGATGTAGTACAAAAGACATATATCAATGTGAATGAGAAGGGAACAGAAGCCGCAGCCGTAACAATGGCCATAGCAGGGTTACTGTCGGCGAGACCCCAGAAAAATGAGACAATCACTTTCGACCGTCCTTTCATATATGCCATAATAAAGAATAACGGCAACGAAATACTATTCGCCGGAAAGGTGGGCAACCCTATTAGAAATTAAAAACAGAACAATATGAAACGCATTTTAGGAACACTGTTATTGTTGCTTGTGGTGGCAACAGGCTTTGCAAAGCCAAAATACATTTTTTACTTCATAGGTGACGGCATGGGACCATCGCACGTACTTGCCACAGAGCTCTATCTGGGCGAGTTGCAGGGTGTGATTGGGCGCCCGCAGAAACTGGTATTCACACAGTTCCCCGAGAGTGCTTTTGTCACCACCTTCTCGGCAAGCAATGGAGTGACCGACTCTGCCGCATCGGGCACAGCGCTCTCAACCGGCAGCAAGACAAGCAACGGCCGCATCGGTAAGGATGCCGAGGGCAACGATGTTTACAGCGTAGCCCGCACTGCCAAGAACTGCGGCATGGCGGTTGGTGTGGCCACAACCGTATGCATCAACCACGCTACCCCATCGGCCTTCTATGCCCACAACGTGGACCGCAACAACTACAACGAGATTGCACAGTGGATGCTAGAGGCCGACTATGACTTCTATGCCGGCGGTGACGCAAAGTGCACTGCAGAACAGCGCAGTAACCTCTACGGCAGAGCAGAGAAGCAGGGCTACACCATTGCACGCGGATATGACGACTACAAGTCAAAAGCCAAGAAGGCCGAAAAGATGATGCTCTATCAGAAGAACGTTGCCGAGGAGGTTCCTTATGCCATTGACCGCGATGCAGATGACCTTACCCTTGCACAGATTACAAAAGCAGGTATTGATTTCCTTAGCAAGAAGGGCAAGAAGGATGGATTCTTCATGATGGTCGAGGGCGGCAAGATTGACTATGCTTCGCACAGGGACGATGCTGCCACAATGATTCACGAGGTGCTCGATTTCAATGCCGCCATTGCCGAGGCATACGAGTTCTACAAGAAGCACAAGGACGAGACACTTATCATTGTTACAGCTGACCACGAAACAGGCGGTATTGTTCTTGGCTACACAGGCGAGTACAAGCTCAATCTTAAAGTCCTTGAATCGCAGAAGGTGAGCGTTGACAACCTTGTTGCAATGCTCGAGAGCCTCAATGAGACCACATGGGGCGAGGTTACACGTATGGTAAAGGAGAATGTCGGGGTTGAACCACGCGACAAGCACAATGCCGAAGAGAGCGTGAAGATGACCAACGAGCTTGCAACCAGGATTGCATACGATGCCATCTACGACCTTGACCGCAATGCGCTCATCTCATGGGCAAGCGGTAACCACTCAGGCACATTCGTTCCCCTGTTTGCCATTGGCGAGGGAGCCGATGAATTCAACGGCGTAATCGACAACACCGACATTCCATTGACAATCATGGAATTCTTGGGTATAGATATAGAATTGAAAGGACAATATTGCGGCAAAATAAAGTAAACGGCCGGAACAAGAAAGCAAATAATAGCCTCGCATTTTGGACGCGAGGCTATTATTTGTATAAACAGGTGCAATCTTTTGCACCGGCATCTTTTGGGTAGATTTACATGCCTAAACCGAACTGCTTCATTTTCTTCTTCATGGTTTCTTCCAATTTCTTGGCGGCAGCCTCAGCCTTCTTTTCATAATTGGCACGCTGCTGCTCGGTCAAAGTAGCCTCAAAGGCATCCGCCTCTTTTCCATTATTCTTCTCGAATGCGCTCATAGCTACACCCATCTCCACTACGATAGTCTGAAGTTCATCACGTGACTTGGCTGCATCGATTTTCTTTGTATAAGCCTCAATCAGGGCTATAGTCTTGTCAAGAATATTCTGTTTCTGGACACTTACAGTAACAGTATTGACAGGATCGTTTCCCTTCACTTCTGCGGCAACGGATGTGCCGGTCATCATAAGTACTGCTACCGCAGCCAAAAGAATCTTTTTCATATTAATAAATTTAGATTAAAAACATCGTGCCTTATGGCACTCCGCAAATATAGTCATTTGTCAGTAATATAGCAAGAAGGCTTTTCGTAAAGTTTATCTCGCCATCATTGGCCGACCTGCCACATATATACAGAAATAGGGCAATTGAACGTTGCCCTATTTCGTGTAATCTGTAAACAATCTTATTTGATACGCAATTTCTGTCCTGGACGCAGAATCGACGTTGATTTCAATCCGTTCAGTCTTAGCAGTGATTTCTGCGACACACCGTGCTTCTTTGCGATTTTTCCGATAGTGTCACCGCTCTTCACCTTATGGTACTTCGCCTGAGATGACTTGCTCTTGCCCTTTGATTTGCTACCACCCTTGACTTTCTGGGCATGCTTAGGGTCAGCCTTGCGGAACACATAGCTCTCACCGGTAACCTTCTGACCCGGAAAATCGAACAACAACGCCGGGTCAATGCTCATACCCATGAGAATGGTCTCGAAGTGAAGGTGAGAACCCGTTGAACGGCCGGTATTTCCACCGAGGCCGATAGGCTGTCCGGCCTTCACATTCTCGTTCTCACCGACAAGTTTTTTTGACATGTGAGCATACAGAGTCTCAATGCCGTTGGGATGGCGAATAACAACGTAATGTCCATATCCCCTCCTCTGGAATGCCGTGATGCGCACCTTGCCGTCAAAAGCGGCATAGATGGTATCGCCCTCATACACCTTGATGTCAAGGCCATGATGAACACGTCCGCGACGCGGCCTGTAACCGAAGATGTCGGTCACTCTGGTGCTTGGAGTAGGCATGCAATAGTTGCTCAAATCGATACGGAACGAATCGGGAAGATTCGATGAATAGTGGACACCGCTGTTTCTCCATGAAGGATACATTTCATCCAAAGGAAGAATCTGCACCTCATTGAGCAACGTTACATGGTTAGCGGCAGAATCAACTTTCTCAAGCGGAGCCGGTATATCAATTCCTACAAGTTCTTCAAGAAGTTCCTTCTCTTCTTCAGGATTCATTGTAACATCCTGCGCTGTAACAGTCAATACCGAAGCGAAAACAAGTGATGCCGACAGCAGATATTTGCCAAAAGTTCTCTTTATCATTACAAATTACATGTATTTCTGGCTCTCTTCGCCTCCATATTCGAAGCGTGTCACAGCCGATTCATAATCAAACAATTCGCCCGGTTCGAAGAAACGGGCAATCTCTATAAGCGCGTTCTCTACAGAGTCCGAAGCGTGTACAACATTCTGTTCACCGCTCATTGAAAAGTCGCCGCGGATAGTACCGGGAAGAGCCTTGCGTGAATTTGTCGCACCTACAAGCAGACGTACGGTCTCTACAGCCTCCGCACCCTCGACACAGCAGGCAATTATAGGAGCTGCCTGCATGGAAGCCTTAAGATAAGGGAAGAACGGGCGATCGACAAGATGTGCGTAATGTTCTTTCACGATTTCGTCTGTCATGAACAGCATCTTGATACCTGCAAAACGCAGACCTTTACGCTCGAAACGTGTTATTATGTCACCGATAAGGCCACGCTGAATGGCATTCGGCTTCACAAGAATGAGTGTTCTCTCCATAAGAAAAATAAATTTAGAATCCAACCCTATACAGGCAAGAACACACCTGTATTTTCTAAAATATATCCAATTTGACTAACGGGTGCAAAGATAGTAAAAAATATCCACCCGAGCACACTTTAAATGCTTAACTTTTGTGAAGATATGTGAATCTCTGACCAGAGATTAACCACGGCAACATTCCGTCAATTAACGAGTGCGAGTTTTGCAAGTGAGAGTGACCAGCATGGAAAAATAATAATGGACATGTCTGATAAAAAGACTACGATATTGCGCCCCAATTCCAGCCGTTCATCTTTTTTATCTCGCGGAGACGCTTCCATACCACCCTGTATTGCGGCAGGCTGCATTCAGGGTCGGCTTCAACGACAGCACGCGCAACCTCGCGTACGTACTTCAGTATCTGTTCGTCGCGTGCGAGATTAGCAATCTTAAGGTCAAAGGCAATTCCGCTCTGCTGGGTACCCTCCATGTCTCCGGGACCGCGCAGTTTGAGGTCGGCCTCGGCAATCTCGAACCCGTCGTTGCTCGTTGTCATTATCTCCATACGCTTGCGTGTATCCTCAGACAGTTTGAAGTCGGTGACCAGAAGGCAGAACGACTGGGCGGCACCGCGGCCTACGCGGCCGCGCAACTGATGCAGCTGGGAGAGCCCGAAACGTTCGGCATTCTCTATCACCATTACAGAAGCATTGGGCACATCTACTCCTACCTCAATAACCGTTGTAGAGACAAGAATCTGAGTTTCGCCCGATGCAAAACGGCGCATCTCATCATCCTTCTCCTTCGGTTTCATCTTTCCATGGAGTTTGCTGAGCCTGTAGTCGCAGAAGATACTGCACAGCTGCCGGTACCCCTCCTCAAGATTCTGCAGATCCAGTTTCTCGCTCTCCTTTATCAAGGGATAGACGATATATGCCTGACGCCCCTCCTGCAACTGTTTCTTAATGAAAGAGTACATCCCTGCAGCACGATTACGGAATATATGAGTAGTAGTTATAGGTTTACGGCCGGGAGGCAGTTCGTCTATTACAGAGACATCGAGGTCTCCGTACAGTGTCATGGCAAGGGTACGCGGTATCGGCGTTGCCGTCATCACCAGCACATGAGGAGGTATGTCGTTCTTCGCCCACATCTTAGCACGCTGCACGACACCGAACCTGTGCTGCTCGTCAATGACCACAAGCCCGAGGTTGCGGAACAGCACATTATCCTCAAGCACCGCATGCGTACCGACCAGAATGTCGATATTTCCCGAAGCAAGGTCATCGAACAGCCCGACCCTCTCCTTCTGCCTTGTACTGCCGGTAAGCAGTTCTACCCTTACGGGCAGTGACCCGAGCATGCGGCGCAAAGTCGCGAAATGCTGCTCGGCAAGAATCTCGGTCGGCACAAGCATACATGCCTGATATCCGTTGTCCTTGGCCAAAAGCATGGAGAGAAGAGCCACAAGCGTTTTTCCGCTGCCCACATCACCCTGGATAAGACGGTTCATCTGATGGTTGCTGTTGACATCGACACGAATCTCCCTGACCACACGTTTCTGCGCCCCGGTAAGTTCGAACGGCAGGTTCTCCCTGTAAAAACGGTTGAACATCTCACCCACCTTGGAGAAGCGATGCCCCAGATAGCGTTGCTGCCTCTCCTTCGCATAATGGAGAATGTTCAGCTGTATATAGAAGAGTTCCTCGAACTTGAGACGGTACTGTGCCCTCTGCAGTTCGGCCGCGTTTTTCGGGAAGTGTATCACGTGCAGAGCCTCATCAAGCGGCATCAGACCATGTTTTATAGTAATCTCTGGAGAAAGTGTCTCGGCCACCGGTGCCTTCATAAGCTGGAAGAGGTTGCTCACGAGCTTTGCCATCGCATTGGAGTTGAGTCCGCTCCTCTTCATCTTTTCTGTAGTGTTGTAGTATGGCTGAAGCCCCATATTGTCCAACTGCAACAGCGCGGCATCATCTATGTCGGGATGGGCAATATTGACATGACCGTTGAACATGGACGGTTTCCCGAAAACAACATATCTCGTCCCGGTCTTTAGTTTGCCCTTTATGAATTTCAGTCCACGGAACCATACAAGATCGACAAAGGCAGTGCCGTCCGTAAAATGGGCAACCAACCTCCGCGAAGCACCCTCTCCCAACTCCTCAAAAGAGCGTATTTCACCCACAAGCTGCACATGTTGCAGATGACCGCCCAGTTCCGACACCTTGAAGACACGGCTACGGTCGATATATTTATATGGGAAATAGTACAACAAATCGTACAGGGAGCGTATTCCAAGCTCCCTGTCCAACAAAGCGGCACGCTGTTCGCCTACCCCCTGAAGATACTTTATATTTCTTGTTGCGGCATCCAGCATTCCATCAAAGTCTGGGCTATCACAAGGTCGAACGGAGTCGTAAGTTTGATATTCTCACGGTTTCCGACAACGCCGACAACCTGCTCGCCAAGGGCCTCGACTACCGAAGCGTCATCGGTGAAACTCTCCACGAAACGCTGTTCGTATGCGCGGCGGAGCAGAGAGAGCCTGAACACTTGAGGCGTCTGTACAAGACGGTACCTGTCACGCGGCACCACTTCGGTGACACCGTTGCCGCCTACTATGTGGCGGAGACTGTCCTGCAGGTCAATCATAGGAATGGCCGCACCGTGCAGACTTGCTTCACGGAAACATTCGTCAAGGACTGCCGAGGAGACAAAAGGACGCACGCCGTCGTGAACACCCACAAGAGCTTCGTCAATGTCATCAACCTGAGCCAGACCATTCTGCACCGAATGGAAACGTGTAGTTCCGCCCTGTGCAAGAATAAGCGGAACAGCAAACTCATATTCGCGGCTCAGGTTCTTCCACAGTTCCATCTGGTCGGCAGGAAGCACCAGGATAAGTTGCATTGAGGGGTCCATTGCATAGAGACGCTCAAGCGTAACCATCACCACAGGCCTTCCGGCAAGAAGCTGGAACTGTTTGGGCATCTCACCGCCCATTCTCATACCCTTGCCGCCGGCAACTACTATAAGATATTTTTTCATTTTGTATCAGTTTTATATCAAAGGCCGCCAAGGGCCATCGTTTTAAATTTTTATTTGAATATCACCTCACAACCGCACTCCTGCCTTATCTCTTCAAGCATCTGTTCAACGGCAGCAGGTGCTAGGATATTGACGGCACCCACTCCATCATCATCATCAAAATATTCCCAACCGCGATACTTCATGAAGCGGACCACGTCATAATGTTTGAACACATTTTCAGAGCCGCCAAGGGACATCATAATGTATAACAGGAAAGTCGCCCCGAACCAAACCACAGCCGTCAGTCCCAACAAAGGAAATATATCGTGGTCTTCCCACATGTACATGAGTACAAACATTGCAATAACAGCTCCGACGATGGCATACAGGCAGAGTTTTTTCTTCTCCTTTCTTGCGCATGCGTTACAGCGAGGAATGCAGACCGTAGCCTCTATGTTATAATCATACCGTTTCAGGACAGTCTTCACAGCACGACCCGGGTCGCTTTCCCCTTGACAAATGCAACACCGCTGGTTCTCGAAATCCTTCTTGCGTATTTCAACTCTTATAGTACTCATATTCCAATATTGTTTCACTTCACAATCTCGCAGTCGCACTCCTTCAGAATTTCACAGAATTCCTTTTCGGCCTGCTCTTTCAGCCCATCCATGCTCACGGCATCGGACGGAGCTGATTTTGCTTTACTGTTGGGAGTTCTATAATTATACTTGTCTTCAATGGTTCTTACAACATCATACACCCTGAATGGTTGACGGTAAACCACATTGAAAGCCATAACCGCAACAAGGCCGAAAGCACAGAAACCGGCGACAAAAAGAAGTACGGACATAAGCAGAAGCATAAAGAAACCATCGTTCATATAGGCCAACACACCTGCCACAGCACCTATGACGGCACCTCCCAGTGCAATACCCCCTATAGGCTTCGTGAGTGAAGCACAACGCCTGCAGCGCGGTATCTGAAGGATAAATCCCTTGGGATATCTGTTGTGGGATAAAAGAACCGACACGGCACATGCCGGGTCAGAGCTGTTCTTCACCCTGCCTGCACAGAAAGCACAGGGGCTGGTTTCGAAATTTCTCTTACGCACCACACATAAAGGCTCAGTCGCTGATGTTGTCTTCTTCATGTATAAATTCCACTTTCTTTGCAAGTTCCCGCTCCACATCTTCATATCTCATCACATTACGGCGCACAACACCATAGTTTGATGAAGATAACGATATAGGGAACGGAACAAACCAGTCGTCAATATCTTTGCCCAAAACATGCCTGCCGGGAGGCAGTGGAGACACTGCAGGCTCATAGTCATCAAGTTTCGCGTCTCCGTAACTCTTTGCCACAATATAGAATGTCTCAGAGGTCCTGTTCAACAGATAACTACTGCCGCATTCGCTGAAAAAGTCACTGTTCAGCACATACCTCTTTTTTTGTCCTTCGGGTTTGCCCTCGTCAATGAACACATAATCGGGCAGCACCATTGCAGCCATTCCCGACAGGAAAAGCCCCGTTCCTACACCAGATATTATAGCACCGGATAGCAAGCGTTTAAAGCCGGTACCGCATGCAAGCCTCATCTCCCTGACAACGAAATAAACCAGAAAGATTACCGTCATCAGGATAACAGGGAGAAGAATTATGTCCAGAACACTAAAAGACATAGCCCCGAAGATGGTTTTAAGTTCAGAACTGCATCTGTGAACGCAAGGTATCTACCACATTGCCGCCGCACAGACGTTCTACGATTGCAAAGCCGAAGTCGAAGGATACACCCGGCCCGCAGCCCGTTATTATATTGCCGCTCTGCTCCACGCCGGCAGCTGTATATTCAGCGCCGGAAAGATCGCCTTCACAACCCGGATAGCATGTAGCCTTGCGGCCTTCGAGAATACCTATGCGACCAAGCACCATTGGTGCCGCACATATTGCAGCAATGAGAGTACCCTTGCCGTCAGCCTCCACCAGAAGCGCACGCAATTGGGTGTGGGCTGAAAGATTGTCCGTACCGACACCGCCGCCCGGAAGCACAAACGCATCGGCATCATCATAAGAAGCCTCGCCGAACATCACATCGGCAACCACGGGAACACCCTGTGCCGAAAGCACCTCACGGCCGTCCATAATAGAGACCGTAACGACATCAATACCTGCACGACGCATCACATCTACAGGAGCCAACGCCTCGACCGTTTCGAACCCGTCGGCAAGAAACAAATATACCTTGCTCATATTACAATTGTCACTTTAGTGTATATCTATATGTGATTGTACCTACACTCTGGTCAACACCCGGAATGACGTCGAACCTTGAGTTCGCGGCCGCCTTCAAAGCCTCGTTACGGAGGATATTGTCCGATATTGTAGTTTTACCGCGGTTGATTATAGGGTTCTTCACCGTTCCGTCAGGCTCCACCGTAACGTCCACCACAATGACTCCCTCGACGTTCTTTGCCCTTTTGGGCGGCGATGCCAGACTTCTTGGCGTACGTCCCTTGACATTGGCCGAGATGCCTATGCTTGAATTGCCGTCGGGCAGACCGGCTTTTTTTCCGTCGGTTTCAGTTCCACCGCCGCCGAAAGCACTGTTGCCCTTCTTGAAAGCACTCGCGACATTGCTCTCGGTCTCCTTGGCTTTGCGTTCAGCTTCGGCCTTCGCTTTTCTTTCAGCCTCCTCCTTTGCCTTGCGCTCAGCTTCGGCCTTTGCTTTTCTCTCTGCCTCCTCCTTTGCCTTGGTGTCGGTCTCCTCCTTGACCTTCTTTTCGGGCTGCTTTTCCTTTTTCACGACCGGCATACTCTCCTCCTGTTCCTGTGTCACCAGATTCTCTTCGGGAGCAGAAACAGACGGAACCTCCTCTGCCGGCTCGGGTACCGGAGCAGTCTGTTCCACGACATCCACCTCGGTCATTGCAAGCTCTTCACCCATTGCAGCTTCGAAATCACCGAGCACGACAGCACTCTCCTCCTGCTGTTTTTCAGGCCTTACCAGCACAAGTACATAAAGCAGCAACACCACCAGAGCGTGGATGAGTATTGAAGCCAGTATTCCTATGACTTTTTCTTTGGATATTCTCTTCATTATTCCTTATCGGGGCGGCGTGTGGCCAGCACCATCTTGAATTTATTCTCGTTCGCGACATTCAACACCTTCACGACAGACGCGTACGGCACGCTCTCGTCGGCATAAAGTGCCACATACATCGTAGAGTCCTTCGCACTGCAGTCCAACAGGAAGGGCACGATCTCTTCCTCCTGTATATGCCTGTCCTTATCCTTACCCCATGATGCGAAGTAGTTTCCTTCGGCATCGATGGTAATTCTTGCCAATGGTTTCGCCGAAGTCTGCTCGCTACCCTGCGGAAGGAGTACCTTTATCGCATTCGGCAGAACCACAGTAGAGGTAATCATAAAGAATATCAACAACAGGAATATGATGTCAGTCATCGATGACATCGAAAAATCACCTATTGTCTTGGTCCTTCTCTTAATCATGGCTATTGTTCCTATTATTGGACATTCTGGTCAACATTCGCAGTCGGAGCAGGGGTCTGCACGGTTGCAGGAGCAGCCTGGGCTGCCGCCGCGGCGGCACGGGCACTGCGTTCCTTACACTCGGTAACCATCTCGAGGAAAGAGATTATATCGGCCTCCATCGAATTCAGAGCCTTGTCAACGCGCGTAACGAGGAAGTTGTGCGCGAATATGGCAACGATACCGACAACAAGACCGGCCACTGTTGTGACCATAGCTTCGTAGATACCACCGGAAAGCAACGATATATCAATGTTGCTGCCAGCCTCGGACATATTCCAGAAAGCCTGCACCATACCTGTAACGGTACCGAGGAAACCGAGCATGGGAGCCACGGCCGCAATGGTAGAGAGGATAGGCATGCCCTTCTCCAATTTTGCGACCTCGAGACCTGCATTGTTGTCAAGGACCTGGCGGATTGCTACGTTGTCGAACCTGTAGTCCTTCACGCCCTTGGCAAGCACTCTTGCCACCGGAGTGTTCAGATTGGCGCAATATATCTCGGCCGATTTGAAATCACCGTCCATTATATTGTCGCGCAGACGGTCAACAAGGAACGGATTCTTTGACGTAGCCTTCTTTATGACAGAAAAACGTTCAAAAAAGATATAAATGCCGATAACTGAAAGGAGTGCGAGGACAACCATTATCCATCCGCCTTTCATTGCCAGGTTGAGGACACTCAAATCCCCGGTCGCTGCCTGCGCAGCCAATACGAAATGATTCATAGTATTTGTAGGTTTTAATTTATTTCAGACAATTCTTGTATGCTGCTATCGTTGCTTCGAGACCCATATACAGAGCATCACATATTAGGGCATGGCCGATTGAAACCTCATCGACCCAGGGTATCGTCTGCACGAAGTACGCCAGATTCTCAAGACTCAGGTCGTGACCGGCATTCAGCCCGATACCCAACTGCTTGACACGTTTTGCAGTCTCAAGAAAAGGAGCTATCGCCGCCTCGCGGTCCTTCTCGTACATATGCGCATAAGGGCCGGTATATAGTTCCACTCTGTCGGCCCCGGCCTTTGCCGCGAATTCCGCCATGCGGATGTCAGCATCAATAAACAGCGAGCTGCGGATACCTGCTGTACGCAGGTCGTTCAGGATATCGCGCAGAAACTCCTGCTCCTTCTCCGTGTCCCATCCGCTGTTCGATGTCAGCTGGTCGGGCTTGTCGGGCACAAGAGTCACCTGCGAAGGACGCACTCTCAACACCAGCTCCATAAAATCCCTTGAGGGATACCCCTCTATGTTGAACTCCGTTCGCAGAATTGCTTGCAGAGCAGGTACATCGGCGCGACGGATATGTCTCTCATCGGGACGGGGATGCACCGTAATACCATCTGCACCGAAAAGTTCACAATCCTTGGCAACCTTAAGGATGTCGGGATTGTTTCCGCCCCTCGCATTCCTTATCGTTGCGACTTTGTTGATGTTTACACTCAGTTTGGTTTTCATATGTAGTCGTATCTTCAAACTTATGACTACACCATGGGTAGTCTAATCAATATTTTTTGCAAAAATAGCATAAATAAAAAATTTCGTATTATAATTTCTCTTAATTTTGCAACAGATTTCACGCGGAAAGAGACCGCACAACGTTTTTTGGGGAACCGGCACCAGACATGTAATTATGAAATTTGCAATATTCGGCAACAAGCACCAGTCAAAGAAATCGGGCAGCATAGAACAGCTGTTCGACGCGATAGTAAAATATGGCGACACTTTCGCCATTGACGAACCTTACTACATATTCCTCAAGGGAGAGGGGATAAACGTGCCTGAGCCGGAGACGTTCATCCGCGACAACGACTTTACGGCCGACATTGCCATAAGTTTCGGCGGCGACGGAACGCTCCTGCGTACTGCAAGCCGCATCGGCAACAAGGAGATACCCATATTGGGTATAAACGCCGGACGTCTGGGATATCTCACGACAACATCGAACGACAACATCGACTTTGTAATAGAGAAGATACACAAAGGGGAATACGACATAGAGAAGCACAACCTCATTGAGGCCATAACCACAGGCGAGGAGCTAAGGAACTACCCCTTCGCGCTCAACGAGATTGCGGTAATGAAACATGACAGTTCATCAATGATGACCATCTGTGTCACCCTGAACGGTACAGACCGCATAACCTACCAGGCCGACGGTCTCATCGTCGCCGCGCCATCGGGTTCAACCGGATATTCGCTCAGCGTAGGAGGACCCATCATCGCACCGGATGCCAATGTCCTTGCAATTACGCCCATCGCGCCGCACAGCCTCAGTGCCAGACCGTTGGTAATAAGCGACAGCACGGAAATCGGAATCAAGGTAAACAGCCGTAGCCACAACTTTCTGATTGCAATTGACGGCCGCAACGAAAGCCTCGAGGAGAGGACGACAATTACCGTGCACAAGGCCGGCTACAAGCAGCTCATCATCCGCCGCAAGGAGCACTCTTTCATCCAGAACCTACAGGAGAAACTTATGTGGGGAACGGACATTAGGGATTGAGAGAAGAGAGCAGTTCTACTATACAAGCGGGTGACCCTTTGACATTTAGGGTCACCCGCTTTCTCTGTTGTAAGGTTGAATAGAAAAATTTCCTTATTATACCATATTATATTTATACCCAATTCTTCCTTACCACCCAACGATATACTATCGGTATGATATAAATATTGAGCAATGTCGATGACAGGAGTCCTCCAAGCACCACCACAGCCATAGGGCTCTGTATCTCGTTACCTGACGCCGAACCGTTCAGAATCATGGGCACAAGCGCGAGAGCCGACGTGAATGCCGTCATCAGAATGGGCGTCAAGCGGTCGGCAGAGCCATGCAGCACAGCCTCGTCAAGCGAAAGCCCCTCGGCACGCAGGTGCTGATAGCGCGACACGAGCAATATACCGTTACGTGTGGCAATACCGAACAGGGTTATCAGACCTATAATCGCAGGAATACTCATCACGGCAGAGGTGAAATATGTAGCAAGAATACCGCCTATAAGCGCGAGGGGAAGGTTCAGCAGAACTACAAGAGAGAGCATTGTACTCTTGAACTCGCTGTACAACAGCACGAAAACCACCAGTATCGCAACCATGGTCGTCATCCACAAGGTACGCGACGCACTCTCGGCACTCTCGAACTGTCCGCCGTATTCAAGACGGTAACCCTCTTCAAGAGCCAGTTCCTCCTCAAGATATTCCGACACGCGCTCCACTGTTCCGGCAACGTCGCCGCTCGCGATGTTGGCAGACACCACCACCTTACGCTGCACGTTCTCGCGGCTGATGCTTCCCGGGCCGCCCACCGAAACGACAGAGGCCACATCCTCGAGCGGCACCTTACCCTCTGGCGTGTCTATCAAAGCACGTTTCACCCCTTCGATACTCTCGGTGTAATCTTTGTTCAGACGTATTATGAGGTCGAAACTGCGCTCCTCCTCGTACACGCTGCCAAGTTTCTTGCCGGGGAAAGCCGACTCAATGAAAGCGTTGAACTCCTCCATGGTTATGCCGAAATACGCCAGTTTCTCGCGGTCGGCCCTTACCTGCAACTGTGGAGTCTCAACCTGTTGTTCCACATTCACGTCAACGACATCGGGAAACGCCTTGAGGAGTTCCTTGATTTCAGTTCCTTTCTTGAACAGGGTACTGAGGTCCGGGCCGAATATCTTTATGGCGAGGTCAGCCTGAGTTCCGGAAACCATATGGTCTATTCTGTGTTCCAACGGCTGGCCTACCGAGGTAACCACACCCGGTATTGTGGCAAGACGCGCACGGACATCGGCAAGAAATTCAGCCTTGCTGCGTTCGCCCAGTGTAAAGTTTACATCAATCTCCGCTCCGTTTGAGGTCTGGGAGTGCTCGTCAAGCTCACCTCGTCCCGTACGGCGTGCCGTACTTGTAACCTCAGGTATCTGCAGCAGTTCCTTCTCTATCGCCGCACCGAGCATATTACTCTCTTCGAGCGAGACTCCCGGACGCGAAACTGCAGAAATGGTAAGAGCCTTCTCGTTGAATTCCGGAAGAAAGCTCCTTCCCATATCACCGAACAGCAACAGCGAGAAGAGAAACAGCAGCACAATTGCTGTCACAAATGACCTCGCATGCTTCATCACCCACGACAGCGACGAACCGTACTTTGTCAACAGAGAACGGTCAACCCAGTTCTTCTTCTCGGCACGGGTAAGATACTTGTCACCTGTGAGAAGCAGTTTACAAAGCAGCGGAGTCACGGTCATTGCCACAATAAGCGACATCACCAATGCTATGAGATACGAAATGCCGAGCGGCTTGAGCATACGTCCCTCAAGACCGCTAAGGAAGAACAGCGGAACGAATGTCACCATGATGATGAGCGTGGCATGTATAATTGACGCGCGTATCTCAGACGACGCGTCGAACACAATGTCGAGAGTGCTCTTGCGTTCCTCCACCGGCAGACGGTGATTCTCGCGCAACCTCTTATATACATTCTCCACGTCTATTATGGCATCATCGACAAGCGAACCTATGGCGATGCACATACCTCCGAGAGTCATGGTGTTGATATCCATTCCCAGCGCATAAAGCACTATTATTGTACCCAGCAACGACAAGGGGATGGCAAACAAGGAGATGATTGTGGAACGGAGGCTTGTAAGGAAAAGCAGCAGCACAAGCACTACGCATATTGCACCTTCGAGAAGCGATGAGCCTACATTGTTCACCGACGACTGTATATAGTCGGCCTGCCTGAATATGGTCGTGTCGAGCGTAACGTCGGCCGGAAGCGACTTGGAAATCTCCACGAGGTTCCGTTCGATATTGCTTGTCACCTCAAGAGTGTTTATTCCGGGCTGCTTTGAAATTGAGAGTATTACGGAAGATTCGCCGTTCTGTGCCGCATAACCCTGTTTCACGGCCGGTGCAGTCACAACGTCGGCAACATCAGCAACGCGTACTTTAGTGTCACCGTCAGCCTTGACCAGAGTGCTTCCCAACAGATTCAGGTCGTTGGTGCGGCCAATGCCGCGCAGGTTGTATTCATTGCCGTAATCGCGGACAACACCTGCACCGGTGTTCACGCTCATGGAGGCAACCGCACTCTCAAGTTCAGCCATTGAGACGCCGAACATCTCCATCTTCACCGGGTCGGCAAGCACCTGATACTGCTTGTAGTCGCCGCCTATTATGGTCACGTTCGACACGCCTCCGGTAGCCAGTATGGCCGGTTTCACCACCCATTCGGCAATTGTGCGCACATCCATCATCGAGGTGCTGTCGGCCTGCATTCCCACGAACATTATCTCACCCATCACGCTCGACTGCGGAGCAAGCATTGGCACAATACCGTCAGGGAGCTGCCCCGAGAGAAGACTCATCTTTTCGCTTATGACCTGTCTTGCACGGTATATATCCATGCCCCAGTCGAATTCGACCCACACGAAGGAGAATCCCTGTGACGAAGACGAGCGTACACGGCGCACGTTTGTCGCTCCGTTAACGGCCGTCTCTATTGGGAATGTCACAAGACGCTCCACCTCCTCGGGGGCCATGTTCGAAGCATCCGTAAGCACCACCACGGTAGGCATCGTAAGGTCGGGGAAGACATCCACCTCGATGTTCTTTGCCGACTGTATGCCACCTATTGTAACCAACACAACCGCAAGCAATACAAGCAGCCTGTTGTTCAACGAGAATTTTATTATTCTGTTCAGCATGGCAATCCCCTTTCAATTAATGTACATGACCTGCATGAGGGTCGAGCGCGGCCGCGCCCTGTGAGAGTTTAAGAGCCACACCGCCCTTTGTCACAATACGTTCGCCGGCCTTCACGCCGCTCTTGAGTTTCACGCTGTAGCCATCTGTCGCACCGACCTCTACACTGCGTTTTTCGAAAGAGACCGGGCTGTTCTGCACAAATACAAAGAAGTTGCCCATCTCCTCCACCAGAGCCGTACGCGGAACCACTATGCCCGGGTTCTTACCGTCGGCGGAATTTATGTACAGCGTCACTATGCTTCCCGGAACGACCCCGTCAAGATACTTGACAGAGACGGTCACAGGCAACATATTGCAGCCGTTGGCAGAATTGCCTACGGCAAGCACACGCCCACCGGCGTTCTCTATATTCACCACATTACCCGACGGCAGTTCAATGTTCACGGACTCAATATTGGCGAGCTGTGCCGCATAACGTACCGGCAGTTCCGCCGAGATGTTCACCTGTCCGCTGCGCTGTATCTTGGCAAGCGGTGTACCCGGCTCCACATAGTCGCCGTTCGACACAAGGAGTTCCGCCACATATCCTTTGATTGTAGAGCGCAAGGTGACCTTGCCGTTACCGAAATGACGCTTCATGCTGTTGAAACGCACCTCGGCCTGCCTGTATGCGGCTTCTGCCGCCTGATAGTCGCGCTCCGACACTATTTTGTCGGCAAAAAGGAGTTTTTTTCTTTCAAAATCGGCTTTGGCAACAATATAGTTGCTCTCTGCCTCGGCAAATTTCACAGCAGCATCGTTGTCAGTGACATCACCACCCTCGAGCCAGAAGAGCGTCTCCCCGTTCGCGACCTCTTTGCCGGCAACAAGATTCCCTGCGAACTGCACCTTACCGCTTGTCGTGGCCACGACTGTAGTGAAGTCCGAAGGAACCGCATCGACCCTGGCGGCAACCTTTACGGCACCGGCAAAAGAGCCTTCTGCCGCAATTCCCGTCGCGAAATCTATCTTCCAACTCTGTTCCTTGCTGAAAGCCACGTCACCCGGCTTGCCCTCTGTAGCTACTCCGTGTCCGGCATGAGCATGATTGTGGGCGTGTCCCTCGCAAGAGTGCTCATGAGTATGAACATCGGCATGGTCATGGTCGCATACAGCATGTTCGTGCGAGTGCTCTGTCGCATGGCTGTGTTCATCGGCATGGTCATGGTCGCATGTAGCATGATCGTGCGAGTGTTCTGCTGCATGACTGTGTTCATCGGCATGGTCATGATCGCATGCAGCATGGTCGTGCGAGTGCTCTGTCGCATGACTGTGTTCATCGGCCGAATGTTCGTGCGTATGGGCATCGTTATGATTGTGTTCCTCGCCGGCCTGATGCACCTCAATATCGAAGTGCGATGTTTCGCCGTCAAGTTCAAAAGCCAGCACGCCGGCACCGGCAACCTCCGGAACAAAGTCGAAATGGAAGATGCCTGCATGACCTGCATCGGCCTGCATTTCCTGCACATTTTCCCCGACTTTAAGCACAGCTTTAACATGCTTTGAAGATACGGGCTTGAAATTGTCCAGACCGGTAGCGTACAGAGTTATGCACGATTTTTTCCCTACGGAAAGCCCCTCGTGCTGCATAAAGAACTCCACACCTTCGGTATATGCCGTGAAGCTGTGCTGATGTACATGCTCATGGGCCTCTTCGGCATTATGGTCGTGATTATGCTCCCTGCAACCGCAGATTGCAATAGTAGCGGCAACAGCCGCAAATAATATTTTTTTCATAGTAAATTATCCTTGATTGTTATACGAATCCCCTATTTGTTATCCCAAAAGAATCATGCGGCAGGCGGAGCACGCAAGGTCTGTTGGAGCAGAGGGACGGACTGTAACCTGAATATACGCTCCTCACACAGAACCGGCATAGACACGGGCTGTACAGAGAGGAGGAAACGACCCGGCAACGACACCGGCAACAAGGGTTCAATTCCTCTCTTAATAATATCGGATACAGAATCCTGACTTCTCAGGTAGAAATCGACATCACCGCAGCAGAGCAGTGCTCCGCCACCGTGTGAATCGCCGCCATCGTTGTCACAGCCGCCATGTCCACCGCACTCCTCTGTGCCGAAGGAGATGTCCTCACCGGCAGAGCCGCAGTGGTGATGGGGCATTGAACGCACCGCAACAAGCAGTACAAGTGCCGCAACAACTGCAATCAACGATATTCTACGGGAGTGATTCTTCATTGGACAACGTCTTACTTTATACCTTTTCTGTAGTTTGCGGCCCAGGACTTGTCAACATAGTTCTCGAGAAGGGTACAGGTATGCGCACTGAAGTCGAGACCGCATGACATTGCGGCATTCCACTGCTCCACCGTCATCTGCGCCAGGCCGTCGCGTGTCACTCCTGCCTGCATGAGCCCGTACAGGACTCCGGCGTTGAAATTGTCGCCCGCACCTACAGTGCTCACCACATCGACCCGGGGAACGGCGAACGATGCAGCATTGCCGGCAGTGAAGAGTTTCACGCCGCTGCCTCCGCTCGTGAATATAAAGTTCCTGCAATAGAACCTGATTTTCTGATTGTATATCTTGTCGGCATCGGTCATGTCATACAAATGCGTGAAATCGTCGGCCGAACCGCGCACAATGTCGGCAAGTTCAAGATTCTCGATAAGAGCCTCGGCAAGTTTTATGCGCTCGGTGACATGGTTCTTCCTGAAGTTTATGTCATAGAAAAGCAACGCACCCCTCTCGTGCGCATACTCGAGGAAAGCCTTCGTCTTTGCGCGCAACACAGGGTTGAGTACGAAGTATGAACCGTAAAGGACCATATCACCGGGATTAATCTCGGGAAACTCGACCTCGAGACGGTTGTTCGGATAATCCTTGTAGAAAAGATAATCGGCATCGTTGTTCTCGTTAAGGAACGCGAGTGACAGAGGTGACTTGCCGCCCGAGAAACAGCACACCGACGAAGCGTCAACACCGCTGTCCTTCAAATGCGAAACAATCATCCGCCCCACGCGGTCATCGCCCACCTCGCTTATGAAGGAGGCCTCAATCCCCATTCTGCCCAGAGAAATTATGCTGTTATAAACCGAACCGCCGGGCACGGCCTTCACAGGCTGGTCATTTTTGAACAGTATATCAAGGACTGTTTCGCCTATACCTATAATCTTTGCCATATCTTTATTACTGTTGTTTTATCAAATTCTCAAGTTCTTCTGTACTGTTAGCCACGGCCATGAGACGCTCAAGACCGCAACGCACGAAACCCTTGCCGTTCATGTCGTCGATAACCGAAAGCAGACCGTCCCAGAAACCGTTCACATTATACAGCACCACACGCTTTGTGTGGTAGCCTATGGTGGCGGCAGCCAGTACATGGAATATCTCGTCAAGGGTACCTATTCCGCCGGGCAGTGCGACAAGCACATCGCTGCGCCCGAGCATAATATCCTTGCGCTCGCTCAAGTTACTGCAAGGCACCTTCTCGTCGAGCAGGGAACTTACCCTGCCGCGCTCTTCGAGTATATGCGGCACCACCCCCACCACACGTGCTCCGGCAGCCTTCGCGGCCTTTGCCGTAGCCTCCATGAGCCCGAAACGGGCACCGCCATACACAAGCGTTGCACCCATGCGTCCGAGCATGGTTCCCACCTCCGTTGCGGCAACACCGTACAGAGGGTCAATCTCCTCCGATGCGGCACAAAAGACAGCGACGTTCCTCATAACGGTATCAGATTAGAGTGACTGCATGTCGTTCAGACGCTTATAAACGCCGTTCAACTTTATGAGTTCATCGTGCTTTCCGCGCTCCACTATCTCGCCGTCCCGCAGAACGCAAATCTCGTCGGCATTCTTTATGGTAGAAAGACGGTGGGCAATCGCAATTGTGGTACGTGTCTTCATGAGACGCTCGAGGGCCTCCTGCACAAGACGCTCGCTCTCTGTATCGAGAGCCGATGTAGCCTCATCGAGGATAAGTATCGGCGGATTCTTCAGAATGGCACGCGCTATGCTTATGCGCTGACGCTGACCGCCGGACAGACGGCAACCGCGGTCGCCCACATTGGTATTGTACCCCTCCTCGGTCTCCATTATAAAGTCGTGCGCATTCGCAATCTTTGCTGCCTCTATCACCTGTTCCATAGTGGCGTTCTCAACGCCGAAAGTTATATTGTTGTAGAAGGTGTCGTTGAAGAGTATCGCCTCCTGGTTCACATTGCCTATGAGAGAGCGCAGCGACCTGACAGTCATGTCCTTGATGTTCACGCCGTCAATTGTGATTCCACCCTTCTCTACATCGTAATAACGCGGTATGAGATCGACCATTGTCGATTTTCCGCTTCCCGACTGACCCACGAGAGCCACGGTCTTTCCCTTCTCAATCTTCAGGTTGATATTCTTCAGCACATCGCGCTCGCCGTCATACGAGAACGAAAGGTCCTTGAACTCTATACCCTCCTTCATTTCTGGAATCTCAACACCCTTCTCACCGTCAACAATCGGGTTCTCTGCATTCAGTATGGCATCGATACGCTCCATTGAAGCCAAACCGCGCGGAATGTTGTACGAAGCCCTGGAGAGTTCCTTGAGCGGATTGATGATGCTGTAGAGGATTGTCAGATAATAGATGAAAGAGGGGGCGGAGATAGGCGAGTTCTCGCCGAGTATGAGCGTTCCGCCGAACCACAGCACAATTACTATAACGCATGTACCCATGAACTCGCTCACCGGGTGTGCCGATGCCTGACGCATGGTAACCCTCATGGTAGCCTGACGCAGCTCGTTGCTGCACTTCATGAAACGGCCCGACATCTTCTTTTCGGCAAGGAACGCCTTTATGATGCGCAGACCGCCAAGAGTCTCCTCCATCTGCGACGTAGTCTCACCCAGCTTCTGCTGAGCCACAAGCGACTTCGCCTTCAGTTTGCGCCCCACGGTTCCCATCACCCAGCCTATCACAGGCATCACACAGATGGTGAACAGGGTAAGTTCCCAGCTTACATAAAGGAGAGTCGAGAAGTATATTATTATGAATATCGGGTTCTTTATGAGCATGTCGAGCGAAGTCACGATAGAATTCTCCACCTCACTCACGTCTCCTGTCATGCGGGCAATGATATCACCCTTGCGCTCATTGGAGAAGAAGCCTAAGGGCAGACTCACCACCTTGTCATAGAGCTTCGTGCGCATGTCCCTTACGATACCTGTGCGCAACGGTATTATTGCAGCCGATGACGCAAAGTAACTTGCGGTCTTCAGCAGGGTCATGAATATGAGGAAAAGACCCAGAATAAGCAGCACCGTTGACTTGTCGTGCGAGTTTATGTAGTATGTGACATTGTTCATCAGCACCTCCTTGAAGTTGTCGGCAGTCATTGCACCCCACTCAATGAATTCCACCGGCGCGTTCTCCGTTACCTCAAAGAGAATCTGCAATATCGGTATTATCACCATAAACGAAAAGACGTTCAGTATTGCCGACAGGAACGTGAACAGAAGTGACATTATCAGATACTTCTTGTACGGCGGAACAAAGCGTCTGAGCACCTTGAAGAACTCTTTCATAGCAATTTTATTTTATAATAGATTAATATTATATATTAAGTTGCGCAAAGTTACGTATTTTTTTGCATACAACAGCACGCTTTACTGTTTTTTAGGGAACGGACTGAAGGCAAAGAATTAAAACAGCGGGACTGTTTATCTTAAAGAACTTATTCCAAAACATGAGCTATATAAAAAATATGGCCAAAATTTATGTAGCTTGAACAAATTCAATATCTTTGCATTGTCCTACGGGACATAATAATTTCAAAAGCGGTGCCTCAATTCTTGTAAAATCGCCAAATTAAAACATTGAATATACGAGGTACGGAGCAGTTCACACTTGTGGGCTGCCTTTCCGTGCGTATATTCAGGTGTTTGGCGATACCTACAAGGATGCAGGGAGGGTAGCCTACTTTTTTATGGATACTCTCCGCAAACTACCCAACGGAGAACCTTGTAAAAAATTGCCACTATGAGAAAAGCAACCTTCATGGTCATGTTTTTGACCATCACTCTTTTATTGTCAGGATGCTCTGGCGATGAAAAGTACCAAGAGCCGGCAGAAAAAAACAATTACACAAACACCGGATTGCCCGTAGTTTACATAAATACCCATTCAGGGGAAGAGGTCGCAAACAAAGATGTTTATGAAGGTGCCACAATTGAGATTTGTGACGGGAACAGCAAGTATAACCTGAACTTGCAGAATATACAAATACACGGCAGAGGCAACTCCTCTTGGTACACGTTCATAAAGAAACGTTCATACACTATAAAATTAGACAGCAAACAAGGTATTCTGGGAATGCCCAAAGACAAAAAATGGTGCCTTATAGCCAACTACCGCGACAAGACAATGCTGAGGAACAGTGTCGCCTGGTGGCTTTCAGCGAAACTTGACATTCATAATTGGACACCGAGATACCGGTTTGTTGAACTTGTACTCAATGGAACCCATCGTGGCACATATCAACTTGTCGAACAAGTAAAAATTGACGATTATAGGATAAATATAAATGAAATGTCCAAATACGATACATCACCCGACAAGATTTCAGGTGGATATATCATAGAACTTGACAGAAGCACAAACGAAGATCAATGGGAGTGGATTATGCCAAACATGCATGGCGATGTCCACAAGCTAAGCATAAAGGAGCCCAAAATAGATGATGGCAATGAAAGCCAGTTCAAATATATTTATAGCTATTTGATGAATATCGACAGGCTTTTCGGCGAAAACAAGATAGCCGAAGTAATGGAAAATTACATTGACATGGAATCTTGGGCTGCCCAATGGCTTATATTTGAAATTTCGGGAACGCCAGAGCCTAATGGACCGAACAGTTGGTACACATACAAAGACATAAACAATGACAAGTGGTATTGCGGCCCAGCCTGGGACTTCGATTATAAGTCATTTATTCCAAGCACAAGCAACAAATGGATTAACAGAAATGTAATATACATGCCTGAAATGCTAAAATACGAGCCGTTCCGCGAAACACTAAAAGAGGTTTGGAGCAGAATCAAACCGATGCTGCCGGAACTGATAGCCTTTATAGAACAAGAAGGCCGCCTTATCGAACTTTCCGAAAAACTTAATTGGGAAATCCACAACAAGAATCTTATTGAAGACAACCGAACAGAAAACGGCGATGAATTTGTATCACCCCAAGTAGCAAGAATGATGATGATAGATTACCTGAAAGCAAAATGGGAATTCATCGACAATAACCTGGGAAACATATGATTATAACGAAGATGCCTTAAAGTGGTTCAGCATTAGTTCCATGTTGGCAATACGACACTGGTACATTACCGGTACATTACAGCAGCAAGTCTTTGACAAATGTAAACTATTACAGTCCACGGACAGTAATAGTTTACTATATATGTTATTCGTTTCATTCTCTTTTAGGCGGAGTTGTACTCAACTCGCCGGGTTTCCATTTGCTACCGCATTTTAAACAGGTAATTCTGACCTTATTGCTACCTGCAAATCCGGCAAGAAGACCTACGCCCCATGTAAACAAACCACAAGTGATGGCTCTACCCAAAGCAAACCCTCTTTTATTTGCAACCAGTTGGGAACTGCCACATTTAGGGCAATACAATTTTTCGTCCGCATTCTTCGCCTTTTCATCGGCAATTTCAGTGGCATCGACATTGTTTGCCACCGGCACAATAACCGGCGCGCTTACAATCTCGGTCTTATCTTCATCGACAACTGGAACTGCAAGCACCGTACTGTCATTTATCACAGTACTCTCGTTGTCGCTGAGCAGGGCCAAAAATTCCGTGATGTTCTGCGGCCTATCTTTGCGGCGAGGACTCATGGCTGTCTCTACGGCGTTGCGGACGGGTGACGATATATTGCCGGGCAGAGCCGGAAGACCGTCATTCATCACGTCACTTGCCTTGGGAGGGCGTGTGCCAGTAAGCAGGAAGAAAAGTGTCGCGCCAAGAGCATATATGTCTGTGGCCGGGGTAAAGCTGCCGAGCGCACCGGCTTCGTACTGCTCCAACGGGGCATAGCCTTCGCTTGTACCTATGAGGGCACTGCTGGTCTGGTGACCGCCTTCGTCGTAATGCTTGGCAATGCCGAAATCAATGAGCACAGCCTCGCCAGAATCGTTCAGCATCACATTCGCTGGCTTAATGTCAAGATGCAACAAGCCGTTGGTGTGTACCTTCTCCAAGGCACTTGCCAACTGTCTGACATAAGCAACGGCGGCAGTTTCATCAAGGGGGCCATGCCTATCGACAAGTTCTTTGAGATTGCCGCGTTCAAAATACTCCATAACATAATACGCAGTGTCATTATCTTCGAATACATCGATAATGGATACTATATTGCGGTGTTTGAGCTTGCGGATATTGCGCGCCTCCTTTGTAAACTTCTTTCTAAAGCTATCTACAATTTCACGGCTACCGACGGATCCGACGGATACTTTCGAAGTCGCAGCATCGCGGTTGCAATGCTCCTTCATGAAAAACTCCTTTATAGCGACCTTGTCGTCAAGACTTTTCTGCACGCCCAGATAGGTTATACCGAAACCGCCCTGACCGAGCACTTTCTCTATTCTGTATTCCCCGTTCTTGAGGAGAACTCCAAACTGTAAATTCATTGTGTTTGTGTATAATATTACTGTGTCCACCTTTCATCTTCAACAACCATTCCCATTTTCTTGGCGAACTCCCAAATGACCATTCCTGCTGTGACAGAAACATTCAAAGAGTGTTTGGTGCCGAACTGAGGTATCTCTATTGCACCTTCCGAAGCATCGACGACAGACTGCTGAACACCTTTCACCTCGTTGCCGAGCACAACGGCATACCGTTCACCCGGCTGCGCAGGAAAGTTCTGCAAAGGAATGCTGCCTTCACACAGCTCAATAGAAAAGAGCCTGTACCCGTCAGAGCGCAGCTGCTCCACGGCATCCATAGTGGATTCAAAGTATTGCCATTCGACAACATCTTCGGCACCGAGGGCAGTCTTGTGAATTTCGGCACTCGGAGGGGTTGCCGTTATTCCGCAGAGCACAATACGCTCCACGCGAAAGGCATCACCCGTGCGGAACACAGAGCCCACATTATGCAGGCTCCGTACATTGTCGAGCACTACGACAAGCGGCAGTTTGTCGGCAGAACGGAACGCATCGCCATCGATGCGCCCCATTTCTGTCACCAGTTTCTTCCTGTTCATCATACGAAGCGGCTCCAGTCGGTTTGTCTCATGTCACCGTCGCGCTCGAATGTGGCATGCATGCCAAGTGCAGCTGCTACATTATGCGACACGTGACCGCTCTTTGCTATCTTCAGGTAGTCCCACAACAGGTTGCGGTAGTCGGGGTGGGCACAGTTCTCGATAAGGGTACGCGCACGCTCATCGGGAGACTTGCCGCGCAGGTCGGCTACACCCCACTCGGTAACTACAACGCGTACGTCGTGCTCGGTGTGGTCGGCATGTGTGACCATTGGCACGATTGAACTTATCATGCCGCCCTTCTGCGTAGAAGGACAGGTGAATATGGAGATGAAGGCATTGCGCGCAAAGTCGCCTGAACCACCGATACCGTTCATCAGGCGTGTGCCGCATATGTGTGACGAATTCACGCAACCGTAGAGATCGACCTCTATGGCAGTGTTCATGGCAATGATACCCAGGCGGCGGATTATTTCGGGGTGGTTCGATATTTCTGACGGACGCAGGATGAGCCTATCCTTGAAGAAGTCAAGATTGTCATATACATGCTGCAGGCACTCCTGGCTGAGTGAGAGCGAGCAGGTACTGCCGGCCTTCACACGCCCGAGTTCCATGAGTTTGATGACAGAATCCTGCAATACCTCGGAGTAGAGGTCGAGCGCAGGAATACCGTTGCACTCCTCAAGCCCTTTGAGCACAGCATTTGCCACATTGCCGATACCGCTCTGGATGGGAAGGCCGCCGGCAGGAATAATGCCGCGCTTTATCTCCCCGGCAATGAAATCTACCACATTCTCGCCTATCTTCTTTGTCACAGGGTCGAGCTCCTTGAAAACGACCTGTTCGTTGGGCAGACAAACCTCGACGATGCCGATAACCTTCTTGGGATCGACCTGAACATAGGGCTTTCCTATCCTGTCACCGGCATTGTAGATTGGAATCTCTCTGCGGCACGGAGGATCAAGCGGTTCATACACGTCATGCAGGCCCATCGTGCGATGATAGGTGTTGCGTTCTATGATTATCTTGTCGGCGAGATTCGCCACTGTCTGGCCTATACCGCCGGCTGTCGTAAGATACACCTTGCCGTCGTCGGTAATGTCAATGGCCTCGAGTATTGCCACATTGACCTTGCCCAGATACCCGTAGCGCAGGTCCTGAGCCATGAGAGAAAGGTGCAGATCGCAATATTGCATCTCTTTGCCGTTGATGGCCGTGCGTACGGTAGGGTTGGAGATGAACGGCGCGCGGAAACCTATCGCCTTTGCGCGTGACAGCATGCCGTCGATGGAGTCGCCGGTAGATGCGCCGGAATAGAGATTGATTTTGAACGGTTTGCCTGCGGCATGCGCCTCTTCGGCACGTTTCGCCACCTCGGGCAGAACTGTTTTCGGGGTTCCCGAAAGGGTAAAGCCACTGATTCCCACACCATCACCGTCGTTGATATGGCAGGCAGCCTCGGCGGCTGTCATAATGCGATAACTCATAGTAGTTCTTTTTATGTTTGTCTTTGTCTCAGGTTCCTTGCGGAACAAATAATCAATATTTTCTCTTGAAGATTTCGGAATATATGAACGCCTTCTTGGCCTCGGACCTGTTGCCGAGCGAGATGCGTCCGCTCCTCTTCTCTCTTTTTTCCGTTCTGTTCACATTTGTCTTTGCGGCAACCCTGCCGGCCTCATCCACATTGGGTTTTGCCGGTGCCACACGCACTGGGGTTGCATCTTGCTCCCGCGGAACTTCCATAACATTGACTTGCGGGAACACTTCGCCTGCAATCGGCTTCGCGTTTACATCGGGCGCGGAAACCAGGCTCTTGAATACAAATCTCAATGAGTAGATTCCCGCCAGAATTACAATGCCTAATAAACCTTCCATCTCTAAAATGTTCTATAAAAATTTCAAGGACATAAATTTAAACAGCTTCTTATTCAGAAAGATTGCCTAAAAATTCATCGAAAGCCTCGCCGCGCGTGAGACGGCCGTCCTTTAGGCAGACAATATCAACAACACCTTTTACAGCCAGCGAACCGTCGGCAACGTTGTATATATCCTGATAGAACACGAGTTTCGCACCCTTGCGCTCTATGTTTATACAGACCTCGAACCTGTCACCACTGCGCAAAGGACGCTTGTACTCCATGGTTATCTTGGCAACCATCGGGTCAACGCCCTGGCTGTGCATCGCCGCAAAACTGCCGCCGGCCGATTCAAGGAACTCGTGGCGCGCATGCTCCAGATAGTGTTGGTAATTGGCATTGTTCACCACTCCCTGAATGTCGCACTCGTAATCGCGGACCTTCATCCCGAGTTTATATCTATACCCTTCCATACGTCTTATTTTATATATACACCAATTGCAAATATACAACAATAAAACAATCAACGCGGTTTTTAATGAAATTTATGCAATAAAAACGGAAGAGCCGGGGTGCGCAGGGAGAAAATTTGAATAATTTGGCTAATTTTGCAACGGAAGAAAAGATGAATCCTGAAGATATACAGAAAATATACTCGACTCACCCAGGCGTGGAGGCCCTGATGCAGTTGAAGGAGGAGGGGGGCAAGAAGAGTGCTTTCCTCGAGGGTCTATTGGGAAGCAGTGCTGCAATGATTCTTTGTGGACTGAAACAGAAGGCGCCGATGCAGACACTCCTTGTGGTGATGAACGATGCCGAGGAGGCGGGTTATCTGTACCATGACATGACACAGATAGCAGGCGAGAAAGAGATTCTGTTCTTCCCCTCGTCGTTCCGCAGAGCCATGAAGTACGGACAGGAGGATGAGGCCAACCGCATCCTGCGCACCGAAGTCATGAGCCGCCTTTCGGGACGCCGCCGCAAAGAGGGGCTTGTGATAGTGACCCACCCCGATGCATTAGCAGAAAAGGTGGCGTCGCAGAGCGACCTCGAAGAGAAGAGCATAACGGTAGCGGTCGGAGACACTATCGCACGCGACGACATCGAGAAAAAGCTCGCCGCATTGGGGTTCAAGGAGGTGACATATGTCTATGCTCCGGGAGAGTATGCCGTACGCGGCAGCCTTATAGATATTTTCTCCTTTTCATCGGAGTTTCCATACCGCATTGACTTTTTCGGCGACGAGGTTGAAAGCATAAGAAACTTTGAGGTAGAGAGCCAGCTTTCCAAAGAGAAAAGCGATGAGGCCGTGATTGTCCCGAAGGTCACCGGCAAGGAGTCGGTAGCCATAACGGAGTTCCTACCTAAGAACACGATATTCGTGACCAAGGATTTCGAGTTCATAAAGGGTTGCATTGAGAAGCTGAGGAACGAAGGATTCACGCTACAGGCCAAACTATCGGAAGGCGAACTGCCCGAAATGCCGGAGTTGATGTCGGCAGACGAAATAGACGATTACGCGAAAGGCGTCAAGCACTGGATGCTGCGCGACAACGGACACGCGAAGACAAGGGTGAAGTTCGACACCTCTCCGCAGCCCCTGTTCCACAAGGATTTCGACCTTGTGGCGCAGAATTTCAAGGAACTTCTCGACAAAGGATACAGGCTGTGCCTGCTTACCGACGACATCCACCAGGCAGACCGTCTGAAGGCAATCTTTGAAGAGCGAGGTGACGAAATACCGTTCACCGCAGTGGGACATACCATACACGGAGGATTTTGCGACAACACTCTCAAGACAGCATTCTTCACCGACCACCAGCTGTTCGGACGTTTCCACAACTACCGTCTGAGGAGCGAAAGGGCGCGGAACGGAAAGGTTGCTCTCACCATTAAGGAGCTGAAAGAGTTCGGGATAGGCGACTACATTGTACACATAGACCATGGTGTGGGAAAATTCGGCGGCCTTGTACGCATTCCCAACGGCAATGCGACGCAGGAGGCGATAAAGCTGATATACAGGAACGACGACATCGTATTCGTATCCATACACAACCTGCACAAGATTTCCAAGTACCGCGGAAAGGAGGGCGAGCCTCCTGCTGTGAACAAACTCGGCACGGGCGCATGGGAACGCATGAAGGAGCGCACCAAGAAGAAGATAAAGGACATAGCCCGCGACCTGATAAAGCTTTACTCGCAACGCAACAAAGAAGAGGGATTCGCATTCTCGCCCGACAGCTACCTTCAGAACGAGCTTGAGGCAAGTTTCATATATGAGGATACCCCAGACCAGCTCAAGGCCACTAACGAGGTGAAGCGCGACATGGAACGCAAACGCCCGATGGACCGCCTGATATGCGGTGACGTCGGATTCGGAAAGACCGAAGTTGCCATACGCGCGGCATTCAAGGCCGCCACGGACGGCAAACAGGTCGCAGTGCTTGTACCCACTACCGTGCTTGCCTACCAGCATTATCTCACGTTCAAGGAGCGACTGAAAGATTTCCCGTGCAACATAGAATATCTGAGCCGCGCACGCAGTGCGGCCGCAACCAAAAAGACCCTCGAAGAGATTAAAGAGGGCAAAGTGGATATTGTTATAGGCACACACAAGCTCACCGGCAAAGATGTAAAATTCAAAGACTTGGGACTGCTCATCATTGACGAGGAGCAGAAGTTCGGTGTCTCGGTAAAGGAGAAGCTTCGCCAGTTCAAGGTGAATGTCGATACGCTCACCATGACAGCGACGCCGATACCGCGTACCCTGCAGTTCTCCATTATGGGAGCAAGAGACCTCTCCATGATACAGACACCGCCTCCGAACCGCTACCCGATACAGACGGAGATACACAATTTCGACGCCGAGGTCATTAAGGAGGCCATAAACTTTGAACTCAGCCGAAACGGACAGGTGTTCTTCATCACGAACCGTATTTCGGGAATGGACGAACTTGCGCACATGATAAACCGTCACGTTCCCGATGCACGCGTATGTATAGGACACGGACAGATGGAGCCGGCTGTACTCGAGAAGACACTCTACGGTTTCATAAACCACGACTACGATGTACTCATTGCCACATCAATCGTCGAAAACGGCATTGACATCCCCAATGTGAACACCATAATTATAAACCAGGCGCAGAACTTCGGTCTCAGCGACCTGCACCAGATGCGCGGTCGTGTTGGACGCGGCAAGCGCAAGGCATTCTGCTACATGCTCACTCCGCCGCGCGAAAGCCTCAGCACCGACGCCCGCAGAAGACTCGAGGCCATTGAGAGTTTCAGTGAACTGGGTAGCGGAATACACATAGCGATGCAGGACCTCGACATACGCGGAGCTGGAAACCTGCTGGGAGCCGAACAGAGCGGATTCATCGCCGACCTGGGATACGAGACATACCAGAAAATTCTCGCCGAGGCCGTGCGCGAGCTGAAGGACGAAGAGTTCAGCGACATACTGACAGAGGAGGAGGCAAACGCCAACGATGCCGAAAAATTTGTCAAGGAGTGCTTTGTGGAGAGCGACCTGGAGCTGCTGTTCCCTGCCACATATGTGCCCGACAGCAACGAACGCATACTGCTCTACCGCGAACTTGACTCCATAACAGAACAGCGCGACATCGATGCGTTCCGCGCAAGGATGAAGGACAGGTTCGGAAAAATCCCACCCGAGGGCGAAGAGCTCATACGCATGGTGACGCTGCGCCGCAAGGCACAGGCTTTGGGAGTGGAAAAGGTTTTCCTGAAAGGAGGCAGAATGAACCTGTTCCTTGTTGACACCCGGAATGAACGCTACTACACGAGCGAGACATTCGGCACAATAATGGCATATATACCTTCGAGTCAGTTCAAATGCCGTGTACGCGAAGGCGAAGGACGCTGCATAATCACCGTTGAAAACGTGAAAAATGTTGAAACGGCACTCGCATTCATCGAAGAGATACAAAGGTTTTCAATAACGGAATAGTCGAATACCCACCACTCCATGTTGTGACATTGTACATAAAGAGACTGCACTAATGTGTTGTTTCTTTGCTTTTTATTAATATTTAACTATCTTCGCAAAATAATAGAACACAACTACCGAAAACGGACATGAACAAGACAAGACTACTGGGCTGTACAGCGGCACTTTTCATTTTCACGCTCATACCCATTAACGCTAATGGACAATCGGACAATGCAACAGTCGGCGATGCGGTTGCCGCTCTCGAAAAAGAGGACTACGATACTGCCGCAAAGGTATTCATGAAACTGGCAGAAAAGGGAAATTCCGAAGCTCAATATAACCTTGGTTTGTGTTATGCCAACGGCTGGGGAGTCGGACAGTCATATATAGAAGCTACGGAATGGTTACAGAAAGCAGCCAAACAAGGTTACAAAGATGCAGAAGAGGCCATAAAGTTGCTTGACATAGGACAGTACGACAACACTACACTGGACGATGCCGTCATCGCATACAAGGAAGGTGAATTCGCTGCCGCTACAGGAGCGTTCAAAGCTCTTGCAAAAAATGGAAATGCCGAAGCTAACTATCTGCTCGGGATATGCTACAAGAACGGCAAAGGCGTAGAGCAGTCATACACGGCCGCGGCCGAATGGTACAAAAAAGCTGCAGAGTTGGGACATATACAGGCTCAATGCACTTTGGGAGACTGTTTCCGCGACGGGAAAGGTGTCCCCCAATCCGACAAGGAAGCTGCCGAATGGTACCGCAAGGCAGCAGAGCAGGGTGACCCCGATGCACAATATAGCCTTGGGGTATGTTACCGTACCGGCAAAGGTGTGGAGCAGTCAAAGAGCAGAGCACTCAGTTTATGGGAAACAGCTGCGGAACAGGGAAATACCGAAGCTCAATACAATGTTGCGGTTTGCTACTTCACTGCAGATGGAGTAATACATTCATACACCGAGGCTGCCAGATTGTTCAAGGAGGCGGCAGAACAGGGACATGCCGGAGCGCAGCGCGGATTGGGCGACTGTTACCGTGACGGGAAAGGGATGCCTCAATCCGATTCCGAAGCCGTGAAATATTATATGGAGGCCGCTGAACAGGGTGACGCAGAGGCACAACACAGGCTCGGATGCTGTTACCGCGACGGGAAAGGGATCAAGCAATCATTCTCGGAAGCAGTGAAATGGTTCAAAAAGGCTGCTAAACAGGACAACAAAGAGGCCCTGTACTACCTGGGACAGTGCCATGAGAATGGTTTCGCAGTGGAACAGTCATATGAAAAAGCGGCAGAGCTATACATCAAAGCTGCGAATATGGGAGAGCTGAACGCACAATACAGTCTCGGGATCTGCTATGTCAACGGCTGGGGCGTTGAAAAGTCATACGCCAAAGCGTCGGAATGGCTCAGAAAAGCGGCAATGAACGGACACAAGGAGGCGGCAGAGTCTCTCGAACTACTTGGAATAGAAAAATGAGACTGTTCTGAATAAAAAACACAAAACCTGTTCAATATGGAATTAAAGAAAGGGAGCAACTTGAATAACGGCAAATACAGGATTCTGGATGTGCTTGGACAAGGAGGATTCGGCATAACATACCTTGCCGAACAGACAAGCCTTGGAAGAAAGGTCGCTGTAAAGGAGTTCTTCATGCGAGAACACTGTAACCGCGATGCCGAGACCTCACATGTTTCAGTACCGTCTGTCGGAAGCCGTGAGTTCGTGGAGAAATTCCGCCAGAAATTCATAAAAGAGGCACGTACGATAGCCTCGTTCGACAACAGGAACATAATAAGAATCCACGACATATTCGAGGATAACGGCACTGCATACTATGTCATGGAATATCTTGAAGGCAAAAGTCTAAAGACACTTGTTGACGAGAGAGGCCCGCTGACCGAGAATATCGCTTTGCAATACATAAGAGAAGTTGCCGATGCTTTGTCAGCAGTCCATTCTAGCAAGATGCTCCACCTTGACCTTAAACCGGCGAACATAATGCTGAACAAAAATGGCGAGGCGGTGCTGATTGACTTCGGAATTTCAAAACATTACGATGAAGATGGCTCGCAGACCAGCAGTGGTCTCATAGGCCTGAGTGACGGATATGCACCCCTGGAACAGTACAAGAAAGGCGGTATATCATCGTTCTCGCCTGCAACGGACATATACGCCTTGGGAGCGACACTCTACAAACTGCTGGCAGGCAAGACACCGCCGCACGCAACAGATGTAAATGATGACGGACTGCCAGAACTGCCTGTATCGATATCTCTTCCTGTACGCAAAGCAATAGAGGCCGCAATGCAGCCAAGGCGCAAAGACCGCCCCGAAAGCGTTGAAGAGTTCATCGGCATGCTCGACAGCGAAGTCAAGAAAGAGATGCCCGAAAAAGACAAAGGCAAGCACAATGATGATACCGTAATCATAGACGATGACAAGACTATAATAAATGACAAGACTATAATAATAGAGGATAAGGTTCCTGACAAAATTCCCGAAAAAGGGAAACCGGCACAGGGAAAAAGCGGGAACAGATACATTGCAGGCATCATTGCGTCCCTGTCACTGATTGCAGGTAGCCTTACGACATTCCTTATTACGCCACCGAGTGCATTTTACAGATTAGATAATGACGGTGAACAGGTTATGACAATCTTCATAGTACTTGCGGTCGTAGGTGCATTACTGCTGATATTCCTTTCTTACTCAAGAAAAACGTCAATGATAATAGGCAGTTCACTGCTGTTCCTCGCCATTGTGAACACATGTCTCATACATATGTGGAACTTCTCGCTTACAGCAACATACATAGTATTGTCATACATACTGTTCACACTGTCGGCGTTGGCATACATGGCAGTACCCATACATAAATCATTAGGACTGAAATAAATACCGTATATTATGAACAAGACAAAACTTATCGGTTGCATTGCAGCCGCGCTTCTCGCTACAGGAGCCGTCGCACAGAACAGCAACGGCGGCATAGATGCCGCAATGCTCAAGGAACTGAGCGACAGTTACAAACCAACGACAGCTGAAAAGGCACTCCAGAACGTTCTTCTTTCAAAGCCCATCAAGGAACTTGCACTGAACCAGGAGAATCTCAACGAACTTGACACCTACTTCAGCCATAGCGTGAAGTCGAAAGGTATCACCGACCAGAAGTCATCGGGACGCTGCTGGCTATTCACAGGCATGAACGTGATGCGTGCAATGATGATTGAAAACGAAGACCTTGGCGCATTCGAGTTCTCACAGGTATATAACTTCTTCTTCGACCAGCTGGAGAAGTCGAACCTGTTCCTTCAGGGAGTGATTGACACACGCAAGAAGCCGTTTGACGACCGTATGGTGGAGTGGCTCTTCAAGCACCCGCTGAGCGACGGCGGCACATTCACCGGCGTTGCGGACAACGTCGCGAAATACGGCCTTGTACCAAAGGGAGTAATGAAAGAGAGCTACACAAGCGACAACACATCGGCTTTCTCGTCACTGCTCACCTCAAAGTTGCGCGAATTCGGCCTTGAACTGCGCGAAGCCCATGAAAACGGCAAAAAGGAGAAGGATTTGCTCAAAATGAAGAAGGAACAGCTGAAAGTCGTTTACAGAATGCTCGCACAGGTTTACGGAGTGCCGCCGACTGAATTCACATGGGCACCTAAGGACGTCAACGGCAAATACCGTGAGGAGCCTCAGACATATACCCCACAGAGTTTCTACCAGAAGTACATCGGACTGAACCTACAGGATGACTACGTGATGCTGATGAATGACCCCACACGTCCCTACTGGAAGAGCTATGAAATTGAATATGACCGCCACCTCTACGACGGACACAACTGGCTTTATGTGAACCTTCCGCTCGACGAGATAAAGAAAATGGCCATTGCGTCAATAAAGGACAATACAATGATGTACTTCTCATGCGATGTAGGCAAATTCCTGAATTCCAAACGCGGAACACTCGATATTGACAACTACATATATGACGAGTTGCTCGGCGTTGAGTTCGGCATGGACAAGAAAGAACGCGTGATGACATTCGACAGCGGCTCTTCGCATGCGATGACACTCATGGCGGTTGACATAGACAAGGACGGAAAACCCGTAAAATGGCAGGTAGAGAACAGCTGGGGCCCGAATTCAGGATTCCACGGAACACTTATAATGACAGACCAGTGGTTCGACGAATATATGTTCCGCCTGGTAGTTGACAAGAAGTATGTTCCCGAAAATGTCCTGAAGGTGTTGAAAGAGAAGCCCACAATGCTCCCGGCATGGGACCCCATGTTCACACCGGAAGAGTAACGGAATTATGACATAAATCTATAAATAAGGTGCGCTGTACCGCGGTACAGCGCACCTTATTTATAGACAAAACCGATTGCAGCTATCGCATATTAGAATAGACCACAATTTTCGGTAGCGGAAAAAGAGTGTACTTTTGCACTCCCTAACAAAACATGCACAATATGCCAACAAACAACTACAGTTTCAAAAGCATGATAAAGAAGTACGTCACTACAAGTGCCGTACTTATTGTCTGTACCGTCGTAGCACTGATCATTGCCAACACGGAGCTGAAAGATATGTATTTCGGCCTGTGGGATAAGAAAGTGCAACTATCGGTGGGCAGTTTCAACCTTTTCAGCCATAACGGACACGCGATGAGCCTGATGAGTGTTATAAACGACTTCCTCATGGCCATATTCTTCCTCTCCGTGGGACTCGAAATAAAACGTGAAGTACTTGTCGGAGAGCTCTCATCGGCAAAAAAGGCAATGCTTCCGATCATCGGTGCATGTGGCGGCATGCTTGTCCCCGTACTTTTCTTCTGGCTCGCATGCCCTGCAGATGCGGACATGCTGAGGGGCGTTGCAATACCTATGGCAACAGACATCGCCTTCTCGTTGGGAGTGCTGTCGATATTCAAGACAAGAGTCCCCATTGGGCTGAAGATATTCCTTGCTGCACTTGCCGTAGCCGATGACCTTGGCGGAATAATTGTCATAGCCCTTTTCTACTCTTCGAGCCTCAATATCACATACCTGCTCATAGCGGCAGCCTGCGTGGCTCTTCTCATAGTAGGAAACCAGAAAAAGATAATGAAGAAGTCGTTCTATCTTGCGGTCGGACTGGCTCTGTGGTACGCGATGCTCAATTCGGGAATACATGCGACAATCGCCGGAGTCATTGTTGCATTCTGCGTCCCGGCCTCGCTGCGCAAGGGTTCTCCACACTACATTGAACGCATTCGAAACAACATAAACAAGTTCCCAGTTACAGATGTGAGCGGCAAGCATCACACAGTGATACTCACGAATGACGAGATACATACGCTCAAGAGCATTGAATCGGCTGCCGATAAGCTCATCAGCCCACTGCAAGAGTTGGAGGATAGCTTGCACAATATCATTGGCTATTTCATAATTCCTCTCTTCGCACTTGCCAACATCGGTATCGACCTCTCGGCAATGAGCATCGGAAGTGTATTTGGCGGCATAGGACTGTCAGTCATCATAGGTCTTGTTGCCGGCAAGTTCATCGGTGTGTTCTCATTCTCGTGGATTGCCATCAAACTGGGATTTGTGCAGTTGCCACAGGGAGCCAACTGGAAATCATTCGCATCGGTATGCATGCTGTGCGGAATCGGACTCACTGTGTCAATCTTCATTGCCGACCTGTCATACGCATCTTTGGGTGAAAGCGGCACACAGCTTCTCAACCAAGCAAAACTCGGAATCCTATGCGGTTCTCTCGTTTCGGCAATAATCGGTTGCTTCCTGCTTAACCGCTACCTGCCGAAGAACGCAGGTACGGTTCAATAACTACGTTCGTTGGCAAGACGCCAGAGACAGAGATATGCCGCACGCGTAATGTCCAGCATTTTCACGTAGTCGATCTTGCCTGCTGAATCGGACGGACGATGATAGTCGGGATGCCCCTCCGTGTGATACCAAACGATGGGTATCCCGGCTTTCGCAAACGGGGCATTGTCACTGCCTGCACAAAGGTTTTCTTTCGGCGCATAAGACGGTTCGAAACGGAAGCCATACTCCTTCACATCATCCTTAAGCCATTCGGCGAACCTGGGATTTTCGGCCGTATAAAGATAGCTTACATGTGCCGGATTCTCTACCGGACCACGACCTATCATGTCGAAGTTCATATAGGCTGAAATATCCGATAAAATGGAGCATTCCCTGACAAAAAACTTTGAACCGAGCAGCCCCAGCTCCTCGCCGTCCCAAAAGGCAAAGACGATGCTGCGACGAGGTTTCCTGCCCGATTCCCTGAATGCCTTGGCCAACTGAAGAAGTGCCGAAACACCCGAAGCATTGTCATCGGCACCATTGTAGCAACTGTCACCGGCAAGTGCCGTGCCAATGCCAAGATGATCGTAATGAGCACCTGCGACCACAAAGCCCGGACCTTCGCCGGGAATAACAGCCACTATATTCTTCAGGCGACGGACCTCACCGCCGGCAGCCGCATATCCGCTGTAGCGGGCATCACCTTCAAGAACCCAACCGGCTTCACCCTTAACGATACGGAAGGGCTGTAAATCATACTCTATTCCCCACATTCCGAGCAAAGAGATTATGTAATCGGCCGCCACACCGCTGCCGGGCATTCCCGCCTCGCGGCCGGCAAGAAGATCGCTCGCCAAAAAGCCCACCATGGCTCTTGAATTCTCTTCGGTAATACTCCTGTAGCCATGCTTCATGGAAGACTGGGCAGACAATCCGCAATTTGATGAAAAAAACAGCATTGCAGAGAGAAAAATAGCAATGCTGCGATGATAGATTCCGTTCATGTTTTTTCTCTTTATATGGCAAAAATAGTTCTTTTTTGCATAAAAGACAAGAAGTGCGGACAGAACAGCCCCCCACTCTGCAATACACTGAACAAAATATTTATTTTCAGACAAATAGCAGATGGAGCGGTTTTCCACGAGCTGTTGAAAACTTTATTGAAAATTTATTGTGGCAAATTGTGGGGAATTGTGGGGAATTGTGTATTTTTGGAACGAATTATATATTTTAGACAAAAAGTATGCGTTTCATAGGCAACATCGAAGCAAAGACAGACAGCAAGGGAAGGGTTTTCCTCCCGGCCTGTTTCCGCCGCATTCTCCAGGCCGGAGGCTGCGACAAAGTCATGTTGCGCAAGGATGTTTACCAGAACTGCCTGGTGATATATCCCGAACAGAGCTGGAACGAGCAACTCGACCTGCTCCGCTCAAGGCTCGACAAATGGAACGCGAAGCACCAGATGCTGTTCCGCCAGTTCGTTGCCGACGTCGAGGAACTGAACATCGACGGCAACGGACGCATTCTGCTCCCGAAAAGATATCTCGCAATGGCAGGGATAGTACAGGAGGTGAGGTTCATAGGAATGGACGACACCATTGAAATCTGGGCCAAGGAGAAGCTCGAACAGCCGTTCATGGCACCCGAAGAGTTCGGGAAGGAACTTGAAGCTATAATGACAGCCGGAAAGGGAGGCGAAAATGGATAATACACAGACATACCACACTCCTGTACTATTGAAGGAGAGCGTAGAGGGAATGCAGATAGACACAAGTGACATATGCATTGATGTCACGTTCGGCGGCGGCGGACACTCACGGGAAATTCTCGGCAGGCTGGGAAAAGAGGGACACCTCTACAGCTTTGACCAGGATGCAGACGCAGAGAAGAACGCGCCGGATGACAGCCGCTTTACATTCGTGAGGGGCAACTTCCGGTTCATATACAACTTCATGCGTTACCACGATGCCACAGAAGTGGATGCCATACTTGCCGACCTCGGCGTTTCCGGTCACCATTTCGATGACGAGACACGCGGTTTCTCGTTCCGTTTCGACGCCGACCTCGACATGAGGATGAACAAACGCGGAGGAGAAACGGCCGCCAGCCTTCTCAACAGGGCCAGCGAAGAGGAACTGACAAGGATATTCAAACTCTACGGAGAGCTCAACTGCGCACGCAAACTGGCTGCAAGAATTGTCAAGGCGCGCGCAGAAAAGCCCATAACGAGAGTGAACGAACTCAAGGAGATAGCCAAGCCTTTCTGTCCGCTCCAACGCGAGAAGAAAGAGATGGCAAAGGTTTTCCAGGCTCTGCGCATTGAGATAAACAAGGAGGTTGAAGCGTTGCAGGAGATGCTTGTCAGCGCGAAGGACCTGCTCAAGCCCGGAGGAAGGCTAGTAGTCATAACATACCATTCCATCGAGGACCGTATCGTGAAGAACTTCATGAAGAGCGGCAATTTCGAAGGCAAGGTAGAACAGGACTTCTTCGGGAGAAGCACATCGCCGTTCGAGATGAAAAAGGTCATTGTGCCAACAGACGAAGAGATGGAGAGAAACCCCCGCTCAAGAAGCGCGAAACTACGCATTGCGATAAAGAAAGAAGAACAGTCATGAGCAAGGAGAAAGACGGTAAAAAGAAGAAAAAGAAAACCGGAATATTCGGCTACATATTCGGCGGACGGATATTCGTCAGCGACTTCATAACGAAGAACTCGCTGCTTCTCGGTCTCATAATACTATACTCATTCATATATGTGAGCAACAGATACGAGTACGAACAGGAACTCGTGAAGATTGACAGGCTCACCAAAGAGAAGAATGAGCTGAGGAATACTCTGCTCACGCTTGAATGCGAGTTGGCCTCCAAGAGCAGGCAGACAAACATAGAGGATTTTCTCAAGAAAAACGGCAGTGATTTGAAGATAAGCAACAAGGCACCCTACAAAATAAAGAAGTGACATATGTTCAAGATGCGTAAAAATGCGATATTCCGTTTCAACCTCCTGGTGGTACTGTTCTTTGCCTTCTGGGGGGTGGCCATTATTGGCATCGCGACAAAGATAATGTTCTTCGACAGGGAGATGTGGCAGGAGGTCGAGAGAGACTACAAGGAACAAAAGAAGATAAGTTCAAACGTTGAGATTCCGGCACGCCGAGGCAACATACTCGACGACAAAGGCGAGCTCATGGTGAGCACACTGCCGCAATACAGGATTTTCTTCGACTTCAAATATATAAATAAGGATGACCCGAAGGATGCCAGAGAGACACAGAGAAAGAGAGATTCACTGTGGACGAAGCACTTGGATGAGGTATGCCAGGAACTCAGCAGAATTCTGCCCGGACAGACACCCGAAGGATTCAAGAAGACCATCACGAAAGGATGGAAAGGTCTCAAGGGCGGTGTAAGGCTTTACAAGGGCAGAATATCATATACCCAGTACAAGCGCATAATGGAGCTGCCCATATTCAACCTTGGACACAAATACAGCGGCGCACGCTCGACAAAGGAGATTGAACGCCGTAGGATATACGGAGATATCGGCTGCAGCACTATCGGCGTATTGCGCAACACCGAAAAGAAAGACGGCAGCATAATAGAAGAGATAAACGGGCTCGAAAAGACATTCGACGAATACCTGAGAGGCAAGTCCGGTATCGGACATATAGAAAAGGTTGGAGGTGAGTTCATCACCAAGACCGACAAACTGCCGCAGAACGGGTATGACGTGCAGACCACACTCGACCCGGAGATGATGGACATATGCTATGAAGAGGTAAAAAAGGTTCTGGAGGAGAAGGAACTCGCTTCGGGCTGGGCCATACTTATGGAGACAAAGACCGGCGACATCAAAGCCATAGTGAACCTTACAAGAGCTACGATAGGAGACGGTTTCGCATACCTTGAAACAGGCGAGATAATACCATACAACGGCACGCCGAACCATGCGCTCACCGAACGCAATGAACCCGGTTCCATCTTCAAAACCGTAGCGATGACCGCAATGCTGGAAGACAAGAAGATAACGACCAAGGACCTTGTCACTGTATATGAGAGCAGGGTGCATGTTTTCGACGGCCACAGAGTCACCGACGAGATGTACAGGGGGCCGGAGGGCACAAGCCTCTTCTCACCGCGCGAGGCAATGATGTACTCCTCCAACATCGCAATGACGCAGTTCATACGCAAGTCCTACATGAATGACCCTCAGGCATATATCAATACGCTGAAGAGATTCGGCATTACAGACAACTACAAAGTCATAGAAGGAGAGGTAAACCCGGACATGACAACGCCAGACATGAAAGGAAGGTGGGGAAATTCGACCCTGCACACCCTATCATACGGATACGGAATCGCCACTACCGCCCTGAACATGGTCACATTCTACAACACCATAGCCAACGGCGGCAGGTACATAAAACCACGCCTGGTAAAGGCAATCCTTTCGGAAGGAGAGGTCGTGAAGTCATTCCCGACGGTAGTGCTGAACGAACAGCTTATATCGAAGGAGACGGCAGATACTGTCACATACCTGCTGAGCGAAGTTGTGAACGGCATAGGCAAGTTCAACAAGAACCACGGGCTACTTGACGGAACGGGAAAAAGAGCACACTCGGAAATGATGACTATAGTGGGCAAAACCGGTACCGCCAACAAGTCCAACAAAAACAATGACGAGAAACTGATGAGTTTCTGCGGTTTCTTCCCTGCGGAAAACCCGGAATACACTCTTATAGTGCAGATGCACTATGACAAGAAGCTGGACACGCGTACACCGGAACAGCGCAGCAAGAACAGCTACGGCGGCGGAAGTACATCGGCCATAGCGTTCCGGAACATTGCAGAAAAAATAATGTCGAAGAACCTGACATCGGACATAGCCGAAGCCGTCGATAAGAATGCGACTCTCAGGCCCGCAGTAATACCGGGAAGCATATTCGAGGCAAACTACGTCCTGAACGCCTTGGGAATAGCCGGAACGCAAAGTCCGGCAACGGTATCCGATTCATTATGGGGAAGCATAAAGAACGACAAGTACGGAGAAATGTATTACGAGACCAAGGTCTTTGAATACGGCATCACGCCCGACGTAAGGGGAATGGGAGCAAAGGACGCACTGCACCTCTTGCAGAAATGCGGCCTCAAGGTACAGATTCAAGGATACGGCAAAGTAAAGCAGCAAAGCATCGAACCCGGAAAAGAGATAACAGACGGAGAGATAATAATGCTGGCTCTTGAACCGTAAGAAATTACAAAAACAAAATTCAATACATACACATAATGGAATTAAGCGTACTATTAAGAGACATTCAATACAACAGGCTTGTACTCCCTAAAGAGGAGGTGGACGTGCTTGGAGTCAACATCGATTCCAGACTGGTAAAAGAGGGCGATATGTTCATCGCGATGAAAGGTACCCAGACAGACGGACACCAGTATATTGCAGCCGCCGAGGAGAAGGGTGCTGCCGCCATCCTGTGCGAAGAGATGCCTGAAAAGCTGAACCCGTCAATAGCATACATAAAGGTGGCCGATGCCCAGGCCGTGACAGGCGTCATATCCACCGCATTCTATGGCAAGCCGTCGCTCAAAATGAGACTCGTGGGAGTTACCGGCACGAACGGGAAGACCACAATAGCCACATTGTTGTACGAACTGTTCCGCAAGATGGGACACAAGTGCGGCCTGCTCTCGACCGTATGCAACTACATCGACGGCGAGGCATACCCTTCGACCCACACGACACCTGACCCGGTATCGCTGAACAGGCTTCTCGCACAAATGGTAGATGCCGGTTGTGAATATGCCTTCATGGAGGTGAGTTCCCACTCGCTTGCACAACAAAGGGTGGGAGGTCTTGAATTCGCAGGAGGAATCTTCACGAACCTCACACGTGACCACATGGACTTCCACGGCGACATGGACAACTACCTTAAAGCCAAAAAGAGTTTCTTCGACAACCTGCCGCGCAACGCCTTCGCCATAACCAACCTCGATGACAAGAACGGCCCTGTGATGGTACAGAACTGTCGCGGCGATGTAAAGATGTACTCATCGCGCACGATATGTGACTATAGAGCAAGAATCGTCGAAACGCACCTCGACGGCATGGTACTCGAATTCAACAACAGGGAGTTCGCCACTATGCTGACAGGAAGATTCAACGTGAGCAATCTGCTTGCCATATACGCGGCTGCGCTCGAGCTTGGAAAGGACGCTGAAGAGACTCTCCGTGTACTGAGCACTATGAAACCTGTTTCAGGACGTTTCGAGACAATCCATTCCAAGGAGGGAGTTTCGGCAGTCGTTGACTATGCACACACTCCCGATGCAATAAAGAACGTATTGGGAACAATAAACGAGGTTCTCAGAGGAAGAGGAAAGATAATCACAGTCGTCGGAGCCGGTGGAAACAGAGACAAGGGCAAGCGCCCGATGATGGCAGCCGAAGCCGTAAGGAGCAGCGACAAAGTGATACTTACATCGGACAACCCACGCAACGAAGACCCACAGGAAATTATAAACGACATGCTTACAGGACTCGACGAGACACAGAAGAAGAAGGTCATATCAATAGTTGACCGCCGCGAGGCTATAAGGACAGCATGCGCGCTTGCACAGAGCGGCGACGTCGTTCTTGTTGCAGGAAAGGGTCATGAGAACTATCAGGAGATCAATGGCGTAAAGCACCATTTTGACGACAAAGAGATTATAAACGGCATTTTCAACGCATAACAAAGGACAGACACCATGCTATACTACCTTTTCGACCTGTTGCAGGATACAGATTTTCCGGGAGCAAGACTCTTTACGTACGTATCGTTCAGAGCACTCCTCGCCATAGTCATTTCGCTGATAATTTCGACATGGGTCGGAAGCAGCCTCATCAACTACTTCAAAAAGAAGCAGATAACGGAGACTCTGCGCGATTTCGACAAGAACAACCTTAAGGCCGGTGTACCCACCATGGGAGGTATCATCATAATAATAGCCATCCTGATACCATGTATTCTCCTTGGAAGGCTCGACAATGTATATATGATACTTCTGCTGATTACAACCGTATGGCTGGGAATCCTTGGATTTGCCGATGACTATATAAAGACATTCAAGAAGAACAAGGACGGCATACCCGGCAAGGTGAAGATTCTTGCACAGGTGGGACTTGGACTGGTCATAGGACTCACTCTCTACCTGAGCCCACAGGCCGTGATGCGCGAGAATGTCACGGTTTCCAAAGGTGAAGTCGAGGAGATCCACCACGTAGCCAAGGCCGAAAAGGTGAACAAAACCACAATCCCGTTCATAAAGAACCACAACCTTGACTACAGTGAAGTGATGTCGTTCTGCGGCGAATACAAGGAAGAGGCCGGTTGGGTACTGTTCGTCATTGTTACTATACTCGTAGTAACCGCAGTTTCAAACGGAGCGAACCTGAATGACGGCATGGACGGTATGCTTGCCGGAAATGCGGCCATAATAGGCGTGGCACTGGCAGTACTGGCTTATGTATCGAGCCACATCGGGTGGGCCGAATACTTCGATATAATGTTCTTGCCAGGAGGAGAGGAGGTCGTGATATTCACCTTCGCATTCATCGGTGCGCTGATAGGTTTCCTGTGGTACAACTCCTTCCCGGCACAAGTATTCATGGGAGATACGGGCAGCCTGACAATCGGAGGAATAATAGGTGTGCTTGCAATACTAATACACAAGGAGATACTGCTCGTCCTTCTCTGCGGTATATTCGTTGCGGAAAACCTATCCGTAATAATGCAGGTCGCTTACTTCAAGAAAGGCAAGAAGAAGGGTATAAAGCAGAGGATATTCCGCCGCACGCCGTTGCACCATCACTACAATTTGGGAGAAGACAAACTCGACCCCGAATGCAAATATCTGCTTAAAGGACCGAGAAGACCGTACCACGAGGCAAAAGTCACTCTGCGTTTCTGGATTGTTACCATAATAATGGCAGCCATAACACTCATGACACTCAAGATAAGATAAATGGAAAAGAGGATAGTTATATTGGGAGCCGGCGAGAGCGGCTGCGGAGCAGCTGTACTTGCCAAGAAACTGGGTTTCGATGTATTCGTGTCGGACTTCGGAGGCATTGCCGAGAAGTACAAGGAGATGCTCGACGGACGCGAGATTCCCTGGGAAGAAAAGCGACACACCGAGGAACTCATCCTCAATGCCGGAGAGGTCATAAAAAGCCCCGGCATTCCAGATGAGGCACCGATAATCGTAAAGATAAAGGATGCCGGAATTCCTATAATATCGGAGATAGAGTTCGCCGGACGTTACACGAACGCAAAGATGATTTGCATCACGGGAAGCAACGGAAAGACGACCACCACATCGCTGATATACCATATATTCCGTGAAGCCGGACTGAATGTGGGGCTTGCCGGAAACATCGGGAACAGCCTTGCATTGCAGGTTGCCGAGGACGACAAGGAGTACTACGTGGTTGAGCTGAGCAGTTTCCAGCTCGATAACATGTATGAGTTCCGCGCCAATGTTGCAGTGCTCATGAACATAACCCCCGACCACCTCGACCGCTACGGCTACGATATGCAGAATTACGTTGACGCAAAGTTCCGCATACTGCAGAACCAGAAGCCCGACGATGCTTTCATATACTGGAACGATGACCCGATAATACGTAAAGAGCTACCCAAATATAACCACGGAAAGCTCTACCCCTTTGCCGAGGAAAAACAGGAGAATAGTGCCGCATATACACAGGAGGAGATATTGGTCTTCACAGAGCCTACACCGTTCAACATGGAGCTCGAGGAGCTTTCACTCACCGGCAAACATAACCTGTACAACTCAATGGCTGCCGGAATATCGGCGAATGTGGCAGGAATACGTAAGGAGACCATCCGCGAAGCACTGAAGACATTTGCCGGTGTGGAACATCGTTTGGAGAAAGTTGCCAAAGTGAACGGTGTAGAATATATAAACGACTCCAAAGCTACAAACGTCAACAGTTGTTGGTACGCCTTGCAGAGTATGAAGAGCAAGACAATACTCATACTTGGAGGAAAGGACAAGGGCAACGACTACAGCGAAATAGCAGAATTGGTAAAGGAGAAATGTTGCGGCCTCATATTCTTGGGAGCCGACAACAGCAAGCTACAGGAATTCTTCAGTGGATTCGGCTTGCCGATTGCCGATACACACTCAATGGAAGAGTGTGTCCGTCAGGCATACAGGATGGCAAAAAGCGGCGAGACAGTGCTGCTCAGTCCATGCTGTGCAAGTTTCGACCTGTTCAAGAGCTACGAGGACAGGGGAAGACAATTCAAGGAAATGGTTTGCAAACTATAAACAGAGCATATGGGAAGCGAGAAACTTAAAAGGATACTTTTCAAAGGAGACAAGGTCATATGGGCTGTCTTCTTCATACTATGTGCCATATCATGGGTGGAGGTATTCAGTGCGACAAGCCGCCAGACATATGAAAAAGGCAGCTACTGGCTTCCTATCATTAAACACTCGGTGTTCCTGCTTGGAGGCATATTCTCCGTATGGTTCATACACAACATGAAGGTAAGGTGGATAAAGAAACTTACGTTCATAATATATTGGATTGGACTTTTCGGTCTTGTCTGGGCACAGTTCGACGCGGACTCAAAAATTAACGACAGTGCCCGATGGATAAACATTTTCGGCATGACGTTCCAGCCTATGGAGCTTGCAAAGATGGGACTTGTGATGGTGACCGCACTCATACTGGCACAACACCAGGAGAACGAAGGTACAAAAGCCACGGCACTTAAACCCATCCTGCTGTACGCCCTGCCGCCTATTGCCATCATATTCAAGGAGAACCTCTCAACGGCACTGCTGCTTTCGGCCACGATATTCATGATGCTGTTCATAGCACGCATCCCGCGCAAACAACTGCTCATGATACTCGGCATAGGGTTCGGCGTATCGGTATTGTTCCTTACAGTCATTATGCTATGGCCGAAAGGCGACGGCAAGGAAGAGGGATTCAACCAGAAGGTGATAACCTGGCAGAACAGAATAAAGGACGCCGTGGGCGGACCCGAGAAAAAGACGGCTGCTGACTTCGACTCGAGTGATGACCAGATGGTATATTCGAAGATTGCCATTGCATCGAGTCATCTCATAGGAAGCGGACCTGGAAACTCGATACAGCGTGATTATATTCCGCATGCCGATTCCGACTACATATATGCCGTGATAATAGAAGAATTGGGACTGATCGGAGGAATATTGGTGATGTTGCTCTACATGACAATACTCTACAGGAGCGGAAGAATAGCAAGCAAGTGCGATGACCCCTACCCGGCATACCTCGTAATGGGAATAGGAATGATAATCGTCATACAGGCCATGATGCACATGTTCGTGTCGGTGAGCACGTTCGTCACCGGACAGCCCCTTCCGCTTTTGAGCAAGGGAGGAACATCGGTCATAATCAACTGCATCTACATCGGGTTCATGCTCAGCATAAGCCGATATGCAAAAAAAGCAAGCGACAAGTCACGCAAAGAGACGGCGGAAGCGGTGACAGCCGAACCCGTTGCAACCGAAGAGAGTGGAGAAAAAGAGAACGAATTATAAAAACAGCACAAACACCAATTGTATGAAAAAGGAGTACAGAATCATAGTAAGCGGAGGAGGAACCGGCGGACACATATTCCCCGCGCTCTCCATAGCAGATGCCATACGCAGGAAGCAGCCGAACGCGAAGATTCTCTTTGTCGGAGCAGACAACAGGATGGAGATGCAGAGAGTTCCCGAAGCCGGATACGAAATAGTCGGGCTTCCTATTGCAGGCTTTGACCGAAAGAACCTGCTGAAGAATTTCAAGGTGCTGTGGAAGATCTTCAAGAGCCAACGGATGGCAAAAAAGATTATAAAGGATTTCGCACCGCATGCGGCAGTAGGAGTCGGCGGATACGCAAGCGGACCTACGCTGAAGATGGCAGCGAAGATGGATATTCCCACATTGATTCAGGAACAGAACTCGTATGCGGGAGTAACAAACAAGATTCTCTCAAAAAAGGCAAAAATGATATGTGTCGCCTATGAGGGAATGGAACGGTTCTTTCCGCACGAGAAGATTAAACTTACAGGAAACCCCGTACGCAAGACTCTGCTTGACATGCGTTCGAACCGCACAGAAGCAAAAAAAGCCATGGGGCTCGACAACGACCGTAAATGCGTGCTCATTGTAGGCGGTAGTCTCGGCGCCAGAAGCATCAACGAGGGTGTAATGGCGAACATTGAACTTATAAGGCAGAACAGCGGCATACAGTTCATCTGGCAGACCGGAAAACTCTATTTCGAAGAGATGAAGGAGAGGGTTGCGGCAGCCGGAAAACCGGAAAATCTCATCGTCACCGATTTTGTTTCGAACATGGCAAATGCGTTGAGCGCAGCGAACCTCGTCGTATCGCGCGCCGGAGCCGGGTCAATATCCGAATTCGCCCTGCTCGGAAAGGCCGTTATACTGGTTCCGTCACCCAATGTGAGCGAAGACCACCAGACAAAGAACGCCATGGCACTCGTGAACAAGAACGCAGCCATATACGTGGCAGACGCTAAAGTCAAGGAGGAGCTCATCACAAAGGCTATAGAAACCGTGAACGACGATGCCAAGATAGCCGAGCTGGAAGAGAACATTGAAAAGATGGGCAAGCCGAATGCTGCGGAGGAGATAGCCGGAGAGGTGCTTATGCTTGCCGACGCATACATTGAGAAACAAACAAGAAGAGAAAAGGAAAACTTGAGATAATGCAACTGAAGGATATTGAATCGGTATATTTTCTGGGTGCCGGAGGCATAGGAATGAGTGCTCTCGTGAGGTATTTCCTCAACGAGGGAAAGTTTGTGGCAGGATATGACCGCACACCGAGTGAACTTACGGAAAGGCTCGCCGAAGAGGGGGCCGTACTCCATTTCGAAGAGAACATAGACCTTGTTCCCGACAGATGCAAGGACCCGGAAACAACATTGGTGGTATATACACCGGCGATACCGGCCGACCACAAGGAGTGGGAACTATTCCGCAACGGAGAATTCACCGTAAAGAAGAGGGCCGAAGTCCTTGGCATAATCACAAAAGGCAAACGCGGAGTATGCGCAGCCGGAACACACGGCAAGACCACGACATCGACAATGACCGCACACCTGCTTCACCAGTCAAGCATTGACTGCGCGGCATTCCTTGGCGGCATTTCGAAGAACTACCGGAGCAATCTCATAACCACGGACAAGAGCGACCTGGTAGTGATTGAGGCCGACGAATATGACCGTTCATTCCTGCATCTGGAGCCATACGTGGCGGCCATCACTTCAGCTGACCCCGACCACCTTGACATCTACGGCAACAAAGAGAACTATCTCGAGGCCTTTGCACAGTTCACAGAGAAGATACGACAGGACGGATACCTTATAATACATGAGGGGCTGGAGGTTACTCCGCGCACCAAACAAGGAGTAAAAACATTCACATACGGCCGTGAGAGCGGTGATTTCCACGCAGAAAACATACGTATAGGTTCTGGTACGATATTTTTTGACTATGTTTCTCCGTGGCAGAGAATAGCTGATGTGGAACTAGGCGTACCCGTAAGCATAAACATTGACAACGGTGTCGCCTCAATGGCCATGGCAGAGATATGCGGTGCCAAAGCCGATGAACTGAAAGAGGCGATGAAAAGCTTCGCAGGAGCGGACAGACGTTTCGATTTCCACATAAAAGAGGAAAACCTTGTGCTCCTGAGCGACTATGCACACCACCCCGACGAGGTGAAGGCATGCGCAGAGTCGATAAGAGAATTATACCGGGACAAGAAAATCACCGTATTGTTCCAACCGCACCTGTTCAGCCGCACGGCCGACTTCTACAGGGAGTTTGCCGAAAGTCTCTCGCTGTTCGACAAGGTCATTCTGGTCGATATATACCCGGCACGTGAAAAACCGATGCCGGGCGTAACCAGCAAACTGATATATGACTGTCTTGCACCTGGAGTCGAGAAGATGATGTGCAGACGCGAAGAGGTGCTTGCCGTTGTAGAAAAAGAAAAGGATGCCATTGAGGTGCTCGTATCGTTGGGAGCGGGCGACATAGAGACGGATGTTCCTAAAATGAAGCAGATACTTGAAGAGAAATAATGTTGAAGAAGATTCTTGAATATTCAGTCCTGGTGCTTGCGGTATGCTATATCGTTGCGGCACTTTTCATCATCCCGGGCAAGGATGAAGAAGAGCTGTGCTGTGGTGTAACAGTGAAGATAAACGAGAACAGCGACATCCTCAGCAGTACCGATGTCATGTCCATGCTGAATGAGATGAAACTTGACCCGAAAGGCAAGAGACTGAAAGAGGTGAAGTGTTTCGAAATAGAACGCTACATGAACAGCATATCTCTGATAAGGAACTGCCAGACATACAAGACAAACAAAGGCGACATAGTCCTTGAGATTGACTGCCGAAGGCCTATACTTGCCGTGATAGACCGGAACGACAGACAATACTGCATAGATGCTGACGGAGCCATAATAGATGGAATTCCAAGACAACTCCACCTGCCTTTAGCGACCGGAAACATTGTTGACAGCATGGCGACATGCGAACTGAAGGAGGTCGCAAACGCCATCGGAAACGACGAGTTCTGGAAAGCGCAGACAGAGCAGGTACATTTCGACACAAAAAGGAACATCATACTTGTTCCGCGCGTGGGTGACCACATAATAGAGTTGGGTACGGCAGACAGCATAAGCACAAAGCTGAGCAGGGTCAAGAGTCTCTACATGAACGGACTCAGCACTGTAGGATGGAACAAATACATAAAGCTGAATGCAGAGTACAGCGACAGGGTAATCTGCACGAAGCGTGAATGAAAGCATAATTCTGGAAAGGAATAAAACTACATATATATGGGAAATACTTATTATATAGCAGCCATTGAACTGAGTTCTTCGAAGATTTCCGGAGCTGTGAGCGTAGAGACTACCGAAGGTATGAAGATTCTCGCCACGGCAAGCACGCCGGTCGAAGGATTCATAACAAAAGGTATAGTACGCAACATAGTGGAGACCAGCAAAGCCATATCGGGCATCATCAACATGCTGGAGCATGGACTTGCAGAGAAATACGATGTAGAGATAAAGCGCGCCTACACTTCATTGGCGGGATTATCAATGAAATCGGTAGGTTCAAAGGTCACAAAGGGATACGAGGACTACACAAGAATCTCGGAAAACACAGTTGACAGCCTCGCCATTGAGAACGACACTACCTTCCTGTGCCCCGAAGGATATGTAAGCGTAGGCACCATAAAACAAGAGTACAAGCTCGACGGAAAGATGGAGACGATGCCCATAGGCACCGCTGCCAAAATTATTGAGGGTAACTACCTCAACCTGCTATTCAAGGAGCAGTACCAGAAACAGCTCAACGACAGCTTCGCCGAAGCGAAACTGGTCATTGAAGACAGCAGTTGCGCAGCATGCATAGACGCAGATATTCTCTTAAGCGAGGATGTACGCCGCAACGGTTGTGCTCTTGTCAATATCGGTGCAGACACAACTACCATATCCATTTATACGAAAGGCGTACTGAGAATGCTCAACATACTTCCGATAGGAAGCAGCAATATTACCAGAGACCTGTGTGCCGAACACATATCATACAACGAGGCTGAGGAGATAAAGATTATACGCGGATACAAGCCCGGAAAGAACGAGAGCGGACTTGCGATAGAGACCGAAAAGACCGACAGTATCATATACGCACGAATGAGCGAGATTCTCCAGAACGTGAAGGCACGCATAGACGGTTTCGACGGACACATCCACCATATAATATTTACCGGTGGCGGATCAAAGCTGAAGAACCTCGGCCTATTGCTCGACGAGTTCCTTCCAAACTTCAAGAATGAGATTATATCGGAGCCCAAGTTCAATATCATCAGCGACAGCGGCGTGAATGTCAGCTGCATTTCCACAACACTTTACGGCCTTCTCAAACAAGGAAAGGCAAACTGTTGTGAAAAGGAGGAGTTGATAAAGGAGACCCCGAAAGCGGTAGTGCAGCAAGAGATATTCATGGACGAAGAGCTTGAAGAACAGGTTACAGAGAATGACAAGCTCGCCGATAAGGAGAGAAAAGAGGAGGAAGAGAGAATAAGGAAGGAGAAAGAAAGAGAAGAAAAGGAGAGAAAAAGAGAGGAAAAGGAGGCTGAGCGTCTGAGAAAGATCAAGGAGAAGGCAGAAAAGAAAAAGAACAAGAAACCGAACCCGGTCGTTTCGTTCTTCAAAGATTGGTTCGAAGATGCTACTGAAGAAGATGAGGGTGAAAATGAAAACAACTGATAACAAGTGATACAAAGAGTATGGAAATGAATGAACAGACAAAGAAAAGATTGCCATTCTCGATACCTACGGACGCTCCGAGGATTATCAAGGTCGTAGGTGTAGGAGGCGGTGGCAGCAATGCAGTACACAACATGTACCGCAAGGGCATACACAACGTATCATTTGCGGTATGCAATACGGATGTGCAGGCAATGCAGAACTCTCCCATTCCAAAGAAGGTGCAGCTCGGAGTAGAGCTTACCGAAGGACTTGGAGCAGGAAACGACCCTGAATTCGCTCATAAGGCAGCAGAGGCCAGCAGCGAAGAGATAAAGGCACTCTTCAACGACGGCACCAAAATGGCATTCATCACAGCCGGAATGGGTGGCGGTACAGGTACAGGTGCAGCTCCCGTTGTTGCCAGAATAGCAAAGAGTATGGACATCCTCACCATCGGTATCGTGACCATACCGTTCAAGTTCGAGATGAGCGGCAAGATAAGACAGGCTCTGAGGGGAGTCAAGGAGATGTCGAAATATGTCGATGCCCTGCTTGTCATAAACAACCAGAGGCTGATAGACATATACCCGAAACTGGAGGTTACGGAAGGATTCAAGATGGTTGACGATGTACTTACGACAGCGACAAAGAGTATAGCCGAGATAATTACCGCCCGCGGTACCATCAACCTCGACTTCCGCGATGTCAGGAAGATTCTGAAGAACGGCGGTGTCGCCATAATGAGTTATGGAATAGAGAAAGGTGAAGGACGCGTGTCACGCGCATTCAGAAGCGCGCTACACTCGCCGTTGCTCAACGACAACAACATATACAAGTCAAAGAAGATTCTGTTCAACATCTACGAGAACCCCAACACTCCGATACGCGTAGAGGAGATGGGAGAGGTTGACAACTTCATGTCCCAGTTCCAGGAAGAGAACATCGAACTGATATGGGGTTACAGCAGAGACCACAACCTCGACGAGGGAGAAGTCAAGGTTACGGTACTTGCTACCGGATTCGGCATGAACAATATTCCGGGCATGGAGCCCATAGTAAAAGCCGAGGAGGAAGAGAAGATAAAGATTACGCGCGAGGAAGAGGAGAGACGGAAAAAGGAGGAACTGGAACTCAAGCAGATGGCAGACACCTACTATAAACCGACCTACAAGATACACATATATACGGATGATGAGATGTGCGATGAAGAGTTCATCGCCGCCATCGACAACTCTCCAACATACAGGCGTACCGCACAGGAGCTCGAGAAGATACTGGCAATAATGGAAAAACCCGTTGAAACTGTAACGTACCCTCAGGAACATAATGCAGTTCAGGGTGTTGTTATGGAGCAGGAGAGCCCTGCACAGCCTGAAGAAACAGAAGAATGTGAAACGGAAAACAATATTTGATTATGGAACTTTTCGACCGGATAAGCAATGACATAAAGGAGGCAATGAAAGCCAAGGACAAGGTTGCACTTGACACACTCCGCAACATAAAGAAAGTTCTGCTAGAGGCAAAAACTGCACCTGGAGCAGGAGACACGGTAAGCGATGAGACAGCAACGAAGCTTATACAGAAGCTTGTCAAGCAAGGCAAGGAGTCGGCAGAGCTGTACAGCAGCCAGAACCGCCCCGAACTTGCTCAGGAGGAGCTCGCACAGGTTGCCGTAATGGAAAAATACCTCCCTGCACAGATGAGCGAAGAGGAGGTTACAGCCGTTCTGAAGGAGATAATCTCATCAGTGGGCGCAAGCGGTCCTCAGGACATGGGCAAAGTCATGGGTGCTGCGACGAAACAGCTTGCAGGCAAGGCCGAGGGCAGAATGATTTCGGCAATAGTGAAACAACTGCTCAACAACTAATCGAACAGTTCCTTGAGGACCTCGAACGATTTCAGTTTGGGGAAATCGGGAATATGCAGACGGTAATATGTAAGGAGGATTGCGAGGTATCTGCCGCGCAGTCCTCTGTTCAATGAAAGGGCATGCATGGACTCATAGCCTGTCTGCAATACAGGAATAAAATCCTGTGCCTCCTGCGGCATGAGGAAGTCGGGATGCAGCGGATGGTCGCGCACTACTGTACCGTGGGCAAGGTCGAGATAACTGTAGGGAGTGTTGCCGTCAAGATTGGGATAGACTCCAAGATGGCGCAAAAGCTGCGACATGAATACTATATGGAAATCGGCATATCCGGTCTCCAGATTGTCGAAAAGCATGAAGGACCTATCGAGAAAATTGAATAGCATTTCATCCTCACCCTCCTCGCGCAACGAATATGTAAGAAGCTCCGACAGGAAAAGTGCAATGGATGATTTTACCACATCATAAGGTATGTTAGAATAGACCGCGTAAGGCTGCACGTCGCTTATGCGCGAAAGTTGCTTACCTTTCCTGTACGAAGCCATGAAAGTGAGCATCGAAAGCGGTTGAAAAAGCACACTGCGGACCTTTGACTGCCGGCTGCGTGAAACGGGAACAAGGAAAGAGAGCCTCCCTCGAGTACGCGTGTATATGTCGGCAATCATCAGACTGTCGCTGTATTTTTGTGTCCTTAGCACTATTCCATCGAACCTTTCCAGCATAAACAAAGTATAAAACTGAGGCAAAACTATAAAAAAAACCTCAATTTCTTTGTCATTTCAAAAAAAGGTTTTACCTTTGCATTCGCTTTACCCGACATAGGTAATGCAAGAACCCTCAAAAGGGGTTTTCACAAAGGCCCATTCGTCTATCGGCTAGGACGCAAGATTTTCATTCTTGAAAGAGGGGTTCGATTCCCCTATGGGCTACAAGTAAAACTAAAAAATAATAGAAAAGAGATGGCAAATCACAAATCATCACTTAAGAGAATCAGACAGACAGAGAAGAGAAATCTTCAGAACCGTTATTTGGGCAAGAACATGCGCTCTGCAGTACGTAGCCTGCGCGCCATGACAGACAAGAACGAGGCTTTGGCAAAGTTCCCCGAGGTACAGAAGATGCTTGACAGAATGGCTAAACGCGGTCTCATCCACAAGAACAAGGCTGCAAACCTCAAGTCAGGTCTTTGCGCAAGAATCGCAAAATTAGCCTAACTTTTTGAAACATATATTTACCTACAGGAGGCTGGACTTGTTCCAGCCTTTTCGTGTTGTAGGCCGCCACATAAAGCAGCCACGTTTCACAGGAGCATGACGGCTTTGTTTAGACAAAGCAATTCCAGTTCGCCAGCAAAGCCCCAAAGACCACCACAAACCACGGAGACAACACCGCCGCACAACCTTAAAAGAGAGCCGCTGAAAACCTTTATTCACTACGTGAATATTTAGCGAAAACTACTTGCACAATAGGCCGTTTTTCATTAACTTTGTTGAGTTATTAGCGATTGAAAAATCTATTATGAGCGAAGAAATAAACAAAAATTCATCGGCCAATTATTCAGCCGACAGCATCCAGGTCCTCGAGGGACTTGAAGCAGTCCGTAAACGCCCAGCGATGTACATCGGCGACATCAGCGAAAAGGGTCTTCACCACTTGGTTTACGAGGTTGTCGATAACTCAATCGACGAGGCTATGGCCGGTTTCTGTACACACATAAACGTTACCATCAACCCAGGCAACTCAATCACAGTCCAGGACAACGGACGCGGTATCCCCGTGGATTGGCACGAAAAAGAGAACCGTTCTGCTCTTGAAGTGGTAATGACCGTGCTCCATGCCGGCGGTAAGTTCAACAAGGACTCATACAAAGTATCAGGCGGTCTTCACGGTGTAGGTGTATCATGTGTCAACGCGTTGTCAACACACATGAAGACAGAGGTGTTCCGCGACGGCAAACACTATGAGCAGAACTACTCATGCGGCAAACCGCTTGATTCAGTACGTTGCGTTGGTGAAACCAATATAAGGGGAACAAAGCAGACATTCCAGCCCGACGGCTCCATATTCACGGTAACGGAATACCAGTACCAGATATTGGCGACACGCCTTCGCGAGCTCGCATATCTGAACGCAGGCATCACCATTACGCTTACCGACATGCGCGAGGCTGATGAGAACGGCAACTACCAGAGCGAGACTTTCCACTCGACAGAGGGATTGAGAGAGTTCGTACGCCACATTGACGCATCACGCACGCCACTCATCAGTGAGGCAATATACTTGAATACAGAGAAAAACAACATCCCCATCGAAGTTGCAATATTGTATAATACAGGATATAGCGAAAACGTACACACATACGTAAACAACATCAACACATACGAGGGCGGTACACACCTTGCAGGTTTCCGCCGTGCCCTGACACGTACACTGAAGAAGTATGCCGACGATACGAAGGCACTTGAGAAAGCCAAAGTCGAGATCTCCGGCGAGGACTTCCGCGAGGGACTGACAGCCATCGTTTCGGTAAAGGTGGCAGAACCTCAGTTCGAGGGACAGACCAAGACCAAGCTCGGAAACAGCGAGGTTACAGGTGCCGTTGACCAGGCCGTAGGAGAAGCTCTTGCATACTACCTTGAAGAACACCCGAAGGAGGCCAAGATGGTAGTTGACAAGGTGATTCTTGCAGCAACTGCACGTATCGCAGCACGCAAGGCACGCGAAAGCGTACAGCGCAAGAGCCCGATGAGCGGTTGCGGTATGCCAGGAAAACTCGCCGACTGCTCCGACAAGGACCCAGCAAACTGCGAACTCTTCCTCGTCGAGGGTGACTCTGCTGGCGGTTCGGCAAAACAGGGACGCAAAAACAAGTTCCAGGCCATCCTTCCTCTGCGCGGTAAAATCCTCAATGTTGAGAAGGTTATGTGGCACAAGGCTTTCGAAAGCGACGAAGTAAACAACATCATACAGGCCATCGGCGTACGCTTCGGACTCGACCCCGAGGACAGCAAGAAGGCCAACATAGAAAAGCTCCGCTACCACAAGATAATCATGATGGCCGATGCCGACGTCGATGGTGCACACATCGGAACACTCATCATGACACTCTTCTACCGCTACATGCCGGAGATTATTGAGGCAGGATACCTCTACAAAGCCATGCCGCCGCTCTATCTCTGTTCAAAGGGCAAGGTAAAGAAATACTGCTACGACGACCGCGAAAAAGAGGCATTCGTACAGGAGTATGCAGGCGGAAACGAGAAAGACATAAACATACAGCGATACAAGGGTCTTGGAGAGATGAACCCCGAGCAGCTTTGGGACACAACCATGAACCCCGAAACACGTACGCTCAAACAGGTGACAATACGTGACGCACAGGAGGCCGACTACATATTCTCAATGCTTATGGGTGACGATGTAGGCCCACGCCGCGAATTCATCGAAAAGAATGCGACATACGCGAACATCGACGCATAAACAAACCTGATAATGGTGACCCAAAAGTAAAATTGGGTCACCATTATTGCAGAAAAAGATGGAGTTTTGTTCACTGAAGAAGCGCAGAAGGTTATAATGGCGAGTGAAACGAAAAAAGAGCCGGCACCCTTGCAAGAAGGCGATTTTGAGAATGAATTCCTATGTTACCAAAACATAAATAAAGAAACAATTGTAACATGAAAAAGATATTATTCACTGCAATGATGCTTGCGGCTACAGCCGTAATGGCACAACCGCCCCTTAAGGGCTTCGTGCGCATACAGGACCTCGACAAAAGCATAGAGGTAGATCTGATGTATGCGAAGAGTGACAATTTTGTAGGGGAGGTCATGTACGATTTCACCGAAGCATACCTGCACCCCAAAGCGGCGAAAGCAGTCGCCGAAGCGAACAGAATTCTGAAAGAACTGAGACCGGGATACCGTCTCTGCATCTACGATGCGACACGCCCGATGAGCGTGCAGCAGAAAATGTGGAACAAGGTAAAGGGAACCCCACAGCAGAACTATGTCAGCAACCCTAAGAACGGAGGAGGACTGCACAACTATGGACTTGCCGTAGATGTAAGCATCATAAATGAGAAAGGTGACAGCATAGACATGGGCACGACGGTAGATGCACTGACCCCGTTAAGCCACATAGACAACGAAGAGGAGCTTGTAAAGAAAGGCAAGATAACCAAAGAGGCTATGGAAAACCGCCGCTTGCTGCGCAAGGTCATGCGCAAAGCCGGTTTCAAAACCATACGCACAGAGTGGTGGCACTTCAACTACACCACACGCACCGACGCAAAGGCAAACTACAAGGTCGTAAAATAAGAGGTTCTCAAAGGATAAGATCCTCGGGGACAATCTTGGGTACATAATGCACACCGTCTATTCTGTAATAGGCGGTGTCATTTTCTTCATTAATATCTACTGTTTCAATCTTTTCCGCGCTACGCCCTATCGCAAGCACCATAAGCGGCTCATAACGGAGCCCGAGCCCCTCTCTTATCTTATCCTTGTCGAAGGCAAGTATGCAAAGCCCGTTAAGCCCTATTTCGACAGCCTGCAGAAGCATGCTCTGCACAGATATACCCAAATCGATATATGTACTCTGGCGTGGCTCTATTATAGAGCAGACAACTATGAAAGCATTGGGCTCGCACCCCGGAAGAGGCAATGAGACACAGTTCAGCCCCATGCCCATCTTTATATGCGGCAGAACCTTATGAGCCTCATCGGCAGTCACAAGACGGAAACGCAGCAACTGACGGTTACGTGCCGAGGCAACCCTGCTGTTCACCGCCACTATGCGGCGCAACTGATCCTCCCTCACTATGAACGAAGAATCATATCCGCGCGTACTGCGATTCTTCGCAAGCAACGCGCCAAAATTGCTTTTAGACTTCACACCTGATGATACCCTTCCGGCACGGTGTTCTTCCATTTTCTTTTCAAGATAATTGTCTGCCATAAAGATGATTTAATAATTTGCAGAAAATCCATATTACTATTATATGTATGCAATACACAACAGCCTTGAACATTCCACTACTTTATATACTCTTTCCCACTCTTATCAATATAGAACCTTTTGTCGTTCAATTCAACCATTGTAAATTCTCCGGAGAAACTCGAAGCATAATCATACTTGCATGGAATGACCTCATTACCGTTCCTGTCAACGAAACCATATTTGCCATTCAACCTAACCAGCGACAAACCTTCGGAGAAAGGAATAGCCCAATCATACTTGCATGGAATGATTTCATTGCCAGTAACATCTATTAACCCATATTTTCCTTTCTTTGCAACAATACGCGAACCTTCTTTAAACAATGGAATAATCTCATTATAGGCAAAAGCAACAACAACATTCCCAGTTTTATCAATCATCCCCCATTTACCATTCCTCTGAACTGGAGCCAGACCTCCGGAGAAACTAAATGCATTTTCGTATATGGGCGAGATAACAACCCTGCCATTCTTATCGATAAAACCACATTTGCCGTTCAATTCAAAACACGCCACCCCCTCCCTAAAATTATCCAAGCCGTCATATTTGCATGAAACAACCTCTTCTCCAGCCTTATCTATAAAACCATACCTATATTCTTGCCAATCCAAATCTATCCCCACTCGCGCTCGACCTTCGCTAAAACCATCTGCCCAATCATACTTATAAGGCACAACTAAATTGCCAGCTTTGTCAATAAATCCTTTCTTATTGTTACGCTCTACCTCAGCCATTCCTTCTGAAAATGACCCTGCACGCTCATACTCACATGGAATAACTTCTTTACCAGTCTTATCTACAAAACCATATTTACGAGTCTTTCTATTACCAACACGCACGATAGCCATACCATCTGCAAAATCTCCAGCCCAGTCATACATACAAGGGACCAATTCCTTACCGGTCCTATCTATGAAACCCCATTTACCAGTCTTTTCATCGCCAACACGCACAACATATAGCCCTTCATTAAGAGAACCGATATAATCGTACTTGCATGGAACAACCTCGTTGCCGTTCTTGTCAATAAAGCCACATTTTCCGTTCATACGAACCTTAGCCAAGCCGTCGGAGAAAATATTAGCATAATCATACTTGCATGTAATGACCTCATTGCCGCTCTTGTCAACGAAACCATATTTGTCGGTCTTTCTATCAAGGATAGGTATAACAGCCCCCTCTTGAGTGGGTTCTTCGGTACTCACAGTTGTATGAATTCCCTTATCTACTGCAGCTTCTGCGCTTTCATTTGTATGAATCCCCTCGCCCTGCGTAACTTCAGCACTCTCATTTTGGACGGAATTGTCCGTATTTAGCACTAACCAAACAGCAGCTCCCATAATAAGCAAGAGCAGAAGTGTTGTCCATAGGAATTTATTGCTACCCCTATTTATCCTTTCACCTTTATCATTTTCCCCTTCTCCTTTTTCTTTTTCCCTATTGTCATTCTGACGACTGAAATGAGGAAGAATCTCTTTCTCAGAAAATTGAGTTTCCCCGCCTGCGTTCAGAATGAGAGTATCTTCGAAGGAGTCAACGATTGTTTCGTCGTCAGAAAATGTGCTATCCTTTGCATCCAATAGTGCAACAAAATCCTTTATGTTCTGTGGGCGGTCTTTCCTACGGGGGTGCATGGCTGTCTCAACGGCATTGCGTGTTGCAAATGATATATTCTGCGGCATTTCCGGCAGACCGATATTCATCACATCACCGGCTTTGGGCGGGCGTTGACCTGTAAGCATGAAGAAGAGTGTTGCACCAAGTGAATATATATCGGTTGCAGGGGTAAAGCAGTCGAGTGCACCAGTTTCGTATTGCTCAAGTGGTGCATATCCTTCGCTTAAGCCTATGAAGGCACTACTGGTCTGCATACCCGATTCATCGTAGTGTTTTGAGATACCGAAATCGATGAGCACAGCCTCGCCTTTCCTGTTGAGCATGATATTAGCGGGCTTTACATCGAGATGGAGAAGTTTGTTGGCATGTACCTCAGCAAGTGCATCGGCTATTTGGCAGATATATTTTGTGGCAAGATCCTCTGCCAATGCTCCATTCTCATCAACATAGGTTTTAAGACTCTGGCCATCGATGTATTCCATAACGTAGTAGGCTGTACCGTTCTCCTCAAAGACATCGTGGATGCGAATTATATTAGAATTGTCAAACGATGCTATAAGGTCGGCCTCCTTAAGAAACTTCTGTTTGAAACGTTCAACAAGTCTTTTGCTACCGACAGAACCTACGGATACATACGAACTGTTCACATCGCGGTTGCAGTGTTCTTTCATAAAGAACTCCTTGATTGCCACTTTTCTGTGCGGTCTCTCTTGCTCTGCAAGATATGTTATACCAAAACCGCCCTGTCCAAGGACGTTTATTATGCGGTATCTCCCACCCTGAAGTTCCTTTCCGCTATTCAGTTGCATAGTGTTATATGTTTGTATGTTCTTTATGTTTACGAAGATAGGATAAAAAGGTCATTAAGAAAAATTTGTATAGCGTTTTTGTATGAAAGACCCACTTCTGATAATGAGATATGGGGATTTTATAGATAACTGAGTACAGAGAATATATAATTAGGACCATTTGCATTCCTTAATAAAAGTTTCGCGCTATCCTAAAGAACCAGACTTTCCCACTTAAACCGTACAAAAAAAAGAGCCCCAATTATTGGAGCTCTCTGAGGTACCTGGCGGATTCGAACCGCCGTACACGGTTTTGCAGACCGCTGACTAAGCCACTCATCCAAGGTACCGATTGCTTTTTGCGATGACAAAGGTAAGACATTTTTTGTGAAGAACAAACAAAGAACACCATTTTTTGCCATAGGAAGGAGTTTTTGAGCAAATTATCACCATAATAACCATAAATTAGAGGTTAATGTTATATCTTCGCGGCTGAAAAATGGTGTACAAAGTCGAGAAATACATTGCAAAGCACAACCTCCTTAGCAGTGGAGGCAAAGTGATTGTGGCACTGAGCGGAGGAGCCGACTCGGTCGCACTGCTCATTGCGCTGCGCAAGCTGGGCTACAGATGCTCAGCCCTGCACTGCAATTTCCACCTGCGCGGCAAAGAGAGCGACCGTGACGAGCAGTTTGTCACAGCATTGTGCGAACGTATAGGAACCGATTTGCATATAGTACATTTCGACACGGCATCATATGCCAAGGAGCATGGCATATCCATTGAAATGGCGGCTCGCGAACTGCGCTACGCAGCATTCGAGGAGTACAGGGCATACAAAGATGCAGAAGCCATAGCCGTGGCACACCACCGCGACGATTCTGCTGAAACAGTACTGCTCAACCTGATACGAGGCACAGGCATCAGAGGCCTGCACGGCATACAGCCAAAGAACGGATACATAGTACGCCCACTGCTGTGTGTAGGCCGCGAAGAGATTCTCGAATATCTTGAATGGAGAAACGAAGATTACGTTACCGACAGCACAAACCTCACAAGCGACTACACAAGAAACAAGATAAGGCTTGAGATAATACCCAAGCTTGCGGAAATAAACCCCTCTATCAAGGAGAGCCTTGCCGCTACAGCACAGAGGCTGAGCGAAGCTGAACTAATATACAACAACGCTGTACTGGAGGCAATAAATAGAGTTAAAAGCGATAATTGCATTGACATCAATGCTCTGCAGAAAGAGATTTCACCCTCCACCGTACTGTACGAAATTCTGTCACCGCTGGGTTTCAACAGCACTCAGATTGCGAACATGGCAGAAGCCGCAAGCAACGAAGGCTACCGCGAAATCTCCAACGAAAAATGGCAAGTAATCAAGGACCGCGATACCATAATGATTCTCCCGCGTAAAAAAAAGGAGAACATCTCCATTGAACTTCCGGCAGAAGGCTATACCGAGACCACATTGGGTACTATTTCTATTGAATCAAAGCAGTTCGACGGCAACATCCCGAAAGAACGCTCTGTTGCCATGCTTGACACAGCCAAGCTGCATATGCCCCTACGCATACGCAACATACAGGAAGGAGACAGATTCGTACCCTATGGCATGCGAGGGAGCAAACTGGTAAGCGACTACCTTACGGACCGCAAGAAGAGCATAACAGAAAAGCATCGGCAACTGGCCGTCACCGATGCTGATGGAAATATCGTATGGCTTGTGGGAGAACGCCCTGCCGCGCCATACTGTGTAAGCGGCAAAACTCTCCACGTCACTCTCTTGACGTGGCAGGAGCCTTAACACTTACATCTCTTTCTTTATCTTCTTAAGAGTCTTTATGGCTTCTTCGTGCTCCTGCTCGGCAGCATAGCCCAGCCATTTCTTCGCCTCATCCACGTTGCGCACTACACCATGACCATTATAATAGCACATTCCCAGTTCGTACTGTGCCGAAGAGTTGCCGGCCAAAGCCGCACCGGCATAACAGCCGGCAGCCTTCATATAATCTACAGGAATTCCTAATCCGTTATAATAACATATCGCAAGCTGGTACTGCGCATCCGAATGCTCCTGATTGGCAGCCTTTATGTACCAGCGCACAGCCTCTACAAAATCCTGTTCTACACCCTTTCCGTTGTAATAGCAGGTAGCCAGATTGTACTGTGCATCGGCAAATCCCATTTCAGCCGCACTCCTGTAGCACTCGAAGGCCTTGGAGAGATCCGCACCGAACATGATGCCGTTGGAATAGAAATTACCCAGAGAGTTATATGCAGGAGCAAAGCCGCCTTCGGCAGATGCAAGGTATAGTTCCATGGCCCTATCCATATCCAGAGAGAGGGCATCGCCCCAATAATACTCCTCGGCAAGGCAGAACATGGCTTCCGCGCTCCCCGATTCGGCGGCAGCCTTATACCACCTGATGGCCCGCCCAATATTCTGTTTTACACCATTGCCTATATAATAACAGTTGGCAAGCTGACACTGTGCATCCGCATCACCCTGCTCCGCAGCCGCCTTATACCAGCGTACAGCCTCCTCATAACTTCTGGCAATGCCTTCTGCCGCATAATAACATCCGGCAAGCATATACTGGGCATCCACATGCCCATGCTCCGCGGCCTTTTTGTACCAGTTCACAGCTTCGGACTTGTCCTGCGGCACACCGGTTCCGTTATAGTAACAATCGGCAACCTCATACTGTGCTTGGGCGTATCCGCTCTCGGCAGAACGCAACATCCACTTCATGGCCTTTGCACTGTCGGCCTCCACACCCTCTCCGGCAGCATAGCATACGGAAAGGTTATACTGCGCAACCGGATTCCCGTTCGACGCCGCCAACGAATACCAATATACAGCCTCCACGAGATCCTGTTCTACACCGTAAGCAAAATAGTAACACTCCGCAAGCTCATTCTGAGCCATGGCATTGCCGGAATCGGCGGACTTGTAAAGACACTCGATAGCCTTCTCATAATTTACAGAGACACCGTAGCCGTTCTTATAACAGACACCAAGATATGCCATAGCATTCATATTGCCTTGCCCGGCAGACTTCCTGTACCATTTTACCGCAGCGGACAAATCCTGTTCTACTCCATTGGCATTGAAATAGCAGTTGCCCAAATTGCACTGCGCGACATCATTACCCTGTTTCGCAGCTTTCTGATACCACTCATAAGCCTTGACTGGGTCCTTTCCGACACCTGTACCTGTAGCATAGCAGGAACCTATGTTGCACTGCGCTTCGGCATTTCCCTCCTTTGCTGCAACCTTCCAGGACTTTACCGCATCCTCATACTTACCGTCACGATAGGCCTCAAGACCTTTCGCATACTCGTCGTTTCCCGGGACATCCGTATCCTGAGCAAAAACACAGGAAGTCGCAGAAACTGCAAAAGAAAACAGTAAAAACAACAAAGTTCTCATAACAGAATCATTTAAAAGTTAGTATCTCTGCCGGCAAAACTAACTGATGACGGCATGGCCAAAAAAGGAAAATCCCTACAAAAAGAAGGGATTTTTCCTAAAACTGCACAAACTATGACATCAACAAGTTCTGTCATCACAGCTCCTTCAAAGCATCCGCGGCATTGGGATGACCAAGCGAAACAGCCTTTTCGAAACACTCTTTTGCCTTGACCTTATCCCCGGTCTGAACATATATCAGACCAGAAAGATAGAATATGTCGGGAGAAGCCGGAGCCAGTTTGCTCGCGCTTTCCAGCGCCCTTATACCCTCATCGAACAGTTTTACGCGATAGCACAGAACACCTTTCTCCACGTAATACATGGCATTGGTTGGGTCAAGATAAATCGCATTCTCTATGTCGTTAAGAGCCTGCTGGTACATCTTACCGTTCAGCTCGGCCTGCTGACGCATATAGTAGAACGATGCATTGAGATTGGGAGACATTATCTCCTCATATTCATTGTAGTCGAAAACAGCTTCGCGGTATCTCTTGGCGGTCATCTTCACCACGGCACGCACAAGAAAATATGGTGCCATCTCCTTCTGTTGGTTATCACCAAAACAGTTCATGGCACTGTCGAGCATTTCAATGGACCTGTCATAGTTCTCCAATGCTCCCTGGCACTGCGATGCCTTCAGGAAAATGTCGGGAGAACGCATGCTACCCTTTGCAAGCTGCTCATACAGTTCCGAAGCGGCGGCATAATCACCCCTTGAATAGAGCATGTCGGCCTTATAGTTGACATACAGCGGTTGAGCGTCAAGTTCTATCGCCTTGTCAATAGATGCAAAAGCATTGTCGTATGAGAGCATACCGGCATAAAGGGTATCGCCGCTCTGCAATATTGAATTCATGACCTTTGCCTTGTTGAAATGAACCTCGGCATCGTTTTCCGACAATGACAGAGCCTCATCCCAAGCCTCCTCGGCAGCAACGAGGTCCCTCTTATAAACAGCAACGTATTCGGCCTTCGAGACATACCCCTCGTAACTCTCGGGGAACGCCGCGATGAAATCCTCAAGAACCTTTCCGTACGACACACTGTCACCTATCATTGACTGCATATACAGACAAGAGAGGGCCGGTTCCTTCTCTGATGGCAGAGCCGTACGTATCCCCATGGAAGGGTAATATCCACGACCGTAATTTATCGGCTGGGGTGCAAGCGCGGAAGCCAGACCGGCTCCGACTGCATAGCAACGTAGAGTATCGCGTTGCGATGATGGCTGCATCACAGCAACCAGCTCGCCTTCGCCATTCACCAACGGTAACGACACGAAGTCGTTCCTTACAGGCTTTCCGAGCGTATAATATGGATAGGAGTAGGCAGAATCGGTTTTCTGCACTACTACTGCATCTATGGCTCCGCTTTTCTTGGTTCCGTAAGAGAGCATATAGAGAGATTCACCGACAGCCACAGGAGACGAGGAAAGAGCCAGAGGCTTTATCTTCTTGTCATAAGCGACACGCAGCTTTATGCAATTGAACATCTCATTGATGCCCATTATGCGCTCTACGTTACGCACCTTGCCTTTTGTATCCACAACCACGGCACTGTCGGCTCCGGCAAACAAAGAGTACGACGAGAGCACCTCGCCCTTCTCGCCTGTAAAGAAAGCCGTTCCGCTGCCAAGCAACGTACCGTTGCGGAATGTCATAACGCTTGCCATGGATTCGCGGACCTTTTCCACCGCTTTCGGTGTTTTCTGGGCTGCCATGTCCATACACAGCAGAGAGGCAATAAAAAACAGTATATACTTTTTCATATCCATCAAAATCATTCTTTCAGATGACGCTGACGCACAGCCTCGTACAATATGACACCTGTAGCTACTGAAACATTCAGCGACTCTATATTTCCGAACTGCGGAATTGAAACCCAATCGTCACAAAGTGCAAGATGCTCGCGGGGAATACCGGTATCTTCGGCACCCATCACCACACACACAGGCTCATTGAAGTCGGCCTGGGTATAGTTCATCTTTCCCTTCTCTGTCGCACACACGACACGGATACCCGACGCCTTAAGATACTTGAGGGTCTCCGTTATGTTCTTTTCGCGGCAAACCGGCAATGTATGCAATGCACCGGCAGAGGTCTTTACAGCATCGGCATTCACCGTAACACTATTATGAGAGGGAAGTATTATGGCATCTACTCCGGCACAGTCACAGGTACGTGCGATAGAACCGAAATTGCGTACGTCCGTGATACCGTCGAGCAATACCAAGAACGGCACCTTACCCTCCTCGTAGAGCGTCGGTACAAGGGTATCGACCTGAGCATACTCCACTGCCGACATATAAGCTATTACACCCTGATGGTTCTTTCGTGTTATCCTGTTCAGTTTCTCCACCGGCACACGCACGACAGGAATAGTCCTGCCACGCAAAGCCGCGAACAGTTCACGCGACAGTTCGCTCTGTATGTCACGCTTGACAAGAATCTTGTCAATTTCCTTTCCGGCCTCAAGGGCCTCCAACACGGCGCGTACGCCGAATATCATTTCATTTGTGTTTACCATAATCTGTTTCATTCTTGCGACAGGAGCAACGCGGCATTCTCAAGCGCAGCGTCGGTAAGCTGTTCACCGCTCATCATCTGCGCAATCTCACGTACCCTCTCCTCCTGCTTAAGTTCAACTATCTTCGTTACCGTACCCTTTGAAGTCTCGTTCTTATATACCTTGTAATGGCATGAGCCCAACGCGGCCACTTGCGGCAAGTGGGTTATGCTGAGCACTTGATGTCCCGAGCCCGACATCTGGCGCATAAGACGTCCCATGCGCTCGGCAAGGACACCCGAAACTCCGGTATCCACCTCATCAAATATCAGTGTAGGCTGTTTATCCCCTGTCACCACCAGTGACTTCAATGCGAGCATCACACGTGCCATCTCACCGCCCGAGGCGACATCACTCAACGGCTGTGGAGCACTGCTGCTGTTCGCCGAAAAGAGGAACACCACATTGTCAGCTCCGACAGGAGTAAAATCGGGTGTAGCCTTGAATTCCACCTCGAAACGTATCTTGGGCATTCCGAGATTGACCAGTATGTCGCATATTCCACTCTGCAGTTTTACAGCACTCTCCTTGCGCGAACCGGTCAACTCCAGAGCCATTTCGGCCAATCGGACGCGGCATGCAGCGAGTGAACGCTCAACACTGAGCAACTCATCGTCTCCGCCGCTTATCATATCAAGACGTGACGAGAACTCCTTCTGCAGCGCAACAAGTTCATCGACCGACGAAACACGGTGCTTCTTCTGGAGAGTGTTCAGAAGAGCCAGCCTCTGCGAAACCCATTCAAGACGCTCGGGGTCGAACTGCACACGGTCGGCATGCTGCCGAAGCTCCTCACTGCAGTCCTTGAGTTCAATATAACAGCTTTCCAGACGTTCCGACAGTTCCGCGGCAGGAGCATAATGCACAGCCGCCTTTTCAAGCATTGCCGAAGCCTCGCGCAACGCCTGCAACAGAGCAGGTCCGTCACCATCTATCGCAACGTTTGCCCCATAGAGTGCAGCCTGTATCTCCTCGCTGTGCGACAACTGCTGCTCCTCCTGCTCAAGTTCCTCCGATTCCCCCTCCTTCAGACCTGCCGATTCAAGTTCTTCGTACTGGAACCGTAACCACTCCTCATCGCGCCGGCTCCTTTCAAGTTCCTCCCTCAATGCAACAAGCCTGTTCTGGAGAGCCATATATTCGACATACACGTTCCTGTAAGCAGCAAGTCGTTCCTTGTTGCCGGCCAGCGTGTCAAGCACACCCAACTGGTAGTTTCTGTCTCCCAACAACAGGTTCTGATGCTGCGAATGGATATCTATCAGCCTGGCTCCGAGTTCCTTGAGATGAGCTACCGAAACAGGAGTGTCATTAACGAAAGCTCTGCTACGTCCCGAAGAGAGCACTTCGCGGCGCACGATGCATTCATTGTCATAATCGAGGTCATTCTCCTCAAAGAACCCCTCGAGCCCAAAGCCGGAAATGTCGAAACACCCTTCGACCACGCATCTGTCGGCCCCCTCCCTTATGACCTTGGCATCGGAACGCTGTCCCATAAGCATGGCCAACGAGCCCAGAAAGACCGATTTTCCGTGACCGGTCTCACCTGTAATGACAGAAAAACCGCCGGAAAAATCCACATCAGCCTGCTCTATGAGCGCAAAATTCCTTATTGTTATATGTTTAAGCATTATGCTCAATTGTTATTTTTCGTAATCTTCTCCCATTCTGTAGAAAGGGACGGATTTATATCCGACAATATTTCCACCACACTCTTCTTCTCTTCAGGAGTACACTTGGAATAGACATTCACCAACTCGTCAACCTTGTATTCCGTAAACAGCTTTGTGAAGTATGCCAAAGGACGGTCCTCATATGCCTTCTTCAAAAACTTGATACCTTCTGTAATCTCCTTACGTCCTCCATCAGCATTCTTGAACATGGTGTCAAGCCCCAGACGGTGATACCTGTACATCATCTTACGCACAGGTTCCATGGCTCCGTTCATATAGTCATCTATAATGGAGTAACGGTTGTTGTTGCCACTTCCGGCGCGCCAACCGGCATCACCCAGATTCTGCGCGTTGCCGGCAATGGTATATGCCTTGTTGAGAAACTCGCTTCCGCCGAGTTCACCCATGGAGTCAAGATCCATCCCTATGATGGTATAGACATAGAATGCAATCACCGCGGTAAGGTTGTTGTCGAGGTTCTCTTCAACGAATTCAAGACGGTCAAAAGGCTGATATTTGAATTTTATGCTCTTGTCCTCATACTTGAAAAGTACCGACGTATATGACGAGCCGAAGACCGGACGGGTTGCCTGTACCATCAGAGAGCAGTCAAAGCTGCCGTCATTTGCATATGAATTGACCACAAATGTAAAATTACAGTCTATGCGTTCCTCAACCTCATAGGTATTCTGTGTCCACTTTCTGTTGTTTATGAACTCCTTCAACGCATCCTCGAGTTGTGTGAAGACCTCGGTATTTGTTCCCTGAACCTTTGAAGAGTTAAGCGTAACGATTGCGTTCAACTCCTCACCCTCGGCCTTCGCGCTGAACGGCAAGAAGAAAATGATGCACATCAGCAGAAGTTTCGACAAGTGCGATACAATATCCTTTGCGACATCCTTCTTGCTCTTAAGCGGATATTCACTGCAGCCCTCCTTGTCGATTATGGTAACCTTGTTGGTGTCGCAGGCAAAGCCTGCACCCTTGTCGCTCAACGAGTTCAACACAATGAAATCGAGATTCTTCTTCTCAAGCTTGGCACGCGCATGCTCTTCACCCTTGCAGGTCTCCAGAGCAAACCCCACAAGCCTCTGCCTTTCACCTTTCACGGCACCCAATGATGCAGCAATGTCCGGGTTAGCCTCAAGTTCAATCACCATTGAGTTGGAACTGCGCTTGATTTTCTCGGAAGCCTGCACTGCAGGACGGTAATCGGCAACAGCTGCAGAAAGCACCGCAGCGTCACACGAGGGGAATTCAGCCATGGCCGCATCATACATCTCCCTTGCCGACTCCACATCGACACGCTTCACATTCGGGTGAGAGCATTCAACCGACACGGGGCCTGCAACCAGAGTCACATCGGCTCCACGCCTTGCACACTCCTCGGCAATGGCAAATCCCATCTTTCCCGAAGAGTAGTTACCCACAAAACGTACCGGGTCTATTTTCTCATATGTAGGACCAGCCGTGACAAGTACCTTCTTGCCGCACAGTTCCCTACTGCCTAAAAAAAAATCCTTCAACACGGCAACAATCCTGTCGGGTTCCTCCATGCGACCTTTACCGCTAAGATGGCTTGCAAGTTCACCCGATGCAGGCTCTATTATGCTATTGCCATAACCCTTGAGTATCTCGATATTCTTCTGTGTCGATGGATGCGCGAACATATCGAGGTCCATAGCCGGAGCCACGAACACAGGAGCCTTCATCGACAGATAAGTCGTCACCAGCAGATTGTCGGCAATGCCGTTTGCCATTTTGCCCAATGTGGCGGCAGTCGCCGGAGCTACAATCATAGCATCGGCCCAAAGCCCCAGTTCAACATGGCTGTTCCACGCGCCGTCCGCGCTGTTGAAGAACTCGCACATGACAGGCCTCCCCGACAGCGTTGACAACGTCAGAGGGGTTATGAACTCTTTAGCGAAAGGAGTCATTACAACCTGTACATCAGCACCCTCCTTGACCAGAAGACGCACAAGCATTGCCGCCTTGTATGCGGCGATGCTGCCTGTCACTCCCAATACTATTTTCTTTCCCGAAAGCATCTTGAACTATCGCAAAACAGATTTATCAGTTCTTATTTTTTCATCCCGCGCAGCTTTATCCTCGTAAGCACCTGCTTAGTGTTGAGAGAAAACTCGCCGTTCATCATCCATCCATAATATCCCGGATCACGGTCAAGGACCGCATCGACAGGCATACCCTTGTACTTGCCGAAATTGAAGACCTCTCTCCCCGACTCGTCATACACAAAGCGTCCGGCAAAATCTACATTGTTCGTGAAGGATGATTCCTTGGCCAGGACATCCATATCATTCGCCATGTCATCGTAATGGTCGAGCTGCGCCATGAGCACATTGTATGTAGCGCGTGTGTCGGCAAGGGCACTGTGCGCATTGTCAAAATCGGTTCCACAATAGAACCTGTGCGCAGCAGCCAAAGTACGCGGTTCGCGCTTGTGATAGAGCACCTGTACATCTATGGCGTTATGACGGGAGAGGTCTATATCTACCTGAGCTCTGAGGAACTCCTCTGCAAGCATAGGAAGATCGAAACGGTTCGAATTGAACCCGGCAATGTCGCACCCCTCGAACTCCTTTGCTACCTCACGTGCAATATCCTTGAAGAGAGGAGCATCCTTTACATCGTCGTCATATATGCCGTGTACTGCCGATGAAGCCTCGGGAATATGCATTCCCGGATTCACACGTTTAGTATATTCAACCTCACGTCCGTCGGGATAGACCTTGATGAAACATATCTCGACTATGCGGTCCTTGGAAAAGTCGGTACCGGTAGTCTCGAGGTCAAAGAATATTATAGGTTTCTTGAGATTCAGTTTCATAATAATCAGTCTGTCATCATCATCGGCATCAACAACATAAGAAGCTCCTGCTTGTCAACCTGCTCGGCAGGAACTATTACACCGGCACGTGAAGGATCGGCAAGTTCGACAACTACATCCTGTCCCGGAGTATTGTTCAGAATTTCGATAAGGAACGAAGCACGGAAACCGATGTTCATTGACGCACCCTCGTAGCTGCATGCGATGCTCTCCTCGGCAGATGTAGAGAAGTCAGTATCCTGAGCCGAGATAACAATCTTGTTATCCTCGAGATGCAGCTTGATAAGACTTGCCTGTGACGAGAATATGGCCACACGACGCAAAGTGCTTATGAGAGCAGCGCGGTCAACAGTGAGCTTGTGAGGATTATTCTGCGGTATTACAGAGTTGTAGTTAGGATAACGTCCGTCCAAAAGGCGGCAGACAAGTTTGTATTCGCCCATGTCGAATGTGGCAAAACGTCCGTCAGCCTCAACAGCCACCTCTTCCTGGTCGTCCTTACCGAGAAGATTCTTGAGAAGTGAAGCAGGCTTCTTGGGAAGGATGAAAGCCGATTTCTCGGAAGCCGTAACAGAGTAGTCGCGGCAACGTACAAGCTTGTGTCCGTCAGATGCCACAAGAGTGATGCTCTCGGGAGTAATGTCGAAATAGACACCGCACATTACAGGACGTACCTCGTCGTCGGCAGCAGCGAAAAGCGAGCAGTTGATGCTGTTTGCAAGAACCTTGGTAGGAACAGATATTGCAACCGCGCCTTCACCGAGAACCGCAGCCGAAGGATATTCGTCGGCATTCTGGCCAACGAGAGAATACTTACCGTTGAGGTAGTATATTGTAATCTCAAGAGTCTCCTTCTTCACCTCGAAACGGAGAGGCTGCTCAGAAATCTCCTTCAAAGAGTCGATGAGTATCTTGGAAGAGATAGCAAAGCTGAAATCCTCGGAGCAATCGACTACGTCAAGCGAAGTGTTAAGGGTATTGTCAGGGTCAGAAGCTGTCAATGTCAGTTTGTTACCCTCGAGTTCAAAGAGGATACAATCCAAAGCCGGAATTGTATTCTTTGAGTTGATCACACGGCTGATTGTCTGCAAACGAGACGAAAGCAATGAGCTTGATACTGTAAAATTCATAATATTATGTTTTATTGATTGATTCATAGCCAAACGCGCACGCGCGCGTTAAACGCAAAGATAAGACGAAATAAACAAAATGCACAAAAATGAACCGAAAAAAATTGCTTTTCGCCAATAAATAAACTATTTTCGCCCAGAATTTAAAGACAATTATGGAAATTACAGGAAAAATTATCGCAGTGTTGCCCGAGAGAGGCGGCACTTCCAAGACAGGCAACGAGTGGAAAATGCAGGAATACGTATTGGAGACACATGAGCAGTACCCGAGAAAGATCTGCTTCAACGTGTTCGGCGCAGACAAGATAGCACAGTTCAATATTCAAGCAGGAGAAGAGATGACAGTCTCTTTCGACATAAACGCACGTGAGTACAACGGCCGTTGGTACAACGACATCCGCGCATGGCGTGTTGAGCGCGGCACAGCGGCTGCACAGGCCGGAGCACCGGTAATAGACGCTCCGAAAGTTGAGGTTCCCGACTTCAGCAAAGCCGAGAACGACCCAGACGACCTGCCATTCTAAAACAGAAAAAATCATTGATTTCAAATTGATTAGGGCGACTTCAAATTTTGAAGTCGCCCTAATCAATTTGACCACATGAATATTATAGCCTCGACAAGAGTTGTCACAAGTAAAGAATCGTTGCTATAAAACAAGAGGGTGACCCAAAGTGAAAGTGGGTACCCTCCCATTGTTGAGGTTTGAATAAAAAGAGCTATTTTAGGCGTGCCAAGCCCGAAAAAGCGCAATTTACTAAGCGTAAATGAGCATTTTGAGGGCCTTTTTAGCCAGCCTCATCAAGAGTTCATACTCATAAGAAACTCATCATTATCCTTCGTCCTTTCAAGCCTGTCCTTCACAAATTCCATAGCCTCCATAGGAGTCATATCTGCCAAATACTTGCGTAGTATCCACATACGGTCAAGTGTCTGGCGGTCGAGCAACAGGTCATCGCGGCGTGTTGACGAAGCAATGATGTTAACAGCAGGGAATATACGCTTGTTGGCAAGCGAGCGGTCGAGCTGAAGCTCCATGTTGCCAGTACCCTTGAACTCCTCGAATATGACCTCGTCCATCTTTGAACCGGTATCTATGAGCGCAGTTGCGATAATGGTGAGAGAACCGCCGTTCTCAATGTTGCGCGCCGCACCGAAGAAACGTTTGGGCTTATGGAGCGCATTGGCATCGACACCGCCCGAGAGCACCTTGCCCGATGCTGGTGATACAGTATTGTATGCACGTGCAAGACGTGTAATAGAGTCAAGGAAGATTACCACATCGTGACCGCACTCCACCATACGTTTAGCACGTTCCAAAACAATTCCGGCTATCTTGACGTGACGCTCTGCCGGCTCGTCGAATGTAGATGCAATAACCTCGGCATTTACCGAACGCGCCATATCCGTAACCTCCTCGGGACGCTCGTCAATGAGCAACATTATCATATATGCCTCGGGATGGTTCGCTGCTATCGCATTGGCAATATCCTTCAGCAGCATTGTCTTACCGGTCTTGGGCTGAGCTACTATGAGACCGCGCTGACCTTTTCCAATAGGTGAGAACATATCTACTACCCTTGCCGACATGTTGTCATAGCTGCCTCCGCAGAGAGTGAACTTCTCATTTGGGAAAAGAGGCGTAAGGTTCTCGAAAGAGACACGGTCACGCACAAGTTCTGGAGGAGCTCCGTTTATACGGTTAACTTTGACAAGGGGGAAATACTTCTCGCCCGCAGTTGCCGGACGTATGATACCCTCAACTACATCACCGGTCTTGAGCCCATAGAGCCTTATCTGAGACTGGGAAACATAGACATCATCGGGCGATGCAAGATAGTTATAGTCCGACGAACGGAGGAAACCATAGTTGTCGGGCATTATCTCAAGCACACCCTCGACACGTAGAACATCCGCAAAGTCATACTGTGGTTTTGCCGGTTGCTTCTCCTCGACGCGCTCCTGACGCCTCTCCTGGTTCTGACGACGCTGACCATTGTCGTTACGTCTCTGTTCCTTTCCGTTCTTTTCGAACTTACCGACCAATTCTGCCGGTAGCTCTTTGGAATCGGTTGCCAATTCCTCTATTGCCACAAAAGCTTCGCCCTCGTTCTCGACAGAGGCTTCGGGTGCAGCCTCCGGCACTACCTCTTTCGTGGCCTGCTGTTCTTCGGACACTTTTGCCTTAGGCTTACGTCCACGTTTCTTGGGAGCAGGATTCTCGGCCGGAGCCACCTGTTCCGGCGCATCCGCAGCAACAGGTGATGCTGCCGCCGCCTCTGCATTCACTTCGACAGCAGGAGCCTCCTTCACCTCTGCGGACTTAGGCTTGCGACCACGTTTTTTAGGCTGCTTTACCGCCTCTTCGGTTACCGGAGCCACAGGCTCCGCAACCACAGCTGCCGCCACTTCAGCGACTACCGGCTGTTCCTGCACGCGGTTCTCCTCATTTGTTTTTTTTGCAGGCTCATTCTTGTCATGCTTTACGGCCTTTTCACCAGCGGCAGAATAGACCTTACTTGCGGCATCGATGTGTATCCTGTTGCGACGGTGCTCACGACGGTTCATCCTGTTTTCCTCCTTCAGTACAGCAGGTGCACCCGACTGGCTGTTCTGCATGGCCTGGCCATCCAATATACGGTAAATCAGGGAATCCCTGTCAAGCGACTTCACACCCTTGATTCCAAGTTCCTGTGCAATGGACTGCAACTCTGCAATCTCTTTGCTTCTCAGTTTTTCTATATGATACATAAATTAAGACATGAAACTCTGCGCACAAAGGCAAAGATCATAGTTGGAAATCTATAAAGATTAATGAATATTTAGATTGAAAACATACAGCCAGGAGCTCCTGACCTGAATTGACAATGCAAATATAGGGATTTTGTTCATAACAGAACGAAATTTCCCCTTTTTTTTTGAAAAATCACCAAATAACAGTTTTGATCCTTTTAATAATTATGCCTACATTTGCCCATTGACAATGTTTCATATATTTTTACCTTATGATTATCTGAAGATAACCTGTTTTTTACAACCTGATACCATTATTTTAAATTAACAACCATGAGAAACTCAAAATCAATTTTATTTGTTCTGCTTGCATTGTTGCTTACGACAGTATCTGCATGTACAAATTCTGCAAAAGACAATTCCGCAAGTGACAATTCTGCAAAATATGAAGTTATAATACCTAAATTCGAAAAGGTCATCAAGATAAACAGGAATAAGGTCCAGCTCAGGAAAAGTCCCGACAAAAGAGCACCGGAACTATGTCGTGTCTGCGTATTTGAAACCGACAACTGTTATTTGGATTGGAGCGATGCCAAATTAGAACCAGATTGTGCGAGATCACCGTTCCTTGCAACGGAAGATGAGGTATTTCTTGTTCTTGAAGAGACGCCTGAATGGTACGGAGTCATTGTAGAAGGCAACAAGGCTTACCTACCCAAAAAGTACGCCAAAGAAATTACCATAAAACCGATTACTCCCGAAATGCTTACTCAAAAGGAGTTTTACGGATATGAGAATGAACAATATCCGGGCATCGCCAAAGGCAAATACAGAGGTTATGCGGCCATTGACCAGACCGGCTGGGAAACCGAAGGGTATATGATCGGGCACATAGCCGATGGCATGCTGGTATTGACTCACCACATAAGCGGATACGGCTCATTCAATGAAAAGGACGGCAGACTGGAATATTTTAAGAAAAACGAATATGGCTACTGGGAATTCGCATTCGGCACAGCGGTGGCTGCTGATGAAGTATCGGAATGGAGTGGCAGGGCTCTCGACTTCAACAAACTTAGCGAAGGAGAGTTTGAAAAATTCCTGGAAGCAGCAAATGTTACTGCCCCGTACGACTATATTGTAATAATAGCACATGTCAACGGCGGATATCAAATAATCGCCGACAACCTCAACCTGAACGATATTCCTAAGGATATGAAAAAGAGGATCAATTTCTGATCCTCCTGAAACAAAAGCGGTGGCAGGATTGCAGCAGACCCATTTGTATGACTGCTCCTGTCACCGCATGCCAAAATGCAAAGCAAGGATGTGGGTATGACACTCCCGATTTTAGAGCGATGCGTTTATTTCACTTATGTATTCTAAAACCTCGTCACGTCCAAGAGCACTCTCCGAAGATGTCACAAATACCGGTGGCAGTTCCTCCCACTCTTCAAGAAGGGCCTCCTTGTACGCCTTCACATTTGCTCCGAGATTACCCTTAGACAACTTGTCTGCCTTTGTGAATATTATCGAGAACGGGATTCCATTCTCACCGAGCCAACGGAAAAACTCCATATCTATCTTCTGCGGTGCATGACGACAATCAATAAGCACAAACAACAACGTCATCTGCTCACGCCCAAGGATATAAGAGGATATTATATGCTGCAGTTGCTCATTCTGGCTCTTGCTTCTCTTTGCATACCCATATCCCGGCAAATCGACCAGATACCAACTCTCGTTTATGAGAAAATGGTTTATCAGAAGCGTCTTTCCCGGTGTCGATGAAGTCATAGCCAGTTTCTTTTGTGACGTAAGCATGTTTATCAAGCTCGACTTCCCCACATTGGAACGCCCGATAAAGGCATATTCGGGTTTACCGTCCATAGGACATTTGCGTATATCGGTATTGCTTATAACAAAACGTGCGCTTTTTACTACAGCCATAATCAACAGGTTTAATGTGACGCGAAGATACAACTAAGTTCAAAAAAAAACAAGTGCAACCACATCAAACGCAATCACGACAGAAGAATGAAGCCGATATTCGTGAAATATCACTATATTCGCAGAGAAATAAGACAACACCTGATGACTGAAAGAAAAACGGCACTCCACACTCGCAACAGATTCGTGACATCAAAGGCGCTCAAGAACTTCCTGAGCGCATCCATACTGACATCTATAGCCGCCCAGCTTGCTGTAACCACCGATGCTGCGATAGTGAGCCATATGATAGGAACCGAAGCAATGTCTGCTATAAACATGGTGATGCCCCTCACGATAGTTTTCAGTTGCTTCAGCATACTTCTTGGACTGGGCGCAAGCGTCCTTGCGGCAAGAGCCATCGGAAACCACGACAAGGAGAGGGTGAACCGCATATTCACCATATCGCTGTTTCTCCTCGCCCTGTCGGGAACTGCGGTGTCGTTGCTCTCGTTCGGGTTCTGTGACAGCATAACAGGCCTCATATGCCCCGATGCACAGATATACCCATATGCACAGAGCTATGCGGAGATAATATCAGCTGGAGCCATATTCCTTATAATATCCAACGGAGTAAACTATTTTGTAAGCACAGACGGCAACCCCGGGCTCGTTGCCAAAGGAGTGCTTGCCGGAGCTGTCGCCAACATTATTCTCGACATCGTGCTCGTCCGCTTCATGGGCATAGCAGGTTCCGCCATAGCCACAGTGTTGAACTACATCATTACGCTGGGCATCGTTTCCATACACTTCTTCAGGAAAGGGTCATCGTACAGAATTGTCAACCCCTTCAGAAAATTCGGAAAGCACTTTGCGGAGAATATCTACGAGGGACTGCCGCTGATGCTCGGCAACCTGTTTCTGGGCGGTGCCGTATTCATTGTCAACAAGATGATTCTTGACGCTGCGGGAACCGACGGGATATACATCTGGTCCATCTGCCTGCAACTGCTCATGATAACATTCGTAGTGCTCAACGGAGTGGGCAACGCCATGCTCTCCATCGGAGGCGTGCTTGCAGGAGAGAAGGACTACAACGGACTGCGTATTCTCACAAAGCTCTGCATCGGGCTCGTATGCGGAGTACTCACACTGTTCGTAATATTCGTACTGGCATGCCCCGAAGCTTTGTCCGCCATGTTCGGCGCAGGGAAAGAGGGTGACACATCCATGATAAACAGTTCCCTGCGAATATTCTCCCTGCTGCTGATACCGTTCGCAGTAACCCTCGTCATGCGCTTTCTCTTTCAGGTGCTGGAGCACCGGATACTGAGTCTTCTGCTATCGGTAGGACAGTTGGCGTTCATAATAGGCAGTCTCTGGGCATTCATTGAGATTTCCCCGAAGAGTCTATGGTGGAGCTTCCCATTCTCGGCAGTTATGCTTATAGCGATACAGTTTGCGGCGACCATCGCCCTACACATCAAGAAACGCAACATTTCTGCCGTGACTCTCATACCGGAAAGAGTCGGAGAGGAAGAGTCAATGGACCTCTCGGCCGCATACGACAGGGAAATAACGGAAAATGCCATGAAAAAAGTGGAGGAGTTCCTATTGCACCGCAACATCGACAGCGTGAAGGTTAAACGGTTAGTGGAGAGCTGCAAGGAGTGTGCAGAGCTGCTGCGCAAGTATGCCCAAGGCAAGAAACAAAGTTTTGACCTGCACGTGCGCATAATAAAAGAGGAAGTACACATGGTATTGCGCGCAGCCGGAAAGCGCATTGATTTCGACGATATTCTTAAAGGAGAGACAACAGGCCTGGAACACAAATACATGTACGGGCTTAACGTACTCTTCTTGAAGTCTTGACAGGATAGAAACTGTATGCTTTTCTGTTTCCTTTTTTGTAAACTTTTATTTATGTTTGCATTCAAGTTACTTTTATCGTTCTCCTTTCATTGATTATTGAATGAAAATTACTCGTTCAAAAGGAGGGCTTTTGAGTCGCCCTCCTTTCTCCGTTATCTTGAAATCTTTATTCCGACAAAGAAGGTCCGTGGTTGCGTAGGGCCGTAGAAATAGCCCGAATCGCGGAATTCACCTTTGTCAAGGTCTTTCTGAAAGCTGTTGAATATATTCTGTACTCCGGCATTGACCTGAAGATTGATATGGTCGCGCAGAATGAATGTATATGCAGCCTTGAAATTGAGGTCAAAGAAATCGGGAGTCGTCTCCATGCGGTCCTCCTTTATGTATCCGGCATAGTGCGGAACAATCATCGAGCCGGTATATGTACCCGACAAAGACAAATCGAGTCGTTTAACAGGAGAGGTCGCAAGAGTGAAATAACCATAGAAATCGGGGGTGCGCATCATGCGTTCCGTTGTCAGTTTTTCCCCATCAACCTCGGTCCACACCTCGGGCCGTTTGTAACGACTCTTCTGCGCCGTGAAGCCCACCTGCAACGAAACATCCTTTCCGTGCGCTATCTTCGCATCGATATTCGCGCCATATACCCTCGCACCTTCACCATTGCGGCGTTCTTTCATTGCAAAGCCTTCGGCATTCATGCCAATGTCCTCAAGAATGAAGACATCGCGCAGGTCCGTGTAGAAGCCTTCGAGAAGAATGTTCGCCTGCCAATGTCCGAAAGAGGTTGTCCAATCGACAGAACCGCTGAAGCTATTGGAACGTTCCTCGGAAAGGTCCTCGGCGAGCTGTATCTGCACACCTTCGCCGCCGACGGCCGTGACATGTAGGTCCTCATCATACGCCTGTGGCGCACGGAAACCGGTGGACCATGTGAGACGTGCCTGCAAATCTTTAAGCGGCTTATAGAGAAGGTTCACACGCGGGCTGAAGATAGGATTGTCTATGAGATTATGCTTATCGAAGCGCAGTCCAATGAGAAACGAGAAATATCTCATCTTCCACTCGTTCTGTGCAAATGCGCTCGCTATGCGCACATTCTGCTCCATGTCGCGGTTATACCCGGTCATGACATCGTGCATTCTGTTCTCTTGATACTCCACGCCACCCGTGAATGTAGCTGGCGAGAAAAGACACCTCTCCATCTGGCCGGTATATGTAGCCCCGGTCACCCAGGTAAAGTCATTGGTTTTTCCGTACGCGTTAGGGTCGCGCTGTGCACCATAATAACTGTTGCGCTCTATATGCTGCAGCGACGCAAAAACCGATACTTTATTCTTGTACCCATTCCAACCAAAGTCATACGCAACACCTCCGCTGTTTATGATATGCTTTGTCTGTTCTGTTATGTCACTCTCGTGAGGTTCAAGATCGAATTTGTTTCCGCCTCGGCGAAGTTCGTTAGTAGTGTGGTATTCCAGACTGAGACGACCCGTATGAGTAGGACGATAATATGTACGTAACCCAAAAGTATTTATATTCACCTTGCCAAGCTCCGAAAAACCGTCACCGTCATGGTCATATGGGTTACGGTTGCGATAATTGGCATATGCGGCTATGCCGTATGAATTGTCCTTTGACACCAAAGAGACATTGACACCCATGCTCTGCTCCCATGAACGTCCGTCATACGCGGCAATATTGCTGGATATGGAGAACGAGTTGTTGACAGGGTCTTTTGTTATTATATTTACGGTTCCGCCGACAGCATTGGCACCGAATAGTGCTGAACCGCCTCCGCGCACAACCTCTACGCGCTCTATCATGTTGACAGGTATCTGTTCCAAACCATACACGCCGCTCAACGCACTGACCACGGGACGGCTATTGATAAGAACCTGTGAATAAGGCCCCTCGAGACCGTTTATACGCACTTGAGGGAAGCCGCAGTTCTGACAATTGTTCTCTACGCGCAAACCGGTAACATAATTCAGGCTTTTTGCCAAATCGGGAGAATTTATCGTTTCGAAAAGCTTCATCGAAGCAACCGAAACCACAACCGGGGCATCCTTGCGGCTTATCTCGTTGCGGTTGGCAGAAACCACCACCTCATCTATCGCAATACCTTCCACCTTGAGTTTGAAGTGGATTACCGAGACATAATCCTTGTGCACAACCACCTCTTTTGTAGATGTTGCATAACCTACCATGCTTACGCGCAACGTATATTTCCCCGGGGGCAGCTTACGGAACTCAAACTGTCCGTTTTCATTACTCATAGTCCCCTCACCCGTCTCAACAATAAGAATGGAAGCAAAAGCAATATTCTCTTCACTTCCATCCTCTACTACGTGTCCTGAAATCATATTGCCCTCTGATGGCACAGGAGCCTCCTCAGCATGGAGCAAAACCGCACACAAGGCCAACAAGAAAGTAAAAAAAGTCCTTTTCATACTATTGTGTTTTCTATTATTTGTATCTGAATTGTTTTTGTTGCAAAATTACAATGCAATACACCTCTTTTCAATAATCATTTATTGTTAAAAGAGGCGCAGAGGTAGTCGATTTTGACAAATTAACTTAATACGTTTGGAAAATACCTTACAAAAAGGAGGCATTATACTTGTTTACAAAAACTTTTTGTCCTATTTTCGCGCAAATTCTTTACAAAAAACGACTTTTATATGAAAAGGACATTTACTTTTATTTCTATTTTCCTGCTTCTTGCAAGCTATACTTTTGCAGGCCCGGTTGACCCGCAGAAGGCACTCGACATAGCACAGTCATTCTGGAACAGGAACAACAAGCTAAGAAAGAACACGGTACTGGTGCCGGCTGTAGAGAACACCGCCTCAAAGGCCTCGTCACGCAAAGGCAAAGATGAGACAGACAAGCAGTACTACATATTCAACAGCAGCGACAACAAGGGATTCGTCATCGTATCGGGCGAAGACAAGCTTGTCCCTGTTGTGGGTTATTCATATGATGCATGTATTGGCGAGATGCCGCAGGCACTTGTAGAGTGGCTGGACGAATACAGCAACTACGTCGATGAGGTACGCTCCGGAGCCGAGACTCCCACAAACGCCGTCACAAAAGAGACAGGAAAGAGCATTGCACCAATGCTGGAGACAAGCTGGAACCAGAGCGCTCCTTACAACAACAAATGTCCCGAAGTAAACGGACAGAAAACACCTACCGGCTGTACAGCCACTGCCATGGCACAGATAATGAAATTCCACGAGTGGCCAATAACTCCAAAGGCCAACGTAGTATGGAAGAACAACATCACAGGTGTTACCGAAACGCTGTACCTTACAACACGCAAATACGACTGGAGCAAGATGCTACCCCACTACCGCAACGGATATACAGCAGAAGAAGCCGATGCAGTAGCTACGCTCATGGAGGATGTCGGCAAGGCCATCAGCAGCAATTATGCGCTTGCCGGTACAGGAAGTTCCGATATATATGCATCACATGCGCTTGTCAATGTTTTCGACTACAGCCCCGATGCTACCATCGTAAAACGTAGCGAATATACTGAGGAGGAGTACATCTCTATCATCAGGGAGAACCTCGAAGCACGCCAACCCTTGCTTTATACAGGACACAGCCAGTCATACGGTAGTGGACACGCTTTCGTGTGTGACGGAATTGACGAGAATGACATGCTGCACATCGACTGGGGATGGGACGGTGCATACAACGGTTATTTCGACATGACATACATGTCCCCCGAGGGAACAGGTATCGGTGGCGGTGACGGTCGTTACAACGTAGGACAGACAATCATTGCGAACATACGCCCACGTACAAGCGGAGAGCCTGATACAGAAGGTACTCCTACCGTATATATGATGAACGTAGTGGATGTAAAGACAGCAAGCAACCCTGCGACACTCTATGAACAGTCCATTAGTTACGACTCCAAAGGCGAAGCTACTGTAAGAATTGCAGCCGGCCTGCTCAACTGGTCACACTCAAGTGTAGGACTCACCATGGTAATTGGCTTCGAAAAAGATGGAGAACTGGTTTCGGCATCGAAGATCGGCGATCGTGAAGCGATGGCATTCAATGACAGTTTCGGTTATTATATCAAACTTTCGGTAAGCAATGACCCTGCAAGCGAAATTTATTTCGAAGAAGGCAAATACAGGGTACTGTTGTGTTATGCCGACGACGAAGACAATATATACATAGCACGCGGTGCCGAGAATGGTCTTGAACTGGAAGTAGGCAGCGAATATGCCACCATACGTAAGATATTGCCCGAAATAGAACTGTCAAACGTGACTTTCCACAAGACACCGCAGACAAAGGGCGACAGAGTCGCTTTCGACGCGAAATTCAAGACAACTAACGGAAGAAGTGCTACAGTCCTTCTTGTTCCTGTCATCAACATCCTGCAGGGGAACGGTACATACAAACATTCATACCTGACTTCTGAGGCAGAGATGATACAGGTACATGACGACAGAGATATGCTCGCGACATTCGATACCAATTATGCCATCCCCGAAGACGGCGAATACTACATCTCTTTCGTGTACAATTTGAAGAACCAGTTCACCGACATAAATCTTAATGTTGACAATGCCAACCTGTTCGAGGTTACCGGCAAGAGCGAGAACTTGATAATAAAGTCACAGTTCGATGGCCCTACACCTTCAACGACAAGCATCACCGCCACATCTGCCACTTGGGGTAACAACCTGAGCGTAAACGCAAAAATCAAGAACATCGCATCAACTGCAGAAGCCTACAACGGAACACTTGCTATTTTTGTCGAAAACACCCAAACAGGCAAGAAACACATACTTGCAAGAGCTGACATCGAAGACCTTGCAAAGAATGCAAGCACCACAATCTCCTACAACCAGCCCGACTGTTATCCATCATTGAATGCCGGCAACTACACCGCATATGTCTGCGAACTCAAAAACGGTTCATGGCAGAAGATAAGGCAGTCTGCGGCGACATGCAACTTCAGCATCAGCACAGGAAGCAACCCATTGCTCTATGCAGATGAGAGGATTGAGATAAACAACCACAAAAAGGTTATACAGGGTGGCGAGTTCGAGACAAAAATCAAACTTGTATGCACCAACGGAGACTTTGACGGTTATATAAGGATTAGTATAACAAACGGTCTTTCGAAATATGTAGAGAGTGACTACGTAGCCGTATCGTTGAAAAATGGCGGCGTTACAGAAGTCACAATTCCTGCTACATGCAAGGCAACCGTGCCGCTTGGTCAATACAGAATGAATATAAATGCCTTCAACAGCAAGAAGTCAAAAATAGGCACAGTATCCAACAACACTATCGCAATACCTGATAACGGAATATTCTGGGTAGCCGATGCAACCGCTATCGAATACGTAGAGAGTGTAAAGGCATCTATTACCGCTACGGATGGTTGCATACACGTAAGCGGCATTGCTGACGGCACGACCGTGAACGTATATGGAGCAGACGGTAGAACCGTATATAGCGGTACAGCTACAAGCATTCCCGTGGAAAACGGACTCTACATTGTCGTGACAGGCAACGGCAAGGCGGCCAAAGTCCTTGTAAAGTAATTCACAAGAAACACTCCAACGGAGAATTCGGGAGAATTCCGACATAAAAAGAACTTGTCAAGAAAGGGCACCTTCCATCCAGGAGGGTGTCCTTTTCATAAAGAAACGGAAGTTTTCTTGACATTTCGGATCTTCAGAATTACCTTTGCAAAAAACATACACAAATGAGAAGAGTATTTATATTTTCGTTGCTGGTATCGGCAACAGTACTGGGTTTTGCCGGGAACGGACAGGGACCGACATTCTCCAAAAGCAAAGCCAAGAAAATAACAAAGTATTTCACTGCAACCCTAAACGGTGAAGAGTGCAGCTACGACAAGAAAACAAAGATAAGCATAAACAAAATCGATGAGAACAGGGCGAAGGTGTGGAACTGTTGGAGAACTGCTGTAGAAGCTCTCGAAGAGGAAAAACTCACAGCCCCCTTTGCCGACGGTGAGCCGCGTGACACCAGCTACTGGAAACTCCCCGAAGAGCTGGAGCCTAAGGCAATTATGCCTTACTACCTCATAAAGAAGGGCAAAGCACCCGAAAACGGATACCCCCTATTCCTGTACATGCACGGTTCGGGCGAAAAGAACCGTGAATGGGAGGCCGGTTACCGCCTTTGCAACAGCTACGACGATGCGCCATCGTTGCACTTCATACCACAGATACCAAACGCACGTGGCGAACTGTACCGTTGGGCAATACAGAGCAAGCAGTGGGCTTGGGAAAAACTGTTGCGCCTTGCATTCCTTGAGGAGAGCATTGATCCGAACAGAATATATTTCTATGGCATCTCTGAAGGCGGTTACGGCAGCCAGCGTCTTGCATCGTTCTACGCAGACTACCTTGCGGGAGCAGGTCCTATGGCAGGAGGCGAGCCGTTAAAGAATGCACCTATGGAAAACCTGGCCAACATCGCATTTTCACTGCGCACAGGAGAACAGGATTATGGTTTCGGGCGCAACTATATGACATACACTGCACAAAATACCATGGACAGCCTGCAGAAGGTACACCCGGGACTGTACAGACATTTCATTGAGATTGTTCCGGGCAGAGGACACTCCATTGACTACGATAAATCAACACCGTGGCTAAAGCAGCACAGCCGCAACGCCAACCCCACATATTTCTACTGGGAGGACTATGACATGTACGGACGCCACCGTACAGGATTCTACAACCTGAGAGTCAACGAAACATCGCGCAACAATGACGAGGAGCGCAGCTGCTATGAGATGAGCATAAGCGGTAACACCGTCAACCTCAACGTGAACAACGTGACATACACAACCACACACTCAATGCAAGGCATACCTATGCTCTTCAGCAAAGAGTACAGCAAGGCCACAAAAGGAAACGTTACTATATACCTTAGTGAAAAGCACTTCGACTTCACCAAACCGATAACAGTTATCGTCAACGGCAAGGAAGTCTTCAACAACAAGGTAAAGCCCACTCTTAAGGCCATGGTCGAAAGCTGCGCCGAGTTCTACGACCCCGAAAGGGTATTCCCGGCATCTGTTGATATCGATATAGAATAGACAGCCGTAAAATAAGCCGGTGACATAGCCTAAAACAATTATTGCCCCCGATATACAATAATGACCGTCAAAAACGCGTTATTATCATATATCGGGGACATTTTGCACTTTTAGCAAGTTTAACAGATATTTAAGTCGTCTTTATCGACTTTTTTAGCTAACTTCGCGACATTTGTGCGAAACCACAACATAAAACGTCAAAAACAGAAGGTAATATATGAACCAGGAATATCCGTCGGCACTGCTCGAGAGGGCTGTAAGGGAGTTTTCCAAGCTACCGGGAATCGGACGCAAGACCGCTACCCGGCTTGTATTGCATCTGCTGCGCAGGAACGAAGACGAGGTAATATCATTCGCCGACAGCCTCACGACACTAAAGCGCGACGTGAAATATTGCAAGGAGTGCCACAGCATATCCGACAACGACATATGCCCTATATGCGCCAACCCCTTGCGCGACCACAGCACAATATGCGTTGTGGAGAACATACAGGATGTCATGGCTGTTGAAAACACCATGCAGTACAGGGGCGTTTACCATGTTCTTGGAGGTGTAATTTCACCGATGGACGGTGTATCCCCCGGAGACCTGCACATAGAGAGCCTTATAAGGAGAGTAGCAGAGGGTGAAGTAAAGGAGGTGATACTTGCACTCAGTTCCACAATGGAGGGCGACACCACCAACTTCTACATATACCGCAAGCTGCAGCAATACGAGGTCAAACTGTCGGTAATCGCGCGCGGTATATCCATAGGCGACGAACTGGAATATGCCGATGAGGTCACTCTCGGAAGCTCCATCGTACACAGACAACCATTTACTGGAAAAACCATATAAGATGAACAAGGAAAGAATCATAAAATCACTCAGGCTGAACTACTTTGTAGCATTGATTTCTACATTTATCATCATAATAGCATTCGAGAGCAAATTCCTCTACAAGGGAGCACTAAGAGGTGTAATCTCCGAGGATAGCGCGTATAATCTCGAAATTGCAGCAGTAATACTTACAATAGGACTCATCCCGCTTGCACTCAAAAGCTTCTCACGCTCAATGGAAAAGGCCAAAGCGAAAGGGAACGCCGAAGTAATGAAGAAATTCAGCAAAATGAGCCTGTTGCGCATAGCACTGCTTTTCAGCGTAATTGTTGCAAATGCATTCATATACTACGGAATAAACTACGAGGGCGCACTATACTGTGGCCTTATCGGATATGGTGCAATGATATACAGCTACCCGACAATGGAGACGCTCGAAGGATACCTTGACAAAAACAAGTCTAACTGAGGCTGAAAATGAAACTGACAGTAGTAATCATAAGCTACAATGTAAAATACTTTCTGGAGCAATGCCTGAACTCTCTTGAACAGGCTGCCAGGAACATCGACCATGAGATAATCGTTGTCGATAACGCCTCCGATGACGGTTCCACAGAGTACCTGACAACGCGTTTCCCCAAGGTGAAGTGGATTGCCAGCGACGTGAACCATGGATTCTCGCGCGCCAACAACATTGCCTTCAAGCAGGCAAAAGGCAAATACATCCTCATGCTCAACCCCGACACCATCGTGACACGGGAAGCACTCGAAGGATGCCTCAATTTCATGGAGAAACACCCCGAGGCCGGTGCAAGCGGCGTGAAGATGCTCAACAAAGACGGCAATTTCGCACTTGAAAGCCGCCGCGGCATAGTAACCCCATGGGTAAGCATATGCAAAGCCACCGGACTCAGCAAGCGCTTCGCCAACAGCCGCACCTTCGGACACTACTACATGAGCTACCTCCCCGAAGACGAGACAAACCCGATTGAAATGGTATCGGGCGCATTCATGTTCCTGCGCCGTAGCACACTGGACAAGGTGGGACATCTCGACGAACAGTTCTTCATGTACTGGGAAGACAGCGACCTCTCGTTCCGCATACTTAAATCGGGAGCGAAGAACTACTATCTCCCGCACCCCATACTCCATTACAAGGGAGAAAGCTCCATCAAGAGCAAGCTCAAATACCGCTACTGGCTATACTACTCGCTGCAACTCTTCTTCAGGAAACATAACTTCTTCTACTACATCCTGTCCTACCTGCCGCTTAAACTCACCGTAAGCCTGCTCAAGTTCCGCATACACTGCATAAACCCGCTGTTCTTGGGCAAGGAATGGGAGACACGCAAGACCGAACCAAACAAGAAGTTCATAGTCATAGCCCCACAGGAAAGCCGCGACGAGATAGAGAAACTGCTCAAGAACAACAGCATGCCCGAAGGACACATGTACATGAGCGCGTCCGAAGAGGAACTGCAGAAGGGAAGCATAAAGATAGAGGAGAAGGGCTACAACCATATACTCTTCGACACCGCATACTACACATACGACAGCATACTCTCGTTCATGCAGAAGATAAAAGGCAAGAACCTAAAGATTGCCACATATTCGACAACAACGAAGATTCTTATCACAGACGGCGCGATATACAGCAACGACGGATTAATAGCAGACTGATGGCAACTGATTGGCTTAAAGAAAACGGAGTGACGCTGCGCGCCCCAGAGCCGGAAGACCTGGAGCTGATGTATGCGATGGAAAACGACACGGAATCGTGGAGCGTCGGGAACGCCACCCTGCCCTACTCGAGATACACGCTCAAGAGATACCTTGAAACAAGTTGCCAGGACCTTTTTACAGAACGGCAGGCACGCTTCGTCATTGAAACCGCCGAAGGTACAGCCGGAATGATAGACCTTGCCGAATACGACCCCTTGAACAACCGCGCCGAAGTATGCATAGGCCTGCTCGGCAGTTACCGTGGCAAAGGAATAGCCGCGACAGCCATACGCATTCTATGCCGATATGCAAAAGAGAGACTGCACATACACCAGTTGTACGCATATATTCCACAATGGCACAAGGAGAGCCTTAACCTCTTTACGAAATGCGGATTCAGTGAAGGTGCCAGATTGAAGGATTGGCTGAGAACAAAAGAAGGATATTGCGACGCTATACTGGTACAAAAAGTATAAAAAAGGAGCATTTACATCAAAAACAGAGATTTTTTTGCACTTTACACCAAAAAAACTTGCAAAACATTTGCAGATTCAAAAAAAAGCCCTACCTTTGCACTCGCTTTGAGACACGAACAAAGCAGTTCTTTAAAAATTTGGTGCGTTAGTTCAGTTGGTTAGAATACATGCCTGTCACGCATGGGGTCACGGGTTCGAGTCCCGTACGCACCGCAAACGAGTTCCAAAGAAACTTGGGACTCGTTTTTGTTTTGTATAGATCGACAAAGGTGCGGACAGAGGATAAAGGGCTCACCTGCGTTTGATTCAATCTATTCCAATCACTCCATCACTATGGCAAATACAACTTTGTCGTCACCATTGTGTGCCAAATACAAAGAACCGCCATGGAGGCGCACAATTTGCTTGGAGACAGCAAGACCTATACCCGAGCCATCGCGTTTCGTAGTGAAAAAAGGAGTGAAGATATTCTCGGCCACCTCGGATTGTATAGCGCCGCCGCTGTTGCTTACTTCAATATGGATTTTTTCATCAGCATCTATACGTGAATTTACAGCAATATTCTGTCTGCCACCGCGCTGCGAACAGGCTTCAGATGCATTCTTAAGCAAATTGACAAACACTTGTGACATTTGTCCTCTATCGGCATACAGCATTGTATCCTTGGGATTTATATCTATGGCAATCGCAGCATTTTTAGATTCCACCAACGGTATAACCTCATTTATAAGTTCATGGAGATAAAAAGGTGTTTTCTGGGGAGGTGCAATACGTGTTACGCTACGGTATGAATCGACAAAGCGCATTAGTCTGTCGCTTGTAGAGTGTATAACTTCAAGTCCCTGACGCATCTTCTCCTGGTTGCAATTGGCATGCAGCAGAGTGCTGCTTATTGATGTAACAGGAGCAAGTGAATTCATTATTTCATGTGTGAGTATGCGCGTCAATTTTTCCCACGCCACACGTTCTTGTGTGTCGAGTTCACGATTTATATTCTCAATAGTTATCACACGCATACTACGTCCAGCATGATCGGCTTTGGAACAGTTCAGCAATAAGCTAACTCTGCCGGCCTCATTTGTAAAACGCACATTGCAGTGTTCATCCGGCCCTATCTTCATCATGGCATCTGCAAGTTCGGCCGACATCGGGCGGAGTCTTTCGATGTGACTGAGCATATCCACGCCCAACAAAGACAATGCCCTGTTGTTTGCCTTGACAACAGAACCGTTCTCCAGAACTATAATAATCCCTATATTTGCACACTCGATTATGGTTTCGAAATACTTTTCATTATTAGCTGTCTTAGTCTTGGCCTCATCAAGCACCTCTTTGATACGGTTAAGCGAATAGTTGAGTACAGCATTATCGACGCGACCCGGCCTGTCAACAAAACGGAACGAAAAATCATTGTTCCTAACCGCATTGAAAATGAAATCAAGGTTCCTTATGAAACTTCGATATATGCCAACAAGACGATACACCACGAATAGTATGACAAATGCCACAAGAATGAAAGATGCATAACGTTTCGCGGCAAGCAACCACCCGGCAAACACCCCCAATGCCACAAGAGAGGCTATGAGAAAGAAAAGACGATTTACCGGAAGTCTGCGTTTTATCATAATCCGTAGCGTTTTATCTTGTTGTACAGAGTTTGCCGCGTTATTCCCAGACGTTGCGCAACCATAGTGAGATTTCCTCCACATGATGATATAGTATCGGCAATTAATGTGCGTTCCATCTCTTCAATTGTCGATGAAGCAGCTACTATCGACGGGGGACGATGCGTTTTATGCAACTGAAGGTGTTCCGGCATCACCTCGTCACCATCGCACATAATCACAGCCTTTTCCATGATATTCTGCAACTCGCGTATATTACCCTCAAAAGAGTATTCTGTAAGTAGTGATGCGGCCGACTGGGAAATCTTCAATGTTTCCCTACCATATTTTTCGCAATAGTGAGAAAGAAAAATTCCTGCAAGTGGCACAATGTCAACAACCCTGCGCCTGAGCGGCGGTAGATTTATATGAATGGTATTTATACGGTATAGAAGGTCCTGACGGAACTCTCCCTTGTCGGACATGGCAAAGAGATCGCGGTTTGTTGCAGCAATAAGACGTATATCAATATTCTGCCGTGTATTACCACCAAGGGGTGTCACAGCGCGGCTCTGCAATGCCACAAGCATCTTAGCCTGCAGATGAAGCGGAAGATTTCCAATCTCGTCCATGAAGAGTGTCGAGCCGGTTGCAGCGACCATTTTTCCGACACGGTCGGCATGAGCGTCGGTGAACGCTCCCTTTTTGTGTCCGAACAGCTCGCTCTCGAAAAGCGTGTCGGGTATGGCACCCATGTCAAGCGATACCATCTCCTTGCCATTACGAGCCGACAAGCGGTGTATCTCACGCGCAAGCAGCTCTTTTCCCGTACCATTCTCGCCTGTAATGAGCACATTGGCATCTGTTACCGCAACGCGCTCGACCATGGTCTTTATGTGTTCCATTTCTGCACTCGCCCCCCAGAACATGGGCACCTCCTTGCGTACCGGCGCGGCTGAAGGAGCCTTCTTGCCGTCTTCCCTTGCCTTTGCGCAGGCATTAGTGAGTGTCTCTACCAGTTTGTCGTTATTCCAGGGCTTTACAACAAAGTCGAATGCTCCATGCTTCATTGCACTCACAGCCAAGTCAATATCTGCATACGCAGTGAAAAGAACTACTTTTACAGCCGGATATTTCGCATTCACCTCACGTAGCCAGTATATACCCTCGTTGCCGGTATTTATGCCGGCATTGAAGTTCATGTCCAAAAGAAGTACATCAGGACCCTCTGCCGCTATCGTAGAGAGTAGCGTTGTTGGCGAAGGAAGTGTCACCACCTTCTCGAAATAGCTTTCAGCAAGCATCTTTACTGCCGAAAGAATGTTCCTGTTGTCATCGACTATAAGTAATTTTCCTTTCTTTGCCATAGCGCGAAGTTAATAATATTTATCAGAAATAGAACTAATATAAACCTTAATTTGACTTCACCACATCGGCTGGGTTTTCCGTTGCGGCTCTCAACGAACGAAACGTCACAAGCACAGCGGTAAGTGCGGCCACTCCAGCAAACACCGCAAGCGGAATCCATAGCGGAATCTCAATGCGATTTACAAACTGCTCAAGCCAGTTGCCCGCCACCAGCCAAGCCACAGGAGCTGCCACTACAAAACATACAGCAACAATGGAAAGATACTTCCGGTTGAACATAGCCACCACGCTACCGCTTGTCGCACCATAGACCTTACGCACAGCAATCTCACTGCGGCGGTGCTGCGTCTCGAACATAACAATACCGAACACACCCATAAGCGATATCACGACAGCTATAAGCGCGAACATGGCTACAATGACAGCCTGCTTCTTTGTATCTCCGTACACTTTCTTAATGGCATCGTTGGCAAACTCAATCAACGGTTCGTCAGCATTTGGTTCAACGCTTTTTGCTATGGCACGTATATCATTGCATACAGCCTCCACATCAACATTCCTGTTCAGACGTACATAGAACGTCTGGGCATAACCCACCTCACCGAAATACCTGAGCATAGTATTGATTTTAGGACTGTTTGCACCCTTGAAGTTTATATGAGGAATAATACCTACAATGTCAATTTTGTCCCACTTGTCCCCGACTCCAAGACCTGTAGCGGCAGCAGTCCAGTCTGTGATTATAAAACCCGGCTTATCCTTTGTAAAGCCCTCTCCGGCAATTATAGGAACTCCAAGAACCTCCGGTGCATTGTAACGCACAAACCATAGGTTCATCTCCACAGCATCTCCCTCAATAGTACGCATCTGCTCGGAGTGCGTACGTCCGAAAAGACCGTTGTTCACTGCCGTTGCTGCTGCAATATTAGGATTCCTCTCCAAAGCCTCAATAAAAAGTTCGCTCTTGCTGTTCAGGTCTGACGATGAAATCTCCAGCAAATTCTCTCGTTCTATACCCACATCGTAATGCACCATATAGCTGTATTGTGACGAGAATACAAGTGCCAGTATCATGAGAACCATGGATACAACGAACTGCAGTGCAACAAGAGCAGAGCGCATTAAACGACCGACCTTTGATTGTGCAAAACCCTTTCTCACAGCCAGCGATGCATTAAAGCGCGTGATGTAGAAGGCCGGATAGGCGGCAGCCATAACGGCCATTGCCAACGCCACAGCAAGCACAATACCAATAGCTTTTACATTCTTGCCTACAGCAAGCGGCGATGTTATATACTCTGTTATAAAACCGCCATCAAGAAGTGTTACTAAACACAAAGCCACGACAAGGGCAATAACCACAAGCCCGATAGCCTCAAAGAAGAAATTCATTCGCAATGTCCACTGCCCGGCTCCGAACACTTTGCAGATGTTTACCGAACGCATACGCACCGGCACAAGTGCCATAAAGAAGTTCACGAAGTTTATGAATGCCACAACTACAATCACAAGCGCAATGGCAAGCAGTGTGTTTATGGTACCCCGCGAGGCACTCGGGTAATCCTCGTAACCATCAAAATACATATCATTGAGCGATACCAGTTTGAGCGGCATCTTGAAAAGTTGCTCCTTCTCTTTTTCTGATAATGAATTGCCTGTTGCAGCAACATACTCGGCATAACGCGCCTCATTGAATTCATGGAACTTCTTCTGCCACAATGCCACATATTCGGCAGGGTCGGCACCCTCGCGCAGTTTCACGAACACCGAATAGTTCCAGTTCGAATTGTCCATTCCATACTCACGATTGTCATTACGGAAGATATGACGGCCCGACAGTATCGTATTTTCGGCAAAATCCTTGAATATAGCCACAACGGTGAGCGGAGTGCCGGGCTTCAGTTCTCCCTCCTCCATATTTACTACCGAACCTACCGTTATACCCAACTCGTTTGCAACACTCTCTGCGACAATGGCAGCATCTTTCTGTCTGAAATCTTCAGTATTTCCGGCTATAATGTCAAAAGAGAAGACATCAAGTAAAGGACTGTTGCACCTCACCACATTGGCATAGCGTTTTTCATAGCTCTCTCCGTTACATTTCACCCACACAATACCGTCGTTGATATAGCTGCACATCGAAGCGATATTTTCCACTATCGGCAGTTCCTCGGCCGTTTCGTACGAAATGGGATTCGGTACGCTCGAGCTCCATCCACCCAAAGCCTCGTGATAAGGAGTAACCATATAAACGCGCTCTGAATCCTCTATCGAACGGTTGAAGGTCATTGCACTATAAACCTGCACCATAATCACATAGAATGCCACGAACGCCATGGCAAGACCAAGCAGGTTTAGCAACGATGCTGCCTTATAACGCTTCAGCGTAGATATAAAATTATTTATTACTATTTTCATTATTTTTATCTTTTAATGTTATTGAATGGATAAGAAACATTTCATCATCCAGATTAAGATATATCACTTTGTCCAATATAACAAAGACTTTCAATTGTTCTTTTTAATCGTATCGACAGGGTTGGCGTTTGCCGCACGCCATGAGAGTATCAGCTGCACTGCATAAACTACAAGTACAACTGCCAAAGCACCACACATATATATCCACAATGGAACATCACAGCGCATTTTCGCAAGAGTAGAGAGCCAAGCCTCATTCCACCACACAGCAAGCGCAATACCGCACACGGTGGCAGGCAGAACCGTCCACATCAACTTAGTGCCCAAAATCATAAGCACCTCAACAGTGGTGGCGCCGCACACCCTGCGCACTGCAATCTCCTTGCAACGGCGCACCATCTCACCCTGGATGTAGCCACAAAGGCCTATAAGCGCAATCAACAACACCACAACTGCAACGACAGCCATTCCGCCGCGCATCTCCTTTATGTCAGCAAATGTTGCATCAACCCAGTCACCATAAGAGATTATTTTATGTTTGAAATAACCGTTATATACCGATGAGACAGCCTCATCCAATGCCTTTATATTCTTATCGTTTATCTCATTAAGCAATATGTTGTAAAACACCACTGCATTGTACTCGGGAGCCATATCGCTTATATAAGGCACGGTGTGCATCACTATTGGCTCTACAACGCCCGTGCTCATCATACGGAAGTCGGCAACCACTCCCACAATCTCAAAAAGTTGCCCAGAACCATCGTATATGGTTTTCCCTATAGGCGAATCGCTCCAGCCGCGCATCTCCACATACTTCTCATTGACTATAACCTTTTCGGCACCGTCAGACGGCATGAAGTTACGTCCCTGCACTATCTTCATCTGCATCGAAGGGATATAATTGTGGTCTATTATGTCCCATCGGCACGAGAAGAGCAAGTTTCCTTGTTCATCGACACAAGGCATTCCGCTATAGCCCTCCAAAGGGGACTGTGCCGACATTCCGGCATTCTCTACAAACGGCAGAGCGCTCAACTTATCGGCAATAACACCGGCATCCTCAATCTTCGTAGAAAGTTGGACAGCTACGAGCCTGTCAAACTTATAGCCATAGTCGGCATTCATTATATACGAAGCCTGTCTGTCTGTTACCGCCAGGAATATACCCACAGCAACGGTTGCGGCTACCTGTACAAAGAGTAACGCCTTCTTCCACCACACGCGGTTGTCGCCACCGCGACGGAAAGCATAGTTTATGCTAATCATCGAGAAGAGTGCAGCCGGAACAATTCCCGCCACAGCAAAACCGGCAAGACATACAAGTGCTGGTATCCACATACGTTCGAGGGCAAAAAGGTCTGTAATATTGTAGCCCAACAGCCCGAATATCTCACCGCGCAAACAATATATTGCAACCGATGCAATAATCACCGATGCGCCAAGCAACAACAATGTCTCCATCAACAGCAAGCCAAAGACACCATGACGCGAAGCTCCATTGCACTTCATTGTGGCAATGGTGCGGCTACGTTTGGCAAGCGATGAAATTGTCAATAGTACATAGTTGAGACAAGCTACCACAAGGGCTATGAAAGCTATAGTCGCATAGAGGGTCTGCATCTGCAGCACATCGCCCCGCACATATATCGTAGATGTCAAGGGTACGAAATGGAAAGTCATCTGCCACTCCTTGCAATGCTCTGCAGCGCCGTGTTTCTCAAGGAATGCAGGCATCGCGGCCTCAACCTCGGCAATGTCGGCACCTGGACGCAGTTTTATGAATGTAGAGTAACTCTCACTCCCGGTCCATATCTCGTCGTCGCTATCATATGGTAGATACTCAAGAATATCGAAATCACCTATCGACTGGTTTACGGGCGGTGTTTCAAAGACTCCTGCGACAACCATAAGACCCAGTTTCTTGCCCAGCGGGTCCTCGTTGCCGAAATGCTTTTTTGCAAGACGTTCCGAAATCATCACCTCTCCGGCAGCAGCACCTTCGCTGCTGAGAATCCTGTGAGGGTCGCCACTGATTACCCCGAAGTCAAGGACATCGAAAAGAGTGCTATTAGTTTCCAATGCTTTGGCAGTTATTATATTATCTGTTGTGCCAAAGAGCTTTTCCACCTCAACGAAGTGAACGGCAGCCTCGACCTGGGGCATATCAGCGACAATGTTCGGCGCAAGCGGCTTCACCTGCTTTTCGGCCATACCGAACTGCGGCGACTTGCACCACACCTGATATACGCGCTCCTTGTCGGGAAAAAACTCGTTGAACGACATATTGAACCCCACATAGGAGAATATAAGGAGTGCCACTGCCATACCCAATGACAATGAGAAGAGGCGCGCAACGGAGTTGCCGCGATTTTTAAGCAGATAACGAAGCGAATAATTTATAGCTTGCATAATGATTTTTCAAAAATATATATAAATAGTTCTTTAAAAAGGATTGTTGCAAAGCAAATACATGGCTACAAGAAATGAAGTTTGCTTGGAGTAAATGAGCACCATAGAAACGAGCGTAACAAAGTAATTGTCCGCTACAATCATTTTTAAAGTTTGTTGGCTACATCAGTCACCACCTGACCGTCGAACAGGCAAATGGTACGGGATGCAAACTGTGCATCGTGCTGCGAGTGAGTTACCATGATGATTGTTGTTCCCTCGCGGTTGAGTTCCTGTAGAAGATGCATAACCTCTTGACCGTTCTTTGAATCGAGGTTACCGGTAGGTTCATCGGCAAGAACCAGCTTGGGATTTGAGACCACGGCACGCGCAATAGCCACACGTTGCTGCTGACCACCGGAAAGCTGCTGCGGAAAGTGTGTAGCACGGTGAGAGATATTCATTCGGTCGAGAATTTCATTCACACGTTTCTTGCGCTCCGAAGCCTTCACACCCATATATACAAGCGGTAATTCCACATTCTCGAAAACTGTCATCTCGTCAATTAGATTGAATGACTGGAACACAAATCCCAGGTTACCCTTACGGAACTGCGTGCGTTCCCTCTCCTTGAGGCCACCCACCTCTTTACCCAACAGACAATAGCTTCCGCCAGTAGGATTGTCGAGCAGACCAAGGATATTCAGCAAGGTTGACTTTCCGCAACCCGATGGCCCCATTACAGCAACAAACTCGCCCTCCTTCACTTCGAATGACACACCGTTGAGAGCTATGGTCTCAATCTCTTCTGTAAAGAAACTCTTCTTCAAATTTTCTACTTTAAGCATAATTGTATTGTTTTTATTGATTAATGTTTTTGTTTATATTTTACTCTCCCCTCCGGTCTGCGACCACCTCAAAGAGGGGAGGAGTTCTCCCACCTTGCTGCAAGAGTGCCCTGTAAGAGCGAGGAGAATTTATTATTTTACGCTTTTACTTGTTTATTGCATCCACAGGATTGTCATTTGCTGCCTTGTAGGCGCGTATGGTTACTGTTACGACAGTTATGGCAACCACAATAGCTATTGCAAGCAGATATACCCAAATAGCCATCGTAGCACGGTAGGCAAACTGCTGCATCCAACGCTCAATCAAAAGATAACTGACAGGTATTGCAACAAGCGAGCATATTGCAACGATACGCAGATACATCATGTTGAACATCTTTAGAATTGAAGCCACCGATGAACCGTGTACACGGCGTATGCCTATTTCCTTGCGACGGTATTGTGTCTCAAATAGCACAAGGCCAAACACACCAATCACAGATATCAGAATCGAAAGCATTGTAAACAACGTTATTAGGGACGACAACCTCTCCTCTTTTTGATAAAGCTGTTCAAGTTCTGAATCAAAGAGGGTTACATCGTAGCTATCAGCCGGTGCACTTGGCGCATACTCGGCAACAGTCTGCATTATATACTCCTTTACAGCAGAAAGGTCGGCTCCGGCAGCTGTGCGCACATACATTTGATTGCATAATCTCCAAGGATATTTGCCGAATATGTAGAATGCAAAAGGCTCGATATTGTATTGCATTGGCCTATAGTTGAAATCACTGCATATACCCACAATCTCAGCATCGGACCTATGTCCCGCAATCTTATCACCAGCCTTGATACCAAGCTTTATCGCTGCGTCCTCATTGAAAATGAAAACACCATCGGCACATGCCTCATCACTGCTGCGGAAATCCCTGCCGTCAGTAATGTTAATCTTCATAAGCTGTAGGAAATCCCACGAAACGGGATAGACATCGAAGTATATACCCCTACCATCGACATTACGGCCCCACATCATTCTTGTATTACTAACAAGTGAACCGTCGGCAAAAGCAACGTCAACTATTAAAGGATTCTTCAAAAGGCTTTCGGCAAAAGCATCGCGTCGCACATATGAATATCCGTTCTCCTGGTCAAATGACTCAAACACCGTTTCAGCCGGCAAATTGCTGACCACAAGAAGGTTCTCCTTTTCAAAGCCCATATTGTAACCAAGCATATACTCACGCTGCCGGTGTATGAATAAAGAGCATATAATCAGCGTAATTGAAATGAAATACTGCACAGCAACAAGCGTGTAACGCAAACGACGACCGGGAACCGATGCGTGAAACCCTGAGATAACCATTGCCGGTGAAAAGCGAGTAATGTAGAACGCCGGGTAAATGCTTGCCAATATGCCTGTAACAACGGCAACAGTTACCACGACAAGTGCAATGCCCCAATTTTCACTGAATGAAACTGATGCAGAGAGTTGATTTACCATTTGTGTCTCTTCAAACAGACCAACCAACATTGCAGCACCGGAAAGAGCCACAGCCACAAGCCCTACAGATTCAAAAATGAAGTTCATGCGCAAGCCCCACGTTGATGCTCCAAAAACCTTGCATGTATTGATAGCTCTTATGCGTACAGGAATCAGTGCAAAGAAGAAATTCACAAAATTTATCATCGCAATGATAATTATGAGCAGTGCAATTGCTATGAAAGTATATGTAGTCAACTTGTTGCCCACTTCGTGGTAAGGAGAACTAACATCATCCGAGAAATATAATTCTGTCAACGGATTAAGACGCGGAGTAGCCATCTTGATGACTTGTGCAACGGTTTCTTCATCGGCGTACAGTTCACTTTCAATATTAAACATACGTGGCAGACACTCCTTCATTTTCTCGCAGACGGCATCGGGCGATACACCATCGGCCAACTGTATGTAATAAGGGCTGTTCCAGTTGTTGGGGTTTTCATTCTGCTGCTCCACAGACATACCTCCCCATCCATCTGTTCCGTCAAAAATACTTGGTGAAGGTGTCTCCTTGCATATTGCAACAACTGTAGCTTTAGCGTTCCCATCATTTGCATCACGGCCGTAGCACAACACATCACCAACAGAAATATTGAACCTTTTCGCAACAGATTCTTTCAACACCAAAGTATATTGGTTTATGACATCGTCGAGAGAACCCTCTATGGCCTCTATACCTAAAATTTCCAATCCATCCAGCTCTGCCTCACACAAGTTCAGCGAAATATTGTCTATGCTGTTTGTTCTCTTTCTTGAATATTCCGAGTTTATGCCGAAATACCCAGAGGGTGTTATTGTTGCGCTTTTCTCAATCTCAGGAATATCCTTGCAAAGGTCATCGGGTAACTGACGCGCCCAAGTTGTATCCCAATACCCATCCTCACTCCAATCGGGATGCTCAAGACGGTAAATATTACCGGCATTGGGTATGCCCTTGTTGTATGATAGGTCGAAATTCACCTGCACCATTATGATATACACAGCCGCAAACGCTACAGCCATACCGGCAATGTTGAGCACCGAAGAGACGGTATAGCGCTTCAATAGCATTATGAAGTTCTTGAAATACATAGTTGCTGTTTTTGTTGTAAAATTACTGTTTTTCCAATATCAATACCTCATTGTCACCGAAATTGTCGTATGACGATGTGATTACCCTTTCACCCTTTGACAATCCCTCAAGCACCTCGTAGAATCTGGGATTCTGGCGGCCGATACGTATCTCCCTGCGATAGGCCTTCTCGCCACTTGCATCAACCACATATATCCAACGTCCACCTGTCTTCTGGAAGAATGCACCACGTGGTATATAAACAGCCTCAACAGGCTGCCCCAACTGTAAATTAATGTTGTAGGTCTGTCCCGAGCGGATATTGTCGGGCAACTCTCCGTCAAAAGTCATATCGACCTTGAACTTTCCATCACGTACCTCGGGATACACTTTACGCAGAAGCATCTTGTAATTATTGTCCTGTCGCATGAACGAGCCGGAAAGCCCTGTAACCACACGGTCAATATAATGTTCATCCACCATAGCTGTAACCTTGTAGGCCGACAAGTCATTTATCTGACCAATGGCACTTCCCTGAGAGAGTGTCTGGCCAAGAACTACATTGAGCATACCCACCTCTCCATCAATAGGAGCCTTTACATTGAGGTTTCCTACCCTTTCACGAATAAGTTGCATGTTGAGCTGCATTGAACGCAGATTCTCGTCGAGCTGCGCAACCTGTACCGTGCGGTAAAGCGAGTCCTGCTTCTGGCGTTCACGCACAAGATCACGTCTGTTTACAGCCAATTCATAATCTTCCTTTGACTGCAGGTAATTTTCATGTGCCAACAGTTCTTGAGAATACAGTTTTTCGTTCTGCATATATGCACGATGCTTGCGGGCAACCTCCAGGTCGAGTTGTAACATCTCCTGACGCAGCGAAAGACGCTCCTGCTCCATTGAGATGAGCGTATTACGCAGAATATTCTGTTTCTCGGCCAGGTCGGCCTCAGACTGCAGAATCTGCATCGATAGTTGCTTGTTTGTCATCTCAAGAATTACATCACCGGCTTTCACCACCGTACCCTCCTCGGCAACGATACGCTCTACCACACCCGATTCTAAAGGAGATATCTGCATTGTCGTTATCGGCTGGACCATACCGCTTAAACTTACATAGTCGTTAAATTCACCCTCTTCTACATTTGAAACCACAACTGTAGCCGTGTTTACACGCAACGTTGTTTCATTCTTCCTCAGCAGCATCCAGGCTGCAAACAAAACAACAGCCAAAGCAAGGAAATAAGGAATATTCTTCTTTCTTGCGACAGCACGCCACCCTTTCTTCTTTTCTAATTTTATATCCATAATTTTCTGAATTGATTTTACACTTGTTTAAAATTGAAAGGCAATACAACATTGTTTGTCATCTCCTTTCCCCGGCACAAAACAGTACACATCACTCTACCGCAACAAACGGAGCTCCGCAATAATAGTCAACCATACGCTTTTCTATAATATACTGCAACCTGGAACTCAGGCATTCCGACTTCGCCTGAAGAAGTGTTGTAGAAGCATTCTGCAACTCTATCGCAGTAACAAGGCCTTCTCCGAACTTTGCAACGATGCCGTCGTATGCCAAACGTGAAGCCTCAACCTTCCTCACTGCAAGATTGTATTGCTTGCTGTAACCGACCATACGGCGGCAAGCCTGCACAACGTCGCTCTCTACAGCATTTCGCGTAGCAGCCATCTCCAGTTCGGCGTTGCGCAAAGCATTACGCGAAGTACGTACAGATGCCTTGCGGCTGAGATTTGAGAAAATAGGGATGGAAATTGAGACACCTACATACTCGCCCATATTATTCTTGAACTGTGAAGAAAAAGACGGGTATGAAACCTTGCTGTCGAAGCCTGTAAAATAGTTGGTACTTATACCGGCCGAAAGGCTTATTGTAGGAAACCATGCCCCTTTAGCGCGTTTGTAATGCAATTCATACTCCTTTACTGCAAGTTCCGAAGAAACGACCTGCACATTATTGGCAAGCGCGAATTTCACAACCTCATCTTCGTTTGCCATACCGCCCGGCATTGCTATACCTTCAAGCTCAATTACATCGAGCCGGACATCCTGAGGATAGTTCATCACCTCACGCAGTTTTATCCATGCCATCGCCAGATTGTTCTGCTGTTCTGTAAGAAGATAATCATAATTCGCCTCTTGTGCGGCAACTTCGGCAACCTCGGCTCTACTCTTGCGGCCACATTCAAAAAGTGTCTCGGCCTGGCGCAACTGCATACGGGAAGCCTCGAGATGTTCGGCGGCAATCTCAACGGTACCTTTATAATAAAGGACATCGATATATGCCTTCATAACTTCCATTGCAACCTTGTCGCGCGCTATCTGCAAATCGCTGTATCCACGCTCACGCGCAACCTTTGCAGCACGTATTGTGTTCACATAACGCAGACCGGCAAAGACAGGCATGGATGCCGAAAGAGTGTAGGAATTGCTGAAGGTGGAAACTGTAGTGTAATTGTTCGTCTCAGGATCTATCGAACGTCCGAAGTTGGTAGATGCAGAAACACCAGCCGAAACTGACGGAAAAAGCGATGCGATAGACTCGCGGTAATTCATTTTTGCATTGTCGAGATTCAGTTCCTGTCTGCCAACCGAAAGCGAATGCTCAACTGCGTATGCCATACACTCCTCCATTGTCATTGTCTGTGCCAGGGAAGATAGTACCATAACCCCTGCCGTAAAAATCATTAAAATCCTTTTCATACAAAATACATTTCTGCCAGAGTACGTGCCAAAAGCGTGCCAAAGTGTCTATATTATTAAATACCAACACTTTAACAAATTTTCAAAAATTCCAAAATGTCAATATATTAGACACATGTGGGTATGATTTATTGACAGGAACCCCAAAAACGGAAAACAGAATATGAAAACATATTTTCACTCACCAGCTTAAGGTTAAAGCCGAAAACAAAGTACCGGTTTTCCTATATCATTTCTTTATTGTATATTCGCGGAATATAAGGGGTTGTTCAAATCAAAACAGCCCCAGGAAGCCTATAATATTTTTTGGAATGGTACTAAACTATATTTGGATAGCGTTTTTTCTCATTGCTTTCGTAACCGCGCTTGCAAAGTTCATATTCTGGGGAGACACAACCGTATTCCCGGCCATTATGGACTCAACGTTCACACAGGCAAAGACAGCATTTGAACTGTCGCTGGGACTCACCGGTGTGCTCGCATTGTGGATGGGAATAATGAAGATTGGTGAGAAAGGAGGCCTTGTCAAGGGATTGGCAAAACTGCTCAGCCCGGTGCTTTGCAGAATATTCCCCGACATTCCCAAAGGACACCCGGCCATGGGAACCATGTTCATGAACTTTTCGGCCAACATGCTCGGGCTCGACAATGCAGCTACACCTATGGGACTTAAAGCCATGCAGGAACTGCAGGAAATAAACCCCGACAAAGAGACTGCGAGCAACCCCATGATAATGTTCCTGGTACTGAACACATCGGGACTTACGCTCATCCCCATTTCGGTACTGCTCTACCGCGCACAGATGGGAGCAGCAAACCCCACCGACGTATTCATTCCAATTCTAATTGCAACGACCGTAGCCACATTGGTGGGCCTTATCGTCACAAGCATATACCAGAGGATTAACCTGCTCAACCGGACAATGATACTGTTCCTGCTCGGAGTCTGCCTGCTTGTTGCCGGCGGCACATGGGGGATAATGCAGCTCTCCCAGGTGCAGATAGAGATATTCTCGACATCGCTTGCAAACATCATACTCTTCTCGGTCATAATACTGTTCATAGTAGCAGGAATGAAGGCGAAGATAAATGTATATGAGGCATTCATAGAGGGTGCAAAGGAGGGATTCGGCACAGCCGTGCGCATTATCCCCTACCTCATTGCCATACTGGTTGCCATAGGCGTGTTCCGCGCTTCGGGTGCAATGGATGTACTTATGGGAGGTATTGCATGGTGCGCCGAATCGGTAGGTATAGGTTCCGATTTCATCGGAGCACTGCCGACAGCCATAATGAAGCCTCTCAGCGGCAGCGGAGCGCGCGGAATGATGGTTGACGCGATGAACACCTACGGTGCCGATTCGTTCACCGGACGCCTTGCCTGCCTGTTCCAGGGAGCAACGGACACCACATTCTACATACTGGCCGTATATTTCGGTAGTGTGGGAATACGCAAGACGCGCCACGCGGTCACATGCGGACTGCTTGCCGATGCTGCCGGAATAATTGCTGCCATAGCCGTGGGATATATATTCTTTGGATAAATCTATAATATCATGATAAGCTACCAGACCGAGGGCGTAAAGATGCCCGCTATCAAAAGAAGAGAGACAACAGCGTGGATAAAGGCCGTTGCAGCCACATACGGCAAGAAGGTCGGCGACATTGCCTACATATTCTGCGACGACGAAAAGATTCTTGAGGTGAACCGCGAGTACCTGCAACACGACTATTACACAGATATTATAACATTCGACTACTGCGAGGATGATGTTATCAGCGGCGACCTTTTCATCTCGCTCGACACCGTACGCAGCAACAGCGAGATGGTTGGAGCCACATACGAGCAGGAGCTTCACCGCGTTATTATCCACGGTGTGCTGCACCTGTGCGGAATAAATGATAAAGGCGAGGGAGAGCGCGAAATTATGGAAGCCTGTGAGAATAAAGCACTCGCTTTGATAGGAAGATAAACAAGCCTTAGAGAGCACAGACAGCAGATAGTCACGCGAAGCAACGCAGAATGTGGTGCCGCGTGGGGTGCGGAAAGGTCGTGCTCTCAAGGGCGTGGGTGAACGCGAGATAATGGAAGCCTGTGAGAACAAGGCATTAAAGATGAGAGGATAAAATAAAAGAACTTAACAGCAATTAAGTATGGGGAAATATTGATGGGCTAGTTTTATACAAGGTGAATGGTATTAATTTCAGTTACTTTTCAGAAGGCGATACGAACAACAAAACGCCTTCAAGAAAGATAAAGGCAGTGTCCATAAAAAAGTAATCCCTGCCAGAGCTAGCAGGAATTACTCGTTCATAAAAGTATTTTATGCTCCTTTTTTACTTTATATGCAGATTTTCAAGGGGCTGTTGAACATTAATCACCTAATCCTCCCCCGACATATTGGACAAGTAATTTTTACCTCCTTTACACGATTACCATTACAGGAATTACAAATTCTTGTATGAACCTCGCGCACCTTGCCGTCTTGACAAGCATAACATTTGCTTTGCATTTCCCTTTGCCCATTACACTTCGGACAAGTTTTGGAGGTAGAAACAACTCTATCCCCATGACATATAGTACACGGAACCTTTTCTTCAACAGTTTTGGAACCTTTACATTTTCTGCAATAGCGCATCTCATTCTCTCTTAATGAATTTGTATAAAATTCGTAGCCACAACCATTACAGGAGGAACATTTTACTATATTAACTACAGAACCTCCTCCTTTGCAAGTAGAACAGGTTTTAGTACCAGTAACAGTCCCATGTCCACTACATGTAGAGCATGCCTCCTTTTTATAACCATTTCCAAAACATACTGAACAATTCTTTACAACATTTTCAGTAAAAGAACCTTGTCCTTGACAGTATGTGCAAGTTTCTGTACGTGTGATAGTTCCTCGTCCTAAACATGTATTACATTGTGCAAAGACACCAATAACACCTGCAAACAAGAAAAAAGCAAATAACAAAACTTTATTCATAAAAAATCATTTTCTTAAATTTGGGGAAGCTTCAATTTATGATAACACCTTCAAAAAATTGCAATTCTGTTACTTAAAACCCTTATGGTTCACTAACTTTAAAATCAATAATATCGAACCCCCAACCAAGATTTGCCACAGGTTTCAAGTAAGGCAGCCGCTCTTCTGTCCTAATTTGGGGATCAAATAACTTAACTGTAGTATGCGCAGGCATATATTTATACAACGTTGTTATTTCAGAACAATTCTTGTCGGATAATTTGTCTTTTCTTGATAAGGCTTTGACACGACATATTCTAAATGTTATTTCAAACATCAAGTCTTTGTCTGTACGATTTTCTGCTTTAATATATTTCCACCATTGATGCCATCCATCAGCATGAACTGTAGCCCATGAAATTTTAGCCTTATCGCCATATCCACGCGCATTCCAATCTAAATCATACCTCTTCTGGGCATTCATATTGTTGCAAAACAATAATAAAAGCGAGAATATCAATAAAATCTTTTTCATCATTACATTTATTTATTATATTGAATTATTACTGATGCGTTAAAATTCAAATAAATTTAGTTCTTTGACATTTTGGTTTTGATTGAGTAGTTTTTCAATGGGCTTTGTAAGCAATTCTCTTATATTGATTCGCTCTAAGGCGGATACTCAGAGTAATATTTGAGAGAATACAAACTTGCAAAATTATCAACTCAATTCAAATCAAAAAATCAAAGAACGAATATAAGTAATTATATATTAATAACTTAAAACAAAATGATGTAACGTTAACGCATCACTAATAATATTGAATTATATAACTCCTGCACCATTGCAAGCACGACAAGGCTTTTTCATAGTTCCACTACCACTACATTTGGAACAAGTTGAATACTCCAACTTTTTTCCACTTCCATCACACGAAGGACAACGTTTTTCAGTACCATATTCATCCCTTACGTTTTTTTCGCCACTACACCTTGGGCAATTTATAATACGGCTCTTCTTACCCTCTCCTCCACACTTGTCACATGTAAAAACAAGAGGTTCAATTCCACTACCTTCACAACGTTTACATTTATACTTTTGTCCTTTCTCTTCTATTGCAGAAGTTTTGGAGTTATCAGCAAAAACCTCTATTGTTGAGAACAAACAAAAAGCCAACACAAAATAAAAAACTTTTTTCATAATAATAATGCTGTATTTATCCTGTCGCGGCAGTTTTATAAAGAATGTTTATTCAATGAAATAACTTGCTGCTCTACCTATACCGTAACCGATATCGTAAGCATCCTGCTCACTCATATTGGACAACGAACCACAAGCAGTAACGCACAATGCTGCCAAAAGAATGGCAATAAAAGTCTTTACCTTTTTCATAATAAATAGAATTAAAGATTGCTGTTAAATATTTTTCACAAAGATCCAAATTAAATCTATCATTTATGAATGGCTACCGTATAACAACTATACTATTGCGTATAAATATTATACGCATAAAAAAGTACTACACTTCTTTGGAGTAGTACTGGAAAAAGTCATGGGAAAGTGCTTGGGATATGCGCAGGAGAAGGTCGGTATTCAGCGACTCTTGTCTGAAGATGTAATACACATTAGGACGGGCGCAGTTTATCTTGCGTGCAAGCCACGCAGGGGTTCTTTCCTGGCGGCGCATCTCTTCTTCTATTATCTTACCTATGTGTATCATAAAAGGCGGAACTGCTTGTTGCAAATCTCCAACTGAGGCACCGCCAAGCACCCTGACACAGATAAGCACAAACAGTCCACACCTCGAGGGTATGAACTTCTTGTCGTGCCTATTCCTGTGTCTGTAAAATTGGCGGTTTTCAGTTGAAGGAATAGAGCATAAAGCTCAATATATTATATGTTATGTTAACTCACGTTCTATGTTTTTGTTCTATGTTTTTGCGAATATACAATAATTAAAACAAAATATTCTGTAAAATCTCTATAATTACAGTTTCAATCCATCGAGCATCTCGGTAAAAAGGTTTATTCCCTCGCGGATTTCACTGATGAGTACAAACTCATTGGCAGTATGCGAGCGCGCTGTGTCGCCGGGGCCCATCTTCAATGTAGGGATGCCGCCGACAAGTGCCTGGTTCGACAAAGTGGGCGAACCGTAAGGCGTGCGGCCCAACTCAACGGCACGCTGTACCAAAGGATGGTCAAGCGGTATCGATGATGAATTCAGGCGCGTAGAACGTGCGGAAACTTCGCTGGTTACACTCGTTTTGATAATGTCAAGCAGTTCCTTGTTCGAATAGCATTCATTGCTGCGTATATCGACAACATAGCTGCATCTGTCGGGAATGACATTGTGCTGTGTGCCGGCATTCACCTGTGTCACGGTCATCTTGACATCACCCAAAAGCTGCGATGTCTTGGGGAATTTATGATTTCTGAACCACTCGATGTCCGATATTGCATTGTAAATGGCATTCACGCCCTCGTTGCGTGCAGCATGCCCGGAGACTCCGCTTGCCACACAGTCGAGCACCATAAGACCCTTCTCGGCAACAGCTGGCTGCATCGATGTTGGTTCGCCCATTATAGCACAGCTCAGGGGTGGCAACAAAGGGATTACCGACTCTATGCCGTTCTTTCCCGACACCTCCTCCTCGGCCGAAGCAAGGAAGATTGTGTTATACTTCTGTTGAGTTCCGCAGAGCTTGTAGAAAACCTGAAGCATGGTTACCAATGACGCACCGTCATCGTTGCTGCCGAGTCCATATATAGTATCGCCCTCTACAATAGGTGTAAAGGGGTGCTTGCTCCACCCTGCAACAGGTTTAACGGTATCGATGTGTGCATCGAGCAACAGCGTGGGGCGCGAGGCATCGAAGCCGGGGGCGACACACCACAGATTGTTAAGATGACGGTGTACCTCGCACTGAACAGGTGCTCCGCGTTCAATAAAGAGTTGCAGTTTGTCGGTGGCATCGCCCTCCTCGCGGCTTACCGACGGTGTACTTATCAGCACCTTCAACAGCTCTACAGCCTGTCTTACATTCGCTTCGTTATTCATCATACAGTATCTTTTGCATATGAGGCAACCATAATGGTCACCTGTAAAACAGCCGCAAAGGTACAAAAGGGATGGCTCACTTTCAAAATCAAGTGACTTCAATTTATCAACAATCACCCTTTGCGCGCGTATATGCTTGCGTATGTTTGAATATCGTTGTATCTTCGCGAAGAATTTAAAACGACACAATACAAATGATTACAGCCGACCAGTTAAAGGATATAAAGGAGCGCACAGCCGCGCTCAAGCAGTACCTTGCCATTGACGAGAAGATTATTCAGGTAGAAGAGGAACAGTTGCGTACTCAGGCTCCCGGTTTCTGGGACAACGCCAAGGAGGCCGAAGCGCAGATGAAGAAGGTCAAGGGCCTTCAGGCATGGATTGACGGCTACAAGGAGGTGAACAACCGTACCGAGGAGACCGAGATGGCCTTGGAGCTGTTCCGTGAAGAGATGGTCGAGGAGAGCGAAGTTGACGATGCTTATGCGCGTGCTTTGACAGCCATCGAAGAACTGGAGCTGAAGAATATGCTCCGTGGCGAGGCCGATGACATGGACTGCGTGCTGAAGATAAACTCAGGCGCAGGCGGAACAGAGGCACAGGACTGGGCAAGCATGCTCATGCGCATGTATATGCGTTGGGCCGAGGCCAATGGTTACAAAGTGGCTGTAGCCAACCTTCAGGAGGCCGAGGATGCAGGAATAAAGACCGTTACTCTGGAACTGCAGGGACCTTATGCATACGGTTACCTGAAGGGCGAGAACGGCGTGCACCGTCTGGTCCGTGTAAGCCCCTACAATGCACAGGGAAAGCGAATGACATCGTTCAGTTCGGTGTTCGTGACACCGCTTGTCGATGACAGTATAGAGGTTGTGATTGAACCTGCGCGAATATCTTGGGATACATTCCGAAGCGGAGGTGCCGGCGGACAGAACGTGAACAAGGTGGAATCGGGCGTACGTCTGCGTTACCAGTACAAAGACCCTTACACCGGTGCCGAGGAGGAGATTCTCATCGAGAACACCGAGACACGCGACCAGCCCAAAAACAAGGAGAACGCCATGCGCCAGCTGCGTTCTATCCTCTACAACAAGGAGATGCAGCACCGCATGGAGGAGCAGGCAAAGGTAGAGGCCGGAAAGAAGAAAATCGAATGGGGCTCGCAGATACGAAGCTACGTGTTCGACGACCGCCGTGTGAAGGACCACCGCACAAACTACCAGACATCGGACGTGAACGGTGTAATGGACGGAAAAATAGACGGATTCATAAAGGCATTCCTTATGGAGTTTGCCGACAAAGGAGAATAAATTCCAGAACGGAAATGTGAAAGGTAAAGGATGAAAAGCCAGGTTTACCATCTTCACCTTTCCGTTTTTAATTTTGATACCTTCCGGTTTCAATCACACTTTGTTACTTGAACCTTGGCTACACCCACTGGCACAAATTTTCACCTTTCAGTTTTCACATTTCACCTTTAACTTTAAACATTCCCCATGTCAATAGAAATAGAACGCAAATTCCTTGTCACGGACGACAGCTACAAGGCAATGGCTTTTCAGAGCGACCGCATAGCACAGGGGTACTTGTGCCGCGAAGGCGGCAATTCGGCACGCGTGCGTGTGCGTGGCGAGAAGGGCTATCTTACCATTAAAGGTCCTTCGCTCGACGGAGGTCTAAGCCGATATGAATGGGAAAAGGAGATTCCCGTGAACGAGGCTTGGGAACTTGTCAGGCTGTGCCACGGAGGCATAATAGACAAGACCCGTCACCTGGTAAAATTCGGTAATCACATATTCGAGGTCGATGAGTTCCACGGCGATAACGAAGGACTTGTCGTTGCCGAAGTTGAGCTTGGAAGCACCGAGGAAGAGTTCGAACGCCCGCCATTCCTTGGCAATGAAGTTACAGGCGACAAGAGATATTACAATTCGAGCCTGACGCGCTTTCCTTATGCGATGTGGAAAAAATGATAAGAAGCCTATCAGGAGTTTCAACTTTCCATACTTTTGACTTATGAAAAGATTCAGTACAATTTTTATTATCGTTCTTTCCGTGCTGGTGGTTGCCGGTTGTGTAAATACCAACAAGGTGGAAAAGAGGGACAATAACAAGAAGGAAGAGAAAAAAAATATTGAACACCCCGATCTTGCCGTTTATGAACTCAACGGAAACGTTAAGAGTGTCAAGTGGTATTTCAACAATTTCGGCGTAGAGGAACTCGGGTTCGTGCTTGCGTTCGATGAAAACGGTATGGCGACAAAGCACTGGTACGAGGAGATTTGGGACGAAGATGTTGACGTTGTCGTAAAGAGGGACAGCCTGAACAGAATAAGTGAATATTCAATAAATCTCAAGGGCGAAGAACTTGCATACCTGAAGTCGGAATACGCTTATGACAGCACAGGCCAGGTAGCCTCGATAAGCTCCACATGGTACAACGAGGTATCGACCGAGGAGACCATGACCTACGGCAATGACAAACGCCGCACGAAGAGTGTGTCGCAAGCCGTTTCAGAAGACGGAGAGACAAGAGAGACCATCATCTATGAATATACCGGAAGTGACGCCAAAGGCAACTGGACCGAAAGAAAAGGATTCAAGACCATTGAAGAGGCCGACGGAACCGGTTACGCCATATTAGACGAAGGCACTCTCATTGAAAGAAGAGAGATTGAGTATTACCGGTAAAGCAGCTTACATGTTCTTCTTCGCAGTACCCCTGCGCAGAATAGGCATTATGACAAGAAGGCCCATCATGGCAGCAAAAAGCACACCGAACAGATTGAAGAGAAAATCCAGATAGTCGGCACTCCTGGTAGCCGTGAAGGTACCCTGAACATATTCGAGCAGACCTCCTATTAATACAGGGGCAACGACCGCTCCGCGGAATATCGTCATTATATCAACAGTGACATGACTCTTTAGATATTCGTACCACACGACAGTGCAGAACGACGCATACATCAGGAAATGCGCAAGCTTGTCATATTTATACAGACTTACCCTAATACCGGCCGATGATGCCGGATATATTGAAACCACACATATCGCAACCAGAAAAAGCAGTGACAGGAGGTATCTTCTTGAAAAGTTATATAAGGTTTTCATAAAATAATGCTCTTTTGACCTGTTCTATTAACAAGTTTATTTATAAATTTGTCAGTTGATGCATTACAAAAGTATCGTAATGGTTATAAAAATTTTGTAATTAGTACATTTTAACATGAAAAATTACATATATTTCACAAAAGGACAGCGAAGAGGTGTAATTATTTTACTTTTGTTAATATTCACCGCAATCCTTTTCAAGTGGATTATATGATATATTGAGAGATTTCAGAAGCTTTTTTAATTTATATCGCTTGTAAATAATGAACGGAGATTTCAACATACGCGGCAAGAACAGCGACAAGGAGTTCGAGAATGCGCTCAGACCGCTCTCCTTTCCCGACTTCAACGGACAGGAGAAGATAGTGAGCAACCTCAAGATCTTCGTGCAGGCCGCAAAGATGCGTGGCGAATCGCTGGACCACGTGCTGCTTCACGGCCCCCCGGGACTGGGAAAGACAACACTCAGCAACATCATAGCCAATGAGCTTGGCGTGGGATTCAAAGTGACGTCGGGTCCCGTACTCGACAAACCCGGCGACCTTGCCGGAATACTGACATCGCTTGAACCGAACGATGTGCTGTTCATAGACGAGATTCACCGCTTGTCGCCCATTGTGGAAGAGTACCTCTACTCGGCAATGGAGGACTATCGTATAGATATTCTCATTGACAAAGGGCCTTCGGCACGCTCGATACAGATAGACCTGAGCCCCTTCACGCTCATAGGTGCAACTACGCGCAGCGGACTGCTGACTGCACCGCTACGCGCCCGATTCGGCATCAACATGCACCTCGAATATTACGACAGCAAGACACTGGCAGGCATCATAAGCCGTTCGGCACAGATTCTGGGAGTGACATTTGACGACGAGGCTACATATGAAATTGCACGCCGCAGCCGCGGTACGCCACGTATTGCCAATGCCTTGCTACGCCGCGTGCGCGACTTTGCACAGGTGATGGGTAACGGACACATAACCAACGCCATTGCAAAGATGGCACTGGAGGCACTGAACATTGATAAGTATGGACTGGACGAGATTGACAACAAGATACTCTGTACCATCATCGACAAGTTCAAGGGTGGCCCGGTGGGTATCGGTACCATTGCCACAGCATTGAGCGAGGATACCGGCACAATAGAAGAGGTATATGAGCCATATCTCATAAAGGAGGGATTCATAAAACGCACACCGCGGGGACGTGAGGTCACCGACCTTGCATACGAACACCTCGGCCGCAGCCGTTTCGGCAACAAGGAACAGGGAATGCTGTTCTGAAAAGGGAGGATTTTCGGCAGGAAAATCAACAATCCCGCGGCCTGAAAGATATACTGACCCGGGAATGACCGCAGCGCGGTCATTCCCCTTTTAACAAAACAATATCGGACAATGAGCAAACTAAAATCACTTGCAAAAGATACTGCAATATATGGACTCAGCAGCATCGTAGGACGCTTCCTTAACTACCTTCTCGTTCCTCTCTACACGGCAAAGATGACCGTCGAGAGCGGAAACTACGGTATAGTAACCAACATGTACGCATGGACAGCTGTCCTTCTTGTGCTTCTTACATTCGGTTTCGAGACCACTTTCTTCCGCTTCGCAAGCAAGGAGAAGAGTGACGTCAAGAAGGTATTTTCAATGTCGATGCAGGTTATAGGTGCACTGTGCGCGGTGTTCCTGCTTGCCGTGTTCATGTTCCTGCCAGACATAGCAGACAACCTCGGTTATGCCGAAAACCCGGAATTTATAGGAATGATGGCCGTAGTGGTAGCTCTCGATGCGCTGCAGTCGATACCGTTCGGACTGCTACGATACCAGAAACGGCCAATAAAGTTCGCATCGCTCAAACTACTGTTCATAGGCCTTAACATAGCCATGAACATTTTCGCGTTCGTAATACTGCCGGAACTGGCAACATCATACCCCGACACGTTCGGTGGCATGTACGACCCAAACAACCAGGCATTCTACGTATTCTTCATAAACCTTCTCTGCACATCACTCATTACTGTATTCTTCATTCCCGAACTGAAGATGTTCCGCTTCACGGCAGACGGACAGATGCTGAAGAGCATGCTACGCTATTCGTGGCCGCTGCTTATCCTTGGCATAGCCGGAATACTTAACCTGCATGCCGATAAGATAATCTACACCTACCTTGTGCCGGGACAACAGGGAATAGAGGAGTTGGGAATATACGGCGCATGCGTGAAGGTAGCCGCAATAATGGCAATGCTCATGCAGGCATTCCGATACGCATACGAACCTTTCGTGTTCGGCAACAGCAAGGAGAAGGACAGTAAGGAACTATATGCAAAAGCCATGAAATATTTTATAGTAATAGCACTTATGGCATTCCTTGTTGTTGTGTTCTACATGGACATAATGCGGTATATCATAAGCCCCAGCTACTGGGATGGACTCGATGTAGTCCCCATTGTTATGGCAGCAGAGATATTCATGGGAATATACTTTAACCTGTCGTTCTGGTACAAACTCAACGACGAGACATACTGGGGAGCCATATTCTCATTCATAGGATGCGCCATACTGTTTGCCGTAAACTTCATCTTCGTACCCCGCTACGGCTACATGGCATGCGCATGGGCATCGTTCGCCGGATATTTTACGGCAATGCTTCTGTCGTACATTGTGGGACAGAAAAGAAATGCTATAGGATACGACATGAAGAGCATACTCAAATACATTGCACTTTTCGCGGTCGTATATGGTATCTCAACCGTAAACCCCATTGAGAATAGCATTGCACGTATGGCATGCAACACGGTACTGCTGATTGTATATGTAGGGTATTTCATAAAGAAGGACCTTCCGCTCAAAAGCATTCCGGTTATAGGGAAGTTCTTCAAGTGATATTATCCTTGACTGAAAATAAAATAGAGATTGAGGATTTTGTCCTGAAGGAACAATGAATGAACATCCCCTGTGACGGGGATTACAAACTCGGGAATCTTTACAATAGACGGCAACAGTATAAAAGCAACTGACGGCGATGAAGAGATATGCAGCATATCCATTATTGCGGTGGAAAAGGAGAATGCCGAATTCCTTGTGTCATTCGACAACGGCAAGAGAGAGGTAAGGATAAAGAGTCGTTTTAAAACCGCAGAACAGAAGTGACGACGGCATATCTGTTGCCGACCCGATAGGTAAGGCATTCTCAGAATGGCATGCAATACAGTTATGTCTATTATTGAATTTTATAAAAAATAATTTGCCATGAACAGATACGTATTCATAATACTGGTAGCATTCATCCATTTCAGCAATGCAATAAGCCAAGAAGTTGAATTGGTTCTACCCGATGAACTTTACCTTACGGAAAGCGACGGTTGGGCAGGCACGCACAAAGGATGGGAGATACAGGAAAAACTGATTGGAAGTTCATCGGTTGAGGAACTTGATTCAATGGCACGACATGCTGAAAAGCCGGCTACAAGAGCATTAGCTTTCGGTGAATTGATGGCAAACGATGAACACAAAAGCAGATGTTATGATATTCTGCTCACGAAACTCTGGGATAAGGATACATTATTGATGGTGAGCTTTGATGTTTATGGAATTGAGGAGAACGTTGCTCAATATATGCTAAATCTAATAGTACAAGATTCAATGCTTACCGAAAGAGAGATACACACTCTCGACAGCATAATTGTATTCTGCAATGGAATGGAACATTTGGACAAGTCATGGCCAATATCAAGGCTAATGGAAACAGAAGATATTTACGAAAGAACAAAGGAATTGTACTTGAATGGAGAATCTTATCTTTTGCCGTTTCTTGCCGAATACCAAAACCCGAAGGATACTTTATTGATAATTGAAGCTTTACGCGAATATAACATTGGACTGGACAACGAAGGTGTAAAAAAAGGGAAAAAAGGAAGGACCAATGATGCACTTGTTGCTGTTGCCATATGGAGGGATAAAGCTTTCATTCCCTTTATTGAAGAGATAAGAAATTATGAAACCAAAAGAAATTATCTGGACTACTTCCGTATTAAAGCATTGTTCATGGCTGTAATGGCATACGACAATAAATGGGCATATAACTTCATAGAAGAGACATTTAAAAAAGTTAAACAGAAACATCAGATATATTACCAAGAAGAACTCTACAAAGCCTTCTACCAAGGATACAGTATAGAGCGTTTCCTTCCTTTGATAAATAAATACGGTAAAAAACCAAGATTAGGATTTTTTTGAAACAATAGGGAATCTTGTTTATAATAATATGTATCCTATTGCTATTATGAAGTATCCCGACCGACTTTGAAGTGATCTTGAATTCAGACCACCAACGAGTTACAAGAATATAAAACAAAAGCGGAGAAAGTTGAAAAACTATCTCCGCTTCAGTAGCGAGACCCGGGATTGAACCGGGGACCTCATGATTATGAATCATGCGCTCTAACCAGCTGAGCTATCTCGCCATCGCATTTTTGCGGTGCAAAGATAGGGCTATAATTTTAAAGAGACAAATTTTTTGGCATTTTTCATCAAAAAAATATCATTTTCTCCCTTTAGAGTAATAGAAAAGAACATGCCGAATGATAAATTTATGTGAACTAAACTAAATTTATTCAACAAATTAGCTGTAAAAATTGTTGTTATAAATAAAATTATATATCTTGCGACTGAGATAAACGAATTTATAACTCACCATTCAAACTAAAGTGATGAGCAAAGAGAAAATTTATATTGAATATCCATTGAAAGGAAGCGCGCAGATGATATGGAAACATATAGGCACAGCTGCCGGACTTTCGCCATGGTTTGCCGACAGAGTTGAAAGTATAGACCGTACATTCAGTTTTTACTGGGGAAAAAGTGAAAAGAGGGTCGCTCACCTGGTTGCACAGAGAAACGGCGTATATGTAAAGTTCCGCTGGGAAGACGAGAGTGCGAACACATATTTCGAGATGAGAATAGCATATAACGAGCTTACAAGGGAACATACTCTTGAAATAACCGATTTTGCCGAAAAGGGAGAGGCCGAAGACCAGAAGGATTTATGGGATTCACAAATTGAGAACTTGAGGAGGCAATCGGGCATGTAAACTTCATATTTTATCATATAATCTGTAAAAATCAAGCATTTTATACTAACTTTGTACAGAAAACTGCTCTGTTCTTTGAACAGACAACGGTTTTCTGTACTTTTTTTGGATTATAATTTAACGAGCAAGGCATTGACCAATATATGAAATTTTTAAGGTTCTTCCAGATAAAGAAGTTGGACCGGTTCATTCTGAAGACATTCGTGACCAACTTGATGGGTACCTTCTGTATCTGCCTTTTCATCTTCATACTGCAGTTGCTGTGGAGATGGGTCGATGACTTTGTTGAAAAAGGACTCGACTTCGGCGTTCTTGCCCAGTTCTTCGGACTTGGTTCCGTTACGCTCGTTTCACAGGCACTTCCACTCGCTATTCTGCTTGCAGCACTTATGACATTCGGTAATTTCGGTGAAAAACTGGAGTTGCTTGCCATGAAAGCAGCTGGAATACCTCTGTTGAGAATTATGGCACCGATGGTCATATTCTGTTCGCTTCTGGGTGTTGTATCATTTTTCTTCCAGAATATAATAAGCCCCGCAGCACAGATGAAATTATATACGGTGATGTACTCGATTAAACAGTCGTCACCCGAAAGCGAGATACCCGAAGGAGTGTTCTACAATAAATTGGACGGATACAACATATATGTCGATAAAAAAGACGAGAAGAGCGGAACTTTGCACAATGTAATGATATATGACGTTACGCAAGGTTTTGAAAAAAGCAACATTCTTGTATCCGATTCAGCCAGGATAGCGAACACCGATGACGAGAAACACATGATTCTCACAATGTACTCGGGTGAACAGTTCTCTAACCTTACCGACCAGCAGTTTGAAAAGAAAAACCGCCCTTACCGCAGGGAGACTTTCAGGGAAAAGACGGTTATGATAGAGATTGAAGGCGGCTTTGAAATGAAAGATGCCTCAATAATGAAGGGAAATGCCGCAAGCAAGAATATACAGGAGTTGGAAATTGCCATAGATTCACTTGGGTTGGCCAACGACAGTATAGGAAGGTACAATTACAATAGTCTCAAGAGAACTACATACAATGCCAAAGTTGCTTTCAATGAGAAAGATCTTGAAAGGATAGAAAATACAGCTGTCCAGAATATAAATGCCGACAGTGTATTCAATGTAGCCACCAAGAAATCGAAACTTATATGGAAAAGATCGACTTTGAACAAAGTAAAACAGATGAAAGTTGACTACGAGATAAACGACAAGATACTACACTCGCTTGACAAGGACCTTAACAAACACAAGATAACATGGTGGGAGAAGTTCACCCTGTCGATAAGCTGTCTGATATTCTTCTTTATAGGTGCCCCGTTGGGTGCGATAGTAAGGAAAGGCGGATTGGGATATCCTGTGCTCATATCAGTGGCTACATTTATTCTGTACTACATCTTCAACACGTCGGGTTACAAGATGGCAAGAGAGGGAGAATGGAACATTTGGTTCGGAGCATGGATAAGTACAATGGTTCTTGCGCCGTTGGGAATATTCTTCACATACCAGGCAAACAAGGATTCAACGCTGTTCAACAGTGATGCTATAGGTTCGTTCTTCAGAATGCTGTTCGGAATAGCTGAGAAACGTAATGTAACACTGAAAGAGGTCATAATAGATACTCCCGACTATAACGAGAATTACACTCTCCTGAACGAATTGAACCACGATGCAAGACGCTACAGAAAGAGCAACAGGCTCAAAAGACTGCCTTCGATAAGAAAGGTATTCTTCAATGAGAAGGATGTGACGCTTGATATGTTCAACGCAAAACTTGAAAAGTTGGTAGAGAATTTAGGCAACAGCAAGAGCAGAAAAACAATAATACTGCTCAACGATTTCCCGATATTGTCGCCACATGCTACACAATCGCCTTTCAGGAGAAGATGGCTGAACATATCGTCAATAGTTATTTTCCCCATCGGAATACTTATTTACCTCAGAGCTGTGAAATTCAGGTTCAGACTATATAAAGACCTTAAGACAATAGAAGAGACAAGCAACAAGATAACAAGTATATTCAAAAAAGAAAAACTTATAAACGTAATATGAAAGATTTTGAACTGAATGCAATAGATGAAGCATTAGAGGACTTCAGAAACGGAAAATTCGTTATCGTGGTAGATGATGAAGACCGTGAAAACGAGGGTGATTTCATCATAGCTGCCGAAAAAATAACTCCCGAAGCTGTAAACTTCATGCTGAAGAACGGACGCGGTGTACTGTGCGCTCCCATCACACTTTCAAGATGCAAGGAACTGGAACTGGAACCGCAGGTGAATTCAAATACCAGCCTTTTGGGAACACCTTTCACTGTAACTATAGACAAGATTGAAGGTTGCTCTACAGGCGTATCCACAGCAGACAGAGCAGCAACTATAAAGGCTCTTGCCGACCCTGAAAGCAAGCCGGGGACGTTCGCCCGTCCAGGACATATAAATCCATTGTACGCACAGGATAACGGTGTACTGCGCCGTGCAGGACACACCGAAGCAAGCATAGACCTTGCACGCCTTGCAGGACTCTACCCTGCAGCTGCACTCATTGAGATAATGAACGAGGACGGCACAATGGCACGCATGCCTCAACTTGTAGAGATAGCAAAGGAACATGGACTGAAGATAATATCTATTAAAGACCTTATAGAGTACCGCTTGAAAAAAGAGTCTCTTGTTGAAAAGGGAGAAGAGGTTGACATGCCTACAGAACACGGTCATTTCCGCCTTATACCTTTCCGCCAAAAATCAAACGGACTTGAGCATATAGCGCTCATTAAAGGCGAATGGAAAGAGGATGAACCGATACTTGTACGAGTACACTCTTCATGCATGACAGGTGATATATTCGGTTCACAACGTTGTGATTGTGGTGCACAGCTGCATGAAACAATGAAACTTATAGAGAAAGAGGGTAAAGGAGTTGTGGTTTATCTTAACCAGGAAGGACGTGGCATAGGTCTAATGAACAAGATGCGTGCCTATAAGCTTCAGGAAGAGGGTATGGACACTGTAGATGCAAACCTCTGTCTTGGATTCAAGGCCGATGAAAGAGACTACGGTGTAGGAGCAGAGATTCTGCGCCAGATTGGAGTCCACAAAATGCGTTTGATAACCAACAACCCGGTAAAGAGAATAGGACTCGAAAGCTACGGACTCACAATAACCGAGAATGTAAGCATAGAGATAGAGCCCAATGACTATAACTCACGCTATCTGCACACAAAGGCTGAACGCATGGGACACACTTTGCATTTTGAAAAACACTAATTTATAACATACGATATGAACAAGCTATCAGACCGCGTAAACCGATTGGCACCGTCGGCTACACTGGCTATGTCACAGAAAAGCCAGGAATTGAAGGCACAGGGCGTAGATGTAATAAACATGAGTGTCGGTGAACCCGACTTCAATACTCCTGACGCTATAAAGGTTGCAGCAAAACAGGCTATAGATGATAACTGGTCACGTTATTCACCAGTTCCCGGTTATCCTTCTTTACGCAAAGCTATTGTAGCAAAGCTTAAGAATGAGAACGGACTTGAATTCACCGAATCACAGATTTCTGTTTCGAACGGTGCAAAGCAGGCTGTATGCAATGCTATAATGGCCCTTGTTAACCCCGGTGACGAGGTTATAGTACCGGCACCCTATTGGGTAAGCTACCCCGATATGGTAAAACTCGCCGACGGTACTCCTGTAATAGTAAGCGCAGGTATTGAACAGAACTTCAAGATAACAGGCGAACAGCTCGAGGCTGCCATCACTCCAAAAACAAAGATGCTCATACTCTGTTCTCCGTCAAACCCCACAGGATCGGTTTATACAAGAGAGGAGCTTAAATCTCTTGCCGATGTACTTGCAAGACACCCGCAAGTGTTCGTTGTAGCCGATGAGATTTATGAACATATAAGCTATGTAGGAAAGCATGAAAGTATTGCTCAGTTCGAGGAGATTAGAGAGCGTGTCATAATCATCAACGGAGTTTCAAAGGCATATGCCATGACCGGTTGGAGAATAGGATACCTTGCTGCTGCTGAGTGGATTGTAAAGGGCTGCAACAAGCTTCAGGGACAATATACAAGCGGTCCTTGCTCTGTATCACAAATGGCTTCGTTGGAGGCTTATACAGGTTCACAGGAGCCTGTAGAGGAGATGAGAAAGGCATTCCAGCGCCGCCGCGACCTTATAGTGAAGCTTGCCAAGGATATTCCGGGACTCGAAGTGAATGTTCCAGAGGGTGCATTCTATCTGTTCCCGAAATGCAGTTCGTTCTATGGCAAAAGCTACAACGGAACAGTTATCAACAACAGCGATGACCTTGCCATGTACCTGCTCACAGAGGCTCATGTAGCAGCTGTAGGAGGAACATCATTCGGTGCACCCGAATGCTTCAGAATGAGCTACGCTACCAGCGACGAGAATATCATCGAAGCTATACGCCGCATAAAAGAGGCTCTTGCAAAGCTGAAGTAACTTATATTGAGGTATATTCCACATACGGGGGTGTCACAAAAACATCCCCGTATTTTTAGGCAATAATATAGCAGTTGACCCAAATATTGTTTGTCATACTGAGTAAAGCGAATTTTGCAACTAAACGAGTTAAAACCAAGTTTACTTGAAGTTTTTACAACGAGTGTTTACAAAATCGCCGTAGGCAGTGTATCTATTTTAAACGCAGTTTTTAGATCCTTCACATACGTTCAGGATGACAAGTTCGCGAAGAAAAAAGTCGCGGGTCAACTGCTATATTATTACTTATTTTTATATTCATAAGGAGATATTCACTTTTCAACAGCTACGATGTTGATAACATGTTGAAAACTGTATGATAAATTAAGTATAAAAAATGGTATTATGATTTTGTTTTGAAAAGTTCATGATTATGCAGCAATGACAATTAAAACACCAAATTATAATACCATTTTTTTATATCTATTTATAAATGCACTTTTCAACACTAATTAACAGAAAAAAAAATCTATTTTTCAAATACCTAATTATCAACAGAGTGTTTATAACATACATATAATATTATAATTCAATAATTTATAAAAAATATAACTGTTGATAAACATATATAATCATACAATAACTTGATATGCAAACAATAATCCTGGAATTTCTCTACAGTTTCAACAGGAGTTGTTGTTGTTATTGTATTTTTTCAATTTTAAAAAGATAAAGAATATTATAAAGAACGGTTGACAGTGTGGAAAAGATTTATGGCATACCAAATGTATCCGTTGCTGTAGCTTGATTAAAATTTTATTACTTTTGCAACAACATATATTATTTGAATATGGCGAAAATATTTACGGTTATACTTGTTATATTGATGCTGTTTCTCGATTACCGTGCATATGGCAAGTTACAGAGGGCTTCTGCAAGTAAGAGAATCAGGTATCCGTTCATCGGGATTGTAGCGTTATCATATCTGATGGTCATTCTGACTCCATTATTCATGTTCCTTTTCCTCAACGAAGAGAACAATGCTTTCATGATGGTATTTTCAATGTCCATTCTCACGTTCTTTCTTGCCGTATCGGCCGCAAGGCTGGTGTTGTATGCATTCTGGCTTCCTTCAAAAAAGGTAAAATGGGTGCGTTGCGGTATAGTATTCAGTTCTCTTGTATTGCTCTATTCATTGTATTGTATATTCGTAACGCGTACCGATTACAGTGTAGAGAGGGTTGAGGTTGAATTTGAGGAGTTGCCTGAACAATTTGACGGTTACCGCATAGCTTTCCTTTCTGATGTGCATATAGGTTCAATGCCCGATGCCGTTGCACAGTTGAACGAGGTATCGTCCATCATAAATTCACTCGATGCCGACTTGGTTCTGTTCGGTGGGGATATGGTCAATATATACAGTTCTGAATTGTCTCCCGAAATAGCTTCCGTATTGGCTACCGTAAAGGCTAAAGACGGTATTTTTGCCGTGCTGGGCAACCACGATACAGGTTCATACATAAGCGGTTCTGACACCGATTCAAGGATTGTCAACAAGAATGACTTTGAAAGGAGGTTGAACGCTGCCGGATGGACACTTTTACGTGACAGTACCGTTTATATAAAAAGGGAGTCTGATTCCATTGCAGTTACCGGTATCGACTATACGGAAAAACTGCTTGAATACAAACATAAATTCGATGCCATTACCGATATCGACTATTCATCACTGTATGAAAGTTCTCCCGAAGGCATATTCAATATAACGGTTTCACATCTTCCCCAATTATGGCATTATCTATGTGACAACGGTTACAGTGACCTTACCCTGTCGGGACATATACATGCGATGCAATGCAAGATTGGTTCTTTTTCACCGGCATCTTTCATGTATGACGAGTACAGTGGTCTTTACACTGACAAAAACGGTAAATTGTATATAAATGACGGTATAGGAAGTGTCGGTTTTATTGCAAGAATCGGTTCCGGTCCCGAGATTACACTCATTGAACTCAAAAGTAAACGGAAAAGCTTGTAAAAACCGTTTTAAGGCTTTTAAAAATATTTGTGTAATATCTGTTTGTTTTTAAATAATAAAGGGCTGTAGATTGGTTTTACAGCCCTTTATTAATATTTCATCATTTATCTTGTAATGAGAATTTTTGTAGTCTCGCCTTCATTGCCGTTACTGTCGTATGTCAGTACATAATAGACTCCGCTTGAAACCTTTTCTCCGTTAGACTTTCTTCCGTTCCATACATACTGTCCACCGTTGGATGTACCTTCATTTATAAGGTAGCCTGCCGAATCGACAATCTTTACATTGCAGTCCAGTGTAAGTCCTGTTATCGATATTGCTCCGTTGTAGTCTGCTCTGACAGGGTTCGGGTAGGCATGTATATTTCCTTTATCAAGTTTTTCCTGCGGTTTTACGGCATCACTAATGTAGCTTGCAATTCCTTTGTCAGTTCCAATGAACACCTCACCGCTTGTTTCGTTTATAGCAATGCTTTCTATGCAGTTCGACGGTAGTGGGGAGTTTTCTGTCGTGAAGTGGTGTATGGTCTCAAGTCCATCTGCACTGATAAGATAAATTCCGTTGTCGTTGGTGCCTATCCATTTGCGGTTTGCACCGTCAACTTCAATGGCTTTTATATACACACTATTCAAAAGGTAGTCGGCCAATCCTGTACCGTCATTGCGCGGAACCTTTATCTGTGTAAATACACCGTCATTGAAAAAGTTTTCCGGGTTGTTGATTACGAATACACCAGTATTGGTTCCAACCCATATATCTCCATTCATATCCTCTGTCAGTGCATGTACCTGATATATATCATAACTTGTACCGTCCTGGTTCTTGAATTTATTTATCCATGTTCTGGCAACATCATCGCCGGTATCCAATAGAGTACCGTTTGTCTTTGCGCAGAATATTCCCGATATTCCCTGCAGTGAAGTAATCCACAACCAACCGCGTGAGTCAATTAAAGGTTTTACCATAGTAGGCATCTCTTCTATCTCCTTATAGTTCAGTGAGAGCCATTTTCCGTCTTTGGTCAGTATTTTTACGATATTCTTCACACCGGTGTTTATACACCACAAGTTACCGTCTGCATCGAATTTAACCATAGGTACTCTTACATACCTGTTTATGTAAGGTCCGCTATTAAGGACACTTTCAAGTCCGCTGTTCAGGTGATTGTAGTGCTTTACGAACTCACCGTTGCGGAACTCATAAATTCCGTATCCGAATGAACTTGCAAATATATGACCCTTCTCTGTGGGGTCTTCATCTACAGAGCATATATTTATATATCCGAGCCCTGTAATATTCTTTATGGTATCTTCGGGAAAATTGAACCACTTGTCATTTTCACAATCATATTCTATTAATGTGCCATCGTAGAATGTGATATCGAAATAGTTAATGTTACCTCCGGCTACAAGCAGTTTTCCGTCCGCAGAGATTTTTATGAATTCACAATAGTTCCTTATGGGGCTGTTCGGGACCATAGGGTCACTGATAGCCATTACCCTATTTTCCTTTACCGTACATTCGGTAAAACCTTTATACCCGTTGCAGTTCCAGAATTTGTCTTTGTCCTTAATTATATATTCCGAACCGTTTTCTATAGGATATATATTGTATCCATCACTCCCAATTACAGCTACCTTATCTTTTGCGCCTGATACGATGCATCCTTCCCCGCTCTTGAGATATCTGAATACTTCCCCATCCCTTTTTATTATCTGTTTCAGCTTTTTATTGTCATGGTTAAGGGTGTATATGCCGAGATTGCTGATAAGACAATATAATTCTCCGTTCATTTCGGTGAACGACTGTGTTGGGTAATAGTTTACCTTTTCCCAATTGTTCTTGTCGAGGAGGTTCTTTTCCGTGTCGCAGCGGAATACACCCTCTTCAGTTCCTGTGTAAAGGCTGTTCTTGAAAAGGAATGTACAGTATGTGTTCAGGCCCGTGTTATATGTATTCCTGAACTCCATATTTTCAAGGTCAAGCTCTACTACACCGAACTCTGTCGATATATACACAGCGGTTCCCTGTATATCTATACCGTTTATCTTTTTTTTAGGAAGTGTCTTCTCTTTGAAGTCGGATATATTGTATATATCTCCGTCATTGTACAATATATCTATATTTGCATTTTCATAGACTACGACAAGCGCATCTATAGAATTGCTATATTCTATGTCTATGATGTTTATGTCGCTTAGCGTATTTATCTTATCATACAGGCGCAGTTCGTTGTCATCCGTATTGTATGAATAAAGAGCTCCTGACGCAAGTATATAAACTTTATCATCTGCTTTCTCACATTTTTTTGAATTGTGGTACGACGGGTACAGTACCCAATCTCCTATAGCAGCCTGCAAGCTTATGGCAGCAGTCAGAAAAGCGACAAATGCAAATATCCTTTTAATCATATTTTTCCTTGAGGTAGTTACTTAATTGTTCAGCTGCACGGTAACGGTGGCTTATCTTGTTCTTTTCTTCGTTTCCCATTTGTGCGAAACTTACTGAAAAACCTTCAGGAATGAATACAGGATCGTAACCGAACCCGGAATCTCCTTTTTTTTCGGCAGCAATCTCCCCTTTGATAATTCCGTTGAAGAGTTTTTCTTCTCCGTCTATTATTAACGCGATAACAGTGCGGAATTGTGCTTTCCTGTCATTTTTTCCTGTTAAATTATGCAATAATTTCTGCATGTTTGCTTCGGAATTGCACTCTTCTCCTGCATATCTTGCAGAATATACTCCGGGAGCTCCGTCAAGGGCATCAACTTCGAGTCCGGTGTCATCGGCGAAACAGTTGACACCGAATTTGTCATGTATATATCTTGCCTTTATCAGCGCGTTCCCCTGAAGGGTATCCGCTGTTTCAGGAATATCATCATGACAGTTAATATCGTTGAGTGAAAGCACTTCTACTTTTCCTCCAAGGATATCTCTTATTTCATCAAGCTTGTGTCTGTTGTTCGTTGCGAATACCAGTTTCATTTTTATTTTCTTTTTTTACAAGTTCTTTGGGATAGTTTTCATCGAACTTGACTTTTTTAGTCTTAGCCTTTATCTTGTCGAATCCAAGTCCATATACAGCCATTACTTTCGACTGTGATATAAGCGCATTGGGGTCAATCTGTTTTATCGCGCTGAACAGCTGGTTCGATTGGTTTGCTCGGGCAAGCGTCGTGACAACCTTTCCCTCTTTTCCCGAATAGTAACCTACTGAATCGAGAAGAGTTACTCCTCTCTTGAGATGCCTTGTTATATAATATGCTATCTCATCGTATTTGTTCGAGAATATGAAGAACTGTACGGTCTGTCGGTTGCTGTTCACCACATAGTCGAGAGAAACGTTTATTATCACAAGGGTGATATATCCGTAGAAAACTTTCTGGAGTCCGGTTTCAAGATCATTAGGGATGATGAAGAAACTGCTGGTGATGATACATGTATCGACATAAAGCATAGCCCTTCCGAAACTTATATCCTTGTATTTGTTCACAATGGCAGCAATTATATCCACTCCGCCTGTGCTTCCGTTGCTGATAAAACAGAGTGCAATACCTATTCCTGTAAATATTGAACCTACTATACAGGATTCAAGCTGCTTGTCGGGTCCAAGAATGTTTATGGCCGTAGGATGACCTTCAAAGAAATTCTGGAAGAACTCCAGGAACAGAGTAAGTATAATAATCGCATATATGGTTTTTATGCAGAACTTTAGTCCTAATTGCCATACGGCAAATAATATAAGTACCACATTGATTAGAAAATAGGTGTATTGCATAGGTACTCCTATCGTATATTGCACAATAGCACCTATACCTGTTATTCCTCCGGTCACGAATTCGTATGGGGCCATGAAGAAATTCCATGCCAAAGCATAAAAAGCGAGTCCAATGGTAATCATCAGATAGTTCTTGACCTCACTCATTATTGTGGGTCGCGGAAAGAAACGCTTGGTTTTGCTCATATCCTTGTTTTTAAGTAAACATTCTTATTTTATGAGATTACATTTTACTTATGTCAAATGACAATGTTGACAATCTTCTTCGGTACTATGATTACCTTCTTGATAGGTTTACCGTCGATATACTTCTGGCTGTTTTCATTGGCAAGAACGGTCGCTTCTATGTCGGCATTTGTCGCGTCGGCAGCAAAATCGAGTGTGAAGCGTGCCTTTCCGTTGAATGAGATTGTATATTTTACAGTATCTTCCTTCAAGTATTCCTCATTGTAAGCAGGCCACTCGGCATCACATATTGTGGTTGTGTTGCCCATGATTTCCCATAATTCTTCGCAGATATGAGGAGCGAACGGAGACAGTACCACGACAAACTTTTCAAGAATTGCTTTCTTGTTGCATTTGAGTGCAGTAAGTTCATTGAGGCATATCATGAATGCGCTCACTGTTGTATTGTACGAGAATGCCGGTATATCTTCGGTTGTCTTCTTGATGAGCTTGTGAAGCGATTTCAACTCCTCTTTTGTTGGCTCTTCGTCTGTTATGGCAAGGTTGTCGTTTTTGTCGAAGAATACTCCCCACATCTTGCGCAGGAAGCGGTGACAGCCGTCAATACCGTTGGTGTCCCAAGGCTTTGACTGCTCGATGGGGCCCAGGAACATCTCGTACATGCGTAGAGTATCTGCACCGTATTTCTCAACTATTATGTCGGGATTCACCACATTGAACATTGATTTGCTCATCTTTTCAACAGCCCATCCGCAGATATACTTTCCGTCTTCGAGAATGAATTCCGCATCTGCATATTCAGGTCTCCATGCGCGGAATGCATTTATATCGAGTATGTCGTTCGATACAATGTTCACGTCAACATGCAGAGGTGTAACGTCATACTCCTTTGAAAGGTTGAGTGAAACGAACTTGTTGGTGTCTTTTATACGGAAAACGAAGTTGCTTCGGCCCTGAATCATTCCCTGGTTTATGAGTTTCTGGAACGGTTCTTCCTTTGTGCTTACGCCGGTATCGAAGAGGAACATGTTCCAGAAGCGTGAATAGATGAGGTGTCCTGTAGCGTGTTCCTTTCCTCCTACGTAAAGGTCAACGTTTTCCCAATATGCGTTAGCCTCCTTTGAAACCAGTGCATTGCCGTTGCGAGGGTCCATATATCGCAGGAAGTATGCGCTCGAACCTGCAAAACCTGGCATTGTGTTCAGTTCAAGAGGGAATACAGTTTCATTGTCAACATTCTCCTTGCTTACTATACAATTGTTCTTTGTATCCCATGCCCACATCTTTGCGTGTCCAAGAGGGGGTTCACCGCTCTCAGTAGGCAGGAACTTCTCCACTTCGGGCAATTCAAGCGGAAGAGACTCTTCGGGAATGGGGTAAGGAACACCATCCTTGTAGTAGATTGGGAACGGTTCACCCCAGTAACGCTGGCGGCTGAATATAGCATCGCGAAGACGGAAGTTTACCTTTACCCTACCCAACTTGTTCTCTGTGACGAACTTTTTGGTTGCGGCAATAGCATCCTTGACAGTCAGTCCGTTGAGGTTGAGCCTGCAGTCGGCAAACTTTGCGACGGGAGAATTTGTCATTATACCCTCTTTTGCATCGAAGCTCTCTTCACTGACATCGCATCCTTCGATAAGCGGGCGCACTTCAATACCGAAATGTTTTGCGAATGCGTAGTCACGACTGTCGTGTGCAGGAACTGCCATGATGGCTCCTGTACCGTATCCCGAAAGCACATAGTCGCTCACCCATACAGGGATTTCTTCACCTGTAATAGGGTTAATGGCATATGCTCCTGTGAAGACACCGGTTACGTTGCGGTCAATCATGCGCTCACGCTCGGTACGTTTCTTTGTGCGGTCGAGGTATGCTTCAACCTCAGCTTTCTGTGCTTCGGTAGTTACCTGTGCAACAAGTTCGCTTTCGGGTGCAAGAACCATGAAGGTAACACCGAATATCGTGTCGGCGCGTGTGGTGAATATAGTAAATTCAATGTCGCTCTCCTTTATGCGGAACTGCATTTCTGTACCCTCGCTGCGGCCTATCCAGTTGCGCTGTGTCTCTTTGAGCGATTCGGTCCAGTCTATGTTGTCAAGTCCGTCAAGAAGTCTTTGTGCATATGCCGAAACTCTGAGGCACCACTGTTTCATCTTCTTCTGTACTACAGGGAAACCGCCGCGCTCCGACACACCATCGACAACCTCATCATTGGCAAGTACGGTACCAAGTGCCGGGCACCAGTTAACCATAGTTTCGTTGAGGAATGCGATGCGCCAATTCATGAGTGTCTCCTGCTTTGCAACTTCGCTCATTCCATTCCATTCATCGGCGGTTATCTCAAACTCTCTTGTGCATGCAGCGTTGATGCCTGCACTACCCTCCTTACTAAACTTTTCAATTAGTTCAGCAATTGGCTTTGCACATTTTGCATCATTGTCGTAATAGCTGTTGAACATCTTTATGAATGTCCATTGTGTCCAGTGGTAATAGTTGGGGTCACATGTCCTTATCTCACGGTCCCAGTCGAAGCAGAATCCTATCTTGTCGAGCTGTTCGCGATAACGGTTGATGTTCTGCTCAGTAGTTATTGCAGGGTGCTGTCCTGTCTGTATGGCGTACTGTTCCGCAGGGAGTCCGTATGCATCATATCCCATCGGGTTCAGTACATTGTATCCCTGTAAGCGTTTGAAACGTGCGAAAATATCCGATGCTATGTAGCCCAGAGGGTGACCTACGTGAAGTCCTGCACCCGAAGGGTACGGGAACATATTCAGTACATAGAACTTCTTCTTTTCTTCATTCTCCACTATGCGATAGGTCTTGTTCTCTTTCCATCGCTTCTGCCACTTCTGTTCAATCTCGTTAAAATTGTATGCCATATATCTTTTTGTTTTTATTTGCTTGAAAAACGTATTATCATCTACAGAGTAGATGTAATAAACTACAAAAATATACAAAATTTGTATGATTATCCTTTTTGAGAGGCTAATTTGTCCGTAAAAGTTCTTTTTTGTGGTTTATATCCGAAAATAGGATAAAAATATCTATCTTCGCAGAATTGTTCAAGCGTAAAAAATAAACGACATATGGCCGAAAAAGATGTAGCCACAACCCCTATGATGCGTCAGTTCTATGAGCTGAAAGCGAAGCACCCAGATGCCGTGCTGCTGTTCCGCTGCGGCGACTTTTATGAAACATATTGCTCCGATGCGATAGTTGCATCGGAAATACTTGGAATTACTCTTACGAAGCGTTCCAATGGAAAGAGTGATGCCGCCAAAGCCATTGAGATGGCAGGTTTCCCTTTCCATGCACTCGACACATACCTTCCAAAACTGGTGCGTGCCGGCAAGCGTGTGGCTATCTGCGACCAGCTCGAAGACCCCAAGATGACAAAGAAACTGGTGAAGCGTGGCATAACGGAACTTGTGACACCGGGTGTTTCAATCAATGACAATGTGCTTGATTATAAAGAGAATAACTTCCTTGCTGCAGTCCATTTCGGCAAGCCCATGTGTGGTGTGTCGTTCCTTGATATTTCTACCGGCGAGTTCCTTGTGGCGGAGGGTACATATGACTATATAGAGAAACTTCTTATCAATTTCCGTCCCAAGGAGGTTCTCTTCGAACGTGGTCTGAGAAGCCGTTTCGAGGATTGTTTCGGAAGCAAGTATCTTACATTCGAGCTCGACGACTGGGCTTTTACCGACGAGTTCGCAAACGAGAAACTGACAAAACATTTTGAGACAAGGAATTTGAAGGGATTCGGAATTTCACACTTGCGAAGCGGAATTGTGGCTGCTGGTGCCGTGCTGCACTATCTTGGAGTCACGTTGCATACCCAGATATCACACATACGCAACATATCCCGCATAGAGGAGGAAAAGTATGTCCGTCTCGATAAGTTCACTATCCGCAGTCTCGAACTTCTCGGCAGCATGAACGACGGTGGTTCATCACTTCTTTCTGTGATAGACCGTACCCATACGGCTATGGGAGCGCGTCTGCTCAAGCGTTGGATGGTATTTCCTTTGAAGGACGTGAAACCTATCGAGGAGCGTCTCGATATTGTGGAGTACTACTTCCGTGAGCCTGAGTTCCGTGAAATAATGGAGGAACAGCTTCATCAGATAGGTGACCTTGAGCGTATAATAGCGAAGGTTGCGGCCGGGCGTGTGTCACCGCGTGAGCTTGTACAGTTGAAACTGGCTCTTCAGGCAGTGGAGTATATAAAGATTGCCTGTATGAATTCGCAGAATACCGTGCTGAAGCAGATAGGTGACCAGCTCGATTGTTGTGCAGAGATACGTGACAGAATTGCAAAAGAGATTGTTCCTGAGCCGCCTTTGTTGCTGAACAAGGGTGGGGTAGTGTCAAGCGGTGTCGATAGCCGTCTCGACGAGCTGCGCGAGATTTCATATAACGGAAAGGATTATCTCGTTCAGTTGCAGCAGCGCGAAAGTGAGAGCACGGGAATACCCAGTCTCAAAATATCTTTCAACAATGTTTTCGGCTATTATATAGAGGTCAGGAATACATACAAGGATAATGTTCCGCAGGAGTGGATACGTAAACAGACTCTTGTCAATGCGGAACGTTATATAACCCAGGAACTCAAGGAGTATGAGGAGAAGATTCTTGGTGCCGAGGAGAAGATTCTTTCACTTGAAACAGAAATATACAACAGGCTTGTACTCGATTTAATGTCATACATTCCTGCAATACAGATAAATGCATCGCACCTTGCAAGGCTCGATGTACTGCTTTCGTTCGCCAACGTGTCGTGTGCATACAAATACATACGTCCTGTAGTGAGCGAGGATGATGTCCTGGACATAAAGCAGGGACGTCACCCTGTCATTGAGCGTCAGATGGCGGTGGGGGAGAGCTACATACCCAACGACCTCTACCTCGACAGTGAAAAGCAGCAGATAATAATAGTCACAGGACCCAATATGGCGGGTAAGTCGGCACTTCTTCGTCAGACCGCACTCATTACCCTGCTTGCCCAGATAGGCTGCTTCGTTCCTGCAGATAGTGCACATGTAGGCATTGTTGACAAGATATTTACACGTGTGGGTGCAAGTGACAATATTTCGGCCGGTGAGTCAACATTTATGGTAGAGATGAGTGAGGCTGCGAATATATTGAATAACCTTTCAGGCCGTAGTCTTGTGCTGTTCGACGAACTTGGTCGAGGAACCTCGACATATGACGGTATGTCAATAGCATGGGCTATAGTAGAGTATATACATGAGTTCCAGAAGGGTAGGGCGCGTACTCTTTTTGCAACCCACTACCACGAACTGAACGAGATGGAGAAGAATTTCCAGCGTATCAAGAATTTTAACGTATCGGTGCGTGAGATAGACGGTAAGGTTATTTTCTTGAGAAAACTAATGCCTGGCGGAAGCGAGCACTCTTTCGGTATCCATGTGGCAAAGCTGGCAGGTATGCCCAAAAGCATTGTCAAGCGGTCGGAACAGATATTGCAGAAGCTCGAGGCAAGCAACAACCGCGGTGAACTGAAGGGTGCTCCTACAGCGGAGATTGCGGACAGCCGCGAGGGTATGCAGCTCAATTTCTTCCAGCTCGATGACCCGGTGCTTTCGCAGGTACGTGACGAGATTCTCGGCATTGATGTGAACAACCTTACACCTCTGGAGGCATTGAACAAACTCAACGACATCAAGCGCATTGTGAAAGGGAAATGACAATTTGAACAAACCTGTATAGATGGCTGTTGATTGTTCTGTATGAATACTCAACAGCCATTTTTATGAAAAAGAAAGAACTTACCAACGAGGTTGGAGCTCTGGTTTCCGACAATATCAATTCCCTTACTGCCGGTAGTCGAGGACCAATACTTCTCGAAGATAACTGGCTTATCGAAAAACTTGCACATTTCGACCGAGAGGTAATACCCGAAAGGCGTATGCATGCGAAGGGTAGCGGAGCCTTCGGAACATTCACCACTACGCATGACGTGACTCTATACACCTGTGCATCGCTTTTTTCGCAGATAGGCAAGAAAACAGATGTCTTTGTGCGTTTTTCAACCGTTGCCGGTGAGCGTGGCGCAGCCGATGCCGAGCGCGATATACGCGGTTTTGCTGTAAAATTCTATACCGATGAAGGAAATTGGGACCTTGTCGGAAACAATACTCCGGTGTTCTTTCTGCGTGACCCGTTGCAGTTCCCCGACCTTAATCATGCAATAAAACGCGACCCGCAGACCAATCTGCGTTCGCCGCAGAGCAATTGGGATTTCTGGACAATGCTTCCCGAGGCATTACACCAAGTGACTATTGTAATGTCCGATCGTGGAATTCCGGCATCCTACCGTCATATGCACGGTTTCGGTTCACACACCTACAGCCTTGTAAATGCAGCCGGCAAGCGTGTGTGGGTGAAATTCCATTTCCGCACGGAGCAGGGTATAAAGAATCTGAGTAATGCCGAGGCGGCAGCAATAATAGCCAAGGACAGGGAAAGTCATGGACGGGATCTCTTCAATGCGATAGAAAAGGGCGATTTTCCGCGTTGGAAGTTATATTTCCAGGTAATGACAGAAGAACAGGCTGCAAAATACAGGGAGAATCCGTTTGATATTACAAAAGTGTGGAGCCATAAGGATTTTCCGCTTATAGAGGTCGGCGTGCTTGAGCTGAACCGTAATCCACAGAACTATTTTGCTGATGTGGAACAGGCTGCATTCAATCCGGCGCATATAGTTCCCGGAATAGGGCTCTCGCCTGACAAACTGCTCCAGGGTCGTCTTTTTTCGTATGGCGATGCACAGCGTTACCGTTTAGGTGTGAACCATGACCAGATACCCGTTAACAGCGCACGCTGTCCTGTACACAGTTTCCATCGTGACGGACTTATGCGTGTCGATGGCAATAATGGAGCTACCAAAGGATATGCTCCCAACAGCATAGGGGAGTGGGGTACGGCCAATGTAAAATACAGCTATTCAGACATAGGCGGTGAATCCATGCGTTATAATCCTTACGAAGACCGCAGTGACAACTGTTTCTATCAGCCGGGAAATCTCTATCGTCTCATGACCGAGGAGAAGCGTGCTTTGTTGATAGCTAATACAGCCGAGGATATGATGCCTGTCACGGTGAATATAAAGTACCGCCACGCGGCCCATTGCTACCTTGCCGATGAGGAGTATGGCAAGCGGCTTTCCGATGCCCTTGAACTGGATTTAAAGGAGGTGATGAGGCTTGCCGCAATGAATGAAAAGGAGCGGTTAGAGGCTACTGTTACCCGATAACCAGTTGTATTTTACTAAAGCATTCCGGCAGATATGAATCTTCATAGATTATTTTGCCGGAATGCTTTAAGCTATGCCAATAAACAACAGGGTTCCGTATGTATCGGATATAACGGTCTTATATATCTTTCTAACCCATTTTGCCTGTAAGGTAGGCTTTGGTGCGCTCATCCCTAGGGGTAGAGAATATCGTATCTGTTTCGCCATACTCGACCAACTCGCCTAAATACATAAACATCGATTTTGAAGAGATTCTCATAGCTTGTCCCATATTGTGAGTAACAATAAGAATCGTAACCTCTTTTTGAAGTTCTTGCATCAGTTCCTCAATATGTGCCGTTGCAATCGGGTCAAGTGCAGATGTCGGCTCGTCCATAAGCAATATATCCGGCTTCATTGCCAATGCACGGGCAATACATAATCGCTGTTGCTGGCCTCCGGACAGGAATGTACCTTTCTTATTCAGTACATCTTTAACTTCATCCCATAGCGCAACGCTCTTCAAACAGCGTTCAACAGTTTCATTCTTTTCGTTTTTCGACAAACGGATTCCATTCAGTGTATATCCCGAAAGAACATTATCGTATATGCTCATAGTAGGGAATGGTGCAGGACGCTGAAAGACCATACCTATACGACGACGAACATCAATAGGTTCCATTGATAGAATGTTTTCTCCATTCAACAAAATTTCGCCGCCTACACGGATATTGGGATATAGGTTATGCATGAGGTTTACTGCGCGCAGCAGTGTCGATTTTCCGCAACCCGAAGGTCCCATTATAGCAGTTATTGTATTTCTGTCAATAGCTGCCGACACGTATTTTACTGCCATCGTCTGCTTGGTATATGATACACAAGTCTTATTGAATTCAAGTATAGGTGTTACTGATTCCATTTTTTTGCAAGATATTTAGCTGTAATATTCAATGTAAGAACAAATAATAACAAGAAGAGTGATGCACCCCAAATCAGCTCTTGAAGGTTGGGGTCATTGAAGAACTCCCATATAAGCAGAGGTACTGCCGATATCGGTTTGTCAATCGCAAAACGGATGAATGAGCAACCGAGTGCGGTAAACATAAGCGGAGCCGTCTCACCTATTACGCGCGAGATAGCCAGTAGAACACCGGTAAAGATACCTCCGAAAGCGGCAGGGAGCTGTATTTTCAGCATTACGCGGGCGTGGTTGCCGCCAAGTGCCAGACCTGCCTCCTTGAGCGATGCAGGAAGAATCTTTAAAGTCTCCTCCGTTGAACGGATAATAAGCGGAAGCATCATAATGCATAGTGCCACACTACCGGCTATTGCCGAATAACCTTTCATAGGCACGACTACCCAAATGTAGGTGATGATACCAATAATGACTGACGGGGTACCTTGAAGCAAGTCAGTAAGGTAACTCACAATTTGGGCAAATCGGTTTTTGGGATTCTCTGCCAGGAATGCACCACATAAAATACCCACAGGGACTGCAACAACTACAGCCATTCCAAGCATAATCATCGTACCAATGATACCATTGGCTATACCACCCGGTATGGGTTCTCCGGCCTCAATAGCCTTCATTGCCTTATATGCCGTAGGAGTTGGTTCTGTAAAGAACGACCACGAGAGTTGATCATAACCACGCAATAGCACTTCGCCCAATATGGCAAGCAGTGGCACAGCTGTGAGAGCTGCGAACAGACATACGCCCCAAAGCATCAAGCGGTCTTGTGCCAATCTGTTTTTTATTTTCAGTTTCGTCATAAGTTAAGCAATTCTTGCATGTTTTATCAAAATCTTACCTACCAAGTTGATTAATGCTGTAATCAGGAACAGTATCAATCCTATGGCAATTAGTGAAGATAACCTCAAATCATCTGCTTCACCGAATTGGTTGGCTATAATGGATGCCATTGAGTTGCCTGTTGATGTGATTGAATCGGGAATGTTGTTGGTGTTGCCTATAAGCATTGTTACTGTCATTGTCTCACCCAGCGCACGGCCGATAGCCAGGATATATGAAGAGAAGATACCTGAGCCGGCAACTGGGAATACCACTTTGTGAATAACTTCGGCACGAGTTGCCCCAAGACTATATGCACTTTCCTTCAAATCATTAGGTACCATCTTTATAAATTCGGCACTCAGAGATGCCGCATATGGGACAATCATAATTGCCAATACCAATGAAGCTGTAAGAATACCTGAGCCTTGTGGCGATATATTGAGAGCCATAATGATTGGACGAAGTGTGTAGAACCCCCATAGACCATAAATGATTGAAGGAATACCTGCCAATAAGTCTGTTACGGTACTAAGCACAGCTGCAACCTTTGTTCCTTTGAAATATTCGCCCACGAAAAGTGCAACGGGCAGTGAGAAAGGAATACAGAAAATAAGTGCCAGCAGTGTTGTCATCAGCGTACCGGTAATGAATGGCAAAGCTCCATACTGCTCTGCTCCTTCGGTGTAGCTCCATTCCGAGGAGGTCAGAAACCCAAAGAATCCGAAGTGTTCAAAAGCTTCGTATGCGTCAGTGACGAGGGCGTAAATTACACCCCCGCACACTATTGGCATTATCAATGCAGCTGCAAACAACAGGACTTTGTATAGTTTATCGTTCATGGTTTTATGTAATTATTGCAATACAGCCACTCCGTCATAAGTAATGCTTTTCAAATTAGCCATGCTCAGTTCCTTTGCCTTTGCAGGAAGCGGTGCATAGTGTACCTCAGAGGTAATGTTCTGCGCCTCGTCAGAAAGGATGTATTTCAAGAGATCAAGTGTTGCCATCGCCTGTTCTTTACTGCGGTCAGAGTAGTTCTGCTCCTTGTAGATAATCATCCAAGTGAAGGTTGAGATTGGGTAAGCACCGGCAGCATCGGCATTAGTGATTGAGCAACGAGTGTCGGCAGGAATTTCACCCGAAGCGGCAGCAGAGATAGAATTAGCATTAGGCTCAACAAATTCACCACGCGGATTACGGATTTTCGCATATGGTATCTTCTGCGCAAATGCATATTCCGAGCCTACATAACCAATGGAGTTCTTTGTCTGTTTAATTACACCGGCCACACCGGGGTTACCCTTTGCCGCCTGACCCGAAGGGAAATTGACAGACTTGCCGGCACCGAAATTGGATGCCCACATTGGGCTTACTTTTGTCAGATAGTCAGTGAATACAAACGTTGTACCCGAGCCGTCTGAACGGAAAACCGGGATGATAGCTTCTGCTGGAAGAGTCACATTTGGGTTAAGTGCTGCCAGACGCTCATCGTTCCACATCTTGATATTGCCGGCAAAGATGTCTGCAATAACCTCACCTGAGAGCTTGAGTTCGCTTATACCGTCAAGGTTATAGGCAACAACCACAGCACCCATGCAAGTCGGAACATGTACTACTGGAGCCATTTCTGCCATCTCCTTATCGGTAAGGAATGCATCGCTGCCTGCAAAATCGACAATCTTATCACGAAGGTTACGCACGCCGCCGCCAGAACCTATACCGCCGTAAGCTACTTGGTCTCCGTTTACTTGTCCGAACTGCTCGAAAACCACATTGTAGAAAGGAAGCGGGAATGTAGCGCCTGCTCCCGAGAGTTCCTGAGCCTTACGGTCACCATCGTTTGAATTACCGCCACAAGCTGTAAAAGCAAAGGCAACTGCCAATGTCATAATTGACGAAAAAATCTTTTTCATATAATTCTCTTTTTAAAACATTAATTATTTTACAATCCGAAGTAACAACTAACATATGCAGAGTACTTGTTTTCAGCACCCTCGGCCTTTGGCAAGTTCATTCTGAAGTTAGGAGCAATCTTGACATACTTTCCAAGTTTGAACTGTGCACCGACAATAGCAGCTCGCTCGTCTTTTGCAATATTCCAATTATCCTTTGAGTACAAATCATCGAAACGTGCATAAAGTGACACATTCTTAGGCAGATTCACTGAACCAAAAACCGAATAGCCGAACTGGTCATTGCCATCCTTGCCGGAGGCATTGAGCATATGATTATACTCTGCACCAAGAGTAAAATTCTCGTTCTTGTAGCCAATGAAACCCGCCATATTCACCACCCCGGCCTTGCCGCTCTCGCCACTGTCGTTCAAGCCGCCATACAAGCGTATCTGAAAGCCTTTGACAGGTGTCAATGTTGCACCCAGACCATAGTTGAAACCATTACCCATCTGTATCTTCTTATAGCCTTCGCCATTAACGATTATAGCATCGGCCGATAACCAGTCGGCAAATTTGTACGAGGCAGAAATACCCAAGTCGGCACTGTTACCGAACTTGTACATATCCTGGAAAGATTTCATTATATAACGGTATCCCCAGAATTTCTCCTGGAAATTGAACTGGGTGGTTGAGATAAGACCTCCTGTCAATGTCAAGTTTCCCGTTTTCCACGAAACCATTGCATTCTTGATATATGCAATACGTTGATAGTCGCTGACATCGTTGGACTTACCGATGTCCATTACTCCTTTTACAGAAAGGCCTTGACTAAGCTTATACTCGTAACCGATGTAGCTTCGCTCCAAATCAAACCCCACATTTGCATCGCCACCGCTGAAACCGGCGTTCAAATTACCGAACACCTGAACGATTGCTTTACCTTTAGGCTCTTCCTGTTTTACCTCCTGTGCCTGAGCTGTCAAACCGATGCAGGCCAAAACGCCAGCCAAAATGAATTTTGTTTTCATAGTCATTTAAATTGTTTTCTTGAATTTTACAGAGAACATATACCGATGCTTGAGATGCATGCCTTCTCTCGCAATAGCATTTGTTGCCCTTTTACTTTTTCGATGGCAAAAGTATGGACGTGAGGTTTCATAAATATTACATAAAGGTTAAGAAGTGGTTGAAAGGTTGTTACAGTTGTAAATGTTACATTTTTATTAAATATCAGTTATGGTAATCACTAGTTCGGTTTTTCTCCATATTTTTGCAACAGGATAATACATATAAGTATATGGCAACAGAACGCATTTTGATTGTGGACGACGAGGAGACCCTGTGCGAGGTCCTCAAGCTGAACCTGGAGAATGAAGGTTATGATGTGGATATTGCCTTGAGTGCAGAAGAGGCATTGACCTATAATCTGCAAGACTATTCTTTGATTCTTCTGGATATAATGATGGGTGAGATAAGTGGTATAAAGATGGCAAGAATGCTGAAAGCTGATGTAACAACTGCCGATATACCCATTATATTCTGTACGGCACGCGATACTGAGGATGATATGGTCATTGGGCTGAACATCGGTGCTGATGATTATATTATGAAACCCTATACCATTCGTAATGTGATTGCACGTGTCAAGAGTGTTCTGCGCCGTACATCATTACATAAATTGGCTGCAAAACCTACAGAGAAGCCCAATGTCTTGCAAATTGAAGGGCTGAAGCTGGACCTTGAATTCAAGCGTTGTACGGTAGATGGCGAGGAGGTAAAACTCGCCCGTAAGGAGTTTGAGCTATTGGTATATTTGGTGTTGCATCGTGGAAAAATCTGTTCGCGCGAACAGATTTTGAGTAGTGTATGGAGCGATGAGGTAGTTGTGTTAGACCGTACTATCGATGTCAATATCACTCGCTTGCGATCTAAAATCGGAGCGTACGGCTCGTATATTGTAACACGTTCAGGATTTGGCTATGGCTTCCGAGATTAAAATATCGTTTCACAAACAGCTGTTCTTACAGCTGATCATATTTTCGTGGGCAATTGTACTCTGTTTTATCGGATTCCAGTATCAGCGTGAGAAAGAGTATAAATCGGAGTTTCTTAATGCGCAGCTCCAGCAATACAACCGTCATTTGCTCGATACGGTTGAAGAAGGTTTGCCTTATGAGGATTATATTGCAAACCACGACAAACCTTTTGATGAACTGAGAATATCCATTATCGCTCTTTCCGGTGCAGTAGTTTACGACAATACCATATCGCCCGACTCGCTCGATAACCACCGGTATCGCCCGGAAGTAGCTAATGCTTTGGAAAAGGGTGAGGGATATAATATCAGCCGGCAATCGGCAAGCGATGGGCGCGATTATTTCTACTCTGCGACACGAGGTGATAGGGTCATTGTCCGCACTGCCATTCCATATTCAAATACGTTGAGAGATTTGCTTGAGGCCGATTGGTCCTTTCTTCTGGTTATGATTTCCATTAGCTTGGCTATGAGTATATTGGCATATTTTACCACCCGTAAACTCGGCAAGGATATTGAGCGTGTCAACCGCTATGAGGCAGAGCAGGAGAGAAACCGTATAAAGCGGCAGCTTACAAACAATATAAACCATGAACTGAAGACTCCTGTAGCATCCATTCAGGTCTGTCTTGAAACATTATTGTCGGGGATTGCGTTGAGCGAGGAGAAACGACAAGAACTTATCGGACGTTGCTATACACACAATGAACGTTTGCGCCGCCTCTTGAATGAGGTATCGCTCATTACCCGAATGGAAGACGGAAGTGCACTCATCAGCAAGGAAAATGTTGCTGTCAACGAAATAATAAATGAGATTGCCGAGAGCTTGAATGTGATGCCTGAAGAAGAACGTCTGACACTGCATACCGATTTTGACGAGCTGGTTGAAATAGATGGAAATGCGTCCTTGATCGGCTCGATTTTTAGTAATCTTACAGAAAATGCCATTGCCTATTCCGAAGGTAAGAATATCTATATTACCCTGCTCGAAAACTCGAAAGAGAGGGTGTCTGTCCGCTTTGAAGATGACGGCAAGGGTGTCCGTAGTGAGCAATTGCCGCTTCTCTTTGAACGATTCTATCGTGTTGATAAGGGCCGTTCTCGCCAAAAGGGCGGCACGGGGCTGGGCCTTGCCATAGTAAAACATGCCGTTCAGTTCCACGGGGGCACAATAAATGTATCTAATCGCCCCGGCGGAGGCCTTAGGTTTGAGTTCTCTTTATGCAAGCACAAAGATTAGAAACCGGTATTTCTTATGAAGGCGACAATTGGATGCAACTGCTATTAAGCTTTTTAAGTTCTACTTTTTAGCAGCTCTTATGCCCTTTATCATGAAATATGCTCCTGTAATTATCAGCGGTATGCTCAATATCTGTCCCATATTTATAAACATACCCTTCTCGAACTCTACCTGTTCCACCTTTATGTACTCCACAAAGAACCTGAAAGTGAATATGGTGAAAAGTGTTACTCCGGAGAAGAGTCCCGAACCTAATTTATCTTTGTATTTTGTGTAAAGAAGAATTACTATTACAAAGACAATGAGGTATGCTATGGCTTCATAGAGCTGGGCAGGGTGGTGCGGTTCCGAAAGTCCGGCGTTCACGAATATCACGCCCCATGGTGCATCAGTTGCGGTACCAATGATTTCGCTGTTCATGAAGTTTCCGAAGCGTACCATTGCCGCGAATATGGGCGAGGCTACACCCAAACAGTCCAGAACTTTAAGAAACGGGACTTTTGTCTTCTTTATGTACAGTGCAAGTGCTACGATGACACCTATTATACCTCCGTGGCTCGCGAGTCCGGCATATCCTGTGAATGTCCATGACCCGTTGATTTCCTTGATTGGCAGCAACATCTCTATAGGGTTCGACAGGTAGTATCCCGGCTCGTAGAACAGGCAGTGCCCAAGACGTGCTCCAATGAGTATTCCAAGAAAGCAGTAAATGAAAAGCGGATCGAACTTCTCTTCCGGAATATTGTCGTTACTGTACAGTTTCTTTACTATAAAGTATGAAACGGCAAGGCCTACCATCCAGCAGATTGCATAGTATCTTATCTCGAAACTCCCGAGAGAGAACGGACTTTGTGCCGGGTCCCAGACTATAGCTGCGTTCAAAATGTTGTGCATGACCGTTATACGTTAAAGCGGAAGTGCATTATGTCTCCGTCCTGTACAACATACTCCTTACCTTCTACACCCATCTTTCCGGCCTCCTTGACTGCGGCCTCGGAGCCGAGCGCGATGTAGTCGTCGTACTTGATGACCTCAGCGCGGATAAAACCCTTTTCAAAGTCAGTATGTATCACGCCTGCGCACTGGGGAGCTTTCCATCCTTTGCGGAATGTCCATGCCTTTACCTCCATTTCGCCTGCTGTGATGAATGTCTGCAGGTTAAGAAGGCTGTATATGGCCTTTATAAGGCGGTCGCAGCCGGACTCCTTGAGACCCATATCCTCGAGGAACATCTGTTTCTCCTCATAGCTTTCGAGCTCGGCTATGTCGGCTTCGGTCTGTGCCGAAATTATGAGAAGTTCCGCATTTTCATCTTTTGTGGCTTCGCGTACGGCCTCGACATATTTGTTTCCGTTTGCAGCCGACGTGTCATCCACGTTGCATACATAAAGCACAGGCTTCGCTGTGAGCAGGAAAAGGTTCTTGGCGATAACTTGTTCATCCTCGGTCTCGAAAGTCACTGTACGGGCCGATTTTCCGGCCTCCAGAGCCTCTTTGTACCGCATAAGTACATCGTATTCGAGTTTTGCCTGCTTGTCGCCGCCTACACGTGCCTGTTTCTCTACGCGCTTTATGCGGTTTTCAATGGTCTCAAGATCTTTGAACTGCAGCTCAAGGTCAATGATTTCCTTGTCGCGGACGGGGTTCACCGATCCGTCAACGTGTACAATGTTGTCGTTGTCGAAGCAGCGCAGAACGTGTATTATGGCATCGGTCTCGCGTATGTTGCCCAGGAACTGGTTGCCCAATCCCTCTCCCTTGCTTGCACCCTTTACGAGTCCTGCGATGTCAACGATGTCGCAAGTTGCCGGAACAATGCGTCCCGGGTGTACAAGTTCAGCCAGTTTGTTGAGTCGTTCATCGGGAACGGTTATCTGTCCCAACTGCGCGTCGATTGTACAGAAAGGGAAGTTCGCTGCCTGAGCCTTCGCGCTCGAGAGGCAGTTGAAAAGTGTAGATTTTCCTACGTTGGGCAAGCCAACAATACCTGCTTTCAAAGCCATATGATGTAATTGTTTATTGTTTGTTCTTAATTTTCCGTCCGCAAAGATAGTGAATAATTCTGTTTTTGCGGCAACAGTTCCGCATATAGTGGATAATCTCACTCCATGCGGAGCAGTTTGCAGCACCATTTCCATGCCACTATCCTTATCTGGTCGAGCAGCACGCAGATAAGATATACAGATATTATATATACTGTTATGGCAGCCGCGTATATGATGCCGTCAAACTCGTTGTATATATATCTTGCATATCTCAGAAAGTAGATGACCACAACCGGGTGTATGTGTATTAGATAAACGGGGAAAGCCGATGCGGCCATTCTGTTTATAACTGTATTGTTCTTTATCTTTGTTTTGGTGAATGCTATGAAAAGGCTTACCGCTCCTGCTATTGCGAAGGGTGATATGTACGATATTATGAACCAGTTGTTCACGTGCGGCAGTATGTAGTGCGAATCGACATATCTGTATGCAAGGAAAGCGCATGCTCCGGCCGTTATACCCATCAAAAGGTATATTGTAAAGTAGATTGCAGGGCCCTTTCTGAACATCTCTCCCGAGTATCGCCTTATGTAATTTCCTATAAGGTAAAGTCCCATGAAAGATATTACAGAATATCCGTTTATAAACATGTTCCAGTAGGGTTCTACGTAACCGAACATAGTCTGTACGGCAAGGAAGCATATGATGAACCTTCCAAGGCTCTTTTTGTCTGCCTTTTCAATGAATGCGTTGAGTAGGGGAGAGAAGAGCACTAACATAAGGTATGCAGGAACGAACCAGTAACCGCTTCCCGGAACAATCATCTTCTGGAGAAGGTTGAAGTCGAGGCTGTATCTCCCGTCTATAATGCCGACCGTATATAACGTTATCTGCCAGAACAGTATGGTGAAAAGCAGCCCAAGAAGACTTTTTCTCTTGATTTTTATTCCGAAATATCCCGATATCAGAACGTAGAGGTTGACACATACGATACAGAGTGACTCCAATTCCATTCTCACGAGCGAAGTAAATGGGTCGGTTGCCGTATCGGAGATGGTTACTTTCCCAAGCGCAAGGTAATTCACGTGCAGGCCAAGTACCAGCAGCATCGATACTATGCGCAGCAGTTCAATATTGGAGTCACGGCTTTTTGTCTTTGTACTCATGTCGGTGTCATTTTATACGGTTCAATGTGCTTCGAGCCAGTTTTTACCCCAGCCGTAATCGGCTATAAGGGGAACCTTCATTGAAAATGCGTTCTGCATCTCCTCGACTACCAGTCTCTGCATAGCATCCTTCTCCTCGGGGAGTATGTTGAAATTGAGTTCGTCATGTACCTGCAATATCATTGTAGAGCGCATGTTCTCTCTCTTCATTCTGCGGTATATGTTTACCATTGCAACCTTTATTATATCGGCCGCGCTTCCCTGTATCGGTGCGTTCACGGCATTCCTTTCGGCATATCCGCGTACTACGGCATTGTGCGAGTTTATATCAGGTAGGTATCTTTTACGGTGGAACATGGTCTCAACATATCCGTTCGCCTTTGCCTCCTGTTTGCACTTTTCAATGTACTGTTCCACTCCGCTGTAAGTAGCGAAATAGTTCTCTATCAACTCTTTTGCTTCTCGACGGTCAACATTCATGCGTTCGGCAAGCCCGAAGACGGATATTCCGTATATTATGCCGAAATTGGCTACTTTTGCTTTCCGGCGTTCATCCTTCGTAACCTCTTCTATAGGCTTTTTATATACTTTAGCAGCTGTGGCCGCATGAATGTCATGGCCGCTGCAGAAGTCATCTATCATGTTCCTGTCACCGCTAAGATGTGCCATTATTCGTAGCTCTATCTGTGAATAATCGACCGAAAGGAACAGGCATCCGTCATCGGGGACGAATGCTTTGCGTACCTCCTTGCCGTCCTCGTCGCGGATAGGAATGTTCTGAAGGTTGGGATTGCTTGAACTGAGTCTTCCCGTTGCGGTCACAGTCTGGTTGTACGAGGTGTGTATCTTTCCTGTTTTTGGCTTTACAAGAGCCGGAAGTGCATCGACATATGTACTCAGAAGCTTTTTCAATCCGCGGAACTGCAGAATGTCTTTCACGATAGGGTGGCGGTTCTGTAGCTGCGCAAGTACCTCTTCCGATGTCACGAACTGTCCTGTCTTAGTCTTTTTGGGCTTATCTACAATCTTCAGTTTGCCGAACAGGATTTCTCCCACCTGCTTGGGCGAGGCTATGTTGAACGGTTCGCCCGCGAGTGAGTATATCTCTTCCTCAATGTCGGCAAGTCTTTTGCTGAACAGTGCCGATGTCTCTTTAAGTGCGCCGGTGTCTATTCGGGCACCGTTGCGTTCCATATATGCGAGTACGGGAACGAGTGGCATCTCTATTTCGTAGAAAAGTTCCTCCATTCCCTCTTTCTTCAGTTCTTCCTGAAGAATGTTCTTCAATTTCAGTGTCACGTCCGCATCTTCGCAGGCATAGTCGCAAACAAGTTCAGGCGGAACGTCACGCATGTTCTTCTGGCTCCTTCCCTTTTCTCCAATCAGTTCCTCTATCTTTATGGTGTCATAGCCGAGGTATATTTCGGCGAGGTAGTCCATCCCGTGGTAAAGTTCCGGTTGCAGTACGTAGTGTGCTATCATCGTGTCGAAGAGTTTGCCTTTTACTTCGACTCCGTAGTTGGCGAGTACCGTAATGTCGTACTTCATGTTCTGTCCTATCTTCTCGCTCTCCTCATTTTCGAAAAGTTCCTTAAGAATTTTGAGTCTTGCTGTAACTTTCTCTTTTTCGGGCGGCATTGGTATGTAGAATGCCTCTCCCTCTTTGACGGAAAGGCTCAAACCTACCATTTCAGCCTCCAAAGCGTCGGTACTTGTCGTTTCTGTGTCGAAACACACAGAATTGCAATTTTTTACAGCAGAAACCAAAGAGGTTATATCTTCCTCTGTTTCAATGAGTTTATAGGTGTGTGGCACCTCTTTTAACGTCAAATGGCTCGATTTTTTTTCATCACCTGTATATTCGGTCGGAAAAAAATCAAAGAGAGAGCCTTGAAGAGCGTCCTGTTTTTTCTCTTTTCTGCTGCTGCTCTGAGTTGCCGGTGCCGCAACTTGAACCGGGTCTCCGAAAAGTGAAGGAGCGAAGTTTGCCTTCTTCACTCTCTCCTTCAATGAGCGCAGTTCATAAAAGTCGAGCAGGGCGGTGAGCTTCTCCTCGTCGGGTGTCTCTCTTTTCATGGAGTCCATGTCAAGTTCGATGGGAACATCGGTCTTTATTGTCGCAAGGAATTTGCTGAAAAGAATCTTCTCTTTGTTTTCCTCGACTTTGGTCTTCAGTGCGCCTTTCAGTTCGTCGGTGTTTTCGAGCATCTTCTCTATGCTGCCGAACTGGGCTATCAGTTTCTGTGCGGTCTTCTCTCCAACACCGGGGCATCCGGGTATGTTGTCGCTCGCATCGCCCATCAGTCCCAAAAGGTCTATCACCTGCAGTGTGTTCTCTATTCCGAATTTCTCCTTGACGCGTTCGACGCCCATTACCTCGAACTCCTTGTCCCCGTATTTGGGACGGTATATGAAGGTAGTTTCCGAAACAAGCTGTCCGTAGTCCTTGTCGGGTGTCATCATATATGTGACAATTCCCCTTTTCTCCGCCTGTTTTGCGAGTGTACCTATAACATCGTCAGCCTCATACCCCGAAACCTCGAATATGGGGATATTATAGGCTTTTATGAACTCTTTTATCACGGGGACCGATTCCCTTATTACTTCAGGGGTCTCCTCGCGCTGTGCCTTGTACTGTTCATACGCTTCATGACGGAATGTAGGTCCTTTGGGGTCGAACGCAATTCCTATGTGTGTCGGGTTCTCCTTCTTCAAAACATCCTCCAGAGTGTTTATGAAGCCCAGGATGGCCGACGTGTTGAATCCCTTTGAGTTTATCCTGGGGTTCTTTATAAAAGCGTAATATGCACGGTATATAAGTGCATAGGCATCGAGTAAAAAGAGTTTTTCCATTTTTAATAAATAGTAAGTGATTGTAAAAATACATAAAATTTGCCACTATCCATATTCTTTTTATTACTTTTGTGTTCAGTTGTTCAATCATGACCAGTTTCTGGTTTTTCTTATTTGGAGAAGATGGATATGCTGACAGTCATTAAAGCACCGATAGAGAAAGAGTCCGCTGCTTTCAACGAGTATTTCAAAGGGCAGCTCAAGAGCGATGTCGCTCTTTTGGATGCCGCTTTGCGCCATGTTGCCGACGGTGTCGGCAAGATGATGCGTCCCATGCTTGTCATGCTTGTCGCAAAATCGGTGGATGCCGTCAACGAGAGGACATTTGCTGCCGCATCGGCAATGGAGCTGCTTCATACGGCAAGCCTTGTGCATGATGATGTGCTTGACGAGAGCGACAAACGCCGCGGACTCCAGTCTTTGAACGTCAAATTCAACAATAATGTTGCGGTGCTTACTGGCGATTATCTTCTTTCACAGTCTCTGTGCAATGCTGCCGGTACGGGTGATTGCCGCATGGTGAACGAACTTGCGAACCTGAGCAAGTCGCTTGCCGGGGGTGAGATTATGCAGCTTGAACTTATGCGCAGCGGTGAGTATTGCGAGGAGAATTATCTCAAAGTCATAGACAAGAAGACTGCCTCACTGTTCGTCTGCAGTTGTGTCTGTGGTGCTTATTCGGCTGGCGGCAGCGAAGAGCTTGCAGCACAGTTCGCAGAGTTCGGCAGGAATGTCGGTCTCTGTTTTCAGATAAAGGATGACATCTTCGACTATTATAACGGGGATATCGGCAAGCCTACGGGCAGTGACATGCGCGAGGGCAAGATAACTCTTCCTGCACTCTATGTCCTGCGCGAAAGTAGCAATCCTCTTCTTGTTCCTATAAAAGAGAAGCTTTCCAAAGGAACAATCCTCGATGAAAAGGAGATTGAATCATTGATAAGAATATCGGTAGAGGAGGGTGGTATCGAGTATGCCAAGGAGCGCATCATGCATTACAGGTCAAAAGCTGTCGGGTCGCTTCCTTCAGGTATTCAGCCCGAACTGAAAGAGTCTCTTCTGGCGTTTCTTGAATATGCCATTTCGCGAGATAAGTGACACTTATATATGAAACCACCGGCAGGTCTGTCATGCAGCCTGCCGGTGGTTTTTTTCTGTATCGGAATCAGAAGAATTTTACCTCTTCGCCGGTAATTTCGCTCAGGCAGAGATTCGCCAGACGGCTTGTTCCCAAACGGAACAGCTCATTGGTCAACCATTCCTCTCCTAAGAGCTCTTTTACTATCGTATAGTACACGAGTGCATCGCGCACCGTGTTAATGCCTCCAGCGGGCTTAAAACCGATTTTACGGCCTGTCTTCTGGTAGTACTCCTTTATGGTGTTGCACATGACGTATGCAGCTTCGGGTGTTGCGGCCGGTGACTCCTTGCCTGTAGATGTCTTTATGAAGTCCGCACCGGAATATATCGATAGAATGGAAGCTTTCTTTATGTTTTCCGCGCTCTTCAGTGCGCCGGTCTCCAGAATAACCTTCAGGTGCTTCTCTCCGCATACGCTCTTGAGCTCCTGTATTTCGTCGCATACGCCTTCGTAGTCTCCGCTGAGGAATTTGCCAACGCTGAGCACGATGTCAATCTCTGTGGCGCCGTCATGTATGGCCATGGCGGTCTCCGCTACCTTTATCTCCTGGAATGTCTGTGACGAAGGGAATCCGCCTGAAACGCAGGCAATGCCTACGCCTTCTACCTGCAGTGTATCGCTGACGATTTTCGCGAAATTGGGATATACGCATATGGCCGCAACGTTCTTCAGGTCGGGGTATCTGTCGTCGAATTCGTTCACCTTTTCAGTGAATGCCATTACACTTTCATCGCTGTCCGTGCATTTGAGTGTAGTAAGGTCAATACAGTTGAAGAGGAATTTCTTTACCTCAAGAGTGTTGTTCTCCTCAACCTTCTCATCTATTATTCTCTTGACATTGGCGGCAACTTCCTCGTCGCTCATGGCCTTGCTGTATTCGGCAATGGCGAAGTCATATTTGCTCTCCTCGTCAATGTGGTGCTGGTGGCTGCCGCAGCCACAATTGCAGTTCTCGCTCATATCAGTTTAGTTTTGGGTTGTTAATATGTCTTTTTTTATCTCTGCCTGTCTTCTTTTCCAGGTTCTTTTCAAATGCCTCTGTGAGGTCTGTCCCGGTCTGGTTCGCTATGCATATGAGTACCCACATAACGTCGGCAAGCTCATCGGCAAGGTCACTCTTGTCACCCTCCTTGAACGATTGTTCACCATACCTGCGTGCCATGATGCGTGCGACTTCTCCAACCTCTTCGGCCAGAATGGCGGTGTTGGTAAGCTCGTTGAAGTAGCGTACACCATACTCCTTTATCCATTCATCGACTCTCTTCTGTGCCTCTTCTATTGTCATTTATTCTCTGTTTTTTGAATCGATGAATATTGTTACGGGGCCGTCATTCAACAGTTCCACCTTCATATCTGCACCAAAAACACCTCTTTTTATCGGTTTGTTTACGGCTATCTCCATTTCTTTGCAGAAATCTTCGTAAAGCGGTACCGAAATGTCGGGCTTGGCGGCCTTTATATATGACGGCCGGTTGCCTTTCTTTGTGGATGCCATAAGTGTGAACTGGCTTACTGCAAGAATGTCTCCTCCGACATCTGTGACCGCGAGGTTCATCACGCCGTTCTCGTCATCGAAAAGCCTTATGTTGGCAATCTTCTTCGTGAGCCAGCTTATGTCCTCTTCTCTGTCCTCCTCGCAGATTCCCACCAGTACCAGAAGGCCGCATCCTATTTCGGAAACGGTCTCGCCGTCGATGGTAACCGATGCTCTTTTTACCCGTTGTATAAGTACTCTCATGTATTCTCTCTTTATTGTGCAAATATAGTACAAGCAAGCGAAACATTGAAACAACGTTACGGCTTTTGTGGGAAAATATATTTCGGGAATCCAAAGGGTTCTCCGGGCGCTATCTTCCGGTTTTTCTCTTCCCGTAAGGTTTATGCCGGTTATTTTTCTTCCGTTTTACCGCTGCTTTTGAGAGCCTCGAACACGGTATTTCCTTTTGCTTTGCCAAGTATGGATACTATCTCTTCCAGTGACGATTCCTTTATGCGTTTTACGCTCTTGAAATGTTGCAGAAGTGATTGTTTGCCCTTTTCACCGAGTCCCTTTATGTTGTCAAGCTCTGACTTTGTCTGGCTCTTGCTTCTCTTGTCGCGGTGGAATGTTATGGCAAAGCGGTGTACCTCGTCCTGTATCTGTGTCATCAGGCGGAAAAGCGTGCTGTTCTGTTTGAGTCCTATAACCTCGTTCCCGTCACCGGCGATAAGTTCTGACGTGCGGTGTCTGCCATCCTTAACAAGCCCGGCAATAGGAATTTTCAGGCCCAGTTCATCCTTTATTATCCGGCGCATGGCCTCCATTTGTCCCTTGCCTCCATCGGCGATTATAAGGTCCGGCAGTATGCCTTCTTCCTCCATTATGCGGCTGTATCTTCTCTTTACGACCTCGCGCATAGATGCGTAATCATCGGGTCCTGTCACGCTCTTTATATTGTATTTTCTGTAATCCTTTTTGCTCGGCTTGAGTTTCCTGAACACCACGCATGCGGCTACGGCATCGCTTCCCTGTATGTTGGAGTTGTCGAAACACTCTATGGTCATCGGCAATCTGTCGAGGTGCAATGTCTCCTGGATTTCTTTCATCAGGCGTGTAGCTTTCTGCTCGGGATTGAGCTTTTCTTCCTGTTTCATGCGGTCGGCTCTGTACTGTTTGACATTGAGGCGCGACAGCGCCAGCAGTCTTGCCTTTTCTCCCTTCTGCGGTATCGTTACGGTCAAGCCTTCGATGGGCAGTTCTATGGGGTAGGGGAGTATAATTTCGCGTGCGTTGCTGCCGAATCTTTCCCTCAGTTCGACAATTCCCATAGAAAGTAATTCTTCGTCGCTCTCATCGAGTCTTTTCTGGTACTCTATGGTGAATGCCTGGTTTATGCAGCCGTTGGTAATGTGCAGGAAATTGACGAACGCGCTCTTTTCGTCACTCTCTATCGAGAATATGTCAACGTTGGTGATTGTTGAACTTACCACTTCGCTTCTGGTTCTGAAATTCTCGATAAGTTCGTATCTTTTCTTTATCTCTTGTGCTTTTTCAAACTCCATAATCATTGCCTTTTCTTTCATTTCGGCAATGAGTTTTTCCTGTAGAACTCTGATGTCTCCTCTCAGTATTGATATCACTTCGCCGATGTATGCAATATAATCATCGCTTGAAATTTTGCCAACACATGGTGCGCAACACCGCTTAATCTGGTGTTCGAGACAGGCTGAATATTTGCCGCAACGTACTCCTTCTGCTGTTATGTTCAGGTTGCATGTGCGTAGCGGATAAAGTTCTTTTATCAGTTCCTGCAAGGCGTGCAGTGCCCCGGCATTCGTGTATGGGCCGAAGTATCTTCCGGCCCCCTTTATAATCTTTCTTGTCTTGAATATTTTGGGAAACAACTCGTTCGTTATACATATCGAGGGGTATGTCTTGTCATCCTTCAGGAGAACATTGTAGCGAGGCTTATGACGCTTTATCAGGTTGTTTTCCAGAAGCAGCGCATCGGCCTCGCTGTTGACGACGATGTATTTTATGTCGGCAATCTTTGCGACAAGCAGTCTTGTCTTCAGTGATTGCTGTTCCTTATTGAAGTATGAGGAGACCCTGCGTTTGAGGTTCTTTGCTTTCCCGACATAGATGATGGTCCCGTTCTCGTCGAGGTACTGGTAACATCCTGGAGAGTCGGGAAGGTTGTTTACGATTCCTTTCAGATACTCCTCCTTGCGGGTCTTCTCTTCCTTCTTCATTTTATTTTCCTTCGAGTGTGAGAAGGCATTCTATTTCGGCATCTGCCGGGAATGTCTCTCTGCCTTTCAAACCCTCAAGCTCTATGATAAAGTTTATCATTATCTTCTTCGGGTTCAGTTTCTGTACAAGGTGATATGCGGCGAGCATGGTGCCGCCTGTCGCGAGCAGGTCGTCGTGTATGAGCACCACGTCGTTCTCGTCAATGGCGTCCTTGTGTATCTCTATAGTGTCGCGTCCGTACTCCTTTCCGTAGGTCTCGCTTATTGTTTCTGCGGGCAGTTTTCCGGGTTTACGGATGGGGACGAATCCTGCACCGAGCTTAACGGCAAGCGACGATGCCATCACAAAGCCGCGTGACTCTATGCCTACGATTTTTGTAATCCCTCTGTCTTTGTACATTTCGTACAGAGCGTTGTCCATCTCACGCAGGCATGCTGGGTTCTTGAAGAGTGATGTTACATCCTTGAACTGTATTCCCGGTATGGGGAAATCGGGAATATTCCTGAGGTTTTTTAAAAGCAATTCTTTGTCCATATCTGTGTTTTTTAGTTATGTGTGAGCTGTTGTTTTGTGTTAATGTTCCACGTGGAACAATTGTTTATTTCCGCATAAGTACGAGTAGAACGTTTATGTCGCTCGGCGATACTCCGGGTATTCGGCTTGCCTGTGCCAGCGTCTCCGGGTCTATGGCAGTGAGCTTTTGTCTCGCCTCTGTGGAAAGAGATTCAATACTGTTGTAGTTAAGTTTTCCTTTGATGCGTATATTTTCCAGACGGACCATTCTTTCGGCAAGCTCACGCTCCCGGTCAATGTATCCGCGGTACTTTATCTCCACTTCTGTCGCCTCTACAATTTCGTCACGGTCGTAGCCAATTTTGTCCAACTCTTTTTTCAGTGGGTTTATGTATTTGGCAATGGATTCTATTGTCACTTGCGGTCTCTCTATTATGGCCGCAAGCTTGCATCCTCTGGTGAGCGGAGTGGTGCCAAGTTCTACTAACCCGTCGTTTATCAGGTCTGCCTTAATGGAGAAGTTGTTGATGAATTCTGTAAGTGCGGCAATCTTCTCTTTTTTCTTTTGGAGTCTTTGGAACCTCTCTTCTGTAGCAAGTCCTATGATGTGTGACTTTTCGGTCAGTCGCATGTCTGCGTTGTCGGAACGCAGGAGAATTCTGTATTCTGCTCTTGATGTGAACATGCGGTATGGTTCATCGACACCTTTCGTTACAAGGTCATCTATGAGAACACCTATATATGCTTCATCGCGTCTGAGCACAAACTCCTCCTTGCCGTCAATTTTAAGAGCCGCGTTTATTCCGGCAACTATTCCCTGCCCGGCAGCCTCTTCGTAGCCTGTTGTCCCGTTCACCTGTCCGGCAAAGTAGAGCCCTGCAATAACTTTCGACTCAAGCGTGTGGCGCAGTTGGGTGGGGTCGAAATAGTCATATTCTATGGCATATCCCGGACGGTATGCAACGGCGTTCTCCAATGCCGGAATTTTTCTGAGCGCACTCAATTGCGCCTCCATCGGCAGTGATGAGGAGAATCCGTTCACGTATATCTCTTGTGTCGTTTCGCCTTCCGGCTCAAGAAACAGCAGGTGTCTGTCGCGTTCGGCAAATGTCACTATTTTCGTTTCAATGCTGGGGCAGTAGCGTGGGCCTACACTCTGTATCTGTCCGTTGTAAAGCGGCGAGTCATCGAGGCTGTCGCGCAGAATCTTGTGTACATCGGGGTTCGTGTAGCATCCCCAACATGGGAGCTGTTTGAGCTCGCGTGCGGTGCCGCTGTACGAAAAACGGTGGAAATCGTTGTCGCCTTCCTGTACTTCGACAAACTGCATGTTTATCGAACGCCTGTCGAGGCGTACCGGGGTTCCTGTCTTCATTCGTCCTGCGGTAATGCCGTGCTTTGTAATGCTCTCGGTAAGTCCCTTGGCGGCAGGCTCTGCAACACGTCCGCCTTCTATCTGTACTTTTCCTATGTGCATCAGTCCGTTCAGGAATGTTCCGGCTGTGATGATTGTGCATTCGGCACGGAATTCGGCTCCCATCTGAGTTCTTACTCCAACTGCCTTGCCATCTTCAACTATGAGTTCCGTGGCAATGTCCTGCCACATTTCGAGGTTTTCCGTGTTTTCAAGAATCTCGCGCCAATATTGGCTAAATTTCATTCTGTCACATTGTGCACGCGGGCTCCACATTGCCGGTCCTTTCGAGCGGTTCAGCATACGGAACTGTATCGATGCCTTGTCCGTTACTATTCCCGTATATCCGCCGAGCGCGTCAATCTCCCTTACAATCTGTCCTTTTGCTATGCCGCCTATTGCCGGGTTGCAACTCATTTGTGCAATCTTGTTCATGTCAATTGTCATAAGGCAAGTCTTCTTGCCCATGTTCGCAGCGGCAGCGGCGGCCTCGCATCCTGCATGGCCTGCGCCTATTACCAAAATGTCGTACTTGAAAACCACTCTTTAATTTTGTTTGCCGGCAGTGAACTGCCTGAATTACCAATCAACAAAAATAATACAACTTGACACAACGGCAAAATTTGAAAAACAAATATTTCTTATTGGGGAGATTGGCGAATGTTTTGGAATTATCACAGCAATGGTATTTTTTAATAGAAATATAGCTCTTTTTATTCGAACCTCAACAAGCAAGCGGGTGACCCAAAAAGTGGGTCACCCGCTTGCTTGTTCTACTTCGGTATGCTGTTACTGGTCGCGGAATGCCTTCAGGCTGTTGTTTATTTCCTTCATGCGCTTTGTCGTAAGCGGGTAGAAGAATATGAATATTGCCGAAAGTGCAGCTATTCCTGCCGGAATCCAACTGATGAGGTAACGGAGTCCTTCAATGGCCTCCGGGGTCTGTACTGCGCCCTCTTCTGTGTTGAAGCCGAATGCGGCAAGCAACCAAAGCACGGCCGATGTTCCGAATGCACCACCGAACTTCTGTGCCATTGATGATGATGAGAATATGAGGCCGGTAGAGGCTGTTCTGAACTTCAGCTCCGCATAATCTGATATGTCGGCATACATGCTCCACACCAGAGGTGATATTATTCCTGTCAGGATACCTGTGGCTATCTGCAGTGCCATGAGAGTCCATAATCCGCCGTTGCTGTCTGTGGGAACGTAATAGAATGCTATGCACAATGCCATGATTGCAATCAACGAATAGAGGAATGTGCTTTTCTTTCCCAGCTTGAACGTTATAGGTGTCGCTACGGCAACTCCTGCCATGTTGGCGATTTCTCCTACGGTGAAGAATATGCCGGCATAAAAGAGGAAATCGAATGAGAATATCGACAGTGTAGCACCTTCGGCTATCTCTGCTGCAAAATAGTACGGGATTACCGCATATCTCACGGCACCGAAGAAATTGAAGAACAGCACGCCGCCAAGCAGTATCCACCAGGGACCGTTATGCAGCAACGATTTGAAATCGTCCTTTATGCTTGTATGCTTTATGCTCGGCTTTATTCTTTCGCGTGTCATCTTGAATGTCAGGAAGAACAGAAGGGCGCATATTATTCCCACTACTATCATTGCATATTGCCAAGCCTGGGGGTCGAGCGTCACCTTGCCGTCCGTGCCGGCAAAGGCATTGCAAAGAGGCTCCCAGAATGCAAGTACAAGGAACGAGCCTGCGTATGCGAAAAACATTCTGTACGATGAAAAAACGGTCTTTTCATCGGTATCATCGGTCATTACTCCAAGCATTGAGCCGTAAGGGACATTGATGGCGGTATATACTGTCATCATGAGTATGTATGTAACAAATGCCCATACATTCTTGCCTGTTTCGCCGAACTCGGGAGTCGTGAAAAGCAGCACTCCGGCGACCGCAAACGGAATTGCTATCCAAAGCAGATAAGGGCGGTATTTGCCCCACTTGCTGTCAGTGCGGTCTGCTATGATACCCATCATGGGGTCCGAAACGGCATCCCATATTTTTGTTACAAGGAACAATATCGCCGCAAGTTCTATGTCAAGCCCGAACACATTCGTGTAGAAGAAGGGCAGGTATGCACTGAATACTTTCCAGAACATTGACGATGCCATGTCGCCGAAGCCGTAGCCGATTTTTTCTTTTAATGTTGCCATGTTTTATCGTTTGGTTTTGTTTGTTTCCGGCAAATGTACTCAAAATGCTCCGCAATGCAAGTGCCATGGCTCTGTTTTTTGCCAAAATGCAATTTCAACCAAGTTAAAACCACAACGTATAGCTAAATGACTTGTTCCTGTAAGCGGAATATTTATGCCATGTGCGAACACTTCCTTTATCTGTTGTTATATACATTGCTATTTCCTCTTTCCTGAATATGCCCACGGGCGTGGGGTGGCAGGAATAAAATATGGCAATAATATAGCAGTTGACCCAAATATTGTTTGTCATACTGAGCAAAGCGAAGTATCTATTTTAAACGCAGTTTTTAGATCCTTCACATGCGTTCAGGATGACAAGTTCGCGAAGAAAAAAGTCGCGGGTCAACTGCTATATTATTACTAAAAATATTCCGCCATTTGGTGTTTTTATTAAAAAAAAGTTTATTTTTGTCAATTGTAAAAAGTGTAAAAGGGTTAAAAAGAATTATTTATTTACTTATATTATTTAAAATCAATTCATTATGTGGTTAACTAAATCTTCTGTCGGAAGAAAGGTTATCATGAGTGTCACTGGTGCCGCTCTTGTTCTTTTCCTTCTCTTCCACATGTCAATGAACCTGGTTGCTATAATCAGCGCCGAAGGTTACAACGCTATCTGTGAGTTTTTGGGAGCTAATTGGTATGCATTGGTGGGAACAGCAGGTCTTGCTCTCCTTGTAGTGCTTCACTTTGTTTATGCTTTCATTCTCACAATGCAGAACAGAAAGGCTCGCGGTAATCAGCGTTATGCTGTTTCCGAGAGACCTAAGGGTGTTTCTTGGGCTTCGCAGAACATGCTTGTCCTCGGTATCATTGTAGTTCTTGGTCTCGGTCTCCACCTTGTGAATTTCTGGGCCAACATGCAGTTGCCCGAGGTTCTTCATATGATGGGAGCCGATGTTGACGCGAACGTCATGGCACACGTTGCCGACGGTACAGGTCACATTATCACAACTTTCGCCTGCCCGGTTTACGTAGCCCTCTATGTTATCTGGTTGGTTGCTTTGTGGTTCCACCTTACACACGGTTTCTGGAGTGCGATGCAGACTCTCGGTTTCAACAACAAGGTTTGGCTTGCACGCTGGAAGGCTATCGGCAATGCCATCGTTACCTTGATTATCGCAGGTTTCCTTGCTGTTGTTGTTGCCGGTGCAACAGGTATCATCACTCCTGCCGAAAAGGAGTGTCCTGCCAAAGAACACTGTGAGAAGAAGGCTTGTGCTGCTGAGAAGAAGTGTGACACACCTTGTGCCGACAAGTCATGCGATACTCCCTGCGCTTCAAAGAAGCCTTGCGGTGGCTGTTAATAACTATTCGTAAATTCTAAAACATAAATATTATGGCTAAAATAAGTTCAGTAAAAGTGGATTCCAAAATCCCTGAAGGCCCATTGGCTGAAAAATGGACTAACTACAAGGCACACCAGAAATTGGTGAACCCTGCAAACAAGCGTAAGCTCGACATCATCGTTGTTGGTACCGGCTTGGCAGGTGCATCTGCTGCCGCATCACTCGGTGCCATGGGTTTCAATGTGCTTAACTTCTGTATCCAGGATTCTCCACGCCGTGCGCACTCTATCGCTGCACAGGGTGGTATCAATGCTGCGAAGAACTATCAGAACGACGGTGACTCTGTCTATCGTCTCTTCTACGATACTATCAAGGGTGGTGACTACCGTGCACGCGAGGCTAACGTACACCGTCTTGCCGAGGTATCGGGTGCCATCATCGACCAGTGCGTTGCACAGTGTGTTCCTTTCGCACGTGAGTACGGCGGTCTTTTGGCTAACCGTTCATTCGGTGGTGCTCAGGTATCGCGTACATTCTACGCCCGCGGCCAGACCGGTCAGCAGCTTCTTCTCGGTGCATACCCGGCGCTTAACTACCAGGTAAGCCAGGGTACCGTTAAGGTATATACACGTTACGAGATGCTCGATGTAGTAATCATCGACGGCCGCGCACGCGGTATCATCGCGCGTAACCTTGTAACAGGTAAGGTAGAGCGTTTCGCTGCACACGCCGTTGTAATAGGTACCGGCGGTTACGGTAACGCATATTTCCTCTCTACAAACGCTATGGGCAGCAACGGTTCTGCGGCTCTCCAATGCTACCGTAAGGGCGCATGGTTCGCAAACCCCTGCTACGCACAGATTCACCCCACATGTGTACCTGTTCACGGCGACAAGCAGTCTAAGCTGACACTTATGTCTGAGTCGCTCCGTAACGACGGTCGCATCTGGGTTCCCAAGAAACTTGAGGATGCAAAGGCTCTCCAGGCCGGCAAGAAACACCCGAACGATATCCCCGACGAGGACCGTGACTTCTATCTCGAGCGTCGTTATCCGGCATTCGGTAACCTTGTACCGCGCGACGTTGCTTCACGTGCAGCCAAGGAGCGTTGCGACGCAGGCTATGGTGTAAACAACACCGGTTTGGCTGTCTTCCTCGACTTCAAGTATGCTATCCAGCGTTTGGGTGAGGATGTTGTTCGCCAGCGTTACGGAAACCTCTTCGACATGTACGAGGAGATTGCCGACACCAACCCGTATAAGGAGCCTATGATGATCTTCCCCGCTATCCACTACACAATGGGTGGTATCTGGGTTGACTACGAGTTGCAGACATCTATTCCGGGTCTCTTCGCTATCGGTGAGGCTAACTTCAGCGACCACGGTGCGAACCGTCTTGGTGCATCGGCTCTCATGCAGGGTCTTGCCGACGGTTACTTTGTTCTTCCTTATACTATACAGAACTACCTCTCAGACCAGATTCAGGTTCCACGTTTCAGCACCGACGCTCCCGAGTTCGTTGCTGCCGAGAAGGCTGTGAACGACAAGATTGCAAAGCTCATGGCTATCAAGGGTACACGCAGTGTCGATTCTATCCACAAGGAACTTGGTCTTGTAATGTGGGACAATGTAGGTATGGCACGTACCAAGGAGTCTCTTGAGAAGGCTCTCAAGGAGATTGACCGTGTTGAGAAGATCTTCTGGAGCGAGCTCCGCATCCCGGGTGAGGCAGATACTCTCAACATTGAGCTCGAGAAGGCACTCCGCTTGCTCGACTTCATTGAGATTGGCCGCTTGATGGCATACGATGCCCTCAACCGCGAGGAGTCTTGCGGTGGTCACTTCCGTGAGGAGCACCAGACCGAAGAGGGTGAGGCTAAGCGCGACGATGAGAACTTCTCATACGTGGCTTGCTGGAAATATACCGGACAGGGTCAGGAGCCGGAACTCATCAAGGAGGACCTCAACTATCAGTACATCAAGGTACAGCAGCGTAACTACAAAAACTAATCATTCCTAAATTTGTAAGCAATGGACAAAAATATAAGTTTTACATTGAAGGTATGGCGTCAGAGAGGTCCTAAGGCTAAAGGTGCTTTCGAGACTTATCAGATGAAGGATATTCCGGGCGATACCTCATTCCTCGAGATGCTTGATATTCTTAACGAGCAGTTGGTAAACGAGAACAAGGAACCGGTTGTGTTCGACCACGACTGCCGCGAGGGTATCTGCGGTATGTGTTCACTCTATGTGAACGGTCACCCTCACGGTCCTGCAACAGGTGCTACAACTTGCCAGTTGTACATGCGCCGTTTCAAGGATGGTGATACAATCACAGTAGAGCCCTGGCGTTCAGCCGGCTTCCCTGTAATCCGCGACCTTATGGTCGATCGTACAGCGTTCGACAAGATTCAGCAGGCCGGCGGTTATGTGTCAATCAACACCGGCGGTATGCCCGATGCCAATGCAATTCCCATTGGCAAGGACATTGCCGAGGAGGCAATGGATGCAGCGGCTTGTATCGGTTGTGGTGCCTGCGTAGCGGCTTGTAAGAATGGTTCTGCCATGCTGTTCGTTTCGGCAAAGGTGAGCCAGTTCGCACTCCTTCCCCAGGGTAAGGTAGAGGCCAAGAAACGCGTTAAGGCAATGGTTGCAAAGATGGACGAACTTGGTTTCGGTAACTGTACCAACACCCGTGCCTGCGAGGCAGAGTGCCCCAAGTGCGTTTCTATCAGCAACATCGCACGCTTGAACCGCGAGTTCATCAAGGCTAAGCTGAAAGATTGATAAATTCAGTCACAATATTCAAGCAAGGCAGCCCAGGGCTGCCTTGCTGCTTTTATATGATTCTCTTTGTGCAGACAGAAAAGTCTTTAATGCGCACCAATGCTGACCGCGATTATACAAATCCGTTTGTAAATTTCCATTGAATCCACGACTCCATTACCGAAAAATCTCGAATTATGCGTGATGCTGAGATTCTTCGCTCTGCTCATAATGACAAAACTAAGTTTTGTAATCGGCGAGTTCATTAGCGGCTGGTCGCACGAAGCATGGATAAAAATCAAGCCGTGCGGGTCGCTAAGAAATGAACGAGCCAATGACATTGCAAATATAGAATGACAGACAAAACGGAAAAATTAAGTCTTTCGCAGTTTGTTTTTTAAAAGGTTTTTAGAGACCCTAAAGACAAAACTGTTATCCCTTGGGCCCCCTCTCTTTATTATCCCCTAAGCACCAATAATCCTTCGGGGCCCATGTTGAACAGCAGGTCAACGATGCTCAGGTTGGGGATGAAGCCGTGCTTTTGTGCGAATACCTGGTAGTAGGGCTTTGCTGTGTATCCGGCGATGCTGTCAAGTGCCTTTGGCTCGGCCAAGGGACGCAGGTCGCAGATATTGTCTGCCGTCTCTTCTATCCTTTCGCCGGGTGCGCTTATCTTTATCTCCCTGTCCAGCCCCAACAGCTCGCACACGACGTTGTGCAGGCGCATGTTAAAGTCCATTAGGAAACCGTCGCGTTCCTCATAGAAATGGGCGAAATCATCGGCATAATAGTCAAAGAAAGGGCTGTTGCGGTACGCGCTCACAAGTGCGTTCCAATGCTGCTTGCGCCAATTGCCGTGCTCGCTAATGCGTACATCGCGCATTGAAATCCTCCCCCCATCGTGTACTATAGGTATATTCAGGTCCTGTCTGCCATTACCGGTAGCTATTGTGGCGCGGCTACGGTATGTCTGTTTTGTAAACGGTGCACTGCCGTCAATCACAAGTGTTGTTCCGTTGTACAGCTTTGCGTACAACGGAACAGGCGACAGGTATAAAGGGTGTGAAACTATACGCACGTTGTGTCTTCTTTAATCGAAACTGTTTACTCCGCGGAACATGCGGTTCCAACGTATCTTGCCGTCGAAGAGTCCGTAATCCTTGTCGAGAGAGAGCCAAATGAAAAGAGCCTCTCCAACTATGTGGTCTTCGGGAACGAATCCCCAATAACGCGAGTCGGCACTATTGTGACGGTTGTCACCCATCATCCAATAGTAGTCCATCTTGAATGTGTAGCTGTCCGCCTCCTTGCCGTTGATGTAAATTCTGCCGTTTTCATCGACTTCAAGGCTGTTTCCTTCATATACTGTAATAGGGCGTTCATATACAGCAAGGTTGTCGAGTGTCAGTTTAACGGTCTCGCCTTTCTTTGGAATCCACACCGGGCCGTAGTTGTCTGCTGTCCATCCGTAGTTGCCGTTGAGGGGGTATATGCCTTCTGTCGTGTTCATCTCCACGACTTCAATCTTCTTGCATAGGCGTGTATTGCTCTTGAACCATTCGTAGTTCTCCTTGGTGAGTGGCAGCTCTCCGCTCATGTACAGCATCTGTGCATCGTCGAAACTTATGCCGCGCTCCTTCAAGATGTTCTCGGGTATCTGCTGTGTGAGTGTTACCTTGTAGTTGAACTGTGAATTTTTGGGCTGTGGCTGCGGTTTGCCGTCGATGTAAATGACCTTGTCCTTTATCTCAAGTGTGTTGCCGGGAAGGCCGACACAACGCTTTACGTAGTTCTCCCTGCGGTCAACGGGGCGGTGGAGTATCTCGCCGTACTGTTCGGGGTACGATTCGATATACTTGTACCCGTCATCGTAGTGTTTTTTGTAAGTTTCCCTTATTTTCAGTTTGTCATCTCCTGCACTCTCTATCTCATTCTTTCCGCTGTTCAGCTCCTTGCCGATACCGTAGCACAAGGCGTGGAAGTCTATGATTGCAGGGTTTGTTGTTGCGATGTCTCCGGCAGGGTAGTTGAATACTACAATGTCGTTCATCTTCACCTCGTCGAAACCTCCCACGCGCTCGTAGTCCCACTGTATGGCGTCGATATAGCTTTTGCATCCCAGAATGGGCATTGTGTGCTGTGTCAACGGCATGCTCAGCGGTGTTATGGGCTTGCGCGGTCCATAGTTTATTTTGCTCACGAAGAGGTAGTCTCCTACTTGCAGTGTCTTTTCGAGCGACGATGTGGGGATTACATAGTTCTGGAAAAAGTATATGTGCACGAAATATACGGCAATCAAGGCGAAGACAATGGCATCGACCCAGCTCATAATCTTGCGTACGGTCTTGCTCTCGGACCTCTTCCACCACTTCCAGTTGATTATATGTGTGGTGTAATTGTCTATGATGAATGGTGTGACAATTATGCCCAACCAGCTCTTTGTCCAAATCAGGAACAGGGTGTAAAGCACAAGAATTGTGCTCATTTTGATAATCTCTTTGCTGGTAGGGTTTACCGTTATTGTCTTATTGAATAGTTTGAATTCCATCTTCTGTTTGTTTTGTGTATGCCCGGTATGGGCTATATACTTTAATTACAGTTTCTTAGAACTTGAGCAGGTCGCTCATTCCAAGCATGCCTTCGTGCTCCTTCACATACTCGGCTGCAATGACTGCGCCCAAGGCAAAGCCGTTGCGGTTGTGGGCATCGTGAGTGATGGTTATGGTATCTTCGTCAGAACCGTAGGTGATGGTGTGGATACCCGGTACCTCGCCACGGCGTATTGCATCAATCTTAATCTCGGTAGCCTTTGGAGTATTGCCCTTGGTTATGGTGCCGTCGGGGTTTGTGAGGTCGCCCATTACCCAGCTGCATTTGTGACTGATATTCTCGAGAATGCCCTCGGCAAGGGTTATTGCCGTGCCGCTGGGCGCATCGAGCTTGTGGATATGATGCGTCTCTTCAATCTGTACTTTGTAGTTGTCGAAGTTGTTCATTATTCGGGCAAGGTAACGGTTTACCGCTGAAAAGATTGCTACGCCAAGACTGAAATTGCTCGACCAGAACAGAGTCTTGCCCTCTTTCTCGCATTTCTCGCGCATAATGGCCTCGTTCTCCTGAAACCATCCGGTGCTTCCGCTTACAACCTTCACTCCGGCTTCCATAGCTTCAAGACAATTGTTCAATGCTACAGAAGGAGCTGTGAACTCAATTGCGACATCGGCACTTGCAAAAGCCTCGCCTTTTATATCTTCGTGGTTGTCAACGTCTATTATCGATACAATCTCGTGACCTCTCTCAAGGGCAATCTTCTCAATGGTCTTGCCCATCTTTCCATATCCTATAAGTGCTATTTTCATATTGTTTGAGTGTTGTTTATATTGAATAATCAACTGCAAAGATAGTTTTTTTTCTTGTATGAGACTTTGCTTAAATAATTTATTGTATATTCGCGATGTTTAATAATGTTTAATTGTGTAAATAGATGCCTATGTAAATTTGGAATTATAGACATAATGATATAAAGCGTTATCTTTATTCTTGTTTCTGAAAATCGCCAATTTTTAATGAAACTACCAAGAGTAAAAGTTAATGCTCATGCCGTTGGCGTGGGCTTTTACTTGATTTGGTAGTACGGTGTTTGGCGATACCTCAGAAACAAATTAAAGTCATAGTCCGCGCTTTTTTATCGTCTTTTTCGGTTGGACTATAACCAATTTGTTTTTAATGTTATTATGGCGGTTTATCGCTAACTTCTTATGTCATTTATTGACAACAACTATTTAAACACAAACATTATTAAAATGTAACAACAATGAAAAAGTTAATTTATAATATTTTAGCCTTGGTGTTAGTTTTGAATTTGGTTTCTTGTGGTATCAGTAAGAAAAGTATTATAGTTCCCAAGGCTGTAAATACTGTGAATAGCGTAACTCTTAATGAGTTGAATCTTGAAAGAAAGGACTATGAAATTCTGAGAAATGTATCTGCCGAATCAGTTATAAAATGTGAATTCAAGCAGTCTCAAATAAGAATATCAGACGAAAATGAGGAGTTCACGCTTCGTTACAATGTTGTAAATAACCAGTGGACTTTTGCGGCATATAGCGGTGTGCTTAAACTGGGTTACCTATCGAATGATTATGCTGAATCTGTATTTGACAATGGTATAATTCCTGTTGAAGATGTTGCGCGTCGTACAGCAATATATCGTTTGATAAATATAGTTCAGCAGGAGGGCGCTGACGGTGTTATTGAACCCGTTGTGTCTACAAGCGTAGAGCAGATTGGAAAACGAGATATAGTGTTGAGAGCTGTTGTATCAGCTAAACTTGTGAGACTGAAAGCTAATAAATAATCAAATTCGAAGTACTCATGAAAAAGATTTTATCTATAATCTGCAGTATGTGTGTTGCTGCTATGATGGTATCTTGTATGTCGCTAATGCAGCCTGCAAAGAAGACTGCTTCTGATAATTATACTGTTTATCTTGGCTTGGCGAAAGATGCTCAGCGTAACAGGTTTGTGGGGCTGGATTATGGTATTCGCCTTAATCTAAAAGATGTTCGCTCCAATACTGCTATTCTTAAGAAATACGATGCTAGTGCGGTTAGTAAACCGAAAATGACGGTCTCTCCCGGAGTGCATTCTTTTGTGTCGGAAAGTATGAGACGCTATATGCGTACTATGGGATTCAATCTTGATGCCGATATACGTACCGATTATATGTTGAGTGTAAATATAGAGGAGTTTAATGTTAGTTATCTTTCAGGTCTTGGTTGGTCGGGTGTTGTTGTGCTTAATATAGAGGTGTGCGATAATGAACGTCAAATGGTGTATCCCAATGTTACTGTAACCGGACGTGCGAATTTGAGTGGTAGTAGCAGTAATTATGCTTTTGCCACACAGGCTCTAAACAATGCATATGTTAATGCCCTTGAGGATATTGATTGGGACAGAATTGCTTTCTTCCTTAAGAGAGCAAGTAATCCAGCTCTGGAGGGTAACAAGCAGGTTTCAGGCAAAGGGGATACTGCGCTTGAAAATACCATTATTCGTTGGTACATCGATTCCTCTCCTAAAGGCGCCGATGTTTATACACGTGTAGTCTCTTCAACATCTGAAGTTAAGAACACCAACCAGAATTTTGTAGGTAGTACACCTTATGAGACTACTGAGTCTTTTGACATAAAAGGTCTTACTTATAATAATTCAGGCGATGTGCAAATAGAGGTTACTTGTGAAAAGGCCGGCTATATAACACAGAAGAAAAGGTTCAACCTGCGACAGGCAATTGACCAAAAGGAGATTTCCACCAAATTCAATTTGGTAAAAGACGAATAATCGTCGCATGAGGGTGACCCAAAAGCCCGATTCTTGAACAAGCAATCCCCACCAGAGTATATTCTGATGGGGATTGTATTCTTTGTAAAAATTAATTTTGGCAATAATATAGATATTGGCCCAAACATTGTTTGTTATACTGAGCAAAGCGAATTTTGCAATTAAACGAGTTTTATTTCACTCGCACAATCGCAACATTCACATTCGTTAGTTCGCTACGCTCATCGAGAACCTCTTTTTAATATTTTTCATTAAGGTATGGTCAGGATGACAAGTTCGCGAAGAAAATGGGTTACGGGTCAACTGCTATATTATTGCCAAAAAATAAACAAACATCCGATTCTTGCACTATAAGAAACTGGGCGATATAAATTTAAACAGTTTCTAATAATCAAGGTTTGAAGTTGGGAACATTCAAGGAACGCAAAGAGGATTGCTGAATTGTGCCAACCATCCGTAGATTTTAAGTTTTTTTTACAAACACACTTTGAGTTATAAATTAATGTTGTATATTCGCAAATGAATATATGAATCCGGTGATTCATAATGATTCATAATAAAGGTACAATTATTAATTTTAAAAAATATTCTTATGACTAACAATTCATTATGGTCAAAGACCACTGGCGGTTTGTACACAGCAGTTCTGGTACAGACAATTTCCGGCGCGGCAGCCAACCTTTTCTTAATCATTTCAGCAATAATGATTATGTCTAACCCTTTCAGCTACGCTTTAGGCGGGGGATACCAGACCATGTCAATCCTCACATTGATTGCCGGAATCGGTTCATTGGTAGGTTTCATACTCTTCTTCATGAATATTGCAGCACTCAAGGGATTGGTTGATCCGCAGGATGCACCTGCAGTAAGCTACATACACACTGCTATGATTCTTACAATAATCAATGCTGTATTGAGCATAATCGGAACATTTGTTCCTTTCCTGAGCATCATAGTTCTTATTCTGTCAATCGTTGCACTTGTGTTCCAGTTGATGGGCTACTCCGCGCTCAAGAACTCTGCGACATTCCCTACTGCAGCACGTGAAGGTGCAGGCAAGATTTTCAATGCAATCATAATTAGCCTTATCGGTGGTTTTGTTGCAGGCATTTTCATTTTGTTGGTTCCGGTTATCAGCATTATTGCATACGCTGCTGTAATTTATGCATGGATTCTGCAGCTTCAGGGCTGGGCACTCATTGCAAAATCCGAAGCGCCCATGTAATTCATATACACATCAATCACAAATATTGAAGCGTGACAAAAATTCACGTCTATTTTCATGATAAAAAGCTATAATTGTAGCATTTGTTATATTTTTGTGAAAACATATTTCGTTATAATCTAAATCATATTAACTAAAAAAATAAAATTATGGGAAACAATTCAACATGGGCTTCTGTAACAGCTAATCTTTACAAAGGCGTTCTTATTCAGGTTTGGTGCAACATTGCTGTTGCTGTTTTTGCATTTATCGGAGCTCTGTCTGCTGTCGGTGATATGGCAAACGGAGACCTCTTCGGTGCCGTGGCTTGGGGATTCTGGGATTATATGGAGTTGGCTGCAAGTTTGGGTGCTATTTATGGTTTTTGGGTGTTCTTCTCTAACATCAATCCTTGGAAGGAGATTGTAAACCCTGCAGACGCAAAGGCAATAGGCAGCATCTACACTGCGACACTTCTGCAGATTATCGCAATAGTTCTTGCATTCATTCCCTTCGTAGGCATTGTTGGCGTAATCCTCAGCCTCGTTGCATGGATTTTACTGTTGCTGGCTTACTCAAACCTCAAGAACTCTACGACATTCCCCACTGCAGCACGTGAAGGCGCAGGCAAGATTTTCACTGCGATGATTCTGAATCTTGTAGGTGCGGTAATTGCCTGGATTCCTTTCGTAGGCATCATCGGTTCAATCCTTTCTATCGTGGCACTTGTCATGACACTGAACGGTTGGAAGCTCATCTCTGAAGCAGAATAATATCAACCAGTATAAAAGTCAAAAGGCGGGGGGACCCGCCTTTTGACTTTTATACTGACCATATGGACAAAATGTTTTGCATTTTTGTCCCGTTTTTATATTTTTGCAAAAAAATACCAATCCTTCAAAGGACATCATAGGACAATCAAAAGCATATGGCAACAACGGCATCTAACATCTTCGAAAAGATAACGGCTCTTGCTGGGCGCACAATCCTTGTCGGAAAGACTCCTGGAGGGAACGACCTTATGGTGTCCGTAAACATTGACGGGAAAATAAATAGCGGGACTACAGACCGTTTCGGCAAGGTACCGGGAACAGTAAGCCGCTGCAAGCCCGAACTTGACATAGCCCACTGCAGAATAATTATAGGCAACGACAATACCGTAACGGTCGCCAACATAAAGAGCGAAAACTACACGTTCGTTAACGGTATGGAAGTTATAACCAAGAAGATAAATGCCAAGAGCGTAGTTGAACTTGGCCCCAACAGGTTCAGAATAGACATTGTTGAAATCATTGCGATGGCACACAAATTAATTTGCAAAAAGCAAATAGTGCCAAGTCCGATACCCCCGGCAGAAAAACGTCTGAAGACCATAAGAGAAAAGTTCGATACCAGAATGATACAAAGCCGGCAAAGTTCGGGTTCAAATATTACCGCATGCAATTCATTCACTATACTTGCTGTCTTTGCAGGAATAACCACCATAGTGCTTAAAAAGGCTATACCCGATGCACCTTTCTACTTTGCCGCACTGGCCATTACTGCACTGTCAACCGCACTGACATTGGTAAAATTCGCCAGTATGTACAAAATGGAGCACATAGACTCACAGAGGAGTGCCATAAAAGAATTCACAGAGAGTTACACTTGTCCGCACTGCGGTACATTCATCGGAGACATACCATACAATAAACTTACAGAACGGCCTTCGTGTCCCGAATGCAGAAAAAACCTATTGGATAACTAAACATTACTGAAGGATGAAAACAGGCAAACAGAGGATGAAATGTCCATTCTGCGGAGTAACATTGGAAGCCAATATTAAGGAAGAACACTTCGGACAGAGCATAAAGTGCTTGCGATGCAAAAAAACAATGCCGCTTTCCGATTTCGAATTCCTGCCTATGGAGGACGAAGAGACCAGATTCGATTGTGACTCTTACAAGAAAAGCGCCGGGACTCTGTACGTGGTGGGCAAGGACAATCTCTGCTACGGACTCAAGATTGGCAACAACATCATCGGCCGCAATGGAGAAGGGTCGAAAGCCGACTTCAAGATAACGACACCAGGCGACAGGAGAATGAGCCGCGAGCATATCATCATAATGGTGGAAAAAGGTGTTGACGGCGGTTACAGGCATTTCGCGAAACTGTACAAAAAGGAGGTAAATGCCACCTACATCAACAAGGAGAGGATTGAAGCCGACGACTGCCTCATTCTCAAAGACGGCTACACGATAGACCTGCCAGGAATCACTCTCGAATTCAGTGAGGATTGAGAAACTGACGACCTTACAACATCCCTTTGCTGGAGATCATACAAAGACTCCTGCAAAGGGATTGTTCATTTTCTATAAAAATGTTTACAAAAACAGTGTAGAATGCCGCTGAAATGTGTTAAAAGTCAAAAAAAACAGCACTCTGTGTCAAATTTGAAGCTTATTTTGCCTAACTTTGCAAATTGAACAACGAGAAAAATATTACATTATGACGAAAAACATCATCAATATATTTATAATTGCCATAGCCGCAACCTTCTCGTCATGTATAAGAGAAGAGGCTCCCAATGCCGAATGCGACATTGTTGCCGTTGATGCGGAGTGGATTGAAGAATACAAGGAGATTTTGTCGGGCGATGCCATCATAAGCAACAACGCCGTAAGGTTCTACGTAAAGGAGGAAACCGACACTGAGCTCCTTAAGGAACTTGACCCCAAGTTCACTCTTACACCCGGAGCACAGATAAAGAAGGAAGAGGTGATATCCGAGAACGGTGAGCGCGGCATTATCCACTATTACACCATAACATCGGAAGACGGACACTACAGCAAACTGTATGAGGTATCGTTCACAAAACAGACTGTCATAAGCCTGGACGCTGTATTCAGTTTCGAGAATTTCTCGACAAACGGTAAATATGCTGTCTGGTACGAGGTTGATGCAAGCGGCACACAACTCAACTGGTGGGCAAGCGGAAATGCCGGTTTCTCGATGTCGGGACAGGGCAAGAAACCCGAGGACTTCCCCACAGCACCCGACTCGGCAGGCGTGAAGGGATGCTGTGTTAAACTTACGACAAGAGATACCGGCACATTCGGAAAAATGATGAAAATGCCCATTGCGGCCGGAAACATCTTCCTCGGTGAATTCCTCACGGCAAATGCCACAAAGAAACCCCTTGAGGCGACACGTTTCGGTTTGCAGATAGCCCCGAACCGCCCGCTGTCACTGACAGGATATTACAAATACACACCGGGAGAGGTCTTTACGGACAAGGCAAAGAAAGAGGTTCCGGAACGCCGCGATACCTGTGCCATATATTCAGTACTCTACGAGGTTGACCCGGCCAACGTGGTGACACTCGACGGTTCCAATGTACTTTCAAGCGAAAATATCGTTATGGTGGCCCAGCTGGAAAACCCTGGTGAACCGGGCGAATGGACAAAGTTCGAAGTTCCATTTGAGAACGTGAACGGCAAAGAGTTCGACAGAAGCAAACTCGACAACGGAGAATATGCCATCACAGTAGTTGCAAGTTCAAGCAAGGAGGGTGCTTTCTTTGAAGGAGCCGTGGGCAGCACGCTATACGTTGATGAGATAAAGATTATATGGGACAGAAAGTAACCCATTGACCAAAACACACAGCAGAACATTACTATGAAAAAAATATTCGTTTCACTTATTGCAGCCATAATAGCGTTTACCGCTACGGCTCAGACAAACGAGGTTGCCGACAGCGACAACAACCTGTTCAAGGCGGCACTCAAAGGGTGGCACGTACGCCTTAGCGCAGGTTACAATATTGGCGGAACAGCACCGCTGCCATTGCCGGTAGAGATACGCAGCATAGAGAGCTATAACCCCGAACTGAACATATCGCTTGAGGGAACTGCGGAGAAGATGTTCAAGGGAAGTGACTGGGGAGTGAGACTGGGCATCAGGTTCGATACCGAAGGTATGACCACAGAAGCCAACACAAAGAACTACTATACCGAAATAATGAACGACGGTGGACTTGTCAGCGGTCCATGGACCGGAAATGTGAAGATAACCGTAAGAAACACATACTTCACGATACCGGCACTTGCCGTTTATAAGATAAACGAGCGATGGAACGTGTCGGGTGGCCTTTATGCCTCTTACCTGATTGACGGCGATTTCTCGGGTTCGGTATATGACGGATACATACGCGAGGGCGACCCTACGGGAGAAAAAACCGAAATAGAGAGTGCCGGATACGACTTCAGCAACGAACTCAGCAAGTTCAACTGGGGAGTCCAGGTCGGAGGCGAATTCGTTGCATACAAGCACCTTGCTGTGTTCGCAAACCTGAAATGGGGATTCAACAGCATATTTCCCGATGATTTCAGCAGCATAACGTTCGCACTCTACCCCATATTCGGAACTTTGGGATTCTCCTACCTGTTCTAAATATACAGACAAACAATACAAACATAAAAACAAATGCTTATGAAGAAATTTCTACTCACAATCGCTGTTGCAATGACTGCATTCTTTGCGACTGCACAGACAAAGAGCTACACAGACAACCTTGTAGTGTCAATCATGGGTGAATCAACTGAGCCACAGGAGGCAACAATCACTGTTGAACAGGCGGCTGACGGCACCTGCACACTTTTGCTAAACAATTTTATGCTTGGCGGTACAGTACCTGTCGGCAACATTGTTGTTGATGGTATAAAAGTTAACGCGACAAACGGTATAAAGAGTTTTGAAGCAAGCCGAAACATCCTCATCACTGCAGGCGAGGGCAACGAGGAGTGGATTGGCCCGACACTTGGCGAAGTACCCGTAAACCTCATTGGCAAAATGGATGACGAAAAGCTGTACTGCTCTATCAACATCAACATGCAAGAGGCCGAAGTAGGAACCATCAAGGTAACATTCGGCGACAGAAAAGTATTCGTTGAAAAGACTGCCACATATACCGACGACCTTATCGTGGATATTAACGGAGAAAAAACGGAACCTCAGCAGACCACCATAACAGTTGAGACCAACAAGGATAATACCTGCACTCTTTTGCTAAACAATTTCGTACTTGGGAAAATACTTCCGGTAGGCAACATCGTTGTTGAGAACATCGCACCTGCAGTTAATGGAAATATCGTGAATTTCACAACAAGCCGCAATATCCTTATCACTGCCGGTGAGGGCGAAGCAGATTGGTTAGGTCCACAGCTTGGTGAAGTACCCATCAACATTGTAGGCAAAATGGATGCCGAGCATCTCTACTGCACAATCGACATCGACATGTCAGAGATGTTGGGACAGGCAATCTGTGTCGTATTCGGCGAAGAGAGCAAGGTTACAAGTATAGGCAACATCTCTGTTGAGAACGGTGCAAAAGCCATCTACGACATCACCGGCCGCCGTGTTAATGCAATCACTGTACCCGGTATTTACATTGTAAACGGCAAGAAGAAACTTATAAAGTAAATTTGCCACAACGACAAGGCCGCGATGATGCAAAATGCGGCATATACGAAAAAAGATGCGGAATTCCGCATCTTTTTTCGTATATATGACCAACAAGTTGCATATTTAGCACTGTTTTTTGGTTTTTTTTATCGAAATTTGCATAATGGCGGATTCTGTATGACAAACAAGGCATCAGGAATAATATTTTCACCTTTTCCGCGTTGATTAATAGATAATTGGGTAAAAAGCACAGAATGAAGAAGTGGTTATTGACGGCATTGCTTGCAGCGTGTACCTTCGCAAAGGTTGACGCGCAGTTCGACGCACACTTCACCCATTACTGGAAGATGCTCAACTTCTACAACCCGGCAGGAGCCGGCGCAGAGGAGAGAATGCTGATATATGCGGCATACAGCAACCAGCTTACAGGATTCGACAACAGCCCTAAGACCATGCTGCTGAACGTGGACGCCCCTATCCCGTTCGTGAACGGAGACCACAACCTTGGCCTGGGAGTGGTGAACGATGACATCGGTCTCTTCAGCAACCAGCATCTCTATCTCAACTACGCTTACGGATTCAAGCTTTTTGGCGGACGCCTTGCTGCAGGGGTGCAGTTGGGACTTGTGAACTGCAGTTTCGACAACAAGGACATAATACTGGGAGGAGAGAGCAACGACCCGGCATTTCCAAGCGGCAATGCCGACGGAAACAGCATTGACTTCGGCGCAGGAGTGATGTACCGGCACAAATATTTCTATGCCGGGCTCTCGGGCATACACCTCAATGCACCGCTTGTCCTTCTCGGTGAAAAGAACGAAATACAGGTTGATCCGTTCCTTAATTTTATGGCCGGAGGCAATATACCGATTAAAAATACGTTAATATCCATACAGCCCTCACTGCAGGTGATGACCGACCTTGTCGCGTGGCGTGCCGACATAACGGCAAGAGGAACATACAGCTACAATGACAAGGAGTTTTTCGGAGGCATAACATACAGCCCGATGACATCTGTATCGGCGTTCCTCGGCATCGAGTTCATGAACATAACCGCAAGCTATGGCTACGAACTCTACACGTCGGGAATAGGGGCAAAGAACGGAAGCCACGACATCTATCTGGGATACAAGATAGACCTTAATGTATTTAAGAAAGAGAAGAATAAACATAACAGTATAAGAGTTTTGCAATGATGAAGAAGATCGTTTTTCTGTCAATGATTGCCCTGTCGATAGTGATGACATCGTGTTTCAGTCCACGCAACGGAATGAGCGGCGCGAACGGCGGTGAAGTTACAGGAATCAGCGGCTCAGCGGTAAACGAGCCGGCACCATACGGTATGGTACTTGTGCAGAGAGGTTCAATAAAGATAGGTGACGAAAAAGCCGACTCCCTATGGGGTTCGGGAGCACCGGTCAAGGATGTCTCAGTAGAAGCATTCTGGATGGACGAGACCGAGGTATCGAATGCCAAATACCGCCAGTTCGTTTTCTGGGTACGCGACTCAATTATCCGTGAACGCCTTGCCGACCCCGCATACGGCGGTGACGAGACATTCAAGATAACCGAGGACGAGTATGGCGAACCCATAACTCCGTATCTCAACTGGAAGAAACCCATCCCTTGGAAAAAGCCGACAGAAGATGAACTGCGTGCCATTGAAAGCGTATATATCAAAAACCCGATTACAGGAGAAAAGATGCTCGATGCATCGCAAATGAACTACAGATACGAGATTTATGACTACACACAGGCGGCATTACGCAAAAACCGTCTGAACCCAGAAGAGCGCAACCGCAACACTGATATTCCGACCGATTACGACGCTGTAGTTACAATTTCAAAGGACACGGCATACATAGACGAGGAGGGCGTGATAGTACGCGAAACGATTAACCGCCCGTTGTCAAGCCCGTACGACTTCCTGAACACATACATTGTGAACATCTACCCCGACACCACATGTTGGGTCAACGATTTCCCCAATGCCAACAACGAGACATACCTGAAGCTCTACTTCAGCCACCCCAACTATGACAACTACCCGGTTGTCGGCGTAAGCTGGGAACAGGCCAACGCCTTCTGCGCATGGCGTACGGAGTATCTCCTCAAGGGAATGGGAGCACATTCGAAATGGATACAGCGATACCGACTGCCTTCGGAGGCCGAATGGGAATATGCGGCGCGCGGCAAGGAGGGCAACCGTTTCCCATGGGAACAGGGTGACACCAAGAGCGAAGAGGGATGCTACTATGCCAACTACAAGCCCGGGGAAGGCAACTACACAAAGGACGGAAGCCTCATCACATCACGTTGCGGAATATTCTCGGCCAACACAAACGGCCTCTACGACATGGCAGGAAACGTGGCAGAGTGGACCTCCACCATATATACCGAAGCCGGCATACTCCAGATGAGCGACATCAACCCCGACCTGCAGTACCGTGCGGCAAAGGAGGACCCCTATTACATGAAGAAGAAGGCAGTCCGCGGTGGTTCATGGAAAGACCCGGTAAAGTACATACAGGGTGCCACACGCTCGTATGAATACCAGAACGAATCACGTTCATACATAGGGTTCCGTTGTGTACGCAGCTACGCTGGAAGCGACAGCAGAAGATAAAAACAGTATTACCAAGAGAAAAATATCACAGAATATGAAAAAGGCTAAAGGTTTTATTAGAGGCTTACAGGCATTCATGGACTCGGCAAGAGGCAAGACCATTCTGAACTACCTCTACAGCTGGGGTGCGGCTGTCGTAATTTTGGGAACATTGTTCAAACTGACACATATGGCAGGTGCCAACCTGATGCTTTTCGTAGGTATGGGTACCGAGGTTCTGGTGTTCTTCTTCTCCGCATTCGAGCGTCCGTATGAGATTGCCGAAGAGGAAAAGAGAGAAGAGGCTGCAGCAGGTGTATATGCCGCAGGCGGACAGCCAGTCATAATAAACGGACCGATAGTTGCCGGCGGTGTAGCACAGCAGGCTGTTGCAGCTACAAGTGACCAGCCTGCCGAAAGAGCAGACAGCAATGAGGCGGTTGCAGAAACACCGGTAGCAGCACCTGTTGTCATAGGCGGAGGCACAGCGCCGGCCATGGCCAATGCGTCATATGCACCTGCCGCAATTACTGCCGCCAATGCAGAAAACATCGAAGAGATGGGCAAAGTGACAGAAGAGTACATAGAGCAGGTACGTGCACTCAACGAGGCAATGTCACGCATCTCACAGCAGACAGAGGCACTCGGCAAGAGCATGGAGGAGATGGATACACTCGGCCGCAACCTCACAGGCGTGAATGCCATATATGAAGTCCAGCTGCGCGGTGCCGGAGGCCAGCTCAACGCAATTGACCAGGTCAATGAACAGACCAAGAAGATGGCACAGCAGATTGAAGAACTCAACAGCCTCTATGCCCGCATGATAGAGGCCATGACATCCAACATGAACCGTCCACAAATCTAAAGAGCGACGCAATGAAGATAAAGAAACAGAAAGTCTCACCGCGTCAGAAGATGATAAACCTAATGTACGTTCTTCTGATGGCGATGCTTGCCCTGAACGTTTCTTCGGACGTGCTCGTCGGATTCACATTGGTGGACGAGAGCCTGACAAAGAGTACCGAAAATGCCGGCAAGCAGAATGAGGCAATATACAGCAGCCTTGCTGCATCAATGGAAGAGAACCCGGAAAAGACCCGGATATGGTACGAGAAGGCTACCGAGGTCAAGGAGCGCTCCAACAGCCTTTACGACCTTGCGGACAGCCTCAAGGTATGTATCGCCAAGAAGGCGGACGGACCGGCTGGCGACTGCACCAACCTGAAGAACCGCGAGGACCTGGAGGCATCTACATTTGTCATGCTGTCACCGGGAAACAAAGGTGGCGAGACATTGTACAACGCAATAGAGTCATACCGCAGTTTCCTGTTGGAAATGGTTACGGACTCGGCACTTAAGAAAATTGTCAGGACAAGCTTGAGCACCGATGTTCCAAAGCGTGACATATCACTGCTGAAGAACTGGCAGGAATATCATTTCGAGAGCATGCCGGCCATTGCGGCAATTACACTGCTCACGAAGATACAGAACGACGTCCGTTATGTCGAAGGCGAAGTGATGCACTCACTCATAAAGAACATCGGCATGGGAGATGTACGCGTGAACCAGTTGAGCGCGCTTGTAATTCCAAGCTCAAAGACCGTTGTCCGCGGCGGCAACTTTTCGGCACAGATAATACTTGCGGCTGTTGACACAACTAAACGTCCGCAGATATTCATCGGCGGCAAGGAGCTCTCCAACAGCAAAGGTGAATACACCATAAACTGCGGAAGGAGCGGTGACTACACGCTCAGCGGATATATGCTTGTAGATGACGGCTCGGGAAAAGAGAGCAAATATGAATTCTCGCAGGGATATACGGTCGTTGACCCGTCGGCAACGGTAAGTGCCACAATGATGAACGTATTCTACGCAGGATACTCCAACCCGGTGAGCATATCGGTTCCGGGAGTGCCGGCGAACAGGATATCGGCAAACATATCACAAGGTTCGGGCACAATAAAGAGTGACGGCAAGGGAGGATATATAGTAGTGCCCAACAAGGTCGGTGAAGAGATAAAAATCAATGTTACGGCACGCAACGATGACGGCAGAAGCCAGAGCATGGGCGAGTACGCCTTCCGCGTACGCAAGCTGCCCGACCCGACACCGTTCATAGAATACAAGGACAAGGACGGTCACACACAGCGTTACAGAGGAGCGGCACCGTTCAGCAAACAGGCCTTGATGGGAACCAACGGTATCGGGGCTGCAATAGACGACGGACTGCTGAACATCGGCTTCAGCGTACTCTCTTTCGAGACCATATTCTACGACAATATGGGAAATGCCATTCTTCTGAAGTCGCAGGGTGCATCGTTCACCGCACAACAGAAGGAGATGATGCGCAACCTCGGACGCGGAAAGAGATTCTACATCTCACGCGTAAGGGCCATGGGACCCGACAAGATAGAAAGACAACTGTCGAATACACTTGAGGTCATTATAAACTGATAACAAAAAACAAAAACATAAGAAGTTATGCAATACATCAGCAAGCTATTCATTCTGCTCTCTTTCCTGTTCATGGCACAGGCAACCACAGCTCAGCCGCCAGCACGCAAGAAGGAAAAGACAAAGAAGGAGAACAGGTCGGAGAATAAAGGCACAGTGCTCAGCGAAAGGGCTAAAAGCCAATATCCGGGCAATGTAACCCCTCAGGAGGTTGACTGGAAGCGCGAGGTTTACCGCGAGCTCGACCTCAGCAAGGAGAAGAACGCATCGCTCTACTTTCCCGTAGAACCGATAGGGGAAAGCATGAACCTCTTCACATATCTGTTCAAGAATGTTCTGGACGGCAACATCACGGCCTACAAGTACAACCTGGACGGATACGAGCAGTTCACCGAAGGAAACATCCTTGCCCCCAAGGAGCTGCTGGAAAACAACAGCATCTATTACGAGGAAGAGAACGGAAAATATATTGTCGGGAAGAGCGATATTCCAAGTGCCGAAGTGTTGAGCTACTTCATCAAGGAGAGCCATTACTATGACCAGCGTACAGGAACCTACGGAAGACGCATCACGGCAATATGCCCGGTAATGCACCGCTCCGACGAGTTTGCTTTCGAGAAGACAAAGTTCCCGCTGTTCTGGCTGAACTATGACGAAATTGCCCCATTGCTCACCAGACAGACAGTCGTGACCAGCAGCCTCAACAATGTGGCAGCGATGACCTTCAGCGACTATTTCAACAAAGGGTGCTACGAAGGAGAGATATACAGGACCATTAACATGCAGAACCTTGCCATATCACAATACTGCAAGGATTCGGTGGCCGTGAAGAAAGAGCAGGAGAAGATTGAGCAGCAGCTCAGCGACTTCCGCACGAACTTATGGAACACGAAGACCATAGCCGAAATAGAGCAGGATTCCATCAATGCGGCCATCGAAGCGAAAAGAGACTCGATAGACACCGCAGACGGCAAGAAGACCGACAAGAAAAAGACAACACGCAAGACAAAGAAGAAAGAAGACAAGAAGGAGGAGAAGAAAGTAAAGAAGAATGACAGCGGCACGAAGCCTGCACGCGCATCGGTACGCCGCACACGCAGATAATATTTTATACAGTTTTTTTGTTTATTTACTTATTTTATAATTACTTTTGTAGCATAAAATAGGTATTGAAGCAGCATTGAGATACCTTGATATCCTTTGCTGCTTTTGTTTAATCATTAAAAAAGAACTGTTATGAAGAAATTTTTCGGAATCCTGATGATGGTCGCACTCTTCACAGCGGCACCAGCGGCAGCACAGGTAGATTGGGGTGTAAAGGCCGGAGTTAACATTGCCCAGAAGCCATCGAACCTCGACGATGTCATGGAAACTGTCAAAGGAAAGGCAGGCTGGTATGTCGGCCCAATGATAAAGGCTACAATCCCGGTCATAGGACTCGGCGTTGAGGCAAACCTCCTCTATTCACAGAGTAACTCAGAGATTGAGGGCGTAGATATAAAGAGACAGAGCATCGACCTTCCGCTCTATCTGCGTTACGAATTGTCAATACCGGCCATCAACAAGTTCGTTGAGCCTTTCATCGCTGCCGGTCCACAGTGGAGCTGGAACATCGGTGAGAAGAAGTTCTCTTGGGTTGATGCGGCTGCAAGCAGCCTGCTCGGACAGGAGCAGCTCAAGGAATATACACTGAAAAGCAGCAACCTCAGCATCAACGTCGGCATCGGTGCTGTGCTCTTCAGTCATCTCCAGCTGCATGCAAACTACAATATCGCACTTGGCAGCACCAGTGAATATACAGACGTGGTAAGCAGCGTGACAAACGCGTTGGAGAACATCAAGTCAAAGACCAACACTTGGCAGATTTCTGTAGCTTATATTTTCTGATTGAAAAAACAATACACAGCGATAGGGTGACCCCAAAGTCAACAGGGTCACCCTAATTGTCATAAGTAGCGAAACAGTCATACGGTTTTTACAAGAAATCAATTTTAGTAAGTCAAACAGTTTCCAATATCATATCAATGAAAGAGAGTTCCTCAAAATTGTTAGAACTGCTGGGCATAGAGACAAATCACCAGGAATTGCTGAACTGGGTGATAGCCATTGCCGGAACAATATTGCTGTTCTTCGGAAGCAGATTCATATGCCGCACTATCATCATTCCCATGACCAAGGCCCTGACAAAAAAGACCGCAAGCAAGTGGGACGACATCATCTTAAACGAAAGGAATGTCAAGATAGGGTGCGACCTCATTCCCGCGATACTGCTGGCAGCCTTCATTCCGTTCTTATTCAGCGAGGAGACGATGCTTTACACAGTTCTGTCAAGATGCTGCAGCGTATATATCACAGTCGTTGTTATAAAGTTGCTGTGCGGAATCTTCAGTTCACTAAGCAGGATATCGAGCGAGGCTGAAAGGACAAAGAACCATACTATGCAGGGAGTATTCCAGATGCTCAAGATTATAACAATCAGCATTGGAGCCATAATAATAGTAGGCATAGTAATGGACAAAGACCCGACGACACTGCTTACCGGACTGGGAGCCTCTGCGGCCATACTCATGCTCGTATTCAAAGACAGCATAATGGGACTTGTTGCAGGTGTGCAGCTCTCTGCAAACGACATGCTCCGCCCGGGAGACTGGATAGAGTTACCTAAATACGGTGCCGACGGAAATGTGATAGAGGTCACGCTTACCACAGTCAAGGTACAGAACTGGGACAAGACCATAACGACAATTCCCCCATATGTGCTCGTAAGCGATTCGTTCCAGAACTGGAGAGGCATGTTCGACAGTGGCGGCAGGCGCATCAAAAGGTCGATATACATAGACATGAACAGTGTCGGTTTCTGCAGCGCGGAACAGATCAAGGATTACCGGTCCAAGGGACTTGTCAAAGAGACCGAAAGTGAAAGGGCTGTCAACCTGACACTTTTCCGCGAGTGGCTTGAAGAGTGGCTGCACAACCACCCTTCCGTAAACAAAGATATGACCATAATGGTACGTCAATTGCAACCTACCCCTCAAGGATTGCCACTCGAGCTATACTTCTTCTTCAACGGGACACAATGGGTTCAATACGAGCACTTTCAGGCCGAAATATTCGAGTACGTGCTGGCGATTATGCCGGAATTCGGGCTGAAAGCATTCCAGAGCCCTTCGGGCGAAGACATCTCCGGCATGTCCGCAAAAAGGAACTGATAACAACAATGCTGCATGAATGTTCTGTTCATGCAGCATTGTTGTTACTATAACCCGTACTGATGCCCGATATAGTATCAGATTCCTGAGAATTCCTTTGAACGTGCAGCAACGGCAGACTTGAATTCACTCTCTGCTGATGTCACGCGTGCCTTGTCCGCGCCCGAAAGATGCCCGAGTTCCTGCTTATAATCCATGTTTACCATCTGAATATCCTTTGTCGATTGCTGTACAGCTTTCTGGAACGTCTCATAGTCCGTAGCCTTTTCAACACGCTCCTTGCCAGCACTATACACGTCAAGGAGCTGCGACAGAGGAGGATACACAGCCCTTGTCCTGTTCCTCACAGCGGCGACAAACGAGTTTTCGCTTGACTTGAGCCTATTGATGAGGGCATAGTCCTTATTCTTTCCGCGAAGAAGCTCCTCTACTTCGTCACCATTGGCAAATACTATACCGTCGATATCCGAGGCAACACTTGCCCTCAACTCCTCGAGTTCCTCCATTGAAGAGGCATCGACGGCATCCAGAGCCGCATCTTCATACACAGCGCACATCCTTTCCACCGGATTGCCGCAAGAGAAAAGGAACAAAGCCAAAAGCGAGCAATAAAAAACTTTCATGATTATCCGATTTTTGCAACGCAAATATATATCATTTTTTGCAAGAGATTCCACCCGATAACAAAAAAAGAGTACCGAAGTACTCTTTTAGAATAAGAAGCTGTCTGGATTTCTAAAAAACTGGCGATATAAATTCAAACAGTTTCCAAGTTAAAGCTGTTTTCTTCTTTCGCGTTTTGCCTTTCTGTAAGCCTTCTTAGCCTCATCAACCTTATCATCTTCGGCGCGAATGGCATCAGCTTCTTCATCGCTTCCTTTCAAACGAATCTCCATGTCGGCTTTGAATTCTTCTTTGTTTTCCAGGAGAAAGGCTGCGATATCCGCCTCCAGTTTGGCATCAATCTGTTTGATTTCGTCCTTAGACTTGGCTACCTTCACAGCCTCTGTCGCGTCCTTATAGATAGCTGCTGCCTGATCATACTTATTACCTCCACAACTCACAATCATAACCATTGCCACAATGGCAAAAAACAATTTCTTCATAATTTATTATTTAAGAATTAACAATAATCAAACCATCATCTCTCCGCAAATATAGGCCAAATACTTTTTTACAAAAATAACTGTTCAAGAAATTTCAGATGCAAACAGGAAAAAGATGTTTACTTGGTACAAATGTAGTGTGACATCATGCGCAAAGAGAGCAACCGCTCATAATATTCCTTGCACAGGTTTATATAGGCAAGAACAGCTGCATATTCCTCGTTGCCCGACATTGCACCGCGCTCCAGTTCTTCAATGGGCACGAGAGCCGCATTGAGCATTGAGAGTTCCTTGTACAGGTCATATGATATCATCTCCAGTTCTTCCGGACTATCGGCCGCACACAGTTTATGGGATGAGCGCAGATAGGCGTGCGCACGCGCATCTTCGATGCCGGACCCGGCCGAACATGAGAAAAGGACAGAAGATATAAGAATGTAGAGTATATGTTTTTTCATATTGGGCAAAAACTTCTCAACGCATGCACAAAGTTATAAATTTTATGCCAACAGCACTGCATCGACACTATTTTTTGTGATTTGACGGCTTTTTAATAACTTCGCGGATGTTATGAGCCTATTTGCCGATGTAATATTGCCGCTGCCGCTGTCTGGAACATTCACGTACAGAATCCCGCGGGGACTCGAGGAGAAACTTCTCCCCGGTTGCCGCGTGACAGTCCCGTTCGGCAGCAAGAAGAGCTATACGGCACTTGTGGCATCGCTGCACGATAATGAACCGGCAGACTATGCCACAAAGGAGATAAAGGAGCTCCTCGACGAGACACCCATAATCACCGGCAAACAGATGGAGCTCTGGGAATGGATATCACGCTATTACCTATGCTCGCTCGGCGAGATATACAAGGCCGCCATTCCACAGGGACTGAAAGGGGAATTCAGGCCGCGTACAGAACAGAGGGTCAGGATAAACCAGAAATACAACGATGAAAAGGGTATAAAACTGATACTCCAATCATTGAACCGCGCCCCCAGACAACAACGTCTTCTCAATACGTTCCTGAAACTGGTCGAACCCTTCGGCAGCAACCCGAAGGAGATTTCAAGACATCGGCTCATCGAAGAGGCCGACGTTCAGCCGGCAATTTACAGACAACTGCAGGAAAGGGGCATCATAGAGACATATGAAGTTGAGATAGGACGGCTCCAGAGCAACAGCAGCCCCTGCATGCCGGTCAACACCCTCAGTGCCGCACAGAAGAAGGCTTTTGATGAGATAAAGGAGAACTTCAAGGAGAAAAACACCACGTTGCTGCACGGAGTGACATCGGCCGGAAAGACCGAAATATACATACACCTCATTGCCGAGGCTCTCGGGCGTGGAGAGCAGGTACTTTATATGCTGCCCGAAATCGCGCTCACCAAGCAGATTATAGAGAGGCTGCGCCGCGTGTTCGGCAACCGCATAGGACTGTACCACTCGAAATTCTCCGATGCCGAGAGGGTCGAGATATGGAAAAAACAGCTGAGTGACGAGCCGTACGACATAATTTTAGGGGTACGGTCGTCGCTTTTCCTGCCATTCCGGAGATTGGGCATGGTCATTGTGGACGAAGAGCACGAGAACAGCTACAAACAGCAGGAACCGGCACCCCGGTACAACGCACGCAGTGCCGCGATAGTACTGGCATCGCTTTTCGGAGCAAGGACACTGCTCGGGACAGCCACGCCGTCGATAGAGAGCTACTACAATGCAACGACCGGGAAATACGGACTTGTGAGCCTCACCACCAGACACAGAGCCCTGCAGCTACCGCACATCGAGGTCGTTGACATGCAGGAGCGCATACGCAGAAAGGAGACCGTGGGGCCGTTTTCGGATCCTCTTGTAGATGCTATGAAGAGCGCGCTGAACGAGAAGAAACAGATTATTCTGTTCCAGAACAGGCGCGGATATTCTCCGCAGCTCGAGTGCAAGACCTGCGGATGGGTTCCACGTTGCAAGCATTGTGATGTAAGCCTTACCTTGCACAAGAGGAACGACAAACTTGTATGCCACTATTGCGGATACAGCATACCGGCACCGGTCCACTGCCCCAACTGCGAGGAGCGCAGCTTCATCACATTGGGGTACGGCACGGAAAAGATTGAGAATGAGCTCCAGAATCTCTTTCCCGATGCGCGCATCGAGCGTATGGACCTTGACACCACTCGCACACGCAGCGCATACGAGAACATCATCGGCCGTTTCCAGAATGGCGAAACAGACATACTCATTGGCACACAGATGGTCTCCAAAGGACTGGACTTCGACAATGTTGCCGTCGTCGGCATAATAAATGCCGACACCCTGCTCAATTACCCCGACTTCCGCGCCACGGAACGAGCTTTCCAACTCATGGCGCAGGTTGCAGGACGCGCCGGACGCAAAAACGGACAGGGCAGAGTATTCCTACAGACCAAGATGACCGATGCTCCCGTAATTCCACTGATAGTTGACAACGACTATGCCACATTCTATGACCAGCAGCTGGGAGAGAGGATGCTGTTCCACTACCCTCCATTCTACAGGCTCGTATATATCTACATGAAGCACCGTGACGTACATCTCCTGGAAGAATTCTCCGAGGCTATCGGTTCCAAAATGCGCGAGATATTCGACAGCCGCATACTTGGCCCCGACCTGCCTCCCGTAGCAAGGGTAAAAGAGCTGTACGTCAGGAAGATAGTGCTCAAGGTAGAGAGCGGACTGTCACAATACAAGATAAACGAAGCACTCCAGAATATTCAGGAGGCATACTGCTCCCTGCCACGTTACCGTTCAATGGTCATGTACTACGACATTGACCCGCTGTAAGCCTGCTGCGGTTGACAAATAAATCTTAACGCGGTGCCTTTTTGTCGTGAATGTTTTGCCTAATTCCCACATATTAGGTAAATTTGCGCAATTTTGGGTTATGCGCACATGCGCGCCCACGCATACACAAAGGCAAACAACAACATTCAGAATAATGAAAAGATTCAAAATCCTAAACAATTCACTCGGTTGGTTGATATTCCTTGTGGCGGCATTCACATACTGCCTCACGGTTGAGCCTACCGCAAGTTTCTGGGACTGCCCGGAGTTCATCCTGTCAGGAAACAAGCTGGAAGTCGGACACCCGCCCGGCGCACCCTTCTTCATGCTGACAGCAAATTTCTTCTCAATGTTTGCCGGGCCTGCCAAAGTGGCTCTTATGGTGAACATAATGTCGGCTATACTAAGTGCCTTGGGCATATTGTTCCTTTTCTGGAGCATAACCCACCTTGTGCGCAAACTAATCGTAGGCAACAGCCAGAACATCTCCACCGCACAGACAATAACCATATTGGCTTCGGGTGCCGTGGGCGCACTGGCATATACATGGAGCGACACCTATTGGTTCAGTGCCGTCGAGGGTGAGGTTTATGGATATTCATCACTCTTCACAGCCGTGGTATTCTGGCTCATACTCAAATGGGAGGACAATGCATCATCACCGCACAGTGACCGTTGGCTTATACTCATAGCATACCTCGTGGGACTCTCTATAGGCGTCCACCTGCTGAACCTGCTCTGTATCCCGGCCATAGTCCTTGTAATCTACTACAGGAAGTTCCCCAACGCCAACTGGAAAGGCACGCTTGTCGCGCTTCTTGCATCGGCACTCATCGTTTTTGCGGTGCTGTACGGTGTCGTTCCCGGCGTCGTGAAGGTAGGCGGCTGGTTTGAGCTGCTGTTCGTGAACGTACTGGGATTGCCGTTCAATTCAGGACTCTTCGTCTATCTGATACTGCTCTTCGGCGCACTCATCACAGGTATCGTGCTTACTGAAAAAGGCAAGAGCCAGAAAGCAATAGCACTTGTGTTCACACTGTCAGTGGCACTTCTTGGAATTCCTTTCTACGGACACGGCTCGTTCCTGAGCATATTCATCGGACTCGCCGTGCTGGCTGTCATATACTTCATAGCCATAAAACGCAGAAACGTTATCTCTATCGGGAAAAGCATCAAGAACACGACAGACAAATATCTGGTGAGCCTGAGAGCCTTCAACACATCATTCCTGTGCATGCTGCTCATAATGATCGGATATTCGTCATACGCGCTTATCGTCATACGCTCATCGGCAAACACTCCGATGGACCAGAACTCGCCCGAGGACATCTTCACGCTCGGCACATACCTTAACCGCGAACAGTACGGTACACGCCCTCTGCTTTGGGGACAAGGTTTCGATTCGGAGTTTGAATACGACAGCCCCACAACCAAGACCGGACCGGTATATACAAGAGTTGAAAAGAGAACCGCTGACGAACCCGACAGATATGAGATAAGCGACAGCACATTCGACTACAACTATGTACAGAACATGCTGTTCCCGAGAATGTACAGCAGAGACCACGCATCCCTGTACGAGCAATGGGTCGGAACCGTCGATAATGTGGTGCCGGCAAAATACGGTGCCAGGACCGGCAAGGAGCTTGTAAAGGTTCCCACATTCGGTGACAACATGAGGTTCTTCTTCAGGTACCAGGTGAACCACATGTACTGGAGATACTTCCTGTGGAACTTTGTCGGCAGACAGAATGACATTCAGGGCAACGGAGAGATAGAATACGGAAACTGGATTACAGGCATACCGTTCATTGACGAGATGCTTGTAGGAGACCAGGAGACGATGCCATCGGAGCTCAAGGAGAACAAGGGACGCAATGTATTCTTCGCATTGCCTCTGATTCTCGGAATAATAGGATTGGCATGGCAACTGACACGCGGCAAAAAGGGTAAACAGCAGTTCTGGATTGTATTCATGCTGTTCTTCATGACCGGACTTGCCATTGTGCTGTACCTGAACCAGACTCCCAACCAGCCACGTGAACGCGACTACGCATATGCTGGATCGTTCTACGCATTCGCAATATGGATAGGAATGGGAGTTGCCGGCATCGCACAGTTGGCAAAGAAGCTCTTCAAAAAGGAGAACGTCATCACAAACAGCCTGATTGCAGCAGCCTGTCTTGCAGTACCTCTTCAGATGGTATCGCAGACATGGGACGACCACGACAGAAGCGGACGCTACGCATGCCGCGACTTCGGACAGAACTATCTCAATACACTGCCCGACGAAGGATGCCCCATCATATTCACATGCGGAGACAATGACACCTTCCCCCTCTGGTATAACCAGGAGGTCGAGGGCGTACGTACGGATGCAAGGGTCTGCAACCTCTCATATCTGCAGACAGACTGGTATATCGACCAGATGAAACGTCCGGCATACGACTCACCGTCCCTGCCCATAACATGGGAGCGCATCAACTATGCCGGCAACAGGAACTACTCGGTTTACGTACTGCCGGAGATGGCAACTGGGCTCATAAACGAGTATGCGGAACAACACCCCGATGAAATGGCCATTCTCGGAAACGACTGCTTTGATATGAATATTGTCACAAAGTACTGGATTCTGGGAACAGGCACGGAAACAAAGGAGCGCAAGGTCGTAGAGAACATAATCCGCTACCTCAAGACCGAAATGCCGAAAAGGATTGAGGTAAGAATGAAGCAGTTGGAGCAGGAGTACTCGCTGTACATGAACCAGAAAACTGCAAACGAGAATGTCGTTCAGAGACTCAATGATGAGTACAACGTTCTCCTGCAGGCCGAACAGATAATCAAATTCACAAGCATTGACGAGCCCGTAATCCCTGCGGAGGTACATATACCCATTGACAAGGAGGCGGTAAAGCGTTCAGGAATGAGAATCCCCGAGATATACGACGAGAGCCGTGGAGGAACAATGCCCGAGAATATGGTAATTCCTCTCAACAGCTCGCAGATATACCGCAAGGACCTCATAATACTCGATATGCTAGCCAATGCCAACTGGGAACGTCCTATCTATATGTCAATGACAGTAGGAACAAGAGAGTACCCTGAAGTATTGCAGAACTACTTCCAGCACGAGGGACTTGCATTCCGCATCACCCCGTTCGACTGGACAGTCACCGATGATGGTTACTCCGACATAGACAAGTTCTACAACAATGTCATGAACCGTTTCAAATGGGGAGGCATAAAGGAGAACAAGAACTACTATGCCGACGAGACAATACTGCGCATGATATACACGCACCGCAGCATCGTCATCAACCTCGCACACGCCATGCTGGTTGACGGAAGACCCTACGAAGATATCTTCGCGCTCCTGGAAAAGCTCCGCACGGAGATTCCATGCGAGACCATACCGTACAACTCATACAAGGACAATTCGGTATCTCTTGAAGAGGGCAGGCCTTCGCTCCTCGGCATTTATGCCATACTATGCGAATACTGGGAGGAGAATGATGACAACAGAGAAGCAATCAAGACCCTAAAGGCCAGAAGAGACGAACTTGCCGAAACCGCAACAAAGAACGAGTATGAATACCTGCAGTGGTACGGCAACCTCGACCACAGCAAGCGCAACACAAAGATGGTCTCTCTGCGCATTGCCAACCTGAACAGGATATTCGCTACTCTCGATTGTGAAAAGATAGGCAATGTAAGCAAGCACGATGTCATAAAAGCCATTCTTGAGATACTGAAGAGCGAAAAGGAGCATATCGACGACTATGCCGAAAAACTGGCAAAAAAGCGACTCAAGAACAGGGCATCGAACGATGCGGCGGCCAGACAGAAGGAGCAGATGGAGGTACAGAGCTTCGTTGAGAAGAGCACAGAGATGTGTGCTGTCCTCTACCAGTACACACTCATGCTCAACCCGGACGAAAAGGAGAATGCCGAACTGGAAAGCCTCGCAATGTCCGTGGTAACCCAGCTCGAAAGAATAAGCAAACAGTAAATGCAATATGTTCATAGAGCAGGTACCAGATTTTGTACGCAGCCTCTACCCGAAGGCATTATGGCGCATGGACCCGAACGAGAAGGCCGTATATCTGACCTTCGACGACGGCCCCATCCCAGTCATAACACCTTGGGTAGTGGACCTGTTGGGACGCTACAACATAAAGGCCACATTCTTCATGGTGGGCGACAATGTACACAAGTTCCCGCAAGAGTACATGCAGGTTGTTGAGAACGGGCACCGCATAGGAAACCACACCTTCAACCACCTGAAAGGGCTCTATACAAGCACACACGAGTATGTGGAGAACGTTGACCAGGCCGATGCCTTCCTGCACAGCAACCTGTTCCGTCCGCCGCATGGACTGTTGAGAAGAAAACAGTACAACGAACTGAGCAAAAGGTACAAATTCGTAATGTGGGACCTTGTCACGCGCGACTACAGTTTCAGGCTATACGGCGAGGACGTGCTGGCGAACGTAAAACGTTTTGCACGCAACGGCTCCATAATAACATTCCATGACTCCATACGTTCCGAGAGCAACCTGCGCTACGCGTTGCCGCGTTCAATCGACTGGTTACTGGAACAGGGATATTCGTTCAAAGTTTTTGAATAATGGACAAAATCGGACTTACCAAACATATCAAAGCCGAGGCTCTACGCCTCGGCTTTGACGTATGCGGCATCGCAAAGGCCGAAGCCGTAAGTCACGAAGCTATAGCGCAATACAGCCGTTGGACAGATGAGGGCTGTCACGGGAGCATGCAATATCTTGAAAGGAACTGCGACAAGCGTTTCGACCCCACTCTGCTTATGGAGGGTTGCCGCAGCATAATCTCCGTGGCACTAAATTATGCCCCGGTACAGAGAGTCGAAGGGATATCGTGTTACGCCATCGGTGAGGACTATCACAAAACAGTCAAGGACAGGCTGTTCCTCCTGTTGAAGAGCATAAATGAAGTTACGCCCACCAAAGGACGTCCCTTCTGCGACTCTGCGCCGGTACTCGAAAGATATTGGGCCGTAAAGGCCGGACTCGGATGGTGCGGACGGAACAGGCAGCTCATAATCCCCCGGAAAGGGTCGTTCTATTTTTTGGGAGAACTGCTGATAGACAAGGAACTTGAATATGACGAACCATTTACAGGCAACTTCTGCGGAAACTGCACAAAGTGCATCGATAACTGCCCTACCGGAGCATTGTCGAACAAAGGTTTCGATGCACGCAAATGCCTGTCATACTTGACAATAGAGTACAGAGGCGAACTACCGGATAATATCGGTGAAAAGATGGGAAAATGTTTTTACGGTTGCGACCATTGCCTCGACGCATGTCCCCATAACCGTTTCTCCGTACCGGGCCACACCACAGAACTCCAGCCCGACGAAGCCCTTTTGAAGATGGACCGGGAGAGATGGGCCAACCTTACGGAAGAGGAATACCGGAACCTGTTCGCAAAAAGTGCTGTGGAGCGTTGCGGATACCTGCAGCTGATGCGCAACATCAAAGCAATAAAAGAGCAGTAAGAGTTACCGGCAAAGAAGTTCGCAAACCCTGTCCTGCCACTTGCGCACACTCTTTGAACTCATGTTCCCGTTGTTCAGCAACACAAAGGCATATGTATGCCCGTCCTTACTGTCGGCATACCCCACAAGAGTGGAGACTGCGGTTACCGTGCCCGTCTTGGCATGCACCCTCTTGTAAGCAGGAGTACCTTTGGTACGGTTCTTCAAAGTTCCCGACACTCCGGAAAGTGGCAGACGCGGATAGATGACGGAGCGGATTCCTGGATTGGAATAGGCATAGCGCAGAAGTGACATATACATGTCAGCAGTCACATAGTTGTAAAGAGAGAGACCGGAACCGTCGGCAATGTTGTAGCCCGACTCATGCCCCAACTTATTCTTCACGAAAGACTCCACTACGGCACATCCGCGCTTTATGGAGGCCGGATTCCGCGAAACGTAAGCCGCCATGTGGTACAGTAGCGATTCGGCGCACAGGTTGTTACTTTCAATCAAAGCCTCCTCTATTATATCTTTGACGGAACGGCGTACGGTATGTACAGTCACAGCCCCTTCAGGAGTTTTTCCCGATGAAACGACATTCACTTTTATACCCATTGAATCCAACTTCTCCATGAGTACGGCCATAAAGAAATCGGCCGACTTATACATATTGAGTTCGGTTTTTTTCTCCTTTTCACAGTTTCCGCTTATGCGTATGACATTGCTGTCAACAAGCCAGTCGCGCGTCACCGTGAGTTTCCCGAGAGACTGGTTCCCACATTCGGCTTCATTGACCACGGTATAGAACGACGAATTCGGCGTGCAGACGAAGCCGGGCCTCTCTCCTTCGGATGAAGGTGACACCACCACCTTTACGGCACCTCCGCAAAGCATCAGCGGAGAGAGGTACGGCTGATATGCCGAGGGGTTGTCGTCCCATGACCAGCCAGGTCCCCAATAGAGCGAGTCGCAGAAAGAGCAGTCCGCAAACAGAGTATCAATGACCGTACCTGCCGGTACGGAAGCAGCCATCCCTATTATGTCCCGTTCACTGAAAAGAGGGTCCATTTCACCTTTCACATACATATTGTACCCGTCCTCCCGGGCGATTCCCGACAAAGTCGTATTCACGACATATCCTGCGCCGAGGGTATCCAGGGCCGCAACAGATGTAAGCACCTTCATTACGGAAGCCGGACGCATCATCTTTCCCGAGCGGTGACTGAAAATCCTTTTGCCAGCCGTAAGGTCATATATGACCACGGCAGCCTCTCCTTCTACAAAAATCTCATCATTCAGCAGTTCCCTCATAGATGCGGCAATACCTTTTTGCGCCATTACTGCAGAAATGGGCAGAACAAGCAGAACCGAAAGCAATAATATCTTTTTCATAGCCATACCGGGCTCCGAAGCCCTGATTTTTTTTGTAAAACTAACTATTATTCGCGAAAAATCGCCCTTACAGAACTTTTTATTTTATTTTTTTGTATTTTTACACACAAAAGGAGAAAGAGGGCAACAGTATGAGTTGCAACAAACCCACACCCCCGTTTCGCCATAAAGGAACAATGGTAATATGGTCAATAGATTCGATTTTCTCGTGATAGGTTCCGGTATTGCCGGAATGAGTTTCGCCCTGAAGGTTGCCGGCCACGGCAAAGTCGCGCTAGTATGCAAAACGACATTGGAAGATGCCAACACCTATTTCGCCCAGGGCGGCGTAGCGTCGGTTACGAACCTCGCGGTTGACAACTTCGACAAGCACATAGAGGACACCATGATAGCCGGTGACTGGATAAGTGACCGCGAGGCCGTCGAAAAGGTTGTGCGCGAAGCACCGTCGCAGATACAGGCACTCATAGATTGGGGCGTTGAGTTCGACAGAAACGAGAATGGCGAATTCGATCTTCACCGCGAAGGCGGCCATTCCGAGTTCCGCATCCTTCATCACGCCGACAACACTGGAGCCGAAATTCAAGAATCACTTATAAAGGCGGTACGCAACCACCCCGACATCACCATATACGACAACCATTTCGCCATCGAGATACTAACCCAGCACCACTTGGGTATTGAGGTCACACGCCAGACACCCGACATAGAGTGTTACGGTGCATATGTACTCGACATTGCAACCAACCAGGTACACACATTCCTGAGTAAGGTCACGCTTATGGCAACCGGCGGATGCGGAGCGGTCTATAAGACAACCACCAACCCTCTTGTAGCGACAGGAGACGGCATAGCCATGGTATATCGCGCCAAAGGAACGGTAAAGGACATGGAATTCGTACAGTTCCACCCTACCGCCCTCTACAACCCGGGCGACAGACCGTCGTTCCTCATAACCGAAGCCATGCGCGGCTACGGCGGCATACTCCGCACAAAGGACGGCAAGGAGTTCATGCAGAAGTACGACCCACGTCTCTCCCTCGCTCCGCGCGACATAGTTGCACGAGCCATAGACAATGAGATGAAACACCGTGGCGATGACCACGTCTATCTCGACGTCACACACAAGGATCCCGAGGAGACAAAACGCCATTTCCCCAACATATACGAAAAATGCCTCTCGCTGGGCATCGACATAACCAAGGATTACATTCCTGTGGCACCGGCGGCACACTATCTCTGCGGCGGCATAAAGGTCGATCTGAACGCGGCGTCGAGCATACACAGGCTATACGCCGTAGGCGAATGCTCATGCACCGGCCTTCACGGTGGCAACCGTCTTGCCAGCAATTCGCTCATAGAGGCCGTGGTATATGCCGATGCGGCAGCAAAGCACTCGCTTGCACATTTCGAAGAGTACAGCTACAACGAGGCCATCCCCGAGTGGAATGACGAGGGTACCAAGATGAACGAAGAGATGGTGCTCATCTCACAGGATGCCAAGGAGGTGCAGCAGATAATGAGTACCTATGTGGGCATCGTCCGCACCGACCTGCGACTGAAGCGAGCATGGAACCGACTTGACCTGCTATACGAGGAGACAGAAGAGCTGTTCAAGCAAAGTGTAGTAAGCCGCGAACTGTGTGAACTGCGCAACGTCATCAACGTAGGTTACCTCATCATGCGCCAGGCAATGGAACGCAAGGAGAGCCGCGGTCTGCACTACAACATCGACCATCCGCGGAAAGGGTAAAGAACCAGCAACAGACACTAAAAATAGTGCCATGAACATTCTGAATATAATATTCTTGCTACCATACAGTTTTTTGCAATAACAGGCGAAAACCAGAAGAGTTCATGTATAGACCTTACCGATTTTGAAGGACTGGAGAAGGACTCATATTACCAGCTTATAATCTCAAATCCATGTGATTATAGCAACTCGTATGCCACAGAGAAATGCATTTTACCTGTTTTTTAGAATCGATAATGTATGCAGGAGAAATATCCTCAACCATTGTTCACCGGTTCTATGAATATATGACTCCATATTAAAAGAGCCTCCTCCGACACCGGAAACCATATCGGAAGCCTGTCGAAGAATGACAAATACTTCAAAAGCAAATCGCTCTTATTTTTTAATATTTATATTATCTAAATTGTTGAAAAATAAGCCACTTTTTATAGTGCAAAATCGCGCAAAAAAAGCTAACTTCGCGAGAAAATAAGGGCATTTCGGTCCTTATCTATTCAAACTATTGATACTCAACGAATAACATAATAATACAAACATATAAGACATGTCAACAAAGAGAATCAAATCGGCATTGGTTTCCGTATTCCACAAAGACGGACTCGACGAGATCATCAAGCTTCTGCACGCAGAAGGCGTACAGCTCATTTCAACAGGCGGAACACAGCAGTTCATCGAATCGCTGAACATACCCTGTACCGCAGTTGAGAGCCTCACAGGCTACCCCTCAATACTCGGCGGACGTGTGAAGACACTCCATCCCAAGGTATTCGGCGGTATCCTCGGTCGCAGGGAACTGGAAAAAGACCAGCAGCAGATGGCAGAATATGAGATTCCCGAGATCGACCTTGTAATCGTTGACCTCTACCCGTTTGAGCAGACAGTCGCATCGGGAGCATGCGAGGCAGACATCATCGAGAAGATTGACATAGGCGGTATCTCGCTCATCCGCGGTGCAGCCAAGAACTTCAACGATGTTGTGATTGTCGCAAGCAAGGCTCAGTACGCGCCATTGTACGAAATTCTCAAGAGCAAAGGTGCACAGACTGAGCTCGAAGAGCGCCGTTTCTTTGCACGTGAGGCTTTTGCAGTATCTTCGGCATACGATTCTGCTATCTTCAACTACTTCGACAAAGACGACAACAGCGCGTTCCGCCAGACAAACGACACGCCGATGTCACTGCGTTACGGCGAGAACCCTCACCAGAAGGGTGCATTCTACGGCAAGTTCAACGACATGCTCGAGCAGATACACGGCAAGGAAATTTCCTACAACAACCTGCTCGACATCAATGCAGCCGTAGAGCTTATTGCAGACTTCGCAGGCGAGACGACATTTGCCATCCTTAAGCACAACAACGCATGCGGTCTTGCTTCACGCCCGACATTGGCCGAGGCATGGGATGCTGCACTTGCAGGAGACCCCGTTTCGGCATTCGGAGGTGTGCTCATCGCCAATGCGAATGTTGACAAAGCAACTGCCGAGAAGGTAAACGAGCTTTTCTTCGAGGTAATCATAGCTCCGGGCTACGATGCCGACGCTCTTGAGATACTCAAGCAGAAGAAGAACCGCATCATCCTCATACAGAAATCGACAGAGATGCCCCAGAAGACATTCCGCAGCGTACTGAACGGAGTTCTCGTACAGGACCGCGACTCTAAGGTTGAGGTTGCTGCAGACCTTCAGGTCGTTTCAAAGATTGCTCCAAAGGAGGATGAGATTGAAGACATGCTCTTTGCAAACAAGATAGTGAAGCACAGCAAGAGCAATGCAATAGTTCTTGCAAAGAACAGGCAGCTCATCGCAAGCGGTGTCGGACAGACATCACGTGTCGATTCACTGCGCCACGCCATTGAGAAGGCCGGCAGCTTCGGTTTCTCTCTCGAAGGTGCAGTAATGGCAAGCGACGCGTTCTTCCCCTTCCCCGACTGCGTACAGATTGCGCACGAGGCAGGCATTACGGCAGTCGTTCACCCGGGCGGCTCCATCAGAGACAAGGAGTCTGTTGACTACTGCGACGCGAACGGTGTGGCAATGGTAATCACCGGCTTCCGTCACTTCAAACATTAATCTTTAAAAACAGAAAAACAGAATGGGCTTATTTTCATTCACACAGGATGTTGCCATTGACCTTGGTACAGCCAACACCATCATATCCTACAACGGAAAGATTGTCGTTGACGAGCCGTCGGTTGTGGCGATAGACGGACAGAAAAAAATGATCGCGGTCGGTGAGAAGGCAAAGCAGATGCACGAGAAGACCAACCCGAACATACAGACAATACGTCCTCTCAGGGACGGTGTGATTGCAGACTTCTATGCCTGCGAGATGATGATGCGCGGATTCATTGACAAGGTAAACATGGGCAGCAAGCTCTTCTCGCCTTCGCTCAGAATGGTAATCGGCGTTCCCTACGGATCTACCGAAGTTGAGCTCCGTGCCGTACGCGACTCTGCGGAGCATGCCGGCGGACGCGACGTATATCTCATATACGAACCCATGGCATCGGCTCTCGGTATCGGCCTCGACGTGCTTGCACCCGAGGGCAACATGGTAGTTGACATAGGTGGCGGCTCAACGGAAATCGCGGTAATCTCATTGGGAGGCATTGTGTCAAACGGTTCATTGCGTACCGCCGGAGACGACTTCACAGCCGACATCCAGGACTACATGAGCCGCCAGCACAACGTACGCGTCAGCGAGCGTATGGCCGAGCGTATCAAGATACACGTAGGCTCGGCACTTACCGACCTTGGCGACGAGGCACCACAGGACTATATCGTACACGGTCCTAACCGTATCACCGCGATGCCTATCGAGGTACCCGTATGCTACCAAGAGATTGCACACTGTATCGACAAGTCAATCATAAAGATCGAGAACGCCATCATCAGCGCATTGGAGCATACTCCGCCCGAACTTTATGCCGACATCGTACACAACGGCATCTACCTTGCCGGCGGCGGTGCGTTGCTCCGCGGACTGGACAAGCGTCTGTCCAACAAGATTAACATACCTTTCCACATTGCCGAGAACCCTCTCTACTGTGTGGCAAAGGGTACTGCGCTGGCACTCAACGACCTCGGCTATCCGTTCCTCATGAGATAAACCGACAAGGCCGTGCAGAACATACTGAACTTTTTCATCAAGCACAATCACTGGTTCCTTTTCATTCTTTTGGAAGGAATCAGTATTGTGCTTATTGTCAGTTTCAACAACTACCAGAGTGCGGCCGTATTCACGTCGGCCAACAGCGTAGTCGGGAAAATCTACTCAACCATAACAGACGTTGAGAACTACTTCACGCTGGAGGAGAAGAACGAGGCACTTGTCAGCCATAACAAGACGCTGCTCGAGGAGGTTGAATCGCTCAAAAAGACCATTGCCGCATACGAAGAGAACGTATTGCTTACTGAACTTCCAGTTTTTTCGGACAAGAAGGGCTACTACTACAATGTGGCGAGAGTCGTCAACATGAGCCCGGACGAAGGCAACTGCTTCATAACTGTTGACAAAGGCACAGACGACGGCATTGAACCCGAAATGGGCGTTTTCAACGACAAGGGCGTGGTAGGCATCACATACACCTCATCAGGAGGATACTCTCTGGTGCTGCCGCTGGTAAACGGCGAGAGCAGTCTGAGCTGCAAGATAAAGGGCACCGACAACTTCTGTTCACTCAAATGGGACGGCAAGGACAAACGATACTCCCACCTTATTGACATGCCCAGACAGACGGGCTTCGGCATAGGAGACACGGTCGTGACAAGCGGTTATTCCCCGGTGTTCCCCGAAGGCATACCCGTAGGGCGCATAGAACAGCTTGATGAATCGAACGACGGACTCTTCTTCATGGCCAAAGTGGAACTGTTCGTTGACTTCACAGCCGTTGACAATGTATTCATTGTCGGCAACGCCAGCAAGAAAGAACAGACAGAACTTGAAAAAAGAATCAAGGAAGAATGAAAAACAGCATATTCACACGAATAAGAAACCTTGTACTTGTTCTGGCACTGCAAGTGTTCATGTTCAGCCGTATCCACCTGTTCGGTTACGCGACCGCGTGCGTATATCTCATATTCCTGCTCAAGCTTCCGCGTCATACAAAAACGTCGGAACTGCTCATTTGGGGATTCCTGTCGGGATTCGTGGTTGATCTGTTCTGCGACACGCCCGGAATACATGCTGCCGCAGCTACAGCAATGTGTTTTGCAAGAAACCCACTGATGGCAATCTTCACCCATAAGGGAATGGCCGATGACTTCATCCCAGGGGCAAAAAGCCTGAAATGGGGAGGATATATGGTCTATTCAGCACTCTGCTTGACAGTTTTCTACGCCATGCTGTTCATGCTCGAGCTGTTCACATTCAGCTATCCGTCCATACTTGTCGTCTGTATCTTGAGCAGCATATTGTTCACTATGCTCTTCACCGGTATAATTGAATTCTTCTCCAGCAACCGTCAATGAAAGACCACAGTTACGACAAGCGCAGATATGTCATGTCAGGCGTAGTATTGCTGATTCTGACGATATTCACCCTTCAGCTGTTCAGCCTGCAGGCAGACAATGACAGCTACAGGGACAAAGCCAACAGCAACGCATTCTACGAAAAGACCATCTACCCGGCACGCGGTCTCATGTACGACCGCAACGGCAAACTTCTGGTTTACAACAAGCCTTCGTACGACATAATGTTCGTTCCCAGAGAGCTCAAGGGTGTTGACACTCTTGAGTTGTGCGACATGCTCGGCATTACGGTCGAGGACTTCAAAGAACGCGTCAAAAGGGTCAAGAACAGAGCTCTGAATCCGGGATATTCCCCATACACGGAACAGGAGCTGATGACACAGCTGACAGCAGAAGAGTACGCGCTGTTCCAGGAGAAACTTTTCCAGTATCCCGGCCTGCACGTACGCAAACGCTCGATAAGGAAATACAACTACGCTGCAGCCGGAGTGTTGCTCGGAGATATTGGTGAAGTTTCACAGAAGAAAATCGACAAGGACCCGTACTACCAACGCGGAGACTATATCGGCACCCAGGGAATCGAGGCATCGTACGAGGAGGTCCTGCGAGGCAGAAAGGGAACAGAGGTGCTGTTGCGCGATGCGCGCGGACGCATACAGGGCAGCTACCGCAACGGCGAGTTTGATACCATAGCCGAACGCGGCAAGGACCTTACACTGAGCATTGACATCGAGCTTCAGGAACTGGGAGAGAGGCTGATGAAGAACAAGCTGGGAAGTATCGTTGCCATAGAACCCTCCACAGGAGAGATTCTGTGCATGGTATCATCCCCGTCATATGACCCGTCACTCCTTACCGGACGCGACCGCGGAAAGAACCACAAGGAACTGACAAAGGACAAACGCAAGCCCCTTATGAACCGCGCCATAATGGGACAGTATCCTCCCGGCTCAACATTCAAGACATCACAGGCGGCAACATTCATGCAGGAGGGAATAATAGACAACAATACAGCCTTCCCTTGCAGCGGAGGATTCGTTATGGGCAAGTTCCGTTTGGGATGCCATGCCCATGCTGCACCGATAACACTGAAGCCCGCCATCGCCACATCGTGCAACGCCTACTTCTGTTGGGGATTGAACAGAATGTTCAACTCGAACAAATACCCCGGAGGCACAAAAGAGGCCATGAACAAATGGCGCGACTATATGGTTTCAATGGGATTCGGCTACAAGCTCGGAGTAGATCTTCCAGGCGAGATGCGCGGCATGATTCCTAACGCCGACTACTACACGAGCCACCACGGCAACGGATGGAACGCGCTCAGGGTGATAAGTATTGCCATCGGACAGGGTGAGGTCACACTTACACCGCTCCAGATAGCCAACCTGGGTGCCACAATTGCCAACAGGGGAACCTTCATAACTCCGCACATAGTCAAGGGCATTGACGGAGGGGTACTTGACAGTCTATACACTAAACCGCGCAAGACTATGGTCGATGCACATGTATATGAAGACATTGTGGACGGAATGAGAATGGCCGTACTTAACGGTACCTGCCGTTCGGCGAACATTCCCGAAATAGAGGTCTGCGGAAAGACAGGTACTGCACAGAACAAAGGAAAGGACCATTCGGTCTTCATGGGATTCGCACCCAGGAACAACCCGAAGATTGCCATAGCCGTATATGTGGAGAACGGCGGATTCGGAGCCACATATGGTGTTCCTATAGGAGCATTGCTCATGGAAAAATACATAAACGGCGAACTTAGCGAGGAGAGCAAGGTCAAAGCCAAGGATTTTGAAAACAGAAAAATATACTATGGAGCAGAAGAGCGGTAACATATTTCTCAAAATAGACTGGATAACCGTTGTCCTGTATCTGGGCCTTGGCATCATGGGTTGGCTTGCAATATGCGGAGCAAGCCACAGCTACATCGAGACCAGTTTCATAGAATTCCTGGACCAGAGTGAAAGAACCGGCAAACAGGCTCTATGGATGGGAATATCATTCATTGTCGGCATGTTTCTAATGTGCATACCCAAGCACACATACAGAAACGTGTCCGGTATCGCGTACGTAGCCACACTGCTCATAGGAATACTCACCATATTCATCGCAAAGGACATAAAGGGCTCGCACTCATGGATTTCCATAGGTTCTTTCAGCATACAGCCGGCCGAGTTCATGAAGGCGGCCACAGCGTTGGCCCTTGCGGCATTCATAGGCCGGCGCGAGTTCAACATGAGCAACAACAAGGACTTTTTCAAGTGCGTCGGCATAATACTCTTGCCTATGGTCATTATCGTAGGCCAGAAAGAGACCGGAAGCGCACTGGTCTATTTCGCGCTGTTCCTTGCACTTTACCGCGAAGGAATGACCGGTATATACCTGCTCATGGGCATAAGCGCGATTGCCTATTTCGTTGTGGGAATAAAATACGGCAACGAACCATTCGAAGACCTCCCGGTCAACATAGGTCCCTACGCAGTCACAATACTCATACAGGCATTCTCGATAGCCATGGTAAGATTCTGGTGCAAGAACAGGCAGACTGCGCTGACACTGCTCATTGTAAATACGGCAGGAACCATGCTTTCCTACTTCGTTGCGGTATATCTCATAGAGTTCGACATCATGATTACCCAGTACCTGCTACTGGCATTCAATGTCATATACCTGTTGCTCAGGATAAGGCTCAACAAGGAGAACAACAACCTATGGATAGCCATTTATATAGTTGGAGCCATAGCCTTCTTCAACTCATGCAACTACGTAATGCAGAATGTGCTGAAGCCGCACCAGAAGGTCAGGATAGAGGTTCTGCTCGGCCTCACCGAGGACATTGCCGGTGCGGGCTATAACGTGCACCAGTCGAAGATTGCGATAGGTTCCGGAGGCATGTTCGGCAAGGGATTCCTCAACGGGACACAGACAAAGTTGAAGTACGTCCCCGAACAGGACACGGACTTCATATTCTGTACAATAGGAGAAGAGCAGGGATTTGCCGGCTCGTTCTTTGTCATAACGATATTCGCGATATTCATATTGAGACTTATCAGCCTCGCGGAGCGGCAAAACGACAAGTTCGGAAGGGTCTATGGATATGCCATAGCCTCGATATTCCTGTTCCATTTCACCATAAACATAGGCATGGTACTGGGCATAATGCCTGTAATAGGAATACCGTTGCCTTTCTTTAGCTATGGAGGTTCATCTTTCCTCGGATTCTCCATACTGCTGTTCACATTCCTCAGAATTGATGCTGACCGGGAGTCGAAGACTCTGAGAGCCTGATTCCTACATCGGCCACCCCTTTGAGCCTCTCGCAACCCATAATGTGCATAAGGCGCACTATGACCGTATCTTTCGAAGATACCGGCAGCGGAACTGCATCTCCCGACAGCTGATAGAGGGCTCCAGCCGTTTCCCCGTTGCGGCGACCATACTCGTCGTAAACCTCGCAACTGAAGGTATCTGCATGCAGCAGATGCCTGTCACCGGCATCAAGCAACTCCATGCGTACATTCAGAAACCTGCTGCCATAACCGGCCGTATGCCTCAGCTCTAACGATGCGTCAATGCCGGTTTCATTTTCTCCCAAAGAACCTTCATACAGGAACTCAATAGTATCCTGTACGCACCATGTCTCGTTCCCAACCTGCTCAAAGCGGTGGTAAAGCGTATCTCCGCACGAAATGACGGCAAATACTGACAGTAGAAAAAACAGCTTATTTACCTTTGGGCGCACCACCTTGACCATTTTCCTTCTTGGCATTTCCATTGCCTTTTCTTTTGTCGGGTCTGCCAGAGTTGTTCCTCCTGCGTTTCCTGTTCTGTTTGGAATTATTGTCGAAACGGTTGATATTCTCCTGTTCAAGAAGGTCAACAGGACGTTTGGGTTCCTGTTTGCCATTGCCTGAAAGGCTCTCGGGACGCTCACCGCGCTTGTTCATCTCAATGACAGCGAACGCGCGCCTTGCCGGAATGGTGACAAGGTTCGCCGGGATATGCTTGTCCGTGGAGTATGTCACCTCGCCTCGCATTATGTCGCACTTGAAGAAGTAGAACGTACCGTCGAGAGTCTCGAGTTCAATGTCGCGCTGCGGAATATGACGTGAAGCCTCGACATAGGCATCGACCTCGTAGTTAAGACAGCACTTCAGTTTGGCGCATTGCCCCGCAAGTTTCTGAGGGTTCAAGGAGATATCCTGAAAACGTGCCGCAGAGGTCGATACAGAGACGAAATTGGTCGTGAATGTCGCACAGCACAATTCCCTTCCGCAAGGGCCTATTCCACCTATTCTGCCGGCCTCCTGACGTGCGCCAATCTGCTTCATCTCAATCTTTATTCTGAAGGCATCGGCAAGCACTTTGATAAGTTGGCGGAAATCGACACGGTTGTCGGCTATATAATAGAATATTGCCTTCTGGCCGTCGCCCTGATACTCCACGTCACCGATCTTCATGTCAAGTTCGAGGTCCTTCGCTATCTGCCTTGAGCGTATCATCGTCTCATGCTCGCGAGCCTTTGCCTCCTCGTACTTCTCCATATCCACAGGACGGGCCTTGCGGTATATTCGCTTGAACTCGCTCTCGGGCGTGAGCCTGGTCTTTTTGAGCTGCAGCAGCACAAGCCGGCCGGTCATGGTGACCTTTCCGATATCATGGCCGGGAGTAGCCTCGACAGCCACAATATCTCCCTTCTGCAACGGTATATTATTGCTGTTCCTGTAGTATCCTTTGCGGGTGTTCTTGAACTGGACCTCGACAAGGTCGGTGAACTCCTCGTTCCCCGGAACGCCGGCAAGCCAGTCAAACGTGTTCAAAGGGGCATCGTTCCTGCCGCACCCCTTGCAGCATATACCTGCACACCCATTGTGAGTTTTATATTTCTTGTCCATTTATCTGTTTTTTATCCAAACGATCATCCTCAAAGACATGTCGAAGAAGACCATTTTTGCATTTACATTCTGTTCTATATGCCTCTGTGCCTCGGAAAGCTCCTCCATAATCCCGTATATATTACGTTCGTTCACGAACGGTGAGAAACGGACAGAGAAGTTGCGTTCATCCTGCGACATGTAGAGCATCTCATTGCTCTTGAAGTTCATGATGAAGTTCTCGCGTATCATACGCTGGCAATACTCCAGCAGACGTTTCTGGCGTTCACGACCCAACGCGGCGACCTGTTCGCTCCAGGCCTTCATTTCGCGTATATTGCGTGCATATGCCACACGCATGAGCTGCATGAACAGTTCAAGATAGCGGCTCTTCTCCTCACTGAGCGAGAGCATCTCCTCGGCCTTCTCCCAGTTGCCGGCACTCTGCGATGCAATGGCCTTGGCCTCATCGAAGCCCAGACCATAAATCCTCTGCAACGCATTTTCAATATCGACCTGCGCTATACGCGGAACCTCAACACGCTGCGTACGGCTGAGTATAGTAGGGATTATCTTGTCGGGTTCCTCCGAAACAAGCAGGAAAAGCGTATCCTTAGGTGGTTCCTCTATGATTTTCAACAGTTTGTTGGAACCCTCCTCCTTCATCTTCTCGGGCAACCACATTATCACCACCTTCCAACCGCCTTCGCGCGACTGCATAGAGAGTTTGTGCAGTATCTCGTTGCTCTCGCGCTCATATATCATCGGTTGCTGGTTGTCTATATCGAGCTTGGCAAGCCAGTCGTCGTACCCGAAGTACGCACCTTTCGACAACAGTTCGCGCCACTCCGTTATGTAGTCGTCGCTTACAGGTTTCTCGCCGCTCTTCCTGTTCTTCACAGGGAATACAAAGTGAAGGTCACTGTGGATATATTTCTTCAGTTTAGCACATGTCGGACACTCGCCGCACGAATCGCCGCCCCCCTTGTGGCAGAGCAGATAGTTGGCAAGCGCGATGGCAATGGCAAGCTTGCCGTTGCCGCGCGGACCCGTAATGAGCAGGGCGTGAGCCAGACGGTTCTCATCCACACTGCGCCTCAACTGTTCAATTACAGTTCTCTGTCCTATTATGTCCTTGAAAAAAACAGCCATCAATATATCTCCTTCGCAATATCATAAACACTGTCAAAAGCATTGATAGTGTAGAAATGAATACTCGGCACACCATTAGCCATAAGCTCGCGGCACTGCCTTATTCCCCACTCGCGGCCTACCTGTGCCACGGCGGCATCATCCTTGCAACGGTTTATTTCCGATACAAGTTCACCGGGAAGGTCAACACGGAAAGTCTTGGGCAGCACATTCAGCTGCGAAAGCCTGTGTATGGGCTTTATTCCCGGAATTATCGGTATGGTTATGCCAATGGCTCTTGCCCTCTCGACAAAAGCGAAATATTTGCTGTTGTCGAAGAACATCTGCGTTACCGCATAGGCGGCACCGGCATCAGCCTTCTGCTTAAGCACGGCAAGGTCACTATCCATATTGGGGGCCTCCTCGTGCTTTTCGGGATAGCAGGCAACACCGTACGAGAAAGGCTCGCCGCGCTCCTTCATTGCAGAACCGTCCGTAAAGAACCCCTCGTTGAAACGCTCCACCTGATGCACAAGGTCTATGGCATATCTGTTCCCGCTCTTCGCCGGAGCCGTATTGGCATCGCCCTTCACCCTGTCACCGCGCAGCACAAGGATGTCGGTAATACCCGAAAGCTGCAGGTCAATGAGGGCATACTCCGTATCTTCGAGAGTGTATCCGCTGCATAGAATGTGCGGAACGACAGGCACATTATACCTGTGGTGTATTGCAGTCGCCACGGCAACCGTACCCGGACGACGACGTATGGTTCCAAGACGGTAAGTACCGTCACCCAGATTCTGATAGACCGGTTCACTATGGTGTGTGGTAATATTTATATAACCCGGATTGAACTCCATGAGACGGTCAATATTACCGAAGAGCTTCCCTGTGCCGGTACCTTTGAGCGGTGGCAACACCTCGAACGAAAAGGCCGTCTTTGAAGATGAATTTATATAATCTATTACTCGCATCTGAGCTATCCTGTTTTATTTACATGCCGGTCATATTGGCTAAAACGCAAATTTAAGAAAAAAAATCGTTTTTCCAGCCATAGGAACAGAAAAACGAGCAAAAACAGATGAAAGATACGATGACAATGGCCAAAGGAGTAGCAAAGGTGCACACATTGTAATGTTGTTTAATAATAGAATAAATCGATACTTGGAAACTGTTTGAATTTATATCGCCGGAGTTTTATAGAGCAGAAAAGGGGGAAACAGACATTCTTGAACATAAAAAACAGCAAAACATTCAGCTCCATAAAATCTATTTTTTTGAAATTTAAACAGCTTATGGCACATTGTGTTTATTTTTTCACTAATTTTGCTTGTGTTAAAACAGATGAACGTTTTTGAGAATCTGTTTAAATTTCTTATAATAAAAAGGATATTACAAACACCTTAAATGTTTTAAACTATGAAAAAGTTTTTTATCGCTGCATTAGTCGCTTTGACAGCTATTACAGCAAATTCACAATCGTGGATCGGTGGTTCACTCGGTATTGACATTACCTCAGCAGAAGGAAGAGATGCAATAACTACTATTACTATTTCTCCCGAATACGGTTACACAATCAACGACAAATTGGATATATGTGTAGCTCTTGAAGAAGAGGTTTCGTTTGTCGGTGATTATGATGTGAACGTTATTTCACTTGAGCCATATGCCCGATACACTTTTGCAAAAACCGGTATCGCATCGTTCTTCATTGATGGTGGAATTGGCTTCGGTTGTGAATACACTAATTATAAGGGTAGAGAGCTTGATAATACAGCATGGGGATTCTCGATTGGTTTCAAGCCTGGTGTTAAATTCTCTATCACCGATGATTTCTCACTTGTTGCAAAACTCGGTTTCTTGGGTTACAAAAGATATGAGGCAACCGATAATAACAATGCCGGCACTTACGACTCATTTGGTTTCAAAGTCGATGGCGACGCATTATCATTTGGCGCGTACTGGAGTTTTTAAACAACACTCTGCGTCCCGAACACCCATAATCGGGTAAATTTAAAATAGGAAAGATGCTCCGTGGAGCATCTTTCCTATTTTAGATGATTTTCTGTTCAATATATCACCGTCAACTGTCACATTTATAATGGGAATAGTTTTTTCTTGAATTGTTCAGATAAATGCCGGAAGTTCTATCAGTTGTCGATGTCTATTATATTGAAGTCAGAATCGAAAGTGAGTTCTAAGCGGTTGGAAAGCTTCACTTCGTACCTGCTGCGGTCGCGCTCGATTTTCAGGACCTTATCATTTGGATAGTTACTCTTTATGTAGTTCAATATCGGAGCCGGAACTACAGCCTGAGGAACCTCACCATAACGGCAGTCAACCTCTTCCCAATTTCCTTTGCTCGAGAACTCAATCTTTGAGCCATCGGCAAGCATCACCTCATATGAAGTCGTAAGAAGATCTCTCTCTTGCTTGGCATATGAGAGTTTGACACCCGGGAAATGCTGGTTAAGGAACTGCTGTGCCTGCGCCGGCAACTGATTCTTGTTTATAATCTTGTCATTGTCGGCATATATTGCCACAACACCAAGGATAAGGAAAGCTACTACAAAAAACAGAGTCTTTTTCATAATTCAAATCTTTATTAAAGTTTATAATCTTTTCAACAACACAACCGGTTTTTAGGTTCAAGAGAGCAACCATGTGCTACGGTTCTCCCCTACCGATTACACTGCAAAGATTATATACGATTCTGAAATGAATTTGAAATTTTCTACAAAAACAGATTTTTTTTAGAAATTCAAACAGCTTCTAAAAAAGTAGATTACAATATTATCTTCTGACCCACATTTCATTTTTCGACCCTCCTATAAATCCACGAGGTAAGCATATAGAACAGCACACCCGAAGCTACACCGGCAATAGCATCGACAAAGTAATGCGCCTTTATATAAACGGTAGCGCAACAGAGCAGAAGATATACCGGCAACAGCAACGCGAAAAGCATCTTCTTTGCCCTGAACGCCAGAAAGAGCAGAATTGTTGCGACACCGATATGAGAGCTCGGGAATGCAGCCGTAGGACGCTCGCCCGCAGCCTGCGCCATGCACACCAGTTCCGTAAAAAGACCGCCCTTATCCTCCTGAGCGATTGTTATTTCGGGGTGCTGGTTGAAATAGTACCCGATTTCGGGATATAAACCCGTCGTTGCGGCCTCATCGCCTATCACAGGGAAATAGAATTGCGGACCGGCAACCGGCAACACCATGTATATGAAATAATAGATGAAGAATGATAACAATATTATGAACGAACAGCGTTCCAACTGATTGGGACGACAGAAGAAACTGTATGTAACTACACAGGCTATCATGGGATAGTAGAGCCAATAGCCGAAATTGAAGGCCTCGCGCCAGAAATCACCGGGCAGGACCTGCTCGAATGCCAATGCCGGCTGACAGCCGAAGAGGCTGTAGTCGAGGGACGCAAACACATGGTCGAGGTTCGGGAGAAGGCGGTTGAATTCAAAGGTTTCCGGGTACCAGTAGCTCAGAAGACACATTTGCACAAAAATCCTCAAATACCTGGTCGCCTTTGAAGGAAACTTCGTATAGAGATATATTATAGCGAACGTACCTAAGAGAATAAGGAAACGGTTCATCAACTGGTCGGCCGGAGCATCCAGCCTGTTGAAGAACAGTAGCACAAGTATTGTCGTGAAGAGGTTATACAACAAGTTGAGTTTCTCCACTGCGAGAAACTTGATTTCAGGTTCCTGATGTTTGAATAAGTCTATAGCCATTTTTCCTGTTTATACCATTTTACGGTTTCACGCGTACCGTCTGCCAGCGGGTAATCTGCCGTGAAACCGAGTTCCTTCTCTATCGGCAACGTGTCGCAGAGCCAGTTCCTCTGCTTCATTATCCTGTACTTGTCACTATTCAGCGTTCCCGGCTTGCCGCTGATGTGCGAGAACCACTCTGCACAGCACGAAATGACCTTCAGCAACCACACGGGAGCCTTGATGTGAAGCACTCTTTTAACACCCAGCTCCTTCTGTATGAAGTCACTGAATGCACGGCTGCTGTACCCGCAAGGCTCACTCACGAAATAACAACGGTTTTCCACCCTGCTCTCCATGGACATGTATATAGCCTTGACAAGATCCTTAACGTAGATAAAGGTTATTACCTGCGGCCTGTACCCGACCGAGAAATCTACATGCTTCTTTATGCTCACCGCCATCTTGTAGTAGTCGCGTTCGCGCGGACCATACACTCCGGTAGGACGCAATATCACATACGGGAAGGTTGCATTCTCCTTTATATACTTTTCGGAAAGCAGCTTGCTCTCGCCATAAGCCGTGTTCGGGCAGGGGGTGTCACTCTCCATTATAGGCTCATATGGCTGTTTCTCACGCACCGGGCCGAACACGCTCAACGAACTGAGGTAGATGAACTTGCGCGGCGACATGCCGAGCGCGGCAAGGGCATCGATAAAATTCCTTGTACCCTCGTAATTGACCTTGAAAAAGTCCTTCTTGTCCAGGCATTTGGTAACACCGGCCGCATGGACAATGTAATCCCAGCCGCCATGCTCCTGTCTGAATGCCGCAAGTTGCTCTTTCAAACGTGCAATGGATGAAAAATCGAGTTCGATGAAACTTGTACGGCCGTCACCAAGAAACTTGCGGCTACTGCTGCCACGAACTCCGGCCCACACCTCATAGCCTCTCGAAAGGCCCTCCTCGACAATGAAACTGCCGATAAAACCGCTTGCGCCTGTAACTAGAATCTTCATCAATAAAAGCCTGTCATTTAAGAATCAGTTTAGAAGCTATTTTAAACAACTTCTAATTATAGTGTGGTAGCAAAGATACGAAAAACAGGCGAATTATTTACAAAGAAAGTGTATCTTTGCTCTTGAACAGGCCCATTGCCACCGACACAACGGCCCGATACAAAAAAACATATGCCGCAGATATTCCCATACACAGACCGGACAAACGACACGGAGCTCTACTTCTGGCTCATTGAGGAGAGTGCGGAAGAGCTCGCGTCACTGGCATCGGAAGATGGCAGCCTGCTTGCCGAGGCACGCGAAAGGTTCAAGGCCGACAAGCGTCAGCGCGAATGGCTCGCTGCCCGCTCACTGCTGCAGAACACACCATGCAAGGGAGAAAAAATCCTTTACCACAGCAACGGCAAACCATACCTTCAGTGCGAGGGGAAGCATATCAGCATCAGCCACACCGGCAACATCGTAGCTATTGCCATAGCCGACAAGGAGACGGGAATAGATATTGAAAACAAAGGAAGAAACGCCCTTGCAGTAGCGGCAGCATACCTGCAACCGCAGGAAACAGAAGCACTTGACGGAGAAGCGGACAGGAATGCCGAGGCATTGCGCCTGTGGACGGCAAAAGAGGCGGCATTCAAACTTGCCCCCGAAAAGTCAACCGTTCTCAAGGATATTGCCGTAAACCCGATAAAGGAACGGGGCAACGGCACCTACGCCATCATATACAGGGACGGCACGACTGCTGTTTGCTGCACAATAGAGAGCGGAGAGTTCATCATTTCGGTGTGCACACAAGAGTGAGAAATGAAAAGTTACTATTGTATGTAACGATTCCATTTTTAATACGTCATAATATAAATACACGTTATGAATAGGACAATAACCCTACTGATAGCCATTATCATACAACTGGCGACACAGGCACAGACGATAAACGACTATACGGCCATGCGCGCAGCACAGGTGGGCGAGGTACTCCCACCTGAAAAGGTATATCTTCACTTTGACAACACCGCATACTATCTTGGAGAGACAATATGGTTCAAAGCCTTTGTCACCAGCCACAGCGAGGACTCCCCCACCATACTCAGCCGCGTGCTTTATGTTGAACTCATGAGTCCCGAAGGATATGTAGTCAAAACAGAAAAGTACAGGATTGAGGACGACGGCACATGCCACGGAGCAATATACATGGACCCGCTTTACATGTCGGGATATTATGAAGTGAGAGCATATACGAGATACATGCTCAACTGGGGCGATGAAGCCATATTCAGCCGCGTATTTCCAGTGTTCGACAAGGTCAACAAGGATAACTGGGATTTCAGGAACATACGGAAAAGAGACCAGGCTCTGTTCGCCGGAGAGACATTCAAGAAGGAAAAGGAGCCGGAACTCAAATTCTACCCGGAGAGCGGACACCTTGTGGATGGAATAACAAGCCGCATAGCATATGAACTGACAGGCATGGAAGGCGTTGATGCCTACGATGAGATCACAATCCTTGCCGACGGAGAGCCATTGCTTACCACCACGCCCGAACACATGGGTAAAGGCAGTTTTAGTTTTACACCGGCTGCCGGCACAGAATATACGGCAAAAGTAGATGTAGAAAGAAAGGGCGACAAGAAGAGAACAATGAAGTTCGCGCTACCCGAGGTCGAAAAGGCCGGAGTCGTACTTTCCGCAAATGAGAAACAAAACCTTTTCGAGTTTGAGATAAGAAAAAAAGATGTCGGAGAGAAGGAGTATGCACTGGCCGTATTGCACCGTTGCGAAATGAGCCTGTTCCGCAATTTGGACAGCAGCGACAGCGTAATAACCGTACCCAAAAACAAAATGAGAGAGGGAGTGAACCGTGCCGTTATATTCTGCGGCAGGACTCCGGTTGCAGAAAGACTGTTTTTCGTACAGCATGACACGCTTGTACAGGGAGACCGCGAGACCGTAAAGCTGAAAGTCACAGGAAATGGATACATGCTGCACAATCTGGAGGCTAAACCCCACGAGAAGATAAGCATAACAGTAGAACGCGAGGACGGCAAGCCTTTGGACAGCAGTGCGGAATTCGCCATATCAGTCACCGACCAGGCCGGAAGACAGACGACCTCATGGGGTTACGACATGTACACCTACCAGTTGCTCGGTTCGGAGATAAAGGGATATATCCCCGACGCACAGCAATATTTCGACCCCGGAAACAGCAAGAGAAAGGAGCACCTTGACCTTATTATGCTCACGAACGGCTGGACCGCATACAATTGGAGCGGACTCACGGCCGGCAACCTCTTCGGCCTTGTACCTCCCGAAGAGGGAATAAACATACGCGGAAACTTCTCGTTGAGGATAAAGAACAGAAACTTCGGTGAATTGGGAGAGTACAAAATCCGTCGGCAGCCCAACAACCTGGTACGCATAGACTACACCTTCAACAACGAGAAGATAATAGCGGAGACTTTCAGGACCGACAGCCTGGGACGGTTCTGCATAATACTCGATGACTTTACAGGAAAACAGACTGTAGCATTGTCACCGAATACTATTTTCAGACACAGCAAGAACATAAATTACAGTTTTTTTATCGACAAATACTTCTCGCCTAAGCCACAGCCTACATATTATTGGCAAAAAAGATTGGGAAGCAGCATAAGAAGCCCAAAAAAGGAACCGAAAGGAGTGACGAAGATGGGAGTCAACCAGTACCAGCTCGATGAGGTCGATGTGAAAGCTGACTATAACCGGGACATCGCCCTGACATCCCCGATAAGCGAGCTGAGGCTCGACTACCTCGATGAATGGGAATATGCCATGGATGTCACATACAGGAACGGAGTTATCCAGTACGACCCGAATGAGGAAGAGGAAGAGAACGAAGGAGGAGGAGTCATACGCGTTGCCTTTGCCGAGAGCGGAAGCAATGCGCTCGGAAATGACAGATACGGCGTTGAAGAGAGGGGAAACAGACATGATGATGCCAGTGATTATGTACTCAGCGCTTTTGATGTCCTGAGAAGCGTCTATAAACGCTACGGCCTCGGTTGGCAGAACTGGGTACAACCGGTCGTCATTAAAGGAGAGTACAACCGCGACAGCATACCCGTGACCGATGAAAAATACCTACATGGCATTAACGTGGAAAAGATGACTAACTTCAAGAATATAATACTCACCAGTGACAGCAGGAAACTGCAGACCATTGACGGCAGCTGGGGCATATGGGAGCGCAGGCGCGAAGTGCTGTCATTCAAGCACCCTCACGAACGTTTCTATAGTGGATTCCTCTCCCAATTGGGCATCTCTTACCCGACTGACAAGAATTCGCGTATTTTTGACAAGGATGCCACAACAGAACTGTCATTGGCACAGCAACGCATAATGGTATATACAGTTGCCGAAGACATGGAACACCCCAACCAGATTGCCTACCTCATCCCCGATGACAGGGATAACTCCAGACTTATAAAGAACGACCTCAGCGTATCGAGCAGCACCCGACGCTACACCACAGTCCAAGGATATAGCCCGCAGAAAGAGTTCTATTCGCCGGACTACTCCACAATGCGTCCCGACAGCAACGATTTCCGCCGCACATTGCTTTGGGTCCCCGACGGCAAGCCAGTTGACGGCAAGCTACACATAGAACTGTACAACAGCAGCACATGCAACACCTTGGCGGTTGATGCACTTGGATGGAATGGCAATACCATCTACAGCAATGGAGCCGATTTCACGACAAGAGACAGCGATGGGATATCGGCAACAAAGAGACAGCGCGAAACAAAGAGACAAGAGATAAGGATGGACTCGGCATATTGGGCAAAATGCGACAAAGAGTTCGAGAAAGCGGAGATATACTATAACAAGAAGAACTACAAGAAGGCACTGACATCGTACATAGAACTGGTACAGAAGGGATACCCTGCCGCATATTACAGGATAGGCGAATTCTACTCCAAAGGTCTCAACCTGAAGAAAAGAGACGACCTTGCCGCACAGTTCTTTGAGAACGGAGCCGCATTAGGAATGCCGGAATGCTACTACGAACTTGCCGTAATGTACCGCAACGGCATACATTATGAGGTTGACAGAGAGATGGAGATAGAGATGCTCGAACTTGCCACCGCACTAAGTGAACCGAAATCGACAATCCTGTTGAGCAGATACCTTCTCGAAGGGGAAATAACCGAGAAGGACACGACAAGAGCTCATGAACTGCTGCGCAAAGAGGCTATCAGGGGAAATGCCGATGCCAATTACGAACTGTCGCTGCTTATGGAATGTATGTCCGTAGAACGGGATTCAATACTCGGGAGCCCGTTTGAGTGCATGGAGCGCGCGGTGAAGAACGGCTCGCACAAGGCAATGTGGTGGATGGTGCAATACGAAGAGAGCAAAGGCAACTACCGCGAGGCATATACCTTGGCTAAGGAGCTCTACCTGCACAGGAACATCGATGCTACAATGTACCTTGCCGGATGTTTCCTGCACGGCAAGGGAGTTGACCGCGACAGACGACTTGCCAAGGACCTCTACCGCGAAGCGGCAAAGACCGGCAATTCAGAGGCGAAAAGGATACTCGAAGAGTGGTGATGCCTACGGCAAGGAAAAGCATCTTCACATAGTTTAAGATTTCGCCTGTGCAGTTTTGCCTGCAAACTGCTTGAAAATGTCATTTTATTACTAATTTAGCAGAAATAAAATTCTGGTATTATGGCAAAGAAAGGCGGAAAAGGGAAAGGAAAGATGAACAAGAACGTTCTCGTAGAGATGCTTGTGGAGCTGTTCAACCGTAACAGCGGCAACAAACTGAGCCCTAAGGAGATATTCAAAGAACTCGGTCTGACATCAACGGCAGCAAGGACGCTGTGCGTACAGATTCTTGACGACATGGTATTCGACGGATACCTGATGGAACCCGAATTCCGCAGATATGTCCTTGCGAACAACGTCTCTATGCTTTACGGCACATTCTCGCGCAACCGCGACGGCTTCAACGAATTTTACCCCGAGGATGGTAGCGAACCGGTACTGATAAGCGAGCGCAACTCGGCGCATGCGCTTACCGATGACATGGTACGTGTCGCGCTCTTTGCGCGACGCAGGGGACGCGGACGTGAAGGCGAGGTCGTGGAGATTGTGAAACGCGCACACGACACGTTTGTGGGTGAACTGCACGTAGAGACACATTATGCCTTCCTCATGACCGAAAGCCGCATAATGCCCAACGACATATTCATCCCCAAAGACCTGCTGAAGGGCGGCAAGAACGGTGACAAGGCCGTGGTAAAACTGCTCGAATGGCCGGCCGACAGCAAGAACCCTGTCGGAAAGGTCATAGACATTCTTGGCAAGAGCGGTGACAACGACACCGAAATGAACGCCATACTCGCCGAGTTCGGACTGCCGTACAAATACCCGGAGGCCGTTGAAATAGCGGCATCGAAGCTCTCCACGGACATAACCCCCGAAGAGATTGCCGCCCGCGAGGATTTCCGCGACGTGACGACATTCACGATAGACCCGGTTGACGCCAAGGACTTTGACGATGCACTCTCAATACGCCCAGCAGGAGAGGGATTGTGGGAGATAGGCGTACACATTGCCGACGTGTCGCACTACGTCACTGAAGGCAGCATCATAGACAAGGAGGCATTCAAGCGCGCCACATCGATTTACCTCGTTGACCGCACCATACCGATGCTCCCCGAACACCTCTGCAACTTCCTCTGTTCACTACGCCCGAATGAAGAAAAATTGACTTATTCGGTGATATTCACGATGGACGAAAAGGCCGAAGTCAAAAAGTTCAACATCACACGCTCTATAATAAAGAGCGACCGCCGCTTCAGCTACGAAGAGGTACAGGAGATAATAGAGAAGGGAGAGGGCGAATACTGCGAGGAGATAAAGGTGCTCAACGCGCTTGCACAGAAGATGCGCGACAAACGTTTCCGCACAGGAGCCATTGACTTCCAACAGGCACAGGTACACTTCCGTCTCGATGAAAAGGGCAAACCGCTTTCGGTATATTTCAGCGAAAGCAATGAATCGCACCAGCTCATCGAGGAGTTCATGCTTCTCGCCAACCGCACTGTAGCCGAGAAGATAGGACGCAAGACACCCGGGAACACCCCCAAGACATTCGTTTACCGCATACACGACGAGCCCAACATGGAGAAGATGGCGATGCTTGCCAAGTTCGTCAGCAAACTGGGCTACAAGATGCGCAGCGCATCGGGACGCACAACGTCGGCAAGCGCGCTCAACGGCCTACTGAAGGAGGTGAGCGGCAGCAAGGAACAGAACGTCATAGAACAGATTTCACTGCGCGCAATGCAGAAAGCGCGGTACTCAACCGGCAACATCGGGCACTACGGACTGGCATTCCAGTACTACACGCACTTCACGTCACCTATCCGCCGCTACCCCGACCTGCTCGTGCACCGTCTTCTTAACCGATACCTTGCACAGAACGGACGTACCGTAAGCCAGCTGAAGTACGAGGACTTCTGCGACCACTGTTCGGCCCAGGAACAGGTTGCTGCAAACGCCGAGCGCGCAAGCATCAAGTACAAGCAGGTAGAGTTCATGAGCGAACACATTGGCGAGGAGTACGATGCCGTCATAAGCGGTGTTACCGAATGGGGACTCTATGCCGAGATAAACGAGAATAAGTGCGAGGGCATGGTTCCCATGCGTACCCTGCAAGACGACTATTACGAGTTCGACGATGCGAACTACTGCATTATCGGCAGACGCACACGCCGCAAGTTCACTATTGGCGACCCTGTACGCATACGCATCGTGCGCGCCAATCTCGACCGCAAGCAACTTGACTTCGAACTTGTAGAAGAATGACATGACAATCTGTCGTTTCCAATTTTATGAGAGAACCATTTTACAAATATCCGATTTCAATTTCTTTTTAGAAACGGGAACGAAATTTGCCGCCAAACAGAATTACTATGAAACTACTGATAATTGAGGACGACACCTCCTTGCGCGAGATAATGCAGCGCGCACTCACTGCCGAAGGATACGTTGTAGAGACCGCAAAGAACTTCATGGAGGCCGAAGACAAGATTGCAGGCTACAGCTACGACTGCATAATGCTCGACATAATGCTGCCCGACGGGAACGGCCTGAAACTGCTTGAGCACATCAAGAACCTTGACAAGGGTGACAGAGTCATCATAATATCGGCCAAGGACTCTTTGGACGACAAGATAGCAGGCCTTGACCTCGGAGCCGACGACTACCTCGCAAAACCGTTCTACATGGCAGAACTGTCGGCACGCATCAAGAGCGTGCTGAGAAGAGGCAGCGGAGCCGTAAAGAGTGTAATGAACAACGGCAACATCAGCCTAAACTTGCAGAGCCGCCACGTGACGGTAGCCGACAAGGAGATAAAGATACTGAAGAAGGAGTTCGACATACTGCTCTACTTCATGCAGAGGCCGGGCCACATTGTTGACAAGGCCATTCTCGCCGAGGCCGTCTGGGGCGACCACATAGACATGGCCGACAACTTCCAGTTCGTATATGCACAGATAAAGAACCTCAGAAAGAAACTCACCGATGCCGGAGCCGACCGGAACATAAAGGCGGTATATGGATTCGGATACAAATTCACCGACGCTGAAGAATGAAACTTATTTACAAGGTCACTATAAGACTATCGGTTGCGCTGTTGCCCATAATGCTGTTGTGGGCGGCAGTGTTCTATTACTCCATGGTTAACGAGATAAATGACGAGGCCGACGACAGCCTTGAGGATTATGCCGAGCTCATAGTGATGCGCACACTCACGGGCCGTGAACTGCCGTCAATGGGAGACGGAACGAACAACACGTATGCCATAGAGCCCCTGCCCGAAGGAGAGCGGTACACCGCCTCAATGAAGTATGAGGACAGGCAGGTATATATACCCGAAAAACGCGAGACCGAACCTGCCAGGGTTCTTACGATGGTATTCCTCGACAGCCAGGACAAAGCATACAGTCTAACCGTATCTACACCCACTTTTGAACGGACCGACCTGCTTAAATCGATGTTCTGGCACCTTCTGCTGCTTTACGTCATATTGGTAATAACCATAATGGCTGTTACGGCACTTGTATTCAACTACAGCCTGAAACCGTTATACGCCCTGCTGAGATGGCTCGACAACTACACTCCGGGAAATGGAGTCAAAGACCTGCCCGACACAAAGTCGAGCATCGAGTTCCGGAAGCTAACACAGTCGGCACGCAGCACAATAGAACGCGCAGAGAGCCATCTTGAACAGCAGAAACAGTTCATCGGCAACGCTTCGCACGAGCTCCAAACTCCGCTCGCCATTCTGGGTACACGCATAGAGTGGCTTATCGACAATACGTCCCTTACCGAAGAACAGTTCGCGGAACTCACGAAAATGCGCCAGTCACTGCACCGCTTGAGCCGTTTGAACCGCACCCTGTTGCTCATATCGAAGATTGAGAACGCGCAGTTCAACGAGAAGCACGACGTTGACATTATAGAGTTCATAGAGAATGAACTAGAGATTTACAAGGAGATCTATGCCGGCAAAGAGATTGTATGCGACACAGCACTACCAGCACGCTTTATCGTGAGCATGGACGAGTCGCTTGCCACCACCCTTGTAACAAACCTCATAAAGAACGCTTTCCTGCACACTGCCGACAACGGCACAATAGAAATATCCCTACAGGATGGCACACTTACCGTGAGCAACAGCGGCGAGGAAGCCCTCGATGCAACCCGACTGTTCGACCGCTTCTACACCAGCGGCAAGAGCGGCTCAACCGGCCTCGGCCTCGCACTTGTAAAGTCTATAGCCAACTGCTATAATTTCGGCCTGCGTTACTATTTCAAGGCAGGAAAGCATTGCTTCGAGGTGAAGCTGAGAAAGTAGTTTTATTCCTGAACAGTTCGCCGACTCAACAATAGTCTCTATATTTGTGAAAAGTACAGAGATTCCTATTTTTGTAATAAAACAAAAGCACTATGAAAACGAAGAGATTATTTATGGCTTTGGCATTTATATGCCTTTGTCTGTTTGCAAATGGTCAGAACGGCATAAACAACGGTCACGAATATGTCGATTTAGGCCTCAGTGTAAAATGGGCAACCTGCAATGTCGGAGCAAACACTCCTGAGGAGTATGGCGATTACTATGCTTGGGGAGAAACCACTACCAAGAGCAGTTACGATTCAAGCACCAGCAAAACCCACAAAAAGGAAATGAGCAGCATAGCCGGCAACCCCACCTACGATGTAGCCCGCAAAAAGTGGGGCAGCCCCTGGCGCCTCCCCACAAAAGCAGAATTCGAGGAACTCAGAGACAACTGCACCTGTGAGTGGACCATCCAAAACGGTCATAACGGTTACAAAGTAACAAGCAAAAAGAACGGCAATAGCATCTTCCTCCCTGCCGCCGGTTGGTGCTACGGCACCTTATCCATCAACCAGGGGGCACGCTGTCACTACTGGGGTGCTTCGCCTTGCGAGAGCCAAACCGACCTCGCGTGCTACCTTGATGGTGACTGTGCCTGGGGTTGGTGTTACCGTTTCTACGGTTGTAGTGTGCGCCCCGTCTCAGAGTGAAGTTAAATGTAAAAACGGAAAGGCAGAACTGTTTAGTTTACCATTTTTCAAAATAAGCCGTGTATAAATAGTTGCGAGCTCGCAGTTGCTTTTTTACAAGTTAAGATGTAGCTTTTAGCTCAAATATCCAATAGCACAATGTTGCCCTCCTTGAGTGAACGTGGCACATCTATGATGCGTTGGTTGCTGCTGCCGCGGAAGCGTAGCTGCTCATCTTTCAGGGCTTCAATGAAACGGCCATCAACAAGTACATCAATTTGCTCAAGGAGAGCCCGCTGTGCGGGATTTTCAAGAATCTGTTCAAAAAGATAGCCTGTATAGCACCAGATATTCTTCGTACTCAGCTCCCTGATAGCGCGTGCAAGAGCCGTGAAGCCCTGCGGCTGGAACATGGGGTCACCGCCCGAAAAGGTAACATCGGCGAAAGGATCGGCAAGTATCACGTCAAGTATCTCATCTATTTCCACAGCTCTTCCGTTACCGATATCCCAAGATTGGGGATTATGGCAACCGGGGCATCGGTTCGGGCAACCTGCACAATAGACAGTGGTCCGGAAACCCGGACCATCCACTGTCGTATCTTCCACAATATCGAGTATTGATAGTTTTGTCATTATCAGAAACTGAACTTGGCTCCTGCTATGTCATACTGAGTGAAACGAAGTATCTTACAGATTCTTCACGTTGTTCAGAATGACAGCAGGCCTTTATTCGTGTATAACGCGGTCGTTCAGCTCGGCGAGCTTGGCCTTGTTCCAACGGTCTGTGGTACCTACAAGATAACCCGTTATTCGCTGCAGCTTGTCGAGACGCCGGCTGCCGCACTTGGGACACTCCTGAAGTTCCTTCGTGGAGTTCTCATAACCGCAGTCGAGACAACGGTTGCGGTTATGGTTCACGGAACCGTAACCCATATTGTACTTGTCCATCATATCCACTACGCGCATGATAGCCTCAGGGTTATGCGTTGCATCACCGTCAATCTCGACATAGAAGATATGTCCTCCGCCTGTCAACGCGTGATAAGGAGCCTCGACCTCGGCCTTGTGGCGTGCGCTACACTTGTAATAGACGGGAACATGGTTACTGTTAGTATAATAATCACGGTCGGTTACACCTGCTATTACGCCATAGCGTTTGCGGTCGCCTCTTGTAAAACGGCCCGAAAGACCCTCTGCCGGTGTCGCCAGGATACTGTAGTTGTGCTGGTACTGCTCCGAGAAACTGTTCGCACGGTCGCGCATATATGTAATGATGCGCAGACCGAGTTCCTGAGCCTCTTCACTCTCGCCATGATGTTTGCCAATAAGGGCAACAAGACACTCGGCAAGTCCTATGAAGCCGATACCCAGCGTACCCTGGTTTATGACCGGGGCAATCGTCTCATTTGGTTTCAGTTTGTCGCTGCCTACCCACAGAGCTGACATTACAAGAGGGAACTGCTTTGCGAAAGCACTCTTCTGGAACTCCATACGCTCGTGCAACTGACGCGCAGTTATGTCAAGAAGGCTGTCGAGCTTCGCGAAGAACATAGCTATACGCTGTTCACAGCTCTCGACCTCCATGCACTCTATCGCAATGCGCACGATGTTTATGGTCGAAAACGAGAGGTTTCCACGACCCACAGATGTCTTGGGACCGAAACGGTTCTCGAACACACGTGTACGGCATCCCATAGTTGCAACCTCGTGCATATAACGCTTAGGGTCATCGGCTCTCCACTCCTCGCTCTGGTTATATGTGGCATCGAGATTCAGGAAATTGGGGAAAAAACGGCGCGCAGTAACCTTGCAGGCAAGTTGGTAAAGATCATAGTTACGGTCACCGGGCAGATAGCTAACACCACGCTTCTTCTTCCATATCTGGATGGGGAAGATTGCAGTTTCTCCATTGCCTACACCACGGTAAGTGCTGTTCAAGAGCTCGCGGATAATGCAACGTCCCTCGGCAGAAGTATCGGTTCCGTAGTTGATGGAACTGAACACCACCTGGTTGCCGCCACGGGAGTGTATAGTATTCATATTATGAATGAAAGCCTCCATAGCCTGATGCACGCGCGAAACGGTCTTGTTCATCGCATGTTGCATTATACGCTCGTCGCCGCTCAGGAAATCGAGCGGTTGCTCCACATAATCATCGACCTCCTTGTCATACAGATGCGAATAGTCGGCACCGGTCAATGCCTCAATAGCCTTCAGTTCCTCGACAAAACTTGAACGCACATAAGGTGCAAGATAGAAATCGAAGGCAGGGATGGCCTGTCCGCCGTGCATCTCGTTCTGTGCAGTCTCCATTGAGATACATGCCATGATGCTTGCCGTCTCTATGCGCTTCGCGGGACGCGACTCGCCATGACCGGCATTGAAACCGTTCAGCAGAATATTGTCGAGCGGATGCTGACAGCATGTAAGGCTCTTCGTAGGATAATAATCCTTGTCGTGGATATGCAGATAGTTGTGACGGACCGCATCCACAACCTCTTCGCTCAGGAGGAAGTCATCGACGAAAGGCTTGGTAGTCTCGCTGGCGAACTTCATCATCATTCCGGCAGGAGTATCGGCATTCATGTTCGCGTTCTCGCGGGTCACGTCGTTGGACTGGATGTTTATGATCTCCTGGAATATATCCCTGGTCTTTGCCTTGCGTGCGATGCGTCGCTGGTTACGGTATGCGATATACTTCTGCGCAACATCCTTGCGGCTACTCTTCATGAGTTCCAGTTCCACCATATCCTGAATGGCCTCCACCGTCATCTGCGCGTCTCCGCGGAAAGAGATGTGGTCTGTAATTTGGCGGATGAGCGACATGTCCTCACCCTTGTCGGTGTGGAGCATCGCCTTACGGATAGCAGTGATAATCTTCTCTTCATTAAAGCCGACGATACGCCCGTCGCGCTTGACAACAGTCTGAATCATATATGTTAATAGGAGTTTTTGTTTCCGAAATAGAATACTATGCAAAAATAATTATTATACCGATATGACAATGTCTATTTTTGACAAAAGATATCAACAGCCCACATTTTTAACACTATAAAAGCCCTCGTGTCAACTCCGTTTTTCGGGGAGCATAATGCAAACTTGTTTTACAAGGAGATTTAAACCGTTTCTTATTAATTTTTACAAAAAAACACAAAAAAAATTGTTTTGTAAATTCTTTTGAGTAAATTGCAGACGTGACAACAATCACCACATCCGATTATTAACCTAAACGACACTGCGTTATGATTGCATGGATAGTAATTATAGGAATTCTGGTATTGGCATTCGGAACAAAAGCGGCAGTCAAGCTCCGTCGCAGGAAATACGCAAAGCACCATCCCGACATATCAACCCGCAAGAAAAGGATGAGGTTCGTCAACAGGTTCCGCCATCTCGAAGGTGTTGGTGACTGAACACGCAGGTATCCGCGGTGTTACTCTACATCACACAAAGAGAGACTTTGCACAAAAGTCTTTCGTTAATATTACTATTGTATGCGGTAAAAATCGCGAAGCAATGAGTATTTCACAGCAAAGGCTACAGGAGACTTCCACAATTTTTGCCAGTGAGCCATTATACAAAAGAGGCTGACCCAAAGTAAAGTGGATCAGCCTCTTATTGTTGAGGTTCGAATAATTTGTATGCCTTATCCTGATTACCTGTTATGCTCTTCCTCTATCTCCTCGGGCGACATGGGCTTGTACTTGCCCAGACGGCGTGAACCGCCCTCGAACACGTAGTAATCCTCCTCACCGCGCATACCTCCGAAGGTCTTCCAGCTGTCGAGCTTGTCATAGCAGATAAAATCGGTAAACTGTTTCTCGGCACGCCACTTGTCAATGAGGTCGGGGATGAAATAGATTCCCGGCTCAACGGTGAAGACAAAGCCCGGCTCAAGCGCCTTTGCAAGACGGAGAGACTTCCAGCCGAAAAGCGGACTCTTCGTACGACCCTCTTCGTAGCCGACATTCACCTCACCCAGATTCTCCATGTCGTGAACATCGAGACCCATCATATGGCCAAGGCCGTGAGGCATGAACATACATGTCGCACCGGCAACGGTAGCCTCAACAGGGTCGCCCTTCATAAGACCCAGATCTATCATGCCCTTTGCAATCTCCGTAAGCACAAGTTTATGCACCTCGCGGTACTCTATTCCCGGACGAAGGTTCGCAGTTGCTGTAAGGTGGGCACGACGCAGAATGTTGCACACAGTGCGCTGCTGCTCGGTGAAACGTGCGCCTACGGGCATGGTCGTAGTCAAGTCGCCTGCATAGTGCATGGCATTCTCGCAACCGCTGTCGAGCAGGAACATCTGACCCTCCTTGAGAGGTGTAGTGCCGTATGCGTGGTTATGCAGTGTCTGTCCGTTCACTGTAGCAATGACAGGGAACGAAAGACCGAAGTTGTGCTTCTGCGCCTCGGCCTGCACAACAGCCACAATCTCGGCCTCGGTTGTGCCCGGACGCACGGCACGCATTGCTGCACAATGCATGTCAACAGAGACGTTGACAGCCTCCTCTATCTGTGCAATTTCCTCCTCGCTCTTGTAGTTGCGCTGCGAAACGACAGCCTTGATGAACTTCACCGAAGCTTTCGCGGCCTGCTCTGCCGGGTTGATGCCCATGAGTTCCTGCAACCACACCTGGTGTTCACCGCGATAAGGAGGAAGGAAGTGTATCTCCTGACCCTTTGATACAGCATTGCTTACATAAACTGCAAAATCGGCCATCGGACGTATCTCCTCAATGCCAACCCTCTCGCTCTTCTCCTTGATTGTAGGCTGTACGCCGGTCCATACTATATCATCGATTGTCAGTTCGTTGCCGAAGATAATCTCCTTGTCGTTATCGACATCGATTACAGCAGCAAGCCCCTCGTAATCCGATGCAAAATAGTACAGGAAAGTGGAGTCCTGACGGAAGTGGTACGCATTGTCGGCATAGTTCATACCTGTAAGGTTGTTGCCCAAGAAGAGCAGCAGACCGTTACCCATTTTCTCTTTCAACGCCTTGCGGCGCGCAATATAAGTCTCCTTTGAAAACATAGCGGTTAGTTTTTTATTTTTTCAATCCTTTATTCAGTATCCTTCATCTCTTGAATATGGCACGTACAATGAACCATATATGCCTCCCGATGGTCGGCAGAAGTCCATAATGGTTGCTCATAACCTTGAAACGTTCCTTCAGCGAAGCGCGGTGATGTTTCAAAGATAATCCATTCTGCAGATAATTCACCACCACCGCATCGACTTTAACAAGTTTTGACGCACGTTTCATCACCTTTATGCACCAATCGACATCGCCCGACAGACGGTATTTGAGGTCGTACATGGGCGCAAGGTCACGGCGCGCATAGAAAGCCTGATGGCATACGAGCATCCCGTTCTTGAAACTGCGCCAGTTGAGATTGTCGGGAGCCTTATGCCTGCGCATGCGCACGAAGTTCCTGGCCTCATCGACCTCGGCTGTCTCGCCATAAACGACTCCCGGAAGCTCCTTTTCACCGGCTATTGTATCCACTATCGTCTGCAACGTGTCAGGAGCATAGAAAGCATCACCGGCATTGAGGAAACAGAGATAGTCTCCGCTCGCCAACGCTATGCCCTTGTTCATGGCATCGTACAGTCCCTTGTCGGGCTCGCTGACTATGTGCGCGAACTCAATGCCACTTGCCTTCGCACGGGCCACGGTATCATCGGAAGAGGCACCGTCAATGAGCAGGTACTCATAATTAGTGTAAGTCTGCGCCTTCACGCTCTGCAGCGTAGGCTCAATTACTTGCGCCGCATTGAACGTTATGGTTATTATCGAAAATTTCGGTTTATGTGCCATAAGCGTAAAAACAGTTATCAACCAAGTGAAGAATCCTTTGTATTCCTTGCAGCTTTCACCTTGCGGTAAACCGCGAATGCCACAGCAGCAATTAGTACGACACCTACGAGCAGTGACATATAGAGAGACCACTGATGGCTTGTCTCCATAAGTTCATCAATACACTTGAACTCAATCGTATGCTCACCGGCAGGAACAGGAAGCGCGCGCAAAACATAGTTCACGCGTATCGGCTCAACCTCCTTGCCGTCGATATACGCCTTCCATGTCTTGTAATAAATCTCGGAGAATACGGCCATTTTCGGTGCCTCGCATTTGCTGCTATATACGATGTTGCCGGGGTTGCGGTATTCGGTCATGACTATTGTTCCCTCAACAACATTGTCGTACTGTCCGGGGGTCTCAACCTTATCCAACCAGACTTTGTCGGCATAGGCAGTATCTTTGTCAACATTCTCAATTGCGGCAATCTCCTCTTTTGCACCATCGACCCACACTACCTTGTCAACGAACCAGCAATTTCCGAATGCGCCGGGAGAACCGCCGCCCGGGAGATTCTCCATCACACCCTGCTCCGTTATGAAGAAACGAGTGTTGAGCATGGAAATCACATTGATGTTCATTTTGGAAAGATGGTTGTCAATGAGGTCCTGATACCTTGAAAGCTTCGCCGGGCTGTAACCGCCGATGGAGTTATGCTTGTACGAGGTGAATGCCTCGTTGAAGACATTGCCGGTGAGGTTCAGGACTCTGTAGTGTTTGTCGTCACCGGCCATCGCCTTCACCTGCCTGTCGGCATCGGTAACCTTTATGGCTGTAGTTTCGGCCTTGGGCTGGAACATGTCATCGTTGAGGTAACGTTTCGCAACGCCCCACATGTCAACAAGGAGAAGCAGGGTAAACGCAACTACAAAGAATTTCTTTACATTCCCGTTGTTCCTGTACAGCAGCATGGCCATAAGAGCCGCCGCAATAAGTATGAAAATGAACGAGCGCAAGGCGTCGGACTGCAGCATCGAAGCACGCTCCTCGACCAATGCTGCCTGAAGAGAGGGCATCTGTGACATGGCGGCATCACCCGGCGCGGTAAAGTCGAACATGGAGCTGCCGAAACAGATGAACAACAGAGTGATTGCAGCAGATATGCCGAATGAGACATAAAGGCCCGTCTTCGCCGATTCACGCTCCACGGCATTTGCGGAACCGACAAGCTCCATGAACCTCTTCACGGCCAGTATGGCCAATGTACACATGGCCAGTGTCGTTATCACAAGTGCCATGGAAGGAGCGCGGAACTTGTTGTAGAGCGGCATATATTCGAAGAGGAAATTGTTTATTTCGGGCAGATTGCGTCCCCATGCAAGAACAAGCGTGAAGAGTGTAGCCGCCAACAGCCACCAGCGTTCGGGGCCCTTCACAATTATAAGACCGAGAATGAAAAGGAAACAGACAACCGCCCCGGCATAAACGGCACCTTCGGTGAAGGGCTGGTCGCCCCAGTATGTGGGAGCCGCACTCACGAAACTCTCCGTATCACGGTTTATACTGGCCTGCAGTTCACGGTCCGAATTTATATAGCGTACGGCATCGCTCTTTGAAACACCCGGGTTCTGGTCCATTATCATGCCGGCATACACGTCGGTCATGGCCTGGCGGCAGTTCTCGTAAAACCCGCCGTCCGTGCCTGCATTATGATGCGAGTCGGAGCCGTAAAGATTGGGGACAAGCAAGGTAAAGCTCTCCATCTTGCCGTAACTCCAACTGAACGCATAATCGCTTTCAAGTCCCGAAGACTTGCCGCCTTCATCGGCTTTCAGTTCGGAACCGCCACGCATCGAATCCTTGGAATAGTCGCTAGTCGGCAACAGGATTCCGATGGAGGGAGCTACAGCCAACAACGCAACAACCGCCAGAACACCGGTAGCCTTTGCATAATACCCGAGCCACTTTTCCTTACAGGCATAGATGAAATAGACGACAGCGAGAATTATCACGGTCAACAGCAGATAGTAACTCACCTGCTGATGGCTCCAATAGACATTGAGACCGGCAAAAACCAGTGTCAACAACGAACCAGCCAACAGTTTGCGCCGGTAGCACAATATTATTCCGCCGATTATCGGGGCCATTGTCGCCATTACAAGCCCCTTGTTCATGTGTCCCGCCCCTATTATTATGAGATTGTACGACCCCAACGTATATACGATGGAACCGGCTATGCTCAACCACGGCTTGCAGCCGAACGAGAGGAACATTATATAACACCCGACGAATGTCGCGAATATGAAGCCTATGTGACGTTTGGAAGCACCGAATGCGCCCAATGTTATCACCTCGCCGATAGGCTTGAACACGTTAGCCGGTTGAGGAGAGAAGGTGTAGTTGCACGGCATTCCAGAGAACATAGAGTTCGACCAATAGCTGTACTCGCCGGTCTTCTCATGGTAGTCACGGGCATCCTTACCCCAGCCCATTGAGCCTATGGCATCGTCCTGCCTTATATCCTTTCCCTCGAGTACCGGGCTGAAATACACAAGCGTAAGCACAAGGAATATCAGAACCGCAACGGCATGCGGCAGCAACGCTTTCCAACCAGTCCGGTCAGTTTTTACAATACTTTCCATAATTATCTGTTTTCTGTTATACTCTTCAAATGTTCATACATGGCCTGCCTGTAGTTCTCAAGACTGTATTTCTCCTTGACAAGAGAGTGCGCGGCCCACGCCTTCTCCCCGACAACGGAGCAGGGCAGCTCCGCTACGGCAAGGAGCGCGTTCCTGAAGCTGTCGAACGTGGCATCCTCGACCTCTACGCCAACAGCCGAGAGGTCAAGCCCTGTACCACGGCTATACACAGGCAACAAAGCACCGTTGCCCAGAATGTTCAGCACAGAGACTGCTCCACCCTCCGATATCGAAGGATTCACAAGAATACCGCACTCGTCGAGCACCTCCCTGAATTCCTGCGACTCAATATCGACAAAACCGTGATAGTGTATATTCTTATGAGCCGCTATAATTGGAGTGTAGTAGTCCCAAAAAGCCTTCTCCTGACGGCTGCCGCCACATATATGCAGCGTGTATGAAGGATTCTGCACGGCAAAGTCAATGGCAATGTCCAGCCCCTTGTGTACCATTCCCGAACTGCCGAACCACAACAGGTTCTTGCGGCAACGCGAGAAGTCCTTGCCGGCGGCAGGCTCCGCAACAGGGAAATGGAACGCCGGAAGAAGGCGCACGTTGTCGGCCGAGCCGTCCTGCTCTTTGAACTGTTCGAGCAGAAAACTGTCGCCCAACAGTATTACGGCATCGCTCAGCTGCGACATATAGTAGTTCATGCCATTGCCCGGCACATAGTGGCACGACTGCAGCATCCAACGTCCGTGGTTAGCGAAGAAGTCCCTGCTTCTTTCGGCAGTTACACGGAAGTTGAAGAATGTATGTGCACCAACCGAATAGAATATCCTGAGCGGAGAAACACCTTTGCTTGAGGTAAAGGAGTTCCAGTATGAGCTGCAGTTTATACCCATCACGACATCGTAGCGGCTGTAGTCTATACCCTGCTTGCCGCGGGACGCACAATCGACGCTGTAACCGAGACGGTCAAATGCTTCGGCTATGGTACGGCACTCCGTGAAATTGGAGTGATATACAGGCAGCTTGCCGCGCCCGAAAGCCTCGGGCAGGTAGCAGAGCAACACCCTGCGTCCACGTTTGGTTCCGAAGACGTCGCGTTTGAGCTTCTCCGAAGAGAAAAGGCGTTCCACGAACCTGATGATTTTGGCTCCGGTCACCCTCTTGACTATCGGCCACAGACGCGTTATTTCCGATTTTGTAAATTTCATAACAGCCTTCACTTAAAATTTACGATACACATCACAGGTCCGTTCAACCATACGCTCCAGAGAAAATTCCCTGCCGCGTTCAGCACCCTTTGCCCTGAGTTCATCCCTCAATGCGGAGCTGACAAGCAGTTCTTTGAGCGAATCCTGCATCGACTGGGCATCGTTGGGGTTGAAGAACTGTGCTGCGTCACCGGCAACCTCGGGAAAACAGCTCGCATTGCTCAGGCAGACCGGACATCCGTTTGCAAAAGCCTCGAGAATGGGGAGGCCGAACCCTTCGTAGTGTGAGGGGAAAACAAAACAGAGTGCATGGCGGTACAGCGACGCCATCTCCGCATCGTTCGCCGAAATATGCACAAGACGGTCGGCAATGTTCCACCGCTTGAAGAGTTTTATTTCGGACGAGGTGAACGGTGAACCCGTACATACAATCTTGAGGTTCGGGTCAAGGTTGAATATGGGGCGTATGGCCGACAGCCACGGCAGGAAGTTCTTGTATCCCTTCCTTTCGCCCACATACAGCACATAGCGGTCGAACAGTTGTGCAGCGGGCTCTGCAATGGCTCTGTAGCCATGATGCACCACCGATATTTTAGACGGATCGGTACCGAGAAGTTCAACGATGTCGCGCTTGGTGTTCTCGCTGACTGCAATGATATGGTCGGCCTCGGCTATGAGACGTTTCTTGTGCGGGATGGTACGGTCGTATATGAGGACATCCTGCGGGTAACGCTCGAACGTCATGTCGTGTACGGTCAGCACGAAAGGCTTGTTGCGCCTCTTTAGCGTCTTGAGGAAATAGGGGTCGAAATATGTCGGGTGGAATATATCGAAATCGTCGAACTTCACCGCCAGACGGGATATATTCTTGTTCGTGAGCTTGTATATGAAACGGCGGAAACGGTAATTGTTCGGAAAAGTCCTTTTCTCGTACTTGCGGCCGTAGGTCTCCGTTACATAATGGTTCTCGCAATAGCGCATCGGTATGTCCGACACGAACTCATCCGCCGGAAGGTTATACATGAGGTCAGCGAAATAGCGCGTCACGCCGCCAAAACGCTGGAAAGTAAACATCTGGTTGTCAAAAAGAATCTTTTTCATGTCGTCATTCTTCAACTTTTCTTTTCAGAATGAAATTGATGATTTCCCGTAGCTCTCCGCTGCGCATCAAGAATGATATTCCTATGTACAGGGCTGCGGCTATGGCAATCCTCGAAACAAGCAGCACATAAATGTCACTGATGCCCTCGGTCAGCATATACGTAGAGAACATTACGGTTGCGGCAAGTAGCATGTACGGGAGAGTATCGAGCATGAACACACCGACACCTATCGCAATCTCCCTGCGTACAAAGAAGTACCATACGAAAAGCCACAACACATTGAAGATGCAGTAGCTGACCAGCATGGGCGTTATTCCGCAAGAACGCATTGTGAGCAGTATCCCCAGCATGAGCACTCCCTGCACAATGGTACACCACATGAAGATGCGTGTACGTCCGCGGCTTATGAGCAGGTTCGTGAGCATCGACTGCAAAGGCATAAAAGCTCCCCAGACAGCCAGGATACGCAACATATACGCACTCTTAAGCCATTTGTCGGTTATCACTATCGAGATAAGTTCAGGGGCTACGAGCGAGAGCCCGAACATGAGCGGAAAGGCCACGAATGCCGTGAAGCGGAGCATCTTGCGGAACACGCGCAACTGCCTTTCACAGTCATCGACCACCTTCGCAAGGACCGGCTGCGCTACAGCATTGACCATTCCGTTGACAATCTCCCCGCCCATATTGAACCATTCGGCCGATTTTGTATAATTGCCCACATCGGTACGGCTATAATACTTACCGAGTATGAACGAGAATATGTTCCAGTTGAAACGCTGGAAAATATTGGTTATCAGCAACCTGTAGCTGAACGCGAAGAGATATTTCAATGGAGCGAAATTTATTTTGAACGAAGGCCTCCATGGAGTGAAGTACCAGCAGACCAACGTACGCACAAGCACATATACTATGCTCTGTGTGGCTATTCCCCAATAGGAGTATCCGTTCAGCGCAAGCACAACTCCCACAACGCCCGAAACCACAATGGAGAGGATAAGGGCTATCGACTTCTGCTTTACCTTGAGCTCACGGAAGAGATATGCCGACGGGGCAATACCGAAGCCGGCTACCACGAATCCCAGGAAATTGTAGCGGGAAAGGCTTACCAGCACCGGTTGGTTGAAAAAGTCGGCTATCAGCGGCGCACACGCGAAAAGCACGCCGTACATAAGGAACGAAATGAGTATGTTGAACCAGAAGACCGCATTGTAGTCATCGTGCCCCACACTCTTACGGTTGGCGATAGCCGCCACGAAACCGCTGTCCTGCAACGAGCCGGCTATGGCAGAAAAAATGGCAAGCATACCTACAGGCCCGTAGTCGTCGGGCCCCAGTATGCGTGCCATATATATTCCGAAAAGCAGGCTGAAGAGCTGGCATACGACATTGCTCATGCTGGCCCAAAGGAAACCCTTTGCGACAGCATGCTTCAAGTTATGTGTGTTGCAGTCCTTAGTCATTGCCTCATTACCTTTTGGCCCAATGCATTCCCTTTGCGACGTTCTGTTTCAAGTTGTGCGTGTTGTTGCCTTTTGCTTAATATCCATAGTAGTTGTCATCCTGAACGTAGTGAAGGATCTTTGTAGATTCTTCGCTTTGCTCAGAATGACAAATCTGATATTACTTTATCTCGCTACCGGGTTTTGTTGCCGGAGTGACGGTAAGCAACGAAAGCTTGCCCTCTTTGTCCTCGGCACTCAGAATCATACCCTCGCTCACAATGCCGCGCATGGTGCGTGGCGGAAGGTTGGCGATAAAGCAAACCTGCTTGCCCACAAGTTCCTCGGGGTTGAAGTGCTTTGCAATACCCGAGAGGATTGTGCGAGTCTCAAGTCCGTCGTCTATCTTGAACTGCAGGAGTTTGTCGGCCTTCAGCACCTTTGTACACTCGAGCACAGTACCTACGCGCATGTCGAGCTTCATGAAATCATCGAAAGTACACTCGGGGCGTACCGGATTTGCCTTGTAGTTTGCAGCCTCGTTCTCTTTCTTGATGCGCTCAAGACGGTCGAGCTGTGCCTGAATGGCATCATCTTCGATTTTCTCAAAGAGCAGGCCAACCTCACCGAGTTCATGACCTTCGGCAAGAAGTTCGGTGCTGCCGAGGCTTGTCCACTCGAACGACTGGAGATTGAGCATTCCGCGCAGTCTCTTGCTGCTGAAAGGCAGGAACGGTTCGAACACGATAGAGAGGTTTGCAACAAGCTGCAATGAAAGATTCAGAATTGTTGCCACGCGACCCATATCTGTTTTCGCCAGTTTCCATGGCTCTGTCTCGGCAAGATAGCGGTTACCTATGCGTGCAAGCTCCATGGCCTCCTTCTGAGCCTCGCGGAACTTATACTGGTCGAGAAGATGCTCAACCTTGCCCTTCACATCAACGAATTCGGCAACGGTAGCCTTGTCGTAGTCGGTGAGCTCGCCACAGGCAGGTACCTTGCCGTCGAAATATTTCTTAGTGAGCACAAGCGCACGGTTCACGAAGTTGCCATAGACAGCCACAAGCTCGTTGTTGTTGCGTGCCTGGAAATCCTTCCATGTGAAATTGTTGTCCTTGGTCTCCGGCGCATTGGCTGTGAGCACATAACGCAGAACATCCTGCTTTCCGGGGAAGTCAACGAGATATTCGTTGAGCCATACCGCCCAGTTGCGCGATGTAGAAATCTTGTCGTCCTCAAGGTTAAGGAACTCGTTGCTGGGCACATTCTCGGGCATCACATACTTGCCGTAAGCCTTCATCATTACCGGGAAGATAATGCAGTGGAACACTATGTTGTCCTTGCCAATGAAGTGTACAAGGCGTGTATCCTCGCTCTGCCACCACTGTTCCCATGTGCCGTGCTTTGCCGGGTCTTTGTCGCACAGTTCCTTTGTGTTGCTGATGTATCCGATAGGAGCATCGAACCACACATAGAGCACCTTGCCTTCGGCACCCTCAACTGGCACCGGTATTCCCCAGTCAAGGTCGCGCGTCATGGCGCGTGGCTGCAGGTCCATGTCGAGCCAGCTCTTGCACTGGCCATATACATTGGGACGCCACTCCTTGTGGTTCTCCAGAATCCACTCCTTTAGCCACTCCTGATACTCATTGAGCGGCAGATACCAGTTCTTTGTCTCCTTGAGTACAGGTGCCTCGCCTGTCTCTTTTGAACGTGGATTAATAAGCTCAGTGGGTTCAAGCGCACGGCCGCATCCCTCTTCGCACTGGTTGCCATAGGCCTGCTTGTGGCAATAGGGGCACTCGCCCACTACATCGCGGTCGGTGAGGAACTTCTCGTTCTTTACATCGTAGAACTGCTTGGAAGTCTGCTCAACGAGCTTGCCGTCATCGTAGAGTTTACGGAAGAATTCCGAAGCGAATTTGTGATGTGTCGCAGAAGTAGTGCGGCTATAGACATCGAACGAGATTCCGAAGCCCTCGAACGACTCCTTGATTATGTTGTGATAGCGGTCAACCACATCCTGCGGAGTAATGCCCTCCTTTCGGGCACGCTGTGTTACGGGGACTCCGTGCTCATCGCTACCGCCGATGAAAAGCACATCCTCGCCCTTGAGACGCAGATAACGCACATAGATGTCGGCAGGCACATAAACGCCTGCAAGGTGACCGATGTGAACAGGGCCGTTCGCGTATGGCAGGGCCGATGTCACAAGTGTTCTTTTGAATTTCTTTTCCATTGTAGTTATGTTTTTTGATCGTTCTTATTCCGTTTCACGTATGCCCTTTGCGGGACACAATTCGCAAAAGTAATTATTTTATTTTAAATAACGGGCCTGCGCGAGGGAGATTCGGTATGATAATTCGGATTATTGCAGTTTTATACACAAAAAAGAGTATCTTCGCGACTGTATGGAAAATATCAAAGCAAAAATATTGAGCCGTTATCCAATGGAGGAGGGAGCCTTGCAAGCCATGCTTGAGCGTATGACCCCGGTACAGTATCCAAAGAACACTATGCTGGTGCGTTCCGGCGTCACCGACAGAAACGTCTACTTCATCGAAGAAGGGGTAACCCGCTCGATATTCCACAAGGAAGATACCGACACAACCACCTGGTTCAGCCTCGAAGGAGACACTACATTCGGTATGTATTCCCTCTACCACAATACCGCATCCGTGGAGAGCATCGAGACATTGACCGACTGTCTCATATACACGATGCCTATTGACGAGCTCAATGCTCTTTACGCGAAATATATTGACATCGCGAACTGGGGACGCGTCATCCACCAGGAGTGCAATATCCTGTTGAGCCATCTGTTTGTCGAGAGACTGCAGTTGCCGCCCAAAGAACGTTACGAAAAATTCCAGGAGCACTTCCCCGGGCTGCTCAACAGGGTAAAGCTGAAGTATATTGCCGAATTCTTGGGAATCAGCATATACACATTGAGCAGAATAAGAAGCAAGCTGTGATTTTTTGCCTAAAAGCAAAAAAACCAACGAAAAGAAGCGCTACTTTTGCTGTCAACAATCAATTTTCAAGGAAAAACAAACACAGAAATGAAAAAAAACACAATTTCATCGGCTGGTTTTGACGACTCAAAGCCCCATTATGAATTGCTTGACGGACTGCGAGGGGTTGCTGCCATACTTGTAGTATTCTACCACATTTTCGAAGGCTTCTCCTTTGCCGAACTGACCAACGGAGCCGGCGATGGCATAATCAGGACACTGAACCACGGACACATCGCCGTTGACTTCTTCTTCATTCTTTCGGGATTCGTAATCAGCTACGCATACGACGACCGTTGGAAGAAAATGAACACATGGCAATTCTTCAAACGCCGCCTCATACGTCTGCACCCCATGCTTGTGATGGGTGCGTTGATTGGTGTGTTGGCATTCGCCTTTGTGGGTTTTGAAAAGTGGGATGGTAACACTGCTCCTACCGGTTGGGTGATGGTTGCGATGCTGTTTACAATGTTTATGATTCCGGCGGTGCCCGGTGTGCCATACGAGGTTCGTGGCAATGGCGAGATGTTCCCGCTGAACGGCCCGGCATGGTCACTTTTCTTCGAATACATCGGGAATATACTGTATGTGCTGTTCATGCGTCGCCTCTCTACAAAAATCCTTACAATATTGGCAGTTGTCTTAGGATGTCTGCATGCATGGTTCTTCGTTGGCAACGTTTCGGGATATGACATGGTAGGCGTAGGCTGGACTATCGATGAATTGAATTTCTGGGGTGGTCTGGTTCGTATGCTCTTCCCCTTTACTGTGGGTATGTTGCTTGCACGTACATTCAAGCCACGCAAGGTAAAAGGTGCGTTCTGGATATGTAGCGCAATACTCATAATCCTGTTCATCGTACCATATATTACTCCATTGAAAAATACTGACATCAGCATCAATAGCCTATACGAAGTCGTGTGCATCGCCGTGATATTCCCGTTTATTGTCTGGCTTGGTGCCTGCGGCAATGCAGGCAATGGCATTATGGCAAAAACGAATAGATTGCTTGGCGATTTGTCATACCCGCTCTACATCGTACACTACCCTATAATGTACATCTTCTATGCTTGGCTGATTGAGAAAAAAGTTTACTCACCAAATGAGTGCCTGGGGGTGTCCACGCTTGTCGTTGTCTCAAGTATCGTGCTTGCGCTCTTGTGCCTGAAACTGTATGATGAGCCTGTGCGCAGATGGCTTACAGGAAGATTCATTAAAACAAGGGAAAATTAAAGTAATAATATAGTTGACCCACGACTTTTTTCTTCGCGAACTTGTCATCCTGACCATACCTTAATGAAAAATATTAAAAAGAGGTTCTCGATGAGCGTAGCGAACTAACGAATGTGAATGTTGCGATTGT
>JAZRLO010000008.1:0-65717 GCA_045646845.1 Bacteroidaceae bacterium
TGTTTGTGACAATACTTTTGCTGCAAAAAAGTATTATGTCACAGAAGAACCAGATTAAAAGCACCTCTGTCAAGAACGAGGCAATGAGCACTACCGTATTGCAGGACGGACTCGACAAACTTTTCAAAAGCGGATACAGCCTTATCGACCTCAACCATGCAGAGGTGCAGAAATTGGGCCTTCCGCTTACAGCCTGCACTGGCAACCACTACATCAAGGCACATCTCTTTGTAACCGACAGCGGCACCGTTACCGGGTTGCCGGCTCACCGTATAGGGCAGACGCTTGTCTTTACTCCCTGCAACGACGGAAATACAGAGATATATACGCGTACCGGTGAAATAAGCGGCGAAAATACCAAGTGGGGAAAATGGGAAAAACTGGCTACTGCTACAGAACTTGCCCAAGCATTGGAGCAGATCAAACCAACAGGAGCAGACGCCGTAGAGTGGTGTGTGAATTCATCTATCAACACCTTTGTCAAGCAAGGTACCTACAACATCACCGGTGAGCGACGTAATGCTAATGATGGATTGCCCATTGACAACAGTAACCCCGGGCACACATTCTGTGCAAGGCTTGTGGTGCTCGACAGTTCCATTAGCGGAACAGGCGACAGCAAGGACAAATGCGTTACACAAATGTTGACTCTGAGCAACCGCACCGGTGGCGACGGCGATGTATATATACGCACCGGCAGTGCTGTGAGCAAGAATGCCCTTACGGGTGGAACCGGCTGGGAACCCTGGGGCAAACTGCAACAGAATATAGGAGTAGGGCAGGTCACTTCGCTCAACAATTACATCGACAACGGAATGTACAGCGGAGTATATACCGATGGAAGCACCTTCTTCGAGACCTTTGTAATGGTAGTCATCAACAACTACGCCGTTGCAGGTAAAACCGGAAGAGTTAGGAGCGTGAGCCAGTTCAAGTACGCCCTTAATGTCGATGGCATTTTCAGTTACAAGACACGCACCGGGCAGGGAAACACCGGCATCAGCTGGGGCAATTGGGTTGACATAGGTGCTGCAACAACGGCAGACATACAGGACGGTGCTGTAACAGCACAGAAGTTGAGTGAGGATGTAAGGGAAAAATTAAACAATTCAAATCCTGCAATATACACCAACGCTCTGAACTCTCAATTAGGAGGAAATATCTTTGACAAAAATGCTGTCGGTATTCTCGTAAATAAAGGCTTTGCCGATGCCTGGGGAACTATTCAAGACAGAGAGGGATATAACCTAACCGATTATATGGCTGTTGTTCCCAGTGAAACTTATGTGATATCTAACTCCGGTACCAGACCTCACGGTTATGATGCCGATAAAAAACATATTGTAAGTATAGAGGCACCAAATGGAGTTTTTATTGTTCCCGAAGGCGTTTATTGGATAAGAGTACAATATTATCAAGGGTGGGAAAATACATATTGTATCAATAAAGGAACAGCTATTCTACCCGCAAATCAACGAACATACGGTTTGATAAGAACAGAGAAACTGTATGATGCTGCTGTAACTACTGATAAAATTGCTGAAAATGCCGTAACAGTTAATAAATTGAGTAGCGAACTTAAAGAGAGGGTTTTGTCGATACCTGATGTTGTTAGAAAGAACGGAACTTTTATAACTGAAGGAACTCTTTCTTCGGGTGATATTTGGGAATTGCCACAGAATAGTATCAGTGTTGGAGAGTATATAACTTTCTCGGCAAATATCAATGGTGAGTTCGATGCTTTGTATATTGGTCACGGTAGAACTAATGGTGCGTATATGAAAATCACCCCAACTACCGTTACAACTTATAGCCACGTTACCAATCCTGTATCAGAAAAGGAGTTTGAACACGGTCTCACAATTGAGAACAATATACAGGTGTACATTGAAAAATCAAAGAACACTACAACTAAACTCAAGATTACTTCTAATGGAAAGAATTACGAATTTTTCTTTTCAAGCTGGTATGGCAACAAGGGAACTCCTTTTGTTGAAAGCGAGGGCTGCGAGTTGAAGGATTGCAGATTTGGTTGGACTTGTAAAGCTATAAACTCGGATATTTGGGCTTTTGGCGACAGTTATTTTGGTGTGACTGGTACTATTAGATGGATGGCTTATATGATTTCAGAGAACCATACGAATCTTGTTGTCAACGGTTTTGGGGGGCAAGGCTCGGTTTCGGCATATACAGACCTTACGAACTTGCTCACCATCGGTACTCCTAAAAAGATTCTTTGGTGCTTGGGTATGAATGATGCCGACAGCTCAACTGCTGTCAATGCCAATTGGTTGAATACTTATAATTCATTGAAGGCTGTCTGCGAGAACAACAATATTGAACTGATATTGGCAACAATACCTACCGTACCTTCAAGAACACACAAATTCAAAAATGAGATTATCCGTTCTTCGGGTTACAGGTATATTGACTTTGACAAGGCAGTAGGTGCTGATGAGGGAACCGGTGCTTGGTTTGGTGATATGCTTTCAAGCGATGGTGTACATCCTTCGGAAACTGGTGCTTTGACTTTGTATAAAAGGGCTATTGCTGATATGCCTGAATTGTTGAATTGTTGATTTTACAAAAAAAAATGAGATGCGCTATTTTTACAATACGCATCTCATTTTATATATAGCAGTATAATTATTTTTTTCTCTTACACAATGTTATATCTGTTTTGCTACCTAAGTGCTCGTAATATTCCTCGGTCAATGTTCCATAACCTGCAGAAAGAGTCAGCTCGCCAATGTACGGTGTCGATTTCAGTGAGGTTGAGTGGATGCCTACCGAGAGTTCGCAAAAAGCGGAATGGGTAAGCGGTACAACGTGGCAACCCATTAGCGAGGAACAGCGTGAACTGATTAGGGAAATTGTCAAATTGTCAATGAGCGACAGGTTTGGATTTAATGAGGTATAAAATTTTACAATCTCCGGATGAGAATTCTCATCCGGAGATTGCCTTTTTATAGTGTTAATTATGCAGTTTCCTGTTTAACCTGTTTATTATAAATGAAATGGCTAATTGCTGTAAATGCGCAACACCTATTAAATGACTATTGTAATACAAATGGCTATTGTCTTGTTATCTATGAATCTCATTGTTGTGGACAATGCACAGTGTCCTAATATAACCAATAGTATTATTAGTCCTCGTTGTGCATCAATATATCCAATGCGTTTTTTTTGTTTGTCATGGTTTTAATATGCTTTTGAATTAATTTTTAATCTTCTTATTCTTGTTTCAGCATAATAATCATGTGTTTCATTGATGCCAGCAAGCGGGTGAGGTAAAACGGAAAATTGTAGCTGAATGGTGCACTGAAATACACTTTTGTAAACAACCACAGCTTTTTGAATGTCAGTTTGAATACATAACCCTTGTCCAACTTTTTGCGTGTGGCAGAGCCGGCACGGTATCTATAGTAGTAGATTGCTGTTTCATCGGCGCACTTCATATCTTTTATTCTGCGTGATATGGTAAAACCAAACATAGCGTCTTCGCTTATCTTCAATGAGGTGTTGAAACGTGCATTCTTTATAATGTTCCGGTGAATGAGTTTGAAAGCTACGGGTGATAAAAAGAAACGGTATCTCATAAATGAAAATTCCTTGCCTTTCGCTTGGTTGAATCTGTGAGTAATGTCATGTTCCTCTTTCTCTTTTATGTCATTGACAAATTGATAACCATTTGATACTCCTACACATGTGGGCGAACTTACAGCCAGCAGGGCCTCAAGGAAAATTGGAGTAATTATGTCATCGTCATCGACAAACGTAATGTATTCTCCTTTAGCCTTGTCTATTGCAATGTTTCTTGCATTAGAAACACCCGGTGTCTCTGTATATAACAATTCAATGTTGTGTGTGCTATTGTTTGCTATATATTCTTTTAAATTGGTATAATAAGGTTCTTTGGGACCGTTCAGAATTATGATGGTCTCAAATTCAGCAGCCGGGAGGGTTTGCTTGAATATCGCATCCAAACATTCATATATATACTCGTTTGGCGAGTATGTTGGTATTATAATTGTAGCTTTCATTTGTTCAGTAGTTAGTTTTGTTCCATATCCTGGTCCATCATTGAGATGTATGGTTTTTTTATATCATTTTCGTATGTCGAGAGGAATGGGGTTCCCTGCTTGGGGTATTTGATTTTTGGGAAATACGGAATGTTGAAAATTGTATTTATTCCATCAAGTGCTATACCTTTTTGTTTATAGTAATTGACTATTGTTCTTATTGCATCCTTTTCGTCGAAAACAGTTCTGTCGCTTATGAATAGGTCAAGAAGTGTTGCTCCAATGTATTCGGTACAAATGTATTTTCTCTTCCTTGCATTTGAAAAGCATACAATGGCAACCCTTTTGCCCTCCTTCTTTATTTCCAATATGTGAAAATCCTTTACCGAAGGGTTCTCAAAGTATCTCCAGTTCATATATTCAAGATCTCTTTTTACGTAGAAATCGTAGTTGCTCTTTAGAACATCCTGTATGAACTGTATATTCTCTATAGTAAATTCATGTATTTCATTAATATCTAACCCATTCAGCTTTTTTCTGTTAAAAAGATTATAGTAGAAGTTTGGTAGTCTACTTGGTATTTTTATGTTTTTCTTTAATATCTTGTACAATGCTAGTTCAAGATATATACCTAAAAATTTAGATACAGCGTAGTATGGAAAATAGTTGGGCTGGAATATTCTTGAGCCGCATTTTTTCTTTATGAATCCATTAGTCGGTGAGTACCATGCCGACGAGAAATTCTCTCTTTCAATGTGCATTGTTTTTTGCAATCTTTTTCCAACACCTTTTCCACGTGCTGCGGACAAAACAAAATTGTCAATACCCCATGTCAATGGTATCTCCTTTCCGTTTGCGATGGCTGTCACCTCATATGAGCATGCTTGGCCAACAATCTTGTTGTCCAATAGAGCAAGCAGAATCTTGTATTTTCCTGTTTTATGCAACCAAGGAGCACGCTCCTCGAGTTTGTGTCTGGCATCATCTCCATAGCACTCCTTCAGGAATTCAAGGTACTCTTCCTTGCTTACATTTGCTTCTTCAATATATTTGAATTCAAGGCTCATAACTCGTTGTAATTAATTATTTCTGCATTGAACTTCTTCTTTAGGTTGGTGCTTTCCATCAGCGGCTCTTCGGTTTCTTTGGTGTATCCCCCGGGGTGCGTCATCAATTCTACGACCGCATTGTTTTTTATAAAACCAACTTTTGCAAACTCTATGAACTCCTCAAAACCACAGAAGTAATTGGTTGTCTTTAATTTACATGCCTGCATCTTTATCAAGTACCACCACGCATTTCTTTTGCACCGTTCAATAGAGAATGGCATGTAGTTTCTCATTCGGCGAATTTTGCTCACTTGGTATTTCTTTAGTAGACGTGGTAATACTTTGAGCATATATGGCCTTGTATGTATATGGTGGTGGCTATCAATGTGCGAGATCGCAATACCATGTGAGAGTATATTATCTATCTGTGCCGACAGTTCATTGAATATGGCATCTTCTACTTCCTTGGGGAACTTGCTGTTGCGTACCTTGTTATCTACATTAAATATAATGTCCTTACCGTTTTCAAGATAGACTTTGTTCTCGAGAAGTATCTGGCTTTTTGTCAGTGGGGAACCTTCACTCAAGTTAAGGTGTATGCCGAATGATATGTTCTCTTTGTACAAGTCGAACATTCTTTTTGAGTCGGCAACAAATGGCATGTTGCCCATTATTGTTGTACTTGACAGCACCCCTCTGTTTATATACTCTTCGATTTTTTTGTTTACCTCTAAAGAGATACCGCAGTCATCGGCATTGACAATCAATTTCATATCGTGTATACTATTTTACTATTGACATAAGTTTGTATAACCCTATAATACAACAAGCCGGGATGCATAAAAACATTGTGCCTTGTATCTTGTATTTTGTTTTGCTGCTTTTACGCATTGCTCTTAACAGGTGTTTGTGCTCTCTTATCTCTTTTACCCAATCCTGTTTTTTGTTTTTGTCCGATTTCGATATTATCGCAAGTGAAGAATTTATGCATCTTGAAACAAGGTCATTGAAGTATGGCTTGCAGTCATCGCTGACACTCTTGCCGAAATTGAAGAGGGATTGCGCAACCTTGAGCAGGTCAAAGGCTCTTTTGGGGTTTACTGTAGTTGTTATAGAGTTTTCTCTTTGTAGGTAATAGTATAGACTTTTGGGGTATACAGCCAGCTTTCTGCATAAATATAACACACGCGGTGTGAATTCAGTGTCCTCGTGGTATATACCAACGGTAAATGAAAGACTGTTAGATTTTAGAAGACTCTGTCGCATAATGTAGAATGGCGCCGGTCTTAAAAAATCTCTCTTTATAAGTTCTTTTCCATTGCTTACAGCTTTGGGAATGTACGTAACAGTCTTGTCTGTGTACACCAAACTATGTCCTATTTTTATAACATCATTGTTCTCGAACGAACTTATAAGGTCTTTTAGGCAGTTCTTCTCAATCCAGTCGTCAGAGTCAACGAACCATACAAACTCTCCTTTGGCAGCCTTTAGTCCTGTGTTGCGGGCAGCGCTTAACCCGCCATTCTCTTGTGAAATGACTGTTATGTTTGTGGCTGTTGCAGCAATGCGCTCGGCAATGGCAAGGCTTCCGTCGGGACTTCCGTCGTTCACTACAATAATTTCATATTCGCTCTGTGGAATATCTTGCTCAAGACAACTCTTTAAACATTTTTCAATGTATTGCTCAACGTTGTAAACAGGTATGATTATAGATAACTTCATAGTGGTTTTTTTACGGTTCTGCGTTTATTGCATAAATGTCATATACAATTGCTGAAAAAGAGTAGATTAATCCAGGTATATAACACCAAAAGAATTGTTTCTTGGATATAGTTCCCTCTTTATATAGTGATAAAGCGATAATTGTCAATGGTATCATTGCCATATTAAGTGTGCGATAATATATTGTACGGAATACATCTCCAAACAAATATATTACACTTGCCAAAAAAATGATACTAAAGGCTACTTTATACATTCTAATTATATGAGTACCAACTTTCGTGAAGTTTTTCTTTGTGAATATTGTGATGGTGGTGATAATTATTGGTATGTAGAATGACGCATATTTCATAGTATTTAATAGCAGACCGGATATAGAACTTTCAAATTCTCTTTCTGAATAATGTGCGATTTTAGAAGCGATTTCTTCATTTGCTCCTTCTATGTTCATTACTAATATTTGAAGATAGCTCTTTGCTACATAAGCAATAATTGGTATTAGAAGTAAAACAAGCATAAAACTCCATTTTCTTAATGGAACAAGCAATACCATGGTTATTGCTATCATAATTATGGCACTGTTGTGGAATTGCCAACTTGTATATATGATTATAACTCCTAATAAGTAGCTTAACCATTTCAGATTTTTTATTGGTTTGCACAGAAATGAAAGACCGAAGAAATATACAGCCATAGCTGCTGTTACTCGTGCATAGGAGAATAAAACTATATATGAACAAAATATAGTCAAGGCTGCATTGTAAACAGGTATTTTCATGCGTTTTGCAGTCCAACAGAACAATATAAAGGCTCCTCCCCAAACAATTGCTCTGAAAAGAAAATAGTTCTTGTCAACCAGACGTGCAATTTCAATATAGACCTCTTCTCCGTAATTATAAGCGAACGGGGAAAAACTATAGTATTTAACGTGTTCCATTAAATGGAAGAAATCTCCTTTTTTGCAAAAAACAATAATTATGAAACCAGCGAGGAATATGTTGAAATACTTTGTGAATTTGTTTAAACGGTTATTGAATGGTTGTTTAAATGTATTTTTGTAGTTGGTTATTAAAACAAAAACATAAACAGCTAAACAAAAAATGGCTGTTCCTATACTATGTTGTGTTATTGGAAAATCAAACATGTGACTTATTTGGTAAAGAGTAATGTCTATTAATAACTTTGCATCCAATTATACAATCTTTCACAGGCTTTGCCGTCTTCTTCAAGCCCCCAGATGTTGTTCTTGAAATCGTCTGTTTTCTCTTTGTATGCAGTGGGGGTGAATTTTTCAATGTTTGTTATAAGTTCTTGAGAATTCGCTGCTATTGGGAAAGGGAGTGAGTCCAGGCTCCAGTAGAATCCTCTGTCATATTCCTTTTGGTCTATGGCGTAAATGAAACAAGGCTTGTCCAGAATTATGAAATCAAACATTGCGCTTGTGTAGTCCGATATCATAGCGTCAGCTGCAAACATAAACTCAGTAATGTCTGGTGCTTGTGTCACATTGTATACATTCTTGAAATTTGTGATTGAGTTTAAATCTTTGATGTTTGACATATTCGGGTGCAGGCGGAGCAGAACCTTGACTTCGCCATCAAGCATCTTTTCAAATGCCGGAATGACTTTATCCCAATCAATACGGTAGTATTTAAGGTCCTTGCTGCCGCCACGGAATGTGGGCGCATATAGCACTATTTTACAATCTGGGGCAAACCCCATTCTTTCGCGAATTTTGGTGTATGTAGTATTTATTTTGTCCTTTTTGTAGAATATACAATTCCGCGGTACGCAATTCTCGAGAATTTCGTTATTGTACCAAAATGAATTTTTAATTTGATTTGTGTACAATTTGCTGTTGGACATCATTAAATCACACATTTTTGAATCTTCGATAGCTCGTTTTACGTACTTTGCACCAAGCTGTTTTGCTGCATCCTTTTCTATCTTCTTGAGCCTAATGGAACTATGCCAAGTTTGAATGTATTTCTGTCCTTTCTTTTTTTTGAACATCGTATCCATTTTTTCGTTACGCAGATTCGTGAAAACAAATTTGGATGTGTACATTGCAACAAAATATGCAAATGAGTATTTTCTTACAATGTGAATTTTATCGTCAAGCTCTTTTGGGGTTATGCCTTTTTTAAAAGCCCAAAAAACTTCATATTCGTCGGGGTGTTCTTCCAAAAGGTATTCAGTAATAAATCTCGGGTTACACGCATACTTGTCCATTTTGTATGACCACATAAAGACTCTTTTGCTGTTTATTTTAGTGAGCGCTCTTATGATCATTGCGATTGTGTAAAGAAATAATCGTTTGCCTCTGTCCAAGAAAAGTCTAAATACATTCATGTTGTATAGGTTTTATGAGTATGATGGTAAAATTCGACATTTCAAAACATATGTCGTATAAAGTGCTACTATTTGTCTTGTTATTATACAAAGGTACTGGATATATTGTTATTCAACAAATAAATCCTTTGATTTTTGTGTTAGTATTTTCTCCCTTATTGTTATCTCGTAATTGTTACTGAAAGAGATTTTAAAACAATTTCACAGGTATAATAACTACATACCAAGATGTTGCTGATACTACAACAGTGGAGAGTGTGTTGGATATTTGTGAGTCTTTTGGCAAGCCCTATGTGTTTGGTGGTTTCTGGGACGACGACATTAGTGATGACAAAGTGCGAGAGATTGTTACAGCCTTGCACAAGAATGGTTATTTGGCGGGTGCTGCTTATGCTAATACTCTTGCCATAAGACGTTTGGCCGGGCTTGGCGTTGATATGTTTGCTTCAATGGCAGATGTTAACCTGTTTGATGCGGGAAATGTGAACAATGTTTTCTCTTTTGATAAATTCGATGTTGAATTTGGCAATGTCGCACTTGAGAATGGTGTAGCAAATATGTCGCAGGGTGCAGTGTTAAGTCTTTCGGATGCTGCCTTTGAAAATAATCACGGCAAGGTGCTGGTTAGTCTGCTGTTTGATGGTGAACTGAATGTGATGTTCGGAAATATCAAGGCTTATACGGTTGCGAGTGACGGTACGGAGTGGATTACTATGGCGCGTGTAATTGGGCGCAACGAAAAGGTGCTTGCCTTGACTGCGCAGACTGATACGGTAATTAAGGGTGTTAAGGTGTTAAGTTCGGTGGTGATATAAAGGAAGGTGTTCTTTTAAAACTATTACAATAAAAAGAAACTCTTGCTGTTGTCAATAATTAAAGACTCTTGCAAGAGTTTCTTTTTTTATAATCACTATGCTCATATGCTGCTTGTGGTTTATAAATGTGGCGCGGTCAACCATCTGAAAAATTTTATTTTGCTGATAAGATATATAATGCAAATAATTGTGCAGCAATACAAAAGTATGAATGGGAACGATTGCGGTAGGTTAAAGTATCGTATCATTGGCCGGAGTATAAAATGTATTATTAATCCGTGGTATAGATAGTAGATTATGCTGTTTTGTCCAATATTTGTCAAAAATGTACTTTGTTTAAATGAATTTGATAAATTGTAAAAAGAAATAGTGGTTATAAATGAAAGAATTAGTATGTATATTTTATCAGGGATGTCCGAAATATTATACTGGTCGGCTCCTCGAAGAAGAATGTAACTGTTCTCGGGAAATAGATTGAGGATAATTAATGCAAGAACTCCTACAACGAAAATTATGGACATTGTGTTATTCCACATTTTGTCTGGTTGTATAATCTTCTGTTGTTTGATATAAAACCCTAACAGGAAGAATGGGAAGAAATTGAATGTTCTTTGGATTGACAGTATTCGCCCATTTGTAATTAATCCGCAAAGGGTTGAAATCACGATTGTTATTGCCAAATAGATATAGGGTCTGTCAAGTAAACTCTTTGGAGTGAATTGTAAAAGAATTCTCCAAAAAATAAGGCTTAATAGATACCATAAAGTCCAAAATGGTGTAATGAGTGTAGTTGTGTCTATTTGCTTACTGATAATATAAATGGGACACAGGTTTAAACATTGAAATATACATAGAGGAATGGCAATCTTTTTGATACTTTGCAGAAAGTCTCCTACGTCGCTGTTTATTTTTGTAAAATATCCCGAAATGAGTATAAACAACGGCATATGAAACGTGTAAATAAATGTATTTAGCATTTTATTTACATTGTCTGAACCTAAATATGGTATGTGCCCCAAGATAACGAGTATAATCAGTATTCCTTTTAAGGTGTCAAATTTCTTGTTTCTTTCTTTCTTTCTTTCTGTTATTGGGGTATTATTAGTGGAAAGAGTGTTTGTCATCGTGTAATAATCTTTTCTCTTAAAATTGTTGAAGATATTCCATCGGTATGGTCCAAATATACAATTTCAACTCCTAGCGGCTTGAATTGTTCTTCGAACTTGTTCCAGGCATCTGTTCCTTTCCAATCGGAGCCGACGAACATTTTGTGGAATTTGTGTGTTTCCCAAGCTGCAAATTTGTTCTTGTCTATTTGGGGGACAACTTTGTCGACATACTTTATGGCCTCGACTATTTTACACCTGTTTTCAAATGGAATGATAGGTGTCTTGTTCTTTTCCTTTTGTACCAGTTCGTCTGTGCTTACGCCCACGATAAGAAAATCACATCGCTCTTTAGCTCTTCTTAAAATATTCAGGTGTCCGATATGAAACATATCGTATACTCCAGTTGTGTAACCTATTATCATAGCTCTAATTATTTGTTTGTTGTTTTTCTGATTTTTGATTTCACAAAATTGCCTAGAATGCTTTTTTCGGCTTTGCTTAATCCTGCTACATAGGTGCAGATTGCAGTAGACAGCAGTGAGACAAATACAATTAGTATGAATCTTGCTATTCCTGCATTCAAGCATAGGCGGAGCGTTAATGGTATAATGATACCTATTGCTGCAACCTTTATAAATGGGTAGAGAACCTTCTCGGTATATGCCTTATATGAAAACTCCGGTACTATTTTTTTTAGTATGATTATTGCAACAAGTTGTCTGATGCAATCTAGTAAAATTATTACAATAAAGGCTGTTTCTGGTATTTCAAATAAAAACAGACCAACTGATACGAAAATTATAGTAGAAAGGCTTATCACTCCTCCAGAAAGCTGATATGCTTTCATTATGCCCGATGCATGCACTACGCCGGATGTGCAACTGTTCAGGTTGTTTAAATATGAATCAATGATTACAAGAATGATGATAGTGCCTGTGTGGGGAGGAATGTTGTTGCCAAGCCAAATGTTAAGGATGAAATCTATTTCTAGCATTACGGGCAATGATATGAATAACAAGAATAGACAGGTTGCTTTGCTAATTGTGTAAGTCAAATTTAGCGTTCTGTCAATTCTTCCTTGTGCATACGATTTCATCACTTGTGGGCGGACGGGAGTAGTGATATTTGCGACAAAGCTTTGTAAACCGGAATTGACTTGGTTTGCAATGCCGTATGAAGCATTGATTAGAGGACCGAAAAATAGATTGAGGACAAGGCTTGTTCCCTGGTATTTAAGCATATGCCCAAATGTTCCAAAAAGGTTCCATCCTGAAAAAGAGAGCATTCCTTTGAATAAATCCTTTTCAAAAGTGCGTTTTATCTTTATTTCCTCGAAATTCTTTTTTGCATATATTATATATGCGAGAATGTCAATTGCGGCAATAGCAGCAATTAGAAAACCATATATAATCAATTTGTCGCCTCCTAAATATGGTATCAAAAAAGCTGCGGCAAGTGTAAGCACAGCGTTGAGTACGCTCATTAATGCGTAAAAACCAAATCTTTCGTGTGCTGCTATTGCGGCGCTGTAGGGTACTTGGAGAATGTGCAGGACTAGCGTAAACAATGAACTTTGGAAAACCCAATTGGCGGCAAGTAATCTGTCGGCCGGTATTACCATCTTTGTGTTCAAGTACCAGGTGCCGAATATCTCGGCCGGTATGATGATGATTAGTGCAAGCAGAATTTGTATTATAAGTGCTGTGTTGTATACCTTGTTGCTGCCGCTTGTCCCGTTCTTGCCTAGCTCGAAATTGAAAAAACGTTGAATACCGTTGGCTAATGAGGTTTTTAGGAAAAGAAACATAGCAACAAAACTTGCTACAGCGTTGTATACACCATAGTCCACAACGCCTAGAGCATCGAGTATTACTCTGGATGAATAGAATGTAATGCCTAAAACAATTACCATTCGTATTCCCATAAATAGTGTATTATTCGCTATGCGCTTGTTGTCTTGTGAGTTGTCGCTCATATGTTTATTGAATAGGTTTGCTATTTGTTTTTCTTTTCCTCTCTTTTTGTTGAATGTAGCCGGCAGGGTGGTTGTGATACCCCAATAGTGCTTTATCTTTTTTTTGGGGCGGTGCACAAATTCAAAGTGCATCTTTCCCATCAATTGTCGTTTTTTCTTCTTTTTGTCCCCATAGGCTCAACCAAGAGCCTATGGGGTGGGAAAAATCCCTGGTGTTTTTTGTGGTGGTATGTTCTTTTAGGTGAAAACGGAAAAGTGAAAACGGAAAGGTTTTAGGTGAAAACTTTTGGTCTTTCTTTTTCCTTGTTTAAATATTCTGCGTATCACTTAGCAAAGGCTCTAAGACCGTTGCACAATGATATCGGTGGCTCTTATTGTTGTTCTATTATCCAGTTTTCTATATTGCGTGTGTCTCTTGAAACGTTTGCTCCAATTTTTATTATTGTCCTGTTGTTCTGCTCAAATGGGAGTGAGTACTCCTTGTTGTTTATCTGTTCCATTGCCTGTTGCGCAGTGCCCCCGAACTTGAGTTCTATTATATAAAGGTACTTTTCGGTTCCTACGAGCAGGTCAATGCGTCCGTTGATGGTGCGGTACTCGGCCTGTACATACAACCCCATGAGTTTGGTGATGATGTACATGACATTCTGGTAATGGTTCTCCAGTTCCTTTACCAATTCATAGGGAGTACCAGCCATCAAACTCTGCAACTGATGCATGAAGTCATCGGCATTGCCTCCTCTTACGCTTGTTACAAATTTACTTATGATGGTTTGCGCCTGCTTCTCCTTGACTTTTGAATAGAACGGCAATAGGAAATTGATAAACCCGGCTTTAACTTCTTCGTTGGGGTAATTGAGTGTGTAAAGACCAAATTCTGTATCATAATCAACAATGGTGAGGTAGCCGCTTTGGTAGAGTACTGGTATGGGGTCTATGTCATCGACATGTATGCTGTTCAACTGGTCTTCGCTGGCTACATAGTCTGTAAGTTCCTCAATGTTGAAGTCGGCCTTCTTGATGAGCTCTACAAGGTAGGTGGGTGTGCCGGTGTTGAACCAGTAGCTGCCGTATCGTTTCTCGTTCAGTGTCCATAGGATACTGAATGGGTTATATATGCCATCGGTAGAGTGGCTGAAGTGGTAACCATCGTAGTTGCGCTTTAGTGTGGCATACGCTTCGTCCTTTGTCTGGCTGTTGCCATCGGCCAGCAATTGTATCTCGCTGTCGAATACATTGTGCAGTTCCTCTTCCGTTATTCCACAGATGTTGTGGAAACGTGGGCTCATTGAAATATCGTTAAGGTTGTTGAGGTCGCTGAATACGCTTACCTTGCCGAACTTAGTTACTCCGGTGAGGAGCGCGAACTTGAGGTCGGCATCGGCACTCTTGAGCACTCCGTAGAATGCTTTGAGTGTGTTGCGGAACTCGTTTTGCAGCACCGGATTACCAATAGCCTGCAGAATGGGTTTGTCATACTCATCGATGAGCACAACAGCATTGCGCCCTGTCTTGAGCTTTGCAGCGCGGATAACGGCGCGGAAGCGTCCCTCAATGCTGGTATCAACCGGCTTGCTATCGTATAAAGTCTCGTAGTTATAGAGCTGTGCATTGAGTATGTCGTAAAGGTCCTCAATCTTGTCGAACTTTTTCGCATTCAAATCCAAATGCAGCACCGGGTATTCGAACCAGTCTTTTTCGAGTTGTTCAATGGCCAGGCCTTTGAACAGTTCTTTCTTGCCGGTGAAGTATGCTTCCAACGTTGATAGCAACAGACTTTTTCCGAACCTTCTGGGGCGGCTAAGGAAATAGACGCTTCCCTCTTTTACAAGCTTGTAAATGAGGGCTGTTTTGTCCACATATACGAATCCTTCGTTCCTCAGGTTCTCGAAATTCTGTTTGCCTATTGGGTATATCATATTGCTTCTGTGAGGGTTGAAATGTGTCGGTTTGTTCTTTTCTTTACAGTGCCAAAGGGTTAAACTCCGGTTGTTGTTTCTCTATCAAGTGTCGTTTTATTTCTGCTTTTGCTCCCATAGGCCCGGTCAAGAGCCTATGGGACGGGAAATTCCCGTGTTTTTTGTGGTGGTATGTTTTTTAGGTGAAAACGGAAAAGTGAAAGGTGAAAACTTTTGGTCTTTCATTTTTCCTTTTGTTTGTTCTTCTGTTTTTGAGCTCGTTTTTTTAATGTTTATTCAATTTTGAGATTCCTCGCTCTGCGGCTCTGAATGACAAAATTTTCAGTCCATTTTCAGACCTCGGAATTCTTATTGAACGTTAAACGGGGTTGCTTTGTTCTTTGTATAAAAAACCTTCAGGTACAATTCTTTACAAAGATAGGTAAAATGATTCAAAAATGCCAATTTATATAAATAAATTGCTATGTTTTTTGTGAATTTTACAAATTCTTCTCTGTGGCATACCGGGGTTGCCCGGAATGTAGTGCTCAGTTGCCAATTCCTGCGGTGTGGCTTGCGAGCTCGTTTCGGGAAATAAAACATAGGGAGCAGGCTTTTCGGCCTGTTCCTTACGTGTAACGGTGTACTGTATGGTCAGTTCTTGTAGTCGATGCCGTCTTCGGCTGCCATGGGGGTGATTTGCTCCGGTCCTTCTCCGTAGCAGCGCATCTCCTGTTGTCTCAGTCTGGCTTTTACGCTGTTGCGCAGGTCTATGAATTCCTGTGCTTCTTCCTCGTCGAATACATCACGGATTTCTTCATCGGTGTATGCGAGTGCTGCGGCCGCACCTGCGAGCATGTCTATGAGTACTTCAGGGTCTCTGAGTCTTCTTTTGATTTTTTCGTCCATTTGCTTTTGTTTTCTATTGTTTTTTTTGCGGTAGTTTGTGGTGGAGTTGCCGGTTTGTCTCTTTATCTGGTTTTTAACTTTTTTGTCTTTACACGGTGTTTCCTGCGCGATTCGTCGAGGTTGAATATGTGCTGCATTACATATGTTGCTGCAGCTGTGAATTTATGAAGGCCGAAGCTCTTCAGTAGTCTTGCGTGTTCTCTCCTCTCTTCTTCGGTCACCTCCTGCATTGTTACAAAGTAGTAGTCGAGAATCTGTCTTATTCCAATCCCCTCGAAGAACAGTTCCGTGACGGGTGTTCCGGTTGTAGTGTCGTTCGTGTGGCTCTCTGTCTGCATCGCATGTAGTTTGTATTCTGCAAAAATACAAATCTATTTGTTATTTCCTTTCTCTTTGCCCCGAATTATCATTTTTTATCATTTCATCGGGCTTATAGCCGGAACTCTTTGAGTTCTTTCTGCAGTATCAGGCGCGAAGCGTGAATGTGGTTCTTTACCGTGCATAGGGGTACCCTGTGCAGTTCTGCAATTTCGTTGTATCTGTAGCCTGCGATGTGCATCCTGAACATTGAACGGCAACTGTCGGGGAGTCTGCTTATAGCATCGTATATCCTGCCGATGTCGTAGTGGTTGACTATATCCTGTGTGTCGGCTCCTTCGCCGGCTGTGAAGTTTGTCTCCTGAATCTTCTCTATCAGTTCGCGCTCAAAGTTGTTTCTCTTGTGTGCATTGATGAAGGTGCGGTACATGATGGTAAATGTCCAGCCTTTGAAATTCTTCTTTTCCTTGAAGGTGTGGAGCTTGTAGAGTGCTTTGAGTGTCGTTTCCTGCAAGAGGTCGTCGGCTTTCTCTTTGTCCAGCGTCAGACTGTATGCGTAGTATTTGAGATGCGGCTGCATCTCGACGATTTCTTTTGCCAGTTCTTCCGTTTCCAATTCTGTTGTGTTTATGTGGTCTGAATTTTGCTTTGTGTAAATAAAACAAATGGAGCGGAATTTTGTTTAAAGGGGATTTCGGGTTTTGTAATATTTGATGCTGTCATGCCGCATCGCGGCAGTGTCGGCTCATATGCCAAGCTCCACGGCAAGGCGTTCGGCGGAATGGCTGTCGCAGTATGTGTTGAAGAGAGCTAGATGCTCCTCTTTGAGCGCGTCAGGCTGTGAAATGAACGCTGTGAGCTTGTCGTATGTGTCAATGATGGTTCCGGGCAACTTTTCCTCTATTCTGTCGATAGTAAAGCCGCGCGATTCCCTGTATTGGGTAATGTCGTCCATTACAAAACCTATGGGGCGTTTCAGTATGCAGTAGTCTATCCATACTGAACTGTAGTCGGTGAGCAGATAGTCGCAGGCGCCGAGTAGGGGGTAAAGCTGCTCTGTGAAATCCTGAGGTTTTATTATCAGCAGATTTCTGAATTCCCCGAAATCGACTTTTTGGAGCGCGTCCATCGGGTGAAGTTTCACGATAAGAAGGCGTTTTTCTTTGTGCAACCAGTTGTCGAGCCGTGTAAGTTCTTCCATTCCCAGAAACGATATTCCGTTGTCGTTGTATGTGCCGTCGCTCCTGATGTCCCCTATGATTGAACAGCGGTAGGTGGGTAGCCATATTCCTATGGAGTTGTAGCTCGCGGTGTCGATATTCCTCGCTTTGAAGAACGTGGTAGGGCTGAACAGCATGTCGTTGCGCGGCTGTCCTGTATGTAGCGTGTGTTTTATGTCTATATTGTTAAAAGATTTTGACATTATGTCTTGAAAGAACGGGCTTGTGGCTATAAGGTAGTCGGCTCGTGTGGGGTCTGTGCCCCCTCCGTTCTTGTCCATAAGGCCTATTACTTTCAAAGGCATTCCATGCCATAAATTTACGATTTTGTCCTTGCTGCGCAGGTGAACGAAGCTATAAAGGCCATGTGTGAAGAATACGTTCCTGGCGCGCGCAAAATAATAAAAAGATAATAATGAATATTTTTTACAAGCATTTACGCCCGGGAACTTCTTCAACGACTCGGGGTTTTCGAAGATCCATATGTATTTGCATCTGTCGCTGTGTTTCTCCTTCAGGTAACGGTACATGGCATACGAGTTGTCGCTGAAGTCGGGGTAACTGGCAAAGACGAAAATACTTTCCGACCTTGGGATGAGGTTGGAAAGCAGTGATATTATGGCGTGAAGGATTTTTTTCATGGTTTATCGGTGCGGACGTGGTGGGTACTGCCGTTCACAAATATACTACTATTATTCGTAATGGCAAATCCTTGTACGTTTGGTCGGTGGAAAAACAGATAGCGGCTCAGTGGAGCCGCTATCTGTTCAGGGGATATTTAATCAGTTACGTCTGATTCTTATCTGTATCGCGTTTTCGATGGGGGTGTCATTTATGATGACAAGATAACCGCCACCGCCGGCACCTGTAATTTTGTAGCCCTTGACATTGCCTTTGTAGTCGGCTATAGCCTTCTCTACATGCGGAGATATCATATTTGGGAACATTGCTACCTGTGCTTCGAACGATGCTGTGCAGGCTTTGCCCCAAGCATCGACATCCTTTGCGTTGATTGCGTTCCAGCAATCTATGGCTGCCTGTGAGAGTGCGGCTGCATTCTCTTGGGTAATGTTGGTTGTTGCCAGTACATCGTAGTCGCCTGAGCGCGGTGCCATAGGAACCAACCATAGATTTTTCTCGATGAAATCGAGAATTTCGCTCTCTTTTACCGTCGTTATCTTCTCGGGCCAATAACCTCCGTCGTAGTCGAGGCGGTTGAGTCCCGGCATTACAATGCCGATAGCGTCCTGAGAGCCGCTGATGTATGGGCTTCCGGGAGGGTTTTCGTAACGGAATACCATCTTTGCAAGTGTCTCGCGGTCGCCCTCGGGGATATCGACGTGCCACATTTCGATTGCCGCCTTGCGCGATGAGGTGCTCATACCGCCGCGGTTGTTGAAGTCGTAGTCGGGTTCAATGCTTATGGTGAGCACGGGGCCGCTGTGGTGCTTGCTTACATATGGCTGGTCGAGCCATCCGCCGGCAAGGTCGATGCGGTAGGGTATGTTGCACTCCTGGCGCAATGCTGTGGTTGAGCGTGTGGGCAGTCCGGCCTCGGGGATACGGGTACTTACGACAAGCTCAATGCCGTTCTCCTCGCAGAAACGTTTCTTTCCGGGTGTGTAACCGTCGCTGTTTACAAAGAAAATGTCCGGCTTCAGGCGTTTTACATCCTCTTCAAAGTCCATTATGCCGCTGCCGCTGTTGATGAATGCGTCCTTTACGTAACGGATGGCTTTTACCATGTAGAGGCGCTCGCGTTCGGTGTTGATGGTCTTGCGGTCCTTTAGCTCGCGGATTGTGGCGTCTGAGCCTATACCTACGTATAGGTCGCCATGGCTGGCCGCTTCCTTGAAGAATGCCACGTGTCCCGAATGGAGCATGTCGTAGCAGCCTGATACAAATACTTTCTTGCTCATCTTGTATGTTTGTTGGGCGGCGCAGAAAGCCGCATGTTCTGTTTCTTCTGCAAAATTAGTGATTTATGCACAGATATGCAAAGCAATACTGTCTGTTTTTCTCTACAGGTGATACTGGTGAACTGGCAAAGGGTCACTTGTATGAATAACCTCCGTTCACTTCAATGGTGCTGCCATTCACGAACGGGTTGTCGATGCAGAACTTGAATGCTGCAACGACTTCGTCAACGGTGGCGAAACGGTGTACTGCGGTCTTGTTGCAGATACTCTCTCTTATCTCAGCGGGTTTGTTCCTGTGCCAAGGCGTTTCAACAAATCCGGGGGCTATGGTGTTTACGGTGGTGCCGGTTCCTTCGAACTCCTTTACAAGGTTCTTTGCCATTGCGTGGACAGCTGCCTTTGTCACGCCGTATGAGAGAACCGTGGCATGTGGGGTGGTTGCCATCTGTGAACCGGTGAACAGTATTCTTGAACCGTGGGGAATCAGTCCGTACAATTCGCGTATTATTATGTAGTGGGAATTTACCGCGACCTCCATCATGCTGTCCCAGTCACTGTCTGTAGATTCTGCAAATGGCTTTCTTATGGTTGTGCCGGCATTGCATACGATGCAATCGACATGTCCGCATTTTTCTTTCACGTATGTTATGAAGCGGTAGGTCTGCTCCCTGTCGCTTTGGTCAACCTTTATAGCCTCCACGTTGCTGATGCTCTCTTCGGGTGCGTTGTGTGCGTATGTGGCATACACGTAGTAGCCGTTCTCTGCCAGCATCCTGGCCACACCAAGGCCAATACCCGACGTTCCGCCTGTGACTATCGCAGTTTTCATATCTCCATAAAGTTTTTACGTTCTGTAAACTGTTGCATGGCTTTTGCCATGGCTATGCTTTCGCGTCTCATGAGACGCGATGAACTGAACCTGCGGTTTACTATGCACGATATCCATTCCTGAATCTCGTAGCGCAGGCCCTCTTCGTCCCATTTGTAGAAGAATTTCTTGTTTTTGTTCTGGTCTTCGTAACGAAGCTCAAAATAGTCGGTCTTCCACCATGGGGCCTCTACGTAGGCGTAACCTTTGGTGCCTGATATTACAAGATTGCCCTCGGTCTTTACTCCGAGCCCTATCTTGAACGAGCATACAGCACGGGGGTATCGCATGACTCCTTTCGTGTATATGTCAACATCGTTCTCCATGCGTGAGTAGAGTCTCAGTTCTTCATATCCTGTGCCAAGGAGTCTGAATATGGGCAGCAAAGGATAGACTGCCGATTCGTACATGGAGCCTCCTGCCTGAGCCGGGTCGAACTCGCGACGTGTCTTGTCGGGCAGCAGGCGCGAGAGTGATGCTTCGATATCTACCACTTTGCCTATGGCACCGCTCTTTATCATTGTCATCAGATGGTTGAATGCCGGGCAGTGGGCAGTCTTGTTGGCTTCCATCATGACAAGTTCCTTCTCTTCGGCAAGTGAATAGAGCTCCTTGGCCTGTTCCTCTTCGAGTACGAGCGGAATCTCGCATAGTGTATGCTTTCCTGCTGTCAGGGCGCGTTTGCTGTATTCGTAATGGCTGAGGTGGGGCGTGGCTATATAAACGGCATCCACGTCGTCAAGCATTGCGTCGAACGATTCATATGCGTTAGCGAGGCTGTGTCTTTGTACGAACTCGTTAAGAATGCTCTTGTCGTGGTCATATGCTCCCGTGATTTCAACACCGCTTACAAAGTGTGCCTCGGGAACGAATCTGTTGGCTATGCGGCCACAACCTACTATGCCCACACGTACCTTTTGCTGTGTCTCTCCGCGGAGCATGGTCGATGAAATGCCTTCGGTGCGCGAAAGATAAACGACCTCGCAGAACTCGTTGAGGTAGTCGAACTCTCCCTCCCAGTCGCTTCCGATTGCAAAAACGTCGATGTCGTATCTCTGTATGTCGTCAATCTTCTGCCCGAAGTAGTCTTCTATTATTATCTCGTCGGCATAGCCGGTAGCCCTTACGGCTTCGACGCGCTCGAGAACATTGTTGCGGACATTCAGCTTTCCGCGTTCACGGTCGAAACGGTCGTTTGTGACTCCTACAATCAGGTAGTCTCCGAGCTCCTTCGCGCGGCGCAGAAGGTTTATGTGCCCCTGGTGCAACAGGTCGTAGGTGCCGTATGTTATTACTTTCTTCATTAGACGCTGTTTGAATTTCTAAAAAAATGTTTTCTTGCCGGTAGCTGGTTGTTTCGCAGTATAAAAATGGCGAATTTAATTCAAGCAGCTTCTCAGTCTCTGCGGAATATGTCACGTGTATATACCTTTTCCTTCACGTCATCGAGTATGGTGTCGTAGCGGTTTGCTATGATGGCATGGGAAATTTTCTTGAATTCATCGAGGTTGTTTACCACCCGGCTGCCGAAGAATGTAGTGCCTTCTTCGAGCGATGGCTCGTATATCACCACTTCGGCACCTTTTGCCTTTATGCGCTTCATCACGCCTTGAATCGATGACTGGCGGAAGTTGTCGCTGCCGGCTTTCATCGTAAGACGGAACACGCCAATTGTCGGTAGTTGAGAACTGAAAGTTGAAAGTTTAGAGTTGTACTGATTGTTTTCGCTATAGCTGTACCAGCCCGCCATACGGAGCACTTGGTCGGCAATGAAGTCCTTACGCGTGCGGTTGCTTTCGACAATGGCGCTCATCATGTTCTGCGGAACCTCCTGGTAGTTGGCGAGCAACTGCTTGGTATCCTTGGGCAGACAGTATCCCCCGTAACCGAAAGAGGGGTTGTTGTAGTGGTCGCCGATGCGTGGGTCGAGTCCTACTCCCTTTATTATCGCTGCAGAATCGAGCCCTTTCAGCTCGGCATATGTATCAAGTTCGTTGAAGTAACTCACACGCAGTGCAAGGTAGGTATTGGCGAATAGCTTGACGGCCTCGGCATCCTTGAGTCCCATGAACAAGGTAGGGATGTCTTCTTTAATCGCGCCCTGCTGCAACAGTCCTGCAAAGGTGTGTGCCGCATCTTCGAGGTGGTTGCCGGCTATGGATTTTATGGCTTCGTTCTCTTCGTCATAGTTCTCAATCATCTTGGGGTAGCCCACGATGATGCGGCTCGGGTAGAGGTTGTCATAGAGTGCCTTGCTTTCGCGCAGGAACTCGGGCGAGAAGAGCAGGCGGAACTTATGTGTGGTGTCCCAGCCCATCTCCTTGAATTTTTTGGCATATTTTACATACAAACTGCGGCAGTAGCCTACGGGAATGGTGCTTTTTATCACCATCGTCGCATTTGGGTTTGCCTCAAGGACAAGGTCAATGACATCTTCTATGTGGTGGGTGTCGAAGAAGTTCTTCTGCGGGTCGTAGTTCGTGGGGGCTGCAATCACTACAAAATCGGCATCGCGGTACGCGCTTGCACCGTCGAGCGTGGCTGTGAGGTCCAACTCCTTTTCGGCAAGATACTTCTCTATGTACTCGTCCTGGATGGGGGACTGCTTGCGGTTTATCATCTCTACCTTTTCGGGGATGACATCCACTGCAACTACTTTGTTGTGCTGTGCCAGCAATGTGGCAATGCTCAGGCCTACATAACCTGTTCCTGCTACTGCAATTTTCATCTGATGGCTGTTTAACGGTGTGGGTCCGCATTGTGGCGAAACCGCTTATCAAGCAAAAATACTAATTATCTCCGTAAAATTGCAATTAATTGCAGAAAATAATGACAAGAGTGCATTTGTCGGTAGTTTTTGTTATATATGATTATGGCTCAATAGCAATTTACTATGGGATTCGGTTGTGTTGTTTTATGGTGCCGATTTTTTTAAAAAATTACTTTTGTTGTACAATCGTCAATGATAACACAATAAGGGTGGTCCGGTTTTACTCTCGGGCCACCCTTGTAATCGTGCAATGTCGGCTATTGTTATCTGCGCGGAGAAACCTCGAACGGAACTCTGAACGATACTCCGCTGCGCATAAGGTCGTTGAGGTTGGGGAACATACGCTGTTTGAAACTTTCCCAACCACGCTGTTCAATTGTGCTCCAGCCGGCCTCGGCAATGGCAAGACCGCGGGGGAAGAACATGTAGTTCACGCGGTTTATGTCCTTGATTGCTTCGGACCACATGGTGGCCATCACACCCTGTATGTGCTGCTGTTCTTCAACCGGGAGGTTGTAGCTCGGGTCGAGCTTGTATGTCTGCTCCAGTGTGGTGATAGGCATGCCCCAGTTGTTGAATTCGGGCAGGTCATTACGCCACTGCGGATAGTCGAGATATGCATGCTCTCCGGGAGCCATAATCAGCTTGTGTCCGTTCTTGCGTGTGAGTTCTATACATTTGGGTGTAAGCGCGTTGCGCCATGTCACCAGTGTCACGTCCTTGGGGTAGGGGAACAGGTAGTCGTTTGCGGGCGGCCACATGTTGTCGAGCTCGCACCACAGGATGGGCTTTTTGCCGTTCGCACGCACGAAACCGAGCATGCGTCCGAAGAAGATGTTCATCAGTTCCGACGGCTTTGTATAACCGGCTTCGGCCATCATGGCCTTGCAGTCGTCGCACTTCGCCCAGTTCTCCTTTACGGCAGCTTCGTCACCGCCCAGGTGGATGTATTCCGAGGGAAATATCTGTGCAACCTCCCTTATGATGTCGTCATATACCTTGTATGCCTCTTCGCAGTGGGCACATATCATCATGTTTGTGGTGTGACCAAGGTCTTTCTTGTCGTTGTGGCGGAATGCGCAGCCAAGGTGCGGGTATGCTGCCAGTATCGCTACAGAGTGTCCGGGGATGTCAAGCTCTGGGATAATCTCCACATTTCTGTCTGCTGCGTATTTTACCAGGTCCTTGAGCTGTTCCTGTGTATAGTAGCCGTTGTCGGGGCCGTTGTCACCACCGTTGGGGTTGCGGAATGCTCCCTTTTCGGTCAATGCCGGGTGGCTCTTGATCTCTATGCGCCAGCCCTGGTCGTCTGTAAGGTGCAACTGCAATACGTTGTACTTGAACTTCGCCATCTGGTTGATGAAGAACTTCACGTCCTCGACGGGAAGGAAATGACGGGCCGGGTCGAGCATTACGGCACGGTGGCCATAGCGCGGAGCGTCTTCGATTCGAATAGGGGCAAGCATACTCTTTGAGGTGTTGTTCACGTCGCCGATGAGTATCTGGTCAAGGGTTTTCAGTGCGTAGTATATACCGCTGCGGTCGCCCTCGATTGTGATGTTCTTCTTGTCGATGTCTATCGTGTAACTTTCGGGACGGGCGTCGGGATTCTCCTTTATTGTTATTCTGTTCTTGCCTTTGGCTGGCAGTTCGACACCTGTGCGCAGCTTGATGATTCCTTTGAGTTCCTCCATTATGAACTGTCCGGCTTCCATACTGCACTCAATCTGTCCGGCCTTGTTGAGGTCGAATGACTTGCCTTCGCGCTGTTCGACTTTTGCAGGCATCGGCAACAGTGCCGACACGTTGTCCTGAGCGAATGCTGTGCCCATTATAGCACAGTGCAACAGCATCAATAGGGTTATGATTCTTTTTTTCATTATCGTTTTTTTTACGTTATGATATTCTTATCAATCAAATGTTTGCGGCGGGGCTGCAGCCCCGCCGCTTCTTATTCTGTCAGTATTGCTTACAGAACAACCTTATATACCGTTGTTTTGCCTGCGTTCTTCACAAGTACCACGTATGAGCCATGTGGAATGCCTGATACCGGCATTGATACGCTGCCGCATGCGTAGCCTATGACTGTTGACGAAAGGCGTATGCCGCCCATGTTGTATATTGCAAGTTCCGCACCTGCTGCAATGTTGCCGCTGCAAACCAAAGTACCATCCTTCACTTCAAATGAGAGTTTCTCCGCTGCTACGGAACCGATGCCAGTGTCATTTGTGTTCACCGGTGTGAAGAGCAGTGAGCAATTGTACTTGGCACCGTTCGGGATAAGATATTTGTCAAGAGTCACGACATTGCCGCAGCTTCCGTTACCTATTCCTTTCTGGTAGCAATCGAAGTGCGCATATACATTGCCCTTTTCAAGTTCCCATGTATGGCCGGTTCTTTTAAGGTGCTCATCGCTGTAAGGCAAGAGCGAGAATGCAACATTGCCGCGGGTCTCGACCTTTATTCCGGCACCGCTTTCCTCATCGTAGAGCAAAAGGTCCCGCAATCCCTCACGGTTACCCATGCTCTGTGGCTTCGGGTAGGGCTCGAACATGTCGCTTACCGTAGTAGTGTAGCGTCCGAGTGTGGAACCGCCCCTGCGGTCGATATAGTTCTCGAAAGGACCGTATGCATAGTATTCTACCTGCTCGAAGTTGGCCGGGAATTCCATTGTCATACCGATGCGGCGTGCGTCGGAGACTGTTGCAGTGTATGAGGCGTCTATGAGCATCACACCGTCGGCATTTATTGTGTAAACGAACTTGTAGTCGCTGCACCATGTCGATGCGTTGACCTCTACGGTAACGTGCTTCTTGTCATCGCTCAACTTGAATGTAGCCGATTTTGACTTTATGCCGGGGCCTACGGCGTACTGGTTGAGGGTTTCTGTGGGCTTGTCGTTCTCAACCCAGCGGTAGTTGCCGTATTCTGGGCCGACCTCCATGAGCTTGTTGCCATCGACAACCCATGAAAGCATTGTACCGTCGGCCTTGAATGTCATCTCCATTTTCTCGCTTTTTACAGAATAGCCTTGTGCTGTTTTGCTGAGAGTCAACTCTTCGCCTGCTTTTACGGCCATGTCCGAAGTCTCCCTTTCTACAAGCATGTACTGCTCAGTAGCTATGGTGTAGTCTGCATCGACCCAAGACTGTTCCTCCTTGTAACGCAGTTCGATGTTCAGAAGCATCTCCTTGCCGCTTGCAGGCTCGGTCTTGAAAGGTATGTTCAATGTGGTTTCGTCACCTGGAGCAACAGCTGGCATATCAAGCCTGCCGCTTTCGACAGTCTCACCGTCGAGCAGAACCGAATAACTCAAATAGAACTTGTCCAAAGAGATAAAGTCATAGCAGTTCTTTATGACAACGCATTTTGCCGCAGCATCGTAGTATGTGAACTTGACATACTGATATACATATTTGACGTTGGTCAATTCGGGGCTCCATGCCCTGTCTGCGGTGACAAGGCCGTTGTTCACGAAGTTGCCCTGGTGAGGACCCGGATAATCGGAACCGGTACGGTATTTGTTCATGCCCTTTACCTCGAACTCACCGTTCTTTATATCTTCGGAGTCATAGATTGACTGGTCGGCCCAGTCCCAGATGCATCCGCCGATACCATACTTGCTATTTTCGATGGCGTCCCAATACTCCTGTAAGTTACCCACCGCGTTACCCATCGCATGGGCATACTCGCACATGAAATAGGGCTGTCCTGCAGTGTTTCCATAGTAAGGATAGCTTGTATCGGACTTTCCGTTGGCATGATCATTTATCTCGGTCAATGTAGGGTACATCTCGGAATAGATGTCGGAATGTGCTGTTCCGGCACGGCTTGCTCCTTCGTAATGGATAGGGCGCGGGTCAAGGTCACGTACTGCTTTGTATGTGTGCCCGAAGTTATTTCCGCCACCGCTTTCGTTACCGAGTGACCAGAATATAATAGATGGGAAGTTGCGGTCGCGATATACCATTCGTACAGTGCGGTCGATATACTGCGGAATCCAACTGTCCACGTTGGTTATACCGCCCTTCTCTTTGCCGTCCTCCCAACTCTTGTGGCATTCCAGGTCGGCCTCGTCCATACAATAAAGTCCGTAATAATCGAACATTGCGTTCATTTTTGCTTGACGTGGGTAGTGGCTGGTACGTACTGTGTTCATGTTCGCCTGCTTCATCATCTTCACGTCGTTCAGCATTGTGGCTATATCTACTGAACGTCCTGTGATGGGGTGGGTGTCCTGCAGGTTCGCGCCTTTGAACAATATCTTCTCGCCGTTTATATATACATGACCGTTCTTTATCTCAATGTGGCGGAAACCGTATTTGGTGGAGAATACATGCTCTTCGTTGCCGGCCGCATCCTTCTGTACAATTACTACGGTGTAGAGGTTGGGGGTCTCTGCTGTCCATGGCAATAGACCTGACAAGCCTTCGAACACAACATTGGCTGTACCGCCTTCATCGCCCTCTTTGAATTCGCATGTGATGCTCTTGCGTGCTATTTCGCTACCATCGGGCGCAATGAGTGCAACCTCGACATTCTTGTTTGCTGCAACTCTGTCCCTGTTGTCCATTGTAACCGCAACAGTCATTGTTCCGGCAGTGTACATGGACTCAGCACTCAAAGTGCTGGTGATGTAGTGGTCGCGTACGAATGTCTTAGGTGTCGCGAAGAGATATACATCGCGGTGGATACCGCTCATGTGCCACATGTCCTGGCCTTCGAGGTAAGATGCGTCGCTCCAGCGTATAACCTGTACCGATACGTTGTTCTTTCTTTCTCGGGCATATGCTGTAACATCGAATTCCGCATCGTTATTTCCGCTTTGCGTGTAGCCTACGTATTTACCGTTCATCCAAATGAATGCTCCTCCGTATATGCCGTCAAAGTGCAGGAATACGCGCTTGTCACCCCATCCGGTGGGCATGTCGAAGTCGCGGCGGTAAGATGCTACCGGGTTTGGCAGGCCATCCTCCATCTCAATCATTGGAGGATTGTTCTTAAACGGGTATTCTACATTGATATAATATGGGTCTCCGTATCCTTTCATCTCAAGGCATGAGGGTACTTCAATCTTGTCCCATGAAGATACATCTGCATTGTCCCCCCAGAAACCATCTTTGCCTGGACGCTCTGCGGTAGATTTTACCCAATTGAGGCTCCACGTTCCGTTGAGGCTGAGCATTTCGGCATTCTCCGGGTCGAGCCATGGAAAATTGTAGCGTTCATCGGCCTTCATCTTCGCTACCGATGAGTATGGCATGTATGTCGCATGTCCCTCTTCTTTGTTCTCTCCGAAGAAGGTTTCGTCCTCCCAAACATTGGGCATGGGAATATCATCGGGGTTGACCTGTTCAAGTTCAAAAAGCGAACCACCGGCATATCCGCTTACCACGGAAAGATTATTGCCGTCGGCCTTGATACCAAACCAGGAATTGTTTGTTTTGGCATTGATACGATAGACTCCTTTCTCGCCGGCAACAGGGACGAACTGTACCTGTTGGTTGCTGTTGCTGTACGAGGGGTCCCACAGGAGAGGGTACTTTACTCCGCCAAGTGCAACGTCAATTGCCTTGCCGAGGTATGGAGCGTACAATTGGCAGTACTCCACGCCCTGTGTGTTGCGGCGCAGTTGCCATACGAAAAACGCATTGCTGTTTTCGTTGTATTCGTCAAGATAAACTCTGGTGTTGTTCTCCTTGCTGCCGCGTGTGTTCATGGCCATACCCGTTGACTTCTCGCGTATGATGAAGTAACGTCCGGCTACAGGAAGGTTGGTGACCTTGCTTTCTCTAATGTACTGCAGACGGAAGTGGGTCGATTCTCCATTTGCGCCTGAAACCATGTGAAGTGAGCCGTCACTCTGTACCTGGAGTACTTTGCTCCGGTCATTCTTGCACAGCAACTGTATCACTCCGTCCGTTTCATTCACAACCTCTATGTAGAACGCCTGGTTGTCGGTACATGTGCCTTCCCATTGCAGCAACCTGCCAGGGTTACTTGTCATGTCGGCGGCTTGTCCGTAATTCTCGTTGTAGAGTGTGAAGATTGGCTCCTTGTCGGACAACGGGACCATTGTCCACTCTTGTCCTTTGGAGTCTTTGTTTACATCAGCGACACTCAAGTAGGTGTTATGTGTTGCCACATCGCCGTTGGTGATGGCCTTCTCCGCAGAAACGCTTACAAGGCGATATACGGCATCGCCCTTTGGAAAACCGGCTGCGAATGATAGCACCGGGCATACAAGCATAAGTGCCGAAAACAAAAATGTTTTTTTCATATCAGAATTGGTTAGTAATTATTTAATCGTGTCAAATCTGTGCATAGCAAGAGCTATGATAAATTGGGATAAAGTTACGAAAAATATTATTAATCCTAGTTATCGGATGAGATGAAAAAACGAAAATATTGACAGGCATGACAATTATTTCCCCATTTCGTTTCAATTAACAGTTTTTATACTTAATTTTGTTTTTAATTTTACTATTTATAACCAATTGTATAATATGAAAAGATTTCTTTTTGCTTTGCTTTGCATGACTATGGGTCTTGCAAACGCATTCTCGCAGGATTTCCCCGAAATCAGTACTGATGAGAATACCAAGTGGTATCTTATCCAGTTCTCGAACGGCGGAGATGCCCTGACAGCCAAGACTTCCGGTACACAGATTACCATTGGCAGTGCTTTGGGTAGTGATACCCAGTTGTGGAAAATCACAGGTAATGCAACGGACGGTTACACCTTCACCAACAAGAAGGGATATACCCTCTATGTGAATTCCGCTGCAACCAATCAGATGGTGAACGCTTCCACTACACCAAGCGGCGTAAGCAAGTTCTTCATCAACAAGACAACACACAGTATCGGTGGCTACGAGATTCAGCCCAAGGGCAACACTGCAATCTCAATGAACCTTTGGGGAGGTCCCGGCGACTCACGCGCTTGCGTTGGTCTCTGGAACAAGGGCGACCAGAACAATGCTGTGAAATTCGTTGATGCCAGCGCGTTCGAGAACTTGAGCAAGGTGAATCTGATTCCCTATCCGCAGGAGATAACAGTAGGCGAAACTGCATTCGACATCACCAAGCTGAATGCAATCGCATATAACAACGATGAGATGAAAGGTCACATAGAGAACTTCGCTGCCCAACTGAAGAAATCGGCAGGCATCGAGCTCACCGTAAAGAAGGCCGGGGATACAGCAGTTGCAGGAGAAATATGGTTCGGAACAGACAATGGACTTAACGAGGACGGCTACACGCTTAATGTAAATGAAAACGGCATTGAAATAAAGGCTAAGGACTTCGGTGGCGAGTTCTATGCATTGCAGACACTTACCCAGTTGCTTCCTCGCGAATTCTTTGCCGACGAACAGTGCAACATTGAATGGAGTATTCCAGTTGTAGCTATCAAGGACCATCCGCAGTTCCAGCACCGCGGTTTCATGATGGACGTTGCACGTCACTTCTTCGACAAAGACCAGGTAAAGAGAGTGCTCGACATTATGGCACTCTACAAGATGAACCGTCTGCACTGGCACCTCACCGATGACCAGGGCTGGCGTATCGAAATCCCAGAATATCCCAAGTTGACCGAGGTTGGTTCAATCCGCAGCGGTTCTTTCACAAGCAACGGCGACGGCGCGCAGTTCTTCGACGATACAGAATATGGCCGCGGCATGTGGTTCTCACAGGATGACCTTCGCGAAATAGTTGCATACGCAGCAGAGCGCAACATCGATATCCTCCCCGAGATTGACCTTCCAGGCCATATGGTAGCAGCGGTTGCATCTTACCCCGAATTCAGCTGCGACCCTACAAAGGAGTATTCAGTACGAATCCCCGGCGGTATCTCTCACGATGTGTTGAATATTGGTAAAGACGAAGTCGTTGATTTCTTGAAATGCGTGCTCCGTAACGTAGCCGAGATATTCCCCTTCCCATACATTCACCTTGGCGGTGACGAGTGTCCCACAGAGCAGTGGCAGACCAATGCCGACTGCTTGCGCCGCGTACAGGAAGAGGGCCTTGCAGGCGTACACGAACTGCAGTCATGGCTTGTAGAGGAGCTTGGTGCATACCTCAAGACACTTGGCGAGAACAGCAAGGACATTGTTGTTTGGGACGAGGTTCTCAAGAACTGGAACACCAACAACAAGGTAAAGCCGGTTATCATGGCATGGAACGATGGCGGTGCAAAGTACGCAAAGCAGGCTGCAGACCTTGGTTTCAGCAGCATCCTCTGCCCCTATTCTCATGTATATATCGACTTCATGCAGGTTCCTGCAAACCAGACAAGGGTTGACGAGCCGTACTATGGCGGTTGGGGCGACACTTGGGTAAATACAATTGACAGGGTATATTCTCTTAACCCGTTGACGCAACTTGACGGAAAAGAGAGTTTCTGCTGGGGTGCGCAGTGCAACCTCTGGGCCGAGACACTCAACGACGGAGAGGAACTTGAGTACCAGCTGCTGCCACGTATGCTTGCACTTGCCGAGGTTGGCTGGTTGCATGCCAACAAGAAGAACTGGGGCGGTTTCTACAACCGTCTGCAGAGCCACGATGAGATTCTCGACTATCTCGGTTACACATACGCAAAGCACTACATAGAGCCTAAGGAATACACAGCTGTAGAAAGCGCAATCATTGAGGCTGAAGAGATTCTTGCAGCCAGCATCCGTGGTGGCGTAGGCTACCCTGCTGTCGAGGTTTACGATGCGCTTGAAGCAGCACTCAAGGCTACAGAAGGTGAGGATGCAACAGCACTCAACGCAGCTATCGCGGCATATAAGAACGCAGCGATAGTTCAGCCCGAAGCCGGCAAAATTTATCAGATTGTTTCGGCATCTACATACTACAAGCGTCAGTACGAAGGTTCTACAATGTACCAGAACGGCAATGGCGTGCGTTTCCACTACACACCGCAGACAGAACCCGAGGAGTTGTGGCAGTTCGTTCCCGCGAATGGCGGTTATGTAATGAAGAACCTCTACAGCGGCAAGCAGATTGCAATGCCTTCATACAATGCCGGTGTACAGATGACAGATGCCGGTACTGCCGTAAGAGTTGACAAGGCGACAATTGCAACAAGAGACTTTACATACATTCCTGGCGCAGTTACAATTTCTGCAGTCGAGGGTTACAGTGCGGCCGTTACCGGTAACGTGAAGCGTCTCAGCGCAGAGGTATCGGGTGATGTATATGCAAAGGACGAAGCTGCACTCTGCTACAACGGTACATGGAGAATCGTTGAGGTCACAGACTTCACAGCACAGCTTGCGGGTCTTGTAAAGAAGTGCGAACTCATCATTATCAAGGCAAAGCCCGGTGAAATAGGTGAACCTACACAGGATGCTATCGATTATCTGCAGAACAGCGTCATCAACCCTGCTACACAGGCTGTTGCTGACGGTGCAGTAACCGAGGAACAGTACAACGCATACGTCGCACTCTACAACCAGTTCATGATGATGCCACGCACATCAATGGCCGATGCTCTTGACACAAATGCTTATTATTACATTCGCAACTGTTACTTTACTGACAAATATGCAGCAGTAAACACAAACAACAAAATTGTTGCGCCAATGGCAAAAGGCGATGGTGACAAATATCTTTGGAGTTTTGTAAAGAACGTCGATGGAACCGTATGCATCTACAACAAGGCAACAGGTACTGGAGCATACATAAACAGCAATGCTGATGACCAGACCATATATGTCGGTAAAGATTATGTCTGGACCCTAAAAGAAGCTACAACAGACCAGGGCACTAAGGGTATAGCGATTGTTTGTGGCAACGGTTCATCGGGTTGGTACACTAACCCTAGCGCTTGGAGTGACAAATTAATCACAAAGCCCTACACTTGGGGTGCAAGTGTATGGACATTCGAAAAGAGCAATGTCCAGGTTGAGACCGGCATCACCGAGGTGAAAGGTGAAAGCGGAGAGGTGAAAGGTATTTTTGACCTTCAGGGCCGCAAAGTAGAGAACCCGACAAAGGGCCTTTACATTATCGACGGCAAGAAAGTTTTCATAAAGTAAAGGCAACAGTATGCTTGTGATGTGATTCAAGCATATACAATAAAGACATCCGCAAACCTGCGGATGTCTTTATTGTATATGCTAAGGCCTTAAATGTCATTGCTCGTGTATGCCAGTGTGAATATGCTTGTCCGGCAGCAGGAGCCTTGCTGAATTGCCGCAGCACAGCTGGCGAGCGTCGCACCAGTCGTAAGAATATCGTCTATAAGCAGAATATGGAGTCCGTCGAGCTTTTCCGGGCTGGTCAGTGTGAATATGCCTTCAACATTCTGCCAACGTTCTTCACGGCTCTTGTGAGTCTGGCTTTCATTGGATCTGTTACGCTTTACGGCATTCCTTATAACGGTAATTCCGGTTGCCCGTGATATTCCGTCAGCTATGCAGTCGCATTGGTTGTATCCGCGTTGCCTTCTTTTTCTTTTCGATAAAGGCAAGGGCACTATAGCATCTATTCCGTCAAAGAAACCTGTATCTTTAAGTTCTGTAGCTGCGAGGTATGCAAGACGTTCACCTACTTCGGGGCGGTTACGGTATTTCAGACAGTGCAGAAGGTTGCCGTATGGTGAATCCTTCCTGTAGTAAATGTACGATGTCACGCGTTCTATATCAATTTTCCCCCAGAAAATCTTTTCAATCTCATCTCGTTTCCTCTGCTCAATCTTCGGCAACCTATACATGCAATTGAGGCACATGTCTTGCTCCCCGGCGGAGAGGACTTCGCCGCATACCACACAATGGCGGGGCAGTATGATGTCGAAAAAATCAGAAATCCATTTCATCGCCCTTGTATTTAATGGTTTTCAATATGAGTACCGGCTCGTAGCCGCGGCTTGCAGCGTGGCGTATTATCTTCTGTTGTGTGGCAAAGTCATCCTTGCCTTTCAGCTCGCGACGCTTGATGTCGATGGTCTCCTGCAGTGCTTGCAAGTATATCTCCTCGTCAATTCCCTCCAACGCCTCTTTAATGTATTCCTGTGGCAGGTGTTTCTCGCGCAGTGCTGCGGTTATCTTTATGCGCCCCCAACGGTTGAACTTCACCTTGTCGTTGACAAATGCACGGCAATAGCGAGTCTCGTCAATGAATTTTTCTTTGGTGAGCCTCGCAATGATTTTCTCCTGCTCACCATGTGGCACACCCCATGCAGTGAGCTTCGCGCTCACCTCGCTTATGCAGCGTTCGCACAGCGTGCAATATGCAGCGGCCTTGTTCAGGGCTTCACCGGGAGTAAGTGGTTTTTTCATTCACCTTTCAGTTTTCACTTTTCACCTTTCCCCTTTGGTTTCACGGCTCTTATCATCCTGTCGTTGTCGGCGAAGTCCTTGCGTAGTTCAATGCCGGTGTAGCCTAAGTTGGCAAGCATCTCCATTGTTTCCTTGCCGTGGGCGCGGTTAATCTCAAAATAGAGACGGCCGCCGGGTCTTAACAGTGTCAATCCTTTTTGGGCTATCGTACGATAGAATAGTAAGGGGTCGTTGTCGGGTACGAACAGTGCCGTGTGCGGCTCCCAATCGAGAACATTGCTGTGCATTGCAGCCTTTTCGTTCTCCTTTATATAAGGTGGGTTGCTCACTATGATGTCGAATTGCTCGCCTGTAGGTTCGTATGCCAAAATATCAACCTCTTCAAATTCAACATCACAACCGTTAGCTTTGCTGTTTTCTGCGGCAACGGCAAGCGCATCGGGCGAAATGTCCCATGCCGTTACTTTGCTTTGCGGCAGTTTATATGCAAGGCTCACAGCAATACAACCGCTACCTGTACCAATGTCAAGGATGCTTTCGTTGCCAGTGGCTTCGTTTGCCACCCACTCAACAAGCTCACTTGTCTCGGGGCGCGGAATAAGTGTCGCGGGGGTAACCTTTAATCGCAAGCCACAAAAATCGCTGTAACCAAGAATGTGTTGTATGGGTTCTCTCTTTTGCAGGCGTTCAATGGCATTGCCAAGCAGGGTTTCTTGTTCGGCTGTCAGGGTAACGTTGTCTTTAAGATAGAACGCCATTTGCGAAATGCCAAGCAACTCGGTTGCAATTATGCGTGTGAGTGCTTTTATCTCGCCGGCCGAGTAACAGTGGGAGAGTCCGTCATTTATTCTTGTTATTATGCGTTTCATTTTGGTTCAGTTCTACTGCAAAGTTAGATGCAAACGAGCAAAATAATATCAAGTTTGCTTGAATATTTCACAGCAAGTGCCACTTTTTCTTCGAGTTTATCTCAAAGTTAGAAAAAGTTATGGTAATGATATACTCTGATGGTTCAAAATTGCAGAATTTCAGTTTTGAAGAAATAATATCCCCAATGAGCATTGATTGTGTGCAGAATGTTTGTACTTGTAATGTGAAGATATGCGTAACTCGCTGAAAAACATTTGAAAATTTTTATATTTCACTCTTTTGCACTATCTTCGCAGTGCTGGTGGGGAAACATCCACTGGCGTTTGATAGCATTTTGTTTGGGTCCAAAAACAGAAATTTCGCCAAAATTTTAAACCAAGGACTGGAGCAATCAATGCTCATTCTGTGTATATACCGCTTATGTGTTCCCACGCATGGGCTATGTGTATATATCACGGCGTGGGAATATTGTTTCTTCACTGTTCATTTGGTTAAGGCGTTTGGCGATGCCTCTGTTTTGTGGACGTAAGGCGACAAGTCTCACGTCTTTTTTTATTGCATCGCTCCAAACGCACTTTTGTCTGAGTTACCGCAATACCTAAAAACGTAAGACTGTAAATAGCGGAATTTATTAACCTTAATTTATAGTTTTATGAAACACAAAAATTTAAAACATCTGTTCACTGCACTGATGTTGATGTGTGTGGCAGTTGCAACAGCTCACGACTTTGCGGTGGGTGGCATTTATTACAGCATCACTGATGCAACAAACAAAACGGTGGCGGTGAGTTATAGAGGAAGTTACTCTGACTCGTATTCCAACGAATACACCGGCAGTGTGGTAATCCCCGAGAGTGTAACCTATAACGGTATAACCTACAGCGTCACAAGCATTGGGGGTGCTGCGTTCTATGGTTGCACCGGCCTTACAAGCATTGAAATCCCAAACAGCGTTACCAGCATTGGAGATGGTGCGTTCACTTATTGCTCCGGTCTTACAAGCGTTGTAATCCCAAACAGCGTTACCAGCATTGGAAGTTCTGCGTTCTCTGAGTGCTATGGCCTTACCAGCATTGAAATTCCAAGTAGCGTTACAAGCGTCGGATCAAATATTTTAAGTTATTGCTCCAGCCTTACAAACGTTGTATATGGCTGTGCTTATTTGGGGGAATTACCATGTGTTGCATGTTACAGCCTTAAAAGCGTTGTCCAAATTACATCTGAGACTGCAATATTTGTGGGTGCGGAACAAATATTAAATTCATTGGAACAAATATATTCAGGTGAAGTGATTATACCAGAAAGTGTTGTTCTTAACGGAAAGAGTTATACCGTTACAAGTATAGGAAGTGCAGCATTCCGTGATTGCTCTGGCCTTACCAGCGTTGTGATTCCTAACAGTGTTACCAGCATTGGAGATGGTGCGTTCCAAAATTGCACCGGCCTTACAAGCATTGAAATCCCTAACAGTGTTACAAGCATTGGATCAGGTGCGTTCTATGGCTGCTCCAGACTTGCAAGTATTGAAATCCCAAGTAGCGTAACAAGCATTGGATCAGATGCGTTTAATGGTACTGCTTGGTATTATACTTGGTGTGATAATCAACAAGACGGAATTGCGTATATAGGCAAAATTCTTTATAAATACATAGGAGTAATGCCTGAAAATACATCTATTAAAATTTTGGAAGGGACTACAGGAATAGCAGGCGACGCATTCTATGGTTGCTCTGGCCTTACAAGCATTGAAATCCCAAACAGCGTTACCAGCATTGGAGATGGTGCGTTCCAAAATTGCACCGGCCTTACAAGCATTGAAATCCCCAACAGCGTTACAAGCATTGAAGAATATGCGTTCTATGGTTGCACCGGTCTTACAAGCATTGAAATTCCCAACAGCGTAACAAGCATTGGATGGTTAGCATTTGGGTATTGCACCGGTCTTGCAAACATTGAAATTCCTAATAGTGTTACAAGCATTGAACAATATGCGTTCTCTAATTGCTCCGGGCTTACAAGCGTTACATCGCTTATTCCCGCAGAAAATTTATTTAATGCGTACAAAGCTTTTTATCGTTGTAGCTCTGCTTGCACCCTTTATGTTCCTTACGGTGCAAAAGAAACCTACGCAGCAACTTATGGCTGGAATGGGTTTGCAAATATTGTGGAAATCATTCCCACTGAGGTAACTGTTACAATCAACCAATATGGCAGTGCAACCTATTGCTCACCTTATACACTTGATTTCAGTAACGTTGAGGGGTTGAAGGCATACAGTGCCATCGGTTTCAATTCAAGTACTCAGGTTGTAACACTTGCAAGGGTTATGACAACACCAGCTGAGGCCGGTATCTTTGTAAAGGGTGAACCGGGTGAGTATGTTGTGCCTGTTATCGAGGAGTGCAATGAGCATACATTAAACCTGCTTGTTGGTACTCTTGAGCAGACAACCGTGAACAGCACCGATGGTGCAATGAGTAACTATAAGTTCACAATTGCCGATGGTGATGAGGCGCCAATGTTCTATCCATTTGAGGATGGCACCACACTGAGCGCCGGCAAGGCATACTTGCAGATACCTACAGCGTGGTTGCCTGCGACAGCGCAGAAATCGGTAGGCGTTCGCTTTGACGAAGGCGAGACAACAGACATCGATGAGGTGAAAGGTGAAAACGGAGAACTGAAAGGCGTTTGCTTTGATTTACAGGGTCGTGTGGTTGAGAATCCTGCAAGCGGCATTTATATAATTGACGGTAAAAAAGTAATAATAAAGTAATAATAAAGTAATTCTTGATATATGAGAAAAGAATATAAAAGTCCTGTAGTTGCGGCAGTTCAGCTTGATGGTGAACCAATAATGACTACTGCATCTGCAGAGCAAGGTAGTGCCAATGTCGGCAATAGACCTGTAGGTGGTAATACCCCAGATTTGTCAAGCGGAAACCGCGGTGAATGGGGCAATTTGTGGTAAGAGAATGCATAAAGTATTGATGCCCGTTGCAGCTGCAACGGGCATCAATATTTATATAAGGGTATTAAGTTATTTCAAAGCCTTAAACAACTCCTCCCATTCACCACATAGTGCCTCAATTGATGGGAAGACAAGGTTTGCACCGGCTTGGCTCAATACTTCATCCTTCAATGGGCCTGTATTGGCTGCAACGGTGAAAAGACCTGCTGCAACGCCTGCTGTTACGCCAAGGGGTGCATTCTCCACCACGATAACCTCATTGGGTGCAAAGCCGCCGCGTTCGAGTGCCAAAAGGTATGGGTCGGGGTAGGGCTTGCCACGTTTTACGTGGAAACTGCTGATGACATGACCTTCTGCAAACAGTCCCGGGAAATTGCTCTGTATGCGGTCGAGCAGTGTGGGTGTGCCGCTGCCGGTGACAATCATTGGGGTGAGTCCGCAGGCCTTTACCTTCTGCACCAGTTCGAGCGCGAACGGCATTCGTGGAGTAGGTGGGTAGGTGTCGAAAATGTCGCATTTTGCCTTACAGAGTGCATCAATCAGTTCTGTTGTTGCCGGTTTGCCAAACTGGGCTAAGCTGGCGGTGTTGATGGTGTCGGCACCGGTGCGGCCTTCGTTCATATATACATCCTCGCGCGAGAAATTGAAACCGGCATCGGTCATCACACGTGACCAGGCATCGGCATGGTAGGGCATGGAGTCGAACAGCACGCCGTCCATGTCGAACAATACAGCACGCAACTGCAAGGCCACAAGGCCTTGCAGTTGCTTATAGTTTTCAATAGCTTTTATGTAATCCATTAAAGACTGTTTAAATTCATTAGAGTTAGTATCTTTGCTTTGCTCTGAATGACAAGTTTGTGGCTTTTCCGCCCATTTGCTTGCACGAGCTTTCACCTTTCACTTTTCCGTTTTCACTTTTTGTTTTACAGTCTTGCGCGGATTGCCTTGCTCTCCTCCTCGTAACCGGGTTTGTCAAGCAATGCGAACATGTTCTTCTTGTATGCCTCTACACCCGGCTGGTTGAATGGGTTCACACCAAGTACATAACCGCTGATACCGCAGCCAATCTCAAAGAAGTAGAGAAGTTGGCCAATGTAGTATGCGTTGAGCTCGGGGATTGAGATGCGGGTGTTGGGCACGCCACCGTCAACGTGTGCGAGCTGTGTGCCGAGCTCGGCCATCTTGTTAACCTCATCAACGTGCTTGCCTGCGAGGAAGTTGAGGCCATCGAGGTTCTCCTCGTCGCTTGGAACAGTAAGTGAACTGTTTGGCTTTTCAATTGAGAGTACTGTCTCGAAGATTGTGCGCTCGCCCTCCTGAATCCACTGGCCCATTGAGTGAAGGTCAGTAGTGAAGTCAACCGATGCGGGGAAGATACCCTTGTTCTCCTTACCCTCGCTCTCGCCATAGAGCTGCTTCCACCACTCAGATGTGAAGTGGAGCTTTGGCTGGTAGTTGACAAGGATTTCAATCTTCTTGCCGTCGGCATAAAGTGCGTTACGTGTAGCTGCGTACATAGCAGCGATGTTCTCCTCAAATGGAACTTCAGGAGCGCAGTTCTTCTCCATATCCTGTGCTCCGTTTACAAGAGCCTCGATGTCGAAACCTGCAACGGCAATTGGTAGCAAGCCTACAGGTGTGAGTACAGAGAAACGTCCGCCTACGTTGTCGGGGATGATGAAGCTCTTGTAACCCTCCTTGTTTGCTGTGATGCGTGCTGCACCCTTAACTGCATCGGTAATGGCAACGATAACCTTGCTTGCCATCTCCTTGCCGCGCTGGTCCTCGCACTGCTTCTTCAAGAGACGGAATGCAAGGGCTGTCTCGGTTGTTGTACCCGATTTTGAGATGTTGATTACACCGAACTTCTTGTCCTTGAGGTACTCTGTGAGTTCATAGAGGTAGTCCTCGCTGATGTTGTGGCCAGCGAAGATTACGCGTGGGTTCTTGCTGTCACCCATGAGCGCGGCAAAGTTGTTGCTGAGCGCTTCGATAACGGCACGTGCACCAAGGTAGCTGCCGCCGATACCTGCTACAACCACAACCTCGCAGTTCTCGCGCAGTGTCTGTGCTGTGGCGTTGATGTCGGCAATGTGCTCCTTTGTGATTGATGACGGGAGGTGCAACCAACCGAGGAAGTCGTTGCCGGGGAGTGAACCGTCCTCAAGAGCGGCCTGGGCGCGTTTAACCTGTGGCTCAAGAGCCATAATCTGCTCACGTGTTACAAAACCTGTAACCTTGTCAATATTAAGTGTTATATTTTTCATTGTTATTGTTGTTTTTTTAAGATCCTTCACTCACGTTAGTTCGCTACGCTCATCGAGAACCTCTTTTTAATGTTTTTCATTAAGGTATGGTCAGGATGACAAAAACGCGGAGAGTGTCATTCTGAGCAAAGCGAAGAATCTAAATTTTAATGTTTACTTGAATGAGTCTGTCAATAGTTTTATCTCAATCACCGGCGATATGCCTTCGTACAGAATGTTATATACGGCGTCGATGATTGGGGTGTTTATGCGGTAGTGCTCGTTGATTTCCTTTATGCATTTCGCCGCATAGTAGCCTTCGGCAATCATCTCCATCTCAATCTGTGCGTTCTTTACGGAGTATCCCTTGCCTATCATGCTGCCGAATACACGGTTGCGGCTGAACTTCGAGTAACCCGTAACAAGAAGGTCGCCCATGTAAACCGAGTCGTTGATGGTGCGCTCGATGGGGTGTACAACATTCAGGAAACGGTTCATCTCAATTGCCGCGTTCGACATCAGTACCGCCTGGAAGTTGTCACCGTACTTCAGTCCGCTACAAATACCGGCAGCAATGGCATAGATGTTCTTCAGCACAGAACCGTACTCTATTCCGACAACATCGTCACTTACCGATGTCTTGATGTAGCTGCTGCCGAGTTTCTTTGCGAACTGCTTGGCATGGTCAATGCTCGAACAGCCTACAGTCAGGTAGGAAAGACGCTCGAGTGCTACCTCCTCGGCATGGCATGGTCCTGCAATCGCTGCGATGTTCTCGTAGGGAACCTTGTATGCTTTGTTGAAGTATTCCGATATTATGAGGTTCTCATCGGGTACGATACCTTTTATGGCATTGACGATGAACTTGTCCTCGAGGCTTGTCTTGAGTTTCTTGAGGTGGTTCTTCAAGTAGGGTGATGGCGTAACGAATACAAGTATATCGCTCTCCTTTACAATTTTGTTGATGTCAGAAGAGAAGTTGATTCTGTTTGTATCGAACTTTACCGAGGAGAGATAGGCCGGGTTGTGTCCCAGGCGCTTGAAATCCTCGATGCGGTCATCGCGTCTTATGTACCAGTTTATGGTCTCGACATTGTTGAGCAGAATTTTGGCAATGGCCGTTGCCCAACTGCCGCCACCCATAATGGCAACCTGTTTGTTTGATAGTTCCATAATAATGTGTTTTTAGAAACTATATAATGTTTTATAGATAATATAGATGTTGACCTATGAAAGGACCTTTGGAGGTTATGTCATTCTGAACAAAGTGAAGAATCTGAAAACTGAAGATACTTCGCTACGCTCCGTATGACATGTGCACCGGGTCAACAGCTATATTGTTACTTAAATTAATTCAGCCCAATTATCCGAGTTTCTCAATCCATGCGGCAACATCGTTTACCGACGGGTTGGTGTAGCCCAGCTTGAACTTCTTGTTTATGCCGCCGATTTCCATCTGTACTTTCTGTGCATTAGCACCCTTGAGGTCGTTCACAAGGTTGTATCCGGCCTTGTGCAGCACAGGAACCCACTCCTCGGGAACACCTATTACTGCGAATGCTGCCGCGTTGTCCTTGGGAACCTTCTTCTCGGGGCGCATCTGCGGGAAGAACAGTACCTCCTGTATGGTAGTCTGCCCGGTCATGAGCATTGCAAGACGGTCCATACCTATACCCATACCAGATGTAGGAGGCATACCGTACTCAAGCGCGCGCACGAAGTCCTTGTCGATGAACATTGCCTCGTCGTCGCCCTTCTCGCTCAGGCGCAGCTGCTCCTGGAAACGCTCGGCCTGGTCAATGGGGTCGTTGAGCTCGCTGTATGCGTTGCAGAGCTCTTTACCGTTAACCATGAGCTCGAAACGCTCTGTGAGGTCGGGGTTCTCACGGTGACGCTTGCAAAGGGGAGACATCTCAATGGGGTAGTCCGTGATGAATGTAGGTTGTATGTAGTTGCCCTCGCAGAACTCTCCGAATATCTCGTCGATGAGCTTGCCTTTGCCCATTGTCTCGTCAACCTCCATCTTCAGTTCCTTGCAGATTGCGAAAATCTCCTCCTCGCTCTTGCCGTTGAGGTCATAGCCGGTGAACTCTTTGATTGAGTCGAGCATGGTCACGCGGCGGAACGGAGCCTTGAAACTGATGGTGTGTTCGCCTACCTGAACATCGGTTGTGCCGTTCACGTCAAGCGCGATTTTTTCGAGCATCTGCTCGGTAAAGCACATCATCCAGTTGTAGTCCTTGTACGATACATAAATCTCCATACAGGTGAACTCCGGGTTATGTGTGCGGTCCATACCCTCGTTGCGGAAGTTCTTTGAGAACTCATATACGCCCTCGAAACCGCCTACTATAAGGCGCTTCAGGTAGAGCTCGTTCGCGATACGCAGGTAAAGAGGGATGTCGAGCGCGTTGTGGTGGGTGATGAACGGACGTGCTGCAGCACCGCCTGGGATAGACTGCAGTACGGGAGTTTCAACCTCCATATAGCCCTTTGAGTTGAAGAACTCGCGCATTGAACTGTATATCTTGTTACGCTTGATGAAGATCTCTTTTACATCGTCGTTTACCACAAGGTCAACGTAACGCTGGCGGTAACGGAGTTCGGGGTCCTCGAAACGGTCATAAGCCACACCGTCCTTGTACTTCACGATGGGCAGTGGACGTATGCTCTTTGAGAGTATGGTGAGCTCCTTGGCGTGTACTGTGATTTCACCGGTCTGTGTGCGGAATACGAATCCCTTGATTCCGACGAAGTCGCCAATGTCGAGCAGTCTCTTGAAAAGAACGTTGTATGTGTCTTTGTTCTCGCCCGGGCAGATATCGTCGCGTGTGATATATACCTGTACGCGGCCCTTTGAGTCCTGCAACTCGATGAATGAAGCCTTGCCCATTACTCGGCGGCTCATCATACGTCCCGCGATACATACTTCACGCGGTTCATCCTCGTCCTTGAACTCTGCAAGGATATCCGTTGAGAATGCGTTTGTGGGGTACTCGGCTGCCGGGTATGGTTCTATACCCATCTTGCGCAATTCGGCAAGTGCCTCGCGGCGTACTATCTCCTGTTCGCTTAATTCTAGAATGTTCATCGTTTTATATCGTTTTTAGAAGTTGTTTAAATTTCTTTCAAAAATATTATTTACATTATCCGTAAGAAGTGCTTGTCTTTTTATGCCCTTTTTTGTCTGTTTTTCCCTTTTTCGCAGTTACATAGCCCGCTATGTGCCTTTAAAAAATGAAAAAACACTCTAAAAAAGTTCTATAAAAATTTCAAGGACATAAATTTAAACAGCTTCTTAGATTAATTTCCTGAAATAGTCAATTGTGTGTTTCAGACCCTCTTCGAGAACTATCGTCGGTTTCCATCCGCCAAGCTCCTTGCCTGCCAACGTTATGTCCGGCTTGCGCTGTCGCGGGTCATCCTGCGGAAGCGGCTCGAATACGATTTTCGATGCGGAGCCTGTAAGTTCAATGACTTTTTCGGCCAGTTCGAGCATGGTGAACTCGCCGGGGTTGCCTATGTTTACGGGTCCTACGAATTCGTCTCTGGTCTCCATCATACGTATCATGCCATCAATAAGGTCATCGACATACTGGAAACTGCGGGTCTGCTTGCCGTCGCCATAGATGGTTATGTCCTTGCCTTGCAGTGCCTGTACAATGAAATTTGACACGACGCGGCCGTCGTTCATGCTCATGCGTGGACCGTATGTATTGAATATGCGTATTATCTTTATCTTTACATTGTTCTGGCGGTGGTAGTCCATGAAAAGGGTCTCTGCACAGCGTTTGCCCTCATCGTAGCATGAGCGTATTCCTATCGGATTCACGTTTCCCCAGTAGCTCTCTACCTGCGGGTGTATGATGGGGTCGCCGTAAACCTCGCTTGTCGATGCCTGCAGAATCTTCGCGCCTACGCGTTTGGCCAGTCCGAGCATGTTCATGGAACCTATGACACAGGTCTGTATGGTCTTTACAGGGTCGTGCTGGTAATGCACCGGGGAAGCCGGGCATGCGAGATTGTATATTTCATCGACCTCGGCCGTGTATGGCTGTGTTATGTCGTGACGTACCAGTTCAAAGTGGTCGTTGCCTATGAGATGACGTATGTTGTCCTTGCTGCCTGTGAAGTAATTGTCGAGGCATATGACATCATTCCCGTCCTTGAGCAAGCGCTCGCACAGGTGCGATCCTATGAATCCGGCACCGCCGGTAACAAGTATTCTTTTCATAATCCCGTCACTCTCTTATTCGAATACCGCACTGCCGGAACCTATCATGTTACCGTCAACGAATATGCTGACAAGATATTTTCCTTTGTTGAGTTTCTCTTCTATGTCCCAGTACATGGTGATTGTCTGCTCCTCTCCCGTATATTCGAATGCTTTTACCATTGAGTAGGCAATCTCGCGGTCTTCATATGTGAAGGTCTTTCTCCTGTTTTTTGTTAGAAGCTCTTGGTCACCATCGGTAATTCTCGCATATGCGGTCTTTTCTCCGGGTGCTGCGGTAATGTTCTTCGTGATGGTGAACGAAACCTGCAGCTGTTTGGCCTGCTTAATCTTCTCTGTGCTCTTTCCCTTCTTGTTGAGCATTATCATCCTTACGTTGGTAGCATCGAGCTGGGCCGCCAGTGTTACCTTTTCCGTCAACTGCTCCTTCTCCTGGGCAAGATTGTCCCTCTCCTTCTCAACCTCCTTCTTGTCGGCAATAAGAGTCTTGTTCTCGTCCTTCAGAATGGTGTTTTCCCTGTGAAGAGAATCTATCTGCACTATGTAGCTCTCGAGAATTCCGCGCAGAGTCTTCAACTCCTTTTTCAGGCGTGCTATTTCCGCAGCGTCGGTGTTCTTTGTCCTTTCGAGTGCTTCGAGCAGTTCCTGTGTACGCTTCTGCTCAATCTCCAATTTGTAGCGGAGCGAGTCGTTGTCGATGCTCATTTTCAACTCGTCGTACTGCTGCTTGGCGGACTGCAGGTCACTGAGCATCTCCTCTTTTTCAAAGGCGATGTAGTCCTGAATCTCCTGGTTCTCTTGCTTTAGTTTATCGACAGTCTCCTCACTTCCGGCAAGCGAGAATGCAAGATATATCGTCGCGATGACGAATATTGCAAGAATAGCCGGTACTATCCATTTCTTGTAATTCTTGGAAGCGTTGTTCTGCATGACTCTCTGTTTTTAGAAGTTGTTTAAATTTCTTTCAAAAATATTATTTACATTATCCGCAAGAAGTGCTTGTCTTTTTATGCCCTTTTTTGTCTGTTTTTCCCTTTTTCGCAGTTACATAGCCCGCTATGCGCCTTTGAAAAATGAAAAAACACTCTAAAAAAGTTCTATAAAAATTTCAAGGACATAAATTTAAACAGCTTCTTATTTTGAAAGTTTCTGAATGCTCTCTCTCAACATCGCAATCTTTTCGGTTGCGTCAGACTGTTTCTTGCGCTCGATGGCGATAATCTTCTCGGGTGCCTTGCTCACGAAGTTGGGGTTGTTCAATTTTGCCTCTACGCTCTTGAGGAACTTCTCGTGGTATGCGAGTTCCTCCTGCATCTTGGCAATTTCGGCATCCTTGTCAATGAGCGACCCCATAGGTACTGCAAACTCGTTGGTGCCTACTCGGAACGAAACGGCAGTGTCGTCTGGTGTGGAAACATTGTCAATTGATGTCAGGTTCGCCATCTTTGTGACAACGCTTTCAAGGCCGGCTACCGGTGAGTCGCCTACAATCTGCAATGTCAGCGGCTCGCGCGGTGAGAGGTTCTTCTGTTGGCGTATAGCACGTACGTTTCCGATGACGTCTTTCATTACATCTATCTTGGCAAGGAATGCCTCGTCGTGTGCTGCGGCAAGTTCCTTCACACTCTGTACCATGAGGCTCTCGCCATCCTTGCGCTCCTTGATGCTCTGCCACAACTCCTCTGTGATGAATGGCATGAAGGGGTGGAGCAGGCGCAGCAGGCTGTCGAAGAATCCGAGCGTAGCCTCATATGTGGCCGCATCGATGGGTGAACCGTATGCGGGTTTAATCATTTCGAGATACCATGCCGAGAACTCGTCCCAGAAGAGTGAATATACATTCATCAGAGCCTCGTTAAGGCGATATTTGCCGAACTGGTCTTCGAGAAGTGCCGCTGATTTGGCAAGTGTCTCGCCAAAATACTTTATGGCGAGCTTGCTGCTCTCGGGCTGTTCTATGCTATCGCTTACGTTCCATCCCTTTACGAGGCGGAAAGCGTTCCATATTTTGTTGCAGAAATTGCGTCCCTGTTCGCAGAGGGTCTCGTCGAACAGGATGTCGTTGCCGGCAGGAGCCGACAGCATGATACCCATGCGTACTCCGTCAGCACCATAGCGGGCTATGAGGTCCAGAGGATCGGGGCTGTTTCCGAGCGACTTGCTCATCTTGCGGCCCAGCTTGTCGCGTACTATACCTGTGAAATATACGTTCTTGAACGGCATCTCGCCCTGGTATTCGTAGCCGGCCATAATCATGCGGGCTACCCAGAAGAAGATGATGTCCGGGCCTGTCACAAGGTCGTTGGTGGGGTAGTAATAGCTTATCTCCTTGTTGCCCGGGTCAAGGATACCATTGAACAGTGAAATAGGCCACAACCATGAGCTGAACCATGTATCGAGTGCATCCTCGTCGTGACGCAACTCATCGGCTGTGATGTTCTCGTAACCTGGGATAGCCTTCGCGAGTGCGAGTGCCTCCTCGCGGCTCTCGGCAACCACAAACTTCTCGTCCGTGCCCTCTGCTGTGGGCAGGAAGTATGCCGGTATGCGGTGTCCCCACCAAAGCTGGCGGCTGATGCACCAGTCCTGGATATTGGCAAGCCAGTTGTTGTATGTAGTCTTGTATTTTGTCGGGTAGAATTTGAGTCTGTCCTCCATTACCGGCGGCAGTGCGATGTCGGCAAAGTGCTGCATGCGCAGGAACCATTGCATACACAGGCGTGGCTCTACGGCGGTGTCGGCATTGCGTTCACTGTATCCAACCTTGTTGTCATAGTCCTCGACCTTCTCCAAAAGATTTGCATCGGCAAGGTCCTTTACAATCTGTGCGCGTACATCCATGCGGTCCATGCCCACATACATGCCTGCGGCTTCGCTTATTGTTGCGTCGGCATTGAAGATGTCTATGGTCTCAAGATTGTGTGTCTTGCCCAACATATAGTCATTGGTGTCGTGCGCAGGAGTAACCTTGAGGCAACCGGTACCGAACTCAATTTCTACATAGCGGTCCTCAATTACCGGAACAACGCGGTTTACCAGAGGTACTATAACTCTCTTTCCCTTCAGCCATGTGTTCTTGGGGTCCTTGGGGTTTATGCACATTGCGGTATCGCCCATGATTGTCTCGGGGCGTGTAGTCGCAACCACTGCGTAACGGCGGCCGTCGGCATCGCGGTGCAGAATCTGGTGCTTTACAGTGGGGTCGAATGCGTCTGTGGCTGAAAGTGTTACAGCTCCGTTCTCCTCACCGTCGGTGCTGCCGGCGCTTTCATCGACATAATATTTAAGGTAGTAGAGCTTGCTCTTCTCCTCCTTGTATATAACCTCCTCGTTGCTTAAGGCTGTCTGTGCCTTGGGGTCCCAGTTGACCATGCGCAGGCCACGGTAGATTAGACCCTTGTTATAGAGGTCGCAGAATACCTTGATGACGCTCTGGCTACGTACTTCGTCCATTGTAAAGGATGTACGGTCCCAGTCGCATGATGCTCCCAGCTTGCGCAGCTGCTTGAGGATGATGCCGCCATGCTCGTCGGTCCACTCCCAGGCGTGTTTCAGGAACTCCTCGCGTGTCAGGTCGCTCTTCTTTATACCCTTCTCGGCAAGCTTCTTCACAACCTTTGCCTCTGTGGCGATAGACGCGTGGTCGGTACCCGGTACCCAGCATGCGTTCTTGCCGAGCATGCGCGCGTGGCGTACAAGAATATCCTGAATCGTGTTGTTCAGCATGTGTCCCATGTGCAGCACGCCTGTAACGTTTGGCGGCGGTATCACTATGGTGTATGGTTCTCTCTCATCGGGCTCCGAGTGGAACAGGTTGTTTTTCATCCAATATCCGTACCACTTCTCCTCAACCTCTGCGGGTATGTAAGTGCTTGCTAAGCTCATAATATTTACTTTATATAGTTATTCCAAATTAAGCTATCTGCAAAGTTAATCCTTATTATTAAAATATCGGCTCTTCCGGCCGAAAATTTTACAAAATAGATGGAATTGCATTTTGTTTCCGATTTTATGAATAAGGTATGTAGCTGCCGTATCACGGTTGAATTTGCCGTATGATTATGAGTTTGGACAGTAAAGAACCGAAAAAGAACCAATTCTTTGTGGAATGTTGTCGGGTAATTCATTATATTTGCCGCATCCGTACTGTGGAATTGCGCATATTCAGTATTAATCAATATCAAATATTATGAAAGCTAACAGAATTAAATATCATTTTGGCAAGATGATATTTATGATGGCATTGCCTGTATCTCTTGTGACTATAGTCGCATGTGGTTCAAAACCTGCGGAGAATAAAGCGGAGGCTGCTGAAGCTCCGGCTCCTGTGGTGGAAGAGAATCTTCTCGAAGATCTTGTGTTCAACCACAATGGCATTGAATTTACCATGATTGCCGTGGATGGCGGTACATTCCAGATGGGTGCTACTGCTGAACAGAGCAAATCGGATAAGGATGAGAAGCCTGTACATAGTGTAACTCTAAAAAACTTCTACATTGCTGAGACCGAAGTTACTCAGGAACTCTGGGTTGCAGTTATGGATGAGAATCCTTCACATTTCGGATATGGCGGCACTTATCCTGTTGATAAAATTAACTACAATGACTGTGTGGCCTTCATTAACAAATTGAACGAAGTTCTTGCCGGACAACTTCCCGAAGGTCGTGCATTCCGTCTTCCTACCGAGGCTGAATGGGAGTTCGCTGCACGTGGTGGCAACTATTCATCCGGTTATCAGTTCAGCGGAAGCAACAATATTGACGAAGTGGCATGTTACGTGGACAACATGTTTTATTCTCCCAACGTGGTAAAAACCAAACTTCCTAATGAACTCGGTATATATGATATGAGCGGAAACCTGTATGAATGGTGCAGCGACTTCCATGATGACAAGTATTATGCATCTTCACCCCAGGAGAATCCTGCCGGTCCCGAAAGCGGCAAACGCCGTGTAATACGTGGCGGAAGCTGGGATTTGCCTTGGGATCATTGCCGTGTTTCAAACCGTAACAGGTGTCCTGTCGATGCTCGTGGCTTCAGCAACGGCATGCGCCTGGCTCTTGATGCAGACCCCGATGCGAAACCCATAAAGGGCAAGAGAGTGGCTGCAGTTGCACCCGAGGTGGAGCCGATAGACGAGTTTGAAGAGAATTATGATGCATTCTATGAGCAGCCGGTCGAAGAAATAGCTGAAGCTTACGATAAGGCTCTACGTGAATATGAAGACGCGTATCAGCAGGACGCTAAGGAGTATGAGGATGCTTTTGACGATGTTGCTTGGTAATAAATTTAGCGACATATATGGTGTGGTGAAAAAAGTGCTCTTTGCGTTCTTCCTGAATAGAATATGTTCTTTTAATTATAAATGTTTTATATTATGAAAATGAAAAGATTCGGTTTTTGTGGTATTGCATCATTTGTGGTGTCTATGTTAATTCCGTTTGCAGTTCTTACCGGTTGCGGTTCAAAACCTGCAGAGAAAGTTGTTGCTGAACAAAAGACAGAACAGCAGATTGAAGCGGAAATAAAGTCCAGGATTGAAGCACTTGCTGCCGAATATAACAAAGAAGAGAATGTGGATTTCTCTGGTTTGTATATGAGCAGTGAGCTGAATGAACTGATAGACAAGGCGTGGGAGAATGACGAGATGTATCTCGAAGTTGATGCGTTTCTTAATGTTCAGGACTATGAAACTATAACTGCAGAGATAGAAGCTGTGAATGTAAAGAGCGAAACGGAGGCTTCTGTGTCAATGTGCTTTGTAGATTCATATTACGGAAAACTTGAACCAACTACCCTTGAATTCATTTATGAGAATGGCGAATGGCGTGTTGATGACATCATAACCGATGGCTGGAGTTTGAAGACTGCCACTGCCGAATTCTTGAACTCGCTGTAAAAAACATTGAAGTAAACTTCATGTTTCTCGCTCGTTTGTTACTATCTTTGTAACGGTGATAATAGGATAGGGATGGTGCGTTGCACTTATGTTATGCATCCCCCTATCCTTGCAGTATTGTTATGATACGGTAAATCTGAAATATATACGATAATGCATAGCAGAGAAGAAAAAATAGAGGCCTATGGCCGTTTCCTGGACGTTCTCGACGAATTGCGTGAGAAGTGTCCTTGGGACCGCAAGCAGACAAACAGCAGCTTGCGCCCCAATACTATTGAGGAGTGCTTTGAACTTTGTGACGCGCTCATAGCCGATGATACGCAGAATATTTGCAAGGAACTTGGCGATGTGCTGTTGCATGTCGCATTCTATGCGAAAATAGCGAGTGAAAAGGGACAGTTCGACATGAAGGACGTGTGTGACCGTTTATGTGAGAAACTTATATACCGCCATCCTCACGTTTTCGGTGAAACTGTTGCCGAAACGGCAGGTGAGGTCTGCAAGAATTGGGAACAGTTGAAACTGAAGGAGAAGGACGGCAACAAGAGCCTGTTGAGCGGTGTTCCTGTTTCCATGCCCTCTCTCATAAAGGCTTACCGCATGCAGGAAAAGGCTGCGAATGTGGGTTTCGACTGGGAAAAGAAAGAGGATGTGTGGGCAAAGGTGCGCGAGGAGATTGCCGAAGTGGAGGTTGAGATGCGTAGTGGTGACAAGGATAAAATGGAGAAGGAATTCGGTGACCTGCTCTTCAGTCTCGTGAATGCTGCGCGTCTTTATGGAATCAACCCTGACAATGCTCTTGAACTTACAAACAACAAGTTTCGTAACCGCTTCGGTTATGTCGAAGAAAAAACTATCAAACAAGGACGCAATCTCAAGGATATGACACTTGCTGAGATGGATGCTCTTTGGAACGAAGCAAAAATTAATGAGTGAAAGATATTGCAAATACTATGAAAACCACATTTCTTGCGTTTAAGTCATTGTTGACGGTTCTTATCTTCAGTTCTGCCTTCTCTATGTCAGCATCGGGGCAGGAACCCAATAAAAAATTATCGGTAGTGCATCCCGACCCGGGAAATGCAGTTGTATCGTCCGATGGTTCGTTGAAAATCACGCTGCTAACCAAGAAACAGAACTATACTGGCGGTCCGCAGGATACACGTGATTCAGCAATATTTTCGCCAAAGTCGGTGAATGTGCATCCGGGCAACAAAAAGTATTATGTCAATTCTCTTGAGGGTGGTTCCACCGTCGTTTATGAGATGGGTACCAACCGCAAACTTAAGGTGATAAGCCACCGTCTCAACTCGTCGCATGACGGGTTGTGGGGTGACAGTTCCTCGCTGTATCCTTTCGAGCATTACCCTAAGAGTAACCATTTTATGGGTAAGCCTGTCGAGGCTGTATTCAGTCACGGCGGACGCTATTTGTGGGTGACATATTACAGACGTAACTATGATATCAATGCTCAGGATCCCTCGGCACTTGCTGTCATAGATACCAGCACTGATGAGATAGTAAGACTAATGGAAACCGGTCCGTTGCCGAAGATGATTGCCGTGTCGCATGACAGCCGTTGCATTGCTGTTTCGCACTGGGGCAACAATACGGTCGGTATAATAAATATTGAGTCCGAAAATCCGATGGAGTGGTACCATTCGAAATTGCACGTGGTGGATTATGTGCTTCCTCTCAATTACAGTCTGACAGAACCTGTTAACCGTGATAACGGCAGTGGATATGCGTTGCGTGGAACTGTGTTTACTCCCGATGACCGTTATCTGCTTGTCGGCTGCATGGGCGGCGGTGGCGGTATAGCCGTGATTGACATGAAAGAGGGAAAGTATCTCGGTCGTGTTATGGGAATGTTGGATGGTGTAAGACATCTTGTGATTGCTGGCGGATATCTTTACCTCAGCGTGAACCGTAGCGGATATGTGCAGCGTATAGAACTTGACAAGTTTATCGCTGCTGCAAATGGTATTACCGGCAAGACAACTAAACTTACGGGTTGGACAAACTGCAAGGTTGGCATTGGCGCGCGCACTATAGAAGTTTCGCCTTGTGGACGTTATATTTTTGCGGCCTGCAACAATGCAAGTAGCCTTTATGTAGTTGATGCCAAACAGATGAAGGTGATTGCTACAGTTCCTGTCGATTCATATCCTGTAGGTCTTGGCATTTCAAAAGACGGACGCTGTGTGATAACTACGTCGCAAGGGCGTTCCGGCAACGGCGGAAATGCTGTTGACGTATTTAATGTTGAGTACTTGAAGTGAAGCTGCTAAACGATATGTAAAATAGGTTGACTGAAAGACGGATAAATTTGTTGTTATACTAGCAAAAGAATTGGCGACCCGAAAGTAATTTTGGGTCGCCAATTCTTTGTCTTGAACTTTACGGGTTAATTCCTTTTCTCTCCCCTGTCCCTTCTTTGCGTCATCTTATGCATGAGGTCCCGTTGGAATGTTATGAGTGCGCGCTGCACCTTGAGAAGCTTCTGCGGAGGTATTGTTTTAAGGTACTTCGCGGTGTACTCTTTCTCAAGTTTAGCTATTTCAATCTTTACATCAGCCATCTTGTTAATGAATGCGGCGCATTGTTCCTCCGACATCTTTTCTCCGCTTTTTCTGTTTATGTCCTTATGGGCATTCTGCTGAAGATCGAACTTCTTTTTCTGCAGTTCAAAGAATATGGGGAAGAATGCGTTTGCCTCTTCTTGTGTAAGTCCGGCCTTTTCAGTGATGTATTCCTTCTGTTTTGCCTGGTACTCTTCGTGTGAGAAATGTTTTCTGCCCTTCTGGGCCATAGCTCCTGTTGCAATGCAGAGTGTCAGGGCGAATATTGCGACAGTTCTGAATCCGATTATTGTTTTCATATTCTGGGTGGTTTATTCGTTTTCTGTGAGATAACTGTAGAATGTGTAATCGTCAATGGGGTAGCAGCTCAGCAGATTGTCGATGTATTCCGCATCGAGTTCATAGGTGTCGTTTTCCGGAGTTTCCTGAAGTGAAGCCGTGTGCGCAGCCCCGTTTCCTGTTGCTTGGTCATTGACTGCTCCGGATTTTCCTAACAGTGAGAATGATACAGTTGCTATGATTGCAACTGTAGCCGCATAGCTTGCCCATTTTATCCAAGCTATGGAGCGGATGTTGCCGCGTCTCAGACCATGAGTGCCGCAACTGTTCCTGAGAATATCCCTTTCCAGGTTGTCGAAATATCCTTCGGGTGTGCCGAACGGGTTCTTTCCGTTGTCGTAGTTCTTCAGTTCCATTTTTAAATTCCGTTACCTATTTGATTGCTTTGCACCACAAAGGTTTAACCTTTGTCGTTCAAGTATGTTTCGATTTTTTTTACGGCAATGTGGTACGATGCTTTCAAAGCACCTACGCTTGTCCCGAGAATCTCGGAAATCTCTTCGTATTTCATGTTTTCGAAGTATTTCATGTTGAAAGCTATACGTTGCTTTTCAGGGAGTTGCGCAACGGCTTCCCTCAACAAAGCATCAGCCTTGTTGCCACTGAAATACGTGTCGCTCTCAAGCTGCTCCGCAACGGCACCTTCCGGGCTGTCAAGCGGTATGTTGTTCTGCTTCTTTCCCAAGAATGTCAGAGTCTCGTTTATGGCAATGCGGTAGAGCCATGTGGATATGAGCGAATCGCCACGGAACTTTTCTATGTTGTTCCAGGCTTTCATGAAGGTGTTCTGTACAATGTCGTTGGTGTCGTCATGCGACAGTACCATGTTTCTTACATGCCAGTATATCTGTTGGCTGTATTGCTTTACTATCGCAGAAAAGGCGGAGCTCCTCAAGTTGTTGTCCTTGAGATCCCTAATGATTGTTCCTTCATCGTATTTGTAGTTTGCCACCTTTCCTTGTGTTTCATTTTTAGACTCTTGTACCGCTTCAAAGTTTAATCCTTGAATTTCAAATAGTGAAAGTTTTTCCTTCTTGGGCGCATTCAGTGCCGGGGAATATTTCATTCGCTTCATACTTGAGGTGGCTTTCGTCTTCGTATCGTGACGAGAAGTGGCCTATGATGAGACGCTTGACTCCGGCTTCCTTTGCTATTTCTGCGGCCTGACGCGCTGTGGAGTGGTGTGTGGTTGCGGCGCGTTCCTTCTCCTGCTCGGCAAAAGTTGCTTCGTGGTAGAGCAGGTCAACATTCTTGAGGTACTTGCAGTTATCGGGGCATGGGAGCGTGTCGCTGCAGTATGCGTAGCTGCGCGAAGGGTCGGCCTCTTTTGTGAGTCTTCCGTTCGGGATAATCTCTCCTTCTAAGGTTGTGTAGTCGGCTCCGTCCTTGATGGCCTGGCGCATGTAGGCCGGTATGTTGTAAAAGTTGGCCACATCGCCTATGAGGTGTCTCTTTTTTGGCTTTTCGCGGAAGATGAAACCACAGCATGGGATACGGTGTCTCTGCGGCAGGGTCTCTACGGTGATTGTGTTGTCTTCGTATATCACGGCATGTTCTGTGGCGTCTATCGCATGAAAGAATACCGGGTAGTTCATCCCTTTGCAGTAGAAGTCGAGTTGCGGTTGCATCAGCTTTTCAAGCATTGCATCCGCATAAATGTGAAGCGGGGCAGTGCGTCCGAGCATTGAGAATGTTGACATCAGTCCGATAAGCCCGAAGCAGTGGTCGCCGTGCAGGTGTGATATGAAGATGTGGTTTATGAATGAGAAATGTATATGTCCACGGCGGAGCTGCAACTGAGTTCCTTCTCCGCAGTCTATCATGAACTGTTTGTTCCCTATTTTTATTACCTGTGAGCTGGCATTGTGTCGGGTGGTGGGCAGTGCTGAACCGCACCCCAGTATGTGTATCTCAAATGGTTCCATAGCTTCGCAAATTTACTTATTAGAGTGTTAAAAAGCAAATACTCTATCACTATTGTAATAAAAAAGGTAATAATATAGATGTTGACCCAACACTTCAAAACTCATCATTTGTGTCATATCGACCGTATGTGAGATATCTCATGTTCTGTATTGGAGTTCCTTTGACAATCCTTGCTTACCGCAACCTGCACGGCGCAAACTTCGCCTGCGCTACGTGTGACCAACTGCTGCAGGCATTCTCGAACTAAAGTTTCGTCACTGCGTTCTGTCGGGGTGACATTACAGAGACATTCTGAGGTGACTGCTATATCATTGCTTATAAAAAATCAAGGCTGTCCGCGGACAGCCTTGACCATAGATGTTGTGAATAATTCAATTATTCGCCAGCCTCGAGCTTGCTCTTGAGAGCAGCAAGTGCATCGATGTCACCGAGGGTTGTAGAAGCTGCCTGGTTCTGGATAGCAGGAACTGCCTCCTCAGCTGCCTTCTTGCTCTTGCGAGCTGCTGCAGCGGCCTTCTTCTCAGCCTTCTCTTCCTCCTTTGCTGCATCCTCGAAGATGCGGCTGTGAGAAAGGATGATTCTCTTGGCCTCCTTGTTGAACTCGATTACCTTGAACTGGAGCTTCTCGTCAGCAGCAGCCTGTGTGCCGTCCTCCTTAACGAGGTGCTTTGGAGTAGCGAAGCCCTCAACACCGTAGGGGAGAGATACAACTGCGCCCTTGTCGATGAGCTCGGTGATAACACCCTCGTGGATAGAACCTACTGTGAATACTGTCTCGAATACATCCCAGGGGTTCTCCTCGAGCTGCTTGTGACCAAGGCTCAGACGGCGGTTCTCCTTGTCGATTTCAAGAACCTGAACGTCGATAGCCTCACCGATCTGAGTGAACTCAGAGGGGTGCTTAACCTTCTTTGTCCAAGAGAGGTCGCTGATGTGGATAAGGCCGTCAACACCCTCCTCAATCTCAACGAAGATACCGAAGTTTGTGAAGTTGCGAACCTTTGCAGTGTGCTTTGAACCGATAGGATACTTCTCCTCGATGTTTGTCCAGGGATCCTCCTTGAGCTGCTTGATACCGAGAGACATCTTGCGCTCGTCGCGGTCGAGTGTGAGGATAACTGCCTCTACCTCTTCGCCAACCTTCATGAAGTCCTGAGCTGAACGCAGGTGCTGGTTCCAAGACATCTCAGAAACGTGGATAAGACCCTCAACGCCGGGAGCAATCTCGATGAACGCACCGTAGTCTGCCATAACGACAACCTTACCCTTAACAACGTCACCAACCTTGAGGTCTGCGTCGATAGCATCCCATGGGTGCGGAGTGAGCTGCTTCAAGCCGAGAGCGATACGCTTCTTCTCGTCATCGAAGTCGAGGATAACAACGTTGATCTTCTGGTCGAGTGATACAACCTCTGTAGGATCGTTTACGCGGCCCCAAGAGAGGTCTGTGATGTGGATGAGACCGTCAACGCCACCGAGGTCGATGAATACACCATAAGAGGTGATGTTCTTGACTGTACCCTCGAGTACCTGACCCTTCTCGAGTGTGCTGATGATCTTCTTCTTCTGCTCCTCAAGCTCAGCCTCGATGAGTGCCTTGTGAGAAACAACGACATTCTTGAATTCCTGGTTGATCTTAACAATCTTGAAGTCTTCTGTCTGGCCAACGTATGCATCGTAGTCACGGATAGGCTTAACGTCAATCTGTGAACCGGGCAAGAATGCCTCGATACCGAATACGTCAACAATCATACCGCCCTTAGTGCGGCACTTGATGTAACCACGTACAACTGCCTGCTCCTCCATTGCCTTGTTGACAAGCTCCCAAGAGCGGCTTGCGCGTGCTTTCTTGTGTGAAAGGCTCAACTGACCCTTCTTGTCCTCGAGGTTCTCGATATAAACCTCTACCTGGTCACCTACCTTGAGCTCTGGGTTGTAACGGAACTCGCTGATAGGAATGATAGCGTCCTGCTTGTAATCGATGCTTACGATTACCTCACGCTTGTTGATACCGATAACAGTACCGTTTACTACTTCGCGGCTGGATACCTTGTTGAGAGTGCTGTCATAAGCCTGCTCCAGCTGCTCGTGTGAGAGACCTGAGATGTTCTCACCTTTTTCGTACGAATCCCAATTGAAATCGGGTGTACCTGTTAGAATTTCGCTCATAAATTTGTAAAAGTTAATGAGTTAGACATTATGTTGATAGAATTCGGGCGCAAAGATACAACTTTTTCCGCAAATACGGACTTTTTCTTTCATATTTTTTGCGCTTTCCTGTTTTGTTTCCGTTTTTCTTCCCTTTTCGTATCTGCAGCGACCTGGCCGGCATGAGGCTTTTCTCTCCATTGGTTTTGTAGTTTGCAAATAATTCGTAAATTTGCCGTCATAAAGGATATTTCTTACCTTATAATATGTTATAATAAAAAAGTATTATGGATTTTTTCTCGTCTTTCAGTGGAACTGAATTCCTGAGTGCGTTCATCGTTCTTTTTGCTATTATTGACCCTATAGGCATAATGCCCATTGTCCTGTCGCTGCGTGAAAAGGGTAAGGTTATAAACGTGAAGAAGGCTGTGTGCTATTCGTTCGCGCTTATGTTTCTTTTCTTCTTTGTAGGAGACTGGATTCTCAATCTTTTTGGGGTCGATATCAATTCGTTTGCTGTTGCCGGCGGTGTCATCATCTTCCTTATGTCGCTTGAGATGATTCTTGATGTCGAAATATTCAAGGATTCCTCTCATTTGGCGAACAACGCGACATTCGTTCCTTTAGTATTCCCATTGCTTGCAGGAGCCGGCTCGTTCACGACACTGCTTTCGCTTAAGGCCGAGTATGCTCAGGTAAACATCCTTGCAGCTCTGAGTTTGAATGCTGTGGCTGTTTTCTTCATATTGTCATCATCGGCACTTGTGGCGAAAATGCTCGGAAAAGGTGGTATATATTTTACACGAAAGTTCTTCGGAATAATCCTTCTTGCCATTTCGGTAAAACTCTTGACATCTAATCTCCTGCATTTTATACATTCATTATAATATAAGCAGAAATAAAATGTCAGCGGGCCGGAATTCCGGCCCTCTGACATTTTGGGGTGTAGGGTTTCGCCTGGCTATCGGCATCTGTCCGTGTCATTGAATAAGGTATTCATCGAATCCTTCGCTCATGCATTCCTGCATTTCTCCATTCTCGTCCGAATAGATGAAATACCCCTCAACAGAACTCTCCCTGCTGCATATCTCCAATGCTTTGTCAACACCCATGACCATGAATGCTGTAGCGTAAGCATCAGCAGTAGCGCAGTCTCCGGCAATAATCGTGGCAGACAATAAAGAGTGTTCTACCGGGTAACCGGTCTTGGGGTCTATCGTGTGTGCGTATTTCTTTCCGTTGACAATGCGGTAGTTGCGGTAGTTGCCCGATGTTGCCATGCACTTGTTGTCGAGTCTGACAATACCCGAAAGTTCTTTGTTCTCGCCGCTTCTGTCGTTTACAGGTTTGTTTATGCCTATGCTCCAGGCTTCCCCCTTGGGGTTCTTACCGTTGGCCACTATTTCGCCTCCAATCTCAACCATGAAGTCCCTGATGCCTTTACGTGTCAGCATCTTTGCCACGGCATCGCAGCCGTATCCCTTTGCTATGGCACTGCAGTCGAGCATAATGCGGCTGTCATCCTTAATCACGGCTCCGTTCTCTATCCTTATCTTGCCGTATCCGACAAGTCCGCGAAGCGAATCGACGCTGGCACTGTCAACCGCGGTGTTATTCTTGAAGCCGAACCCCCATGCATTCACTAATGGCGCTACTGTTATGTCAAATGCACCGTCAGTCTTTTCCGACATCTTCAGGGCAAGGTTGAACACTTCGGTAAACATCTCGTCTGTGGCCGTGTTCTTGTTCTCGTTTATTGCCGTAATGGTCGAATTCTTGTTGAATGGCGAGAGTGACATGTCAACGTTGAGCAGGGTGTTGCCTATTTCGCTGCTGAGGTCTTCCTCCGATTTGTATATGATTGAACATGTTGTGCCGAATACTTTGCCTTCGGTTCTTGAGTATCCTTCGGAAACCTTTACTCTCTTTATCTCAATGTTCGAATTCTCTTTTTTGGTCTCCTCTTCGTAGTTGTTCCTTATTATAATTGCCGTTGCAACCATGAGGAAAAGCAGGAACAGTATTCTCCAGATATTAAGTTTTCTATTCATCTTTTTTATAGTGGAAAGTCATATATTATACTATATGTGCCGCCGAAGCCTGTGCTTTGGTTGATGCCGTATCCCGGTATGTACCACATGTTGGAGTTGCTTCCTTCCTTTTGGGTGAACCTTATCTTGTATCTTATGCTCCATCCCATATGCAGGCCTTTGTATATGTTGACCTTTATTCCGGCACCTATTTCTCCCCATAAGCAACTGCCACTTATGTTTTTGAGGTCAAGTGCGACCGAACCTCCCCATACGGGGTCTGTTATGGGCGGTGTGGTGACATCGTATTCAAAACCGCTCCAAGCTATGCGTGCAAGTCCATAAACATAGTGCTTCGGGTTGGGGTTCTCATCGTTTGTGAGGAAGTTGTAGTTTAGCCCCAGTTTGTAGTACGGGGCTGCCGTGCGGTATTTTATCCCAAAGGTTTCGTCTGTCGTATTGCACCATCCGAATCCGACCTCCGCAATGGGGTAGAAACGGTTCCCCAGGTTGGCTTCCACTGCAATCTCGGCACTTGTATAGTCATCGAGCAGGGAGTATGCGAAGCCGAACAGGTCGGCCGACACTCCTATGCCGTTGAAGGAGAACATGGACTTCCAATTGCCGCTCTTTTCTTCTTCTGCGGCCTTCTCCTGCGCATGACCACAGAAGGGGAGTACCAGCATGATGCTAATCAATAAAGTATAGCTTGATATTCTCATTGTGGTCGAATTTTACATAGTTTCTGACAATGGCCGCAGAGTCTATGAGGTTGCCTGTATGCCTTATCTCTGTAAGCTTATGGTACATGACGGTTCCGCACTCCATTGAAACGTAATATGGAATGTTCTGGTGGCCTATGTAGAGCGTGTCGGTGAAGTCTCCTTCGTAACTGAATATGACCGTGTCGCACTCGCTGGTGTAGCTCATGGGCAACTGCAGCATCTCGGCATTCTCAATGTGGTTCACGACAATCGAGTCCCTGCCGTTCACTACGAGGGATACTGTAAGTGCCTCGGGGAAAGCATGGCTCTTTTCTGTGCCGTTGGCGTCCATTTTGTAGAAGCCTATGCGGTCGTATGCCGTGTTCTCGAGGCTGCAGTCATATCCGCTTTCGCACGATGTAAGCATCGTTGCCATTGACAACAGGGCTACAGCAACTCCAAATACTCTCTCCTTCATCTTATATCTCCTTTGAAATGTTGTATCTGTTCCTCTCCTGCGAGGTGCGGCTGACAAGTTCAGCAATGAATCCTGTGAGGAACAGTTGTGTACCCAATATCATCATTGTGAGGGCTATGTAGAAATAGGGGGAGTCTGTAACCAACCGGCATGGTTCACCGTTTGAAAGGGCTATGAGCTTTGTCGCGCCCAGTACTGCAGCCGCAATCAGGCCTATCATGAACATCACAGTGCCCCACAGACCGAATATGTGCATCGGACGATAGCTGAATTTTGAGAGGAACCATAGTGACATCAGGTCAAGATATCCGTGGAAGAAACGGCTTATCCCGAACTTGCTCTTTCCGTACTTGCGGGCCTGGTGGTGCACTACAAGTTCGCCTATCCTGTCATATCCTGCGTTTTTTGCAAGGTAAGGAATGTAACGGTGCATGTCGCCATAGACTTCGATGTCCTTTACCACTTCCCTGCGGTATGCTTTCAGCCCGCAGTTGAAATCGTGCAGGTTCTTTATTCCCGATACCCGGCGTGCCGTGGCGTTGAAGAGCTTTGTGGGGATGGTCTTTGTAAGGGGGTCGTAACGTTTCTTCTTGTATCCCGATACAAGGTCGTACTTCTCTTCGGTAATCATGCGGTAGAGTTCCGGAATCTCATCCGGGCTGTCCTGAAGGTCCGCATCCATTGTGATGACGATATCTCCTTTTGCGCGTTCAAAACCGCAGAAAAGTGCCGGTGACTTGCCGTAGTTGCGGCGGAACTTTACACCATGTATGTTCTTGTTCCTGGAACTGAGTTCTTCTATCACATCCCACGAATTGTCGGTGCTGCCGTCATTTATGAAGATTATCTCATAAGAGAAACCCTTGTCGTTCATGACCCGTTCAATCCACGCCGTAAGTTCCGGCAGGGATTCTGCTTCGTTGTAAAGCGGTATGACAACTGAAATGTCCATATTATTATCTGTTCTTACGTATAAAGAGTGCTATTATAAGTGGAAGCAGCAGCGAATTCGTTATGTTGCCGTCCATTGTTGTCCAGACGAAATCGTCCGGCGTCATCCTGCCGTATATGTCGGCCATCCCACGCAGTGCCTCTGATGTATCAGCCTGTATTCCGGGGGCATTCTCCAGCATTGCAATCATTTCGAGTACAGTCCCGATGAATGCACCATTGTCGATATAATTCATATATACGAATATCACGGCCGTGCTCAACAGTGTGGCGCAAAGGTACATGACAATAAGAAACAGTAATGCCTTTGTGTATGACATGGTATCGTTGCATTCTTGTCTGCGGTACCTCCTTGCGTATGCCGCCGCTATGAACGGCGATGAAAAGAGAATCAGTAACCCGAAGGGCAGTAATGTCGTGCTCCTTATTCCAGCAAAAAATATCAGATACATTATGCTCCACACAGCCCCCAGTATTGTGCCATACTGCATTGCGCGGTTGTAAAATATCTTGCTGTACTCTATCTCTGACATATGTGGTAGCTCTATTTCTGAGCGAAGATACAGCAAAGTGGCGAACATCGCAACTTTTGTTCCCGGAACTTGCCTTATATAAGAAAATAAATGACTATTTTAGCAAAAAATAATTTGTTACGCAGATGAAAGCATTCATATTCGCGGCGGGTCTCGGCACCCGTCTAAAACCCATAACTGATACTTTGCCTAAGGCTCTTGTGCCTGTGTGTGACAAACCGCTCATTGAGCATGTGGCACGTAAACTGCAATCTTCGGGCATTGATGAGATTGTTGTGAACATACACTATTTCGCCGATAAGATAGAGGAGTGGGCAGATGCTCAATCATGGATTGTTACGGACAGGTCCAAAAAAGAACAAGGAAAGGTTCTCTTCGAGATAAGCGACGAGCGTGCGCAACTTCTGGAAACAGGAGGTGCCGTGCTTCACGCACGCCGTTTCCTTGAGGGTTGTGGAAAGTTCCTTATACATAATGTAGATATTTTGTCCAACTGTGACATTCCATGGTTCGAGTCTCAGGTAAAAGACGATGCTGTGGCGACGTTGCTGGTCAGCGAACGCAAGACTACCCGTTTTCTGCTGTTTGACCCCTCTACAATGCGTATGGTTGGCTGGATGAATACTGACACGGGTGATTATAGCGTAACCTCGCCCGATATTGTCCCGGCTGAGTGTCGTGCCCTTGCATTTTCGGGAATACATATCCTTAGCGACAAGGTGCTTGCTTTGATGCAGGAGTATGTGGCGGAGAAGGGCTTGCCTGTTGATGAGGTGAATGGTACCCGTTTCCCTATCATGAGTTTCTATATGTGGGCAGCGGCCAAGTATCCAATCTATGGCGTGGTTGCCCAGAATTTGCAGTTCATTGATGTTGGCAAGTTGGATGCTTTAAAGCCTGCCGAGGAGTTTGTAAAAGGTGAAAGGTGAAAGGTGAAAACGGAAAACGGAAAACTGAAAACGGAAAGGTTAAAACTGCGAGTAAGCGAGCAAAAGCCAAGTTTGCTTGAGCTTTTACAGCGAGCGTGAGCTGGTTCAAGCGCACGAAGTGCGGTTAAAACTGCGAATGTGTCATCTTGAGCGTAGTCGAAGGATCTTAAAACCGTAAATGTCAAAACGAGGTTTAGAAACATAGAAGGAGGGTGACTCAAAAGTTATATTACAAAGAATGCAATCCCCATCAGAATATGCTCTGGTGGGGATTACTCGTTCAAAAGGAGGGCTTTTGAGTCGCCTTCCAGTATTATAGGTTGATGCCTCTACCTTTTTGTATTCTTTTTCCCTCTCCTTGGGAGAGGGGTAGGACGAGGCTTCTCACTCCCATTATGGGGAGGGTAGTGTCTGTTTACTTTACAAGCTCTTTTTTACCGTTGACAATATATATGCCGGCGTTTGTAATAGTGTTGATACGGCGGCCTGAGAGGTCGTATATAACGACATTTTCATTATCGCAGTCTATATCCTTTATAGATGCTTGTTCTTCATTATATACTACCAAATTTATTTTAATGTCCTCTGCAGATTTTTTACCTGTGATTTCACTTATTATACATTCGGCTGGTATGACAATGTAATAATCACCGTTAGTGCTGATACCGCTTTCCAATTCTATTGTCAAGGTTTCTCCGGACAATGTCCAGTTACCCATGCCTACAGGGAACGTACTGTCTTCAGCATTGTATATTGGGAATTGGTCGGAAGAAGTTATACCTTCGATTCTTACAGCCTCGCTGAATGTGATGCTTATTGTCTTCAGTTCTGCGGTATATGAATTGGGAGTATAGCTGAATACTGCTGGCGGATTTGAAATACCGTAAAGCGATGGATATACAGTTGCTTCTGTGGTGTTTTCTTCTTTTACGGCAACAATTGCATTCCCGTCATAAGCAAGGACAAAACCATCCTTTCTTATTTTGGACAAGCCATCTTCAATGGTAATGTTCCATGCGCAGTTGTGGTGTGTGGTTGATGTCTTTATTTCATCTTTTCTACCCATGGCTGTTGCTGTCAGGTACAGACCGTTAGCATCTTTAATATAGAATTCACCGTTGCCGGCGCATTCAAAGTTGTATGCATAATACGCGACATCCGTTATGTTCCCATCGTTGGCATTAGTCTGCTTAGTGGGGAGTATGCCATTGCTGAATGGTAGTGCTATGGTGTTGTTGGCTGCAATGAAATATTTTCCGCTTACCATGACTGTCATCTTGGGGTATGTAACCTCTTCGCTGATGATATACTCGGCACTTGATGATGCACTTACATAGGTTTTTTCGCCATATGTGAGCTCGACGATAACCTTTAGAGTGCAGCTGTGGTCAACAACAATCTCACCGTCTGTTTCCTCATCTTCAACAGTAGGTTCGTTGCCGTCTGTCGTGTAGTAGTATGTAACGTTTGTTACACCCTCAAGGTCTGCTGTAGCAGAGTGAACATTGATGGTCTGTTCACCGGCATATACACCGCTTGCAGGGCTTATTACAGGAGCTTCAAGCTTGTTGTCTCTCGGGTAAACCTTGATGCTGCTGATGAACATGATGCTTGAGTAGTTGCCACCGTTTGAACCGATAACAAGCTCATATACATTGCCGGCCGCTTGGTTGTCAGCTGCAATCTCGTATGTGTATGTCTCGGTTGAACCGATGCATGCTGTACTTACAGCATTGCCGCCTACATATACGTTCATGTCAACGTTCGGATAGCTTGTTGCTGATGCATGACCTACAACTTCAATCTTCTCAACTGCAAAGTCGAATGCGGGGAGAATGATCTTTGAGCCGGGCTTTGCTATGCGCAGATAGCCATTCTCATAATAGAACTCACCTTTGTTTTTTGTCGGGTCAATTGTGATACTCTTGGCACCGTCTGTGTATGTTCCTTTAGTCTTTACACCACGGAAGTTGACCATATCGTATCCTGGGATTTCCCAAACATTGTTTGTGAAATCGAATACAGCTGTTTCATTGAGGGTGCCCTGTGCAGATGTCATGAGGGTTACCATCAATGCTGCTAAAAATGTAAATTTTCTCATAAGTATAGATGTTTTATATAATTATATTTTATTACGGAAACTGTCGGCTTTATGTAGAAACAGGATGTCTTATGATTTTCTATCTGCAAATTTATGGAAAAAATCTCTTTCAAACCTTATTTATATATAAAAAAGCGGATGCGTAATGCGCATCCGCTTGGATTATCTTTTGCGAACAGTAAAAATTACTTAACAAGCACTTTCTTACCGTTTACAATGTAGATACCAGAATTCGTAATTTCTGTTATGCGACGGCCTGAAAGGTCGTAGATAACATCCTCCTCAACTTCTGCGTCAACACCTTCTATTGTTGTAGTGTTATTCACTGTGATATAATATTCCGGCAATTCAGCAGGAGCCATCCAAGAATTGCTGCTTACGATGTTGTTAAGGTTGATAAGTTTGTATGTACCATTGGCAACAGCAGCTCCTGGTGTAAGTGTTAAGATGTTACCATCAATAGCACCCTTGAGAGCTATCTCGCTGTTGTCGGCGGTGTTGACAAGTTTGAGTGAATCCAACATATAGTTTTCAATTTT
>JAZRLO010000009.1:0-19811 GCA_045646845.1 Bacteroidaceae bacterium
GGGAGAACCTGAACTGAAGAATAAGATCGAGTTGGATGAAGTGGAATTGGTTCTGCCTTTAGGTAAAAAACAAAGTGGAACTTCTTTTAGGTCAAATAGTGACTGAAAAGATGACCGAAAAGAACTAACTGAGCGCCAAGAGGTTATCGTCAACTTGATAAAAGAGAACGACCGAATTACCATTGATGATATGACCGAAAAGATTAAAGTGTCGGAGAAAACTATTCGACGAGAACTTTCGATCCTTTACGAAAAAGGTATCTTGATACGTGAAGGTGGACGCAAAGATGGTAGATGGATTGTACTTGAGCCCAAATAATGGAAAAATTATGAAAACATTAACCCAACAAGAAATAGAGGAGTTCAAGCAACATAGATGGTTCATTATGCACCATAATAAGAATTGCTCTATTTGTGGTAAAGAATTCGATTTTAATGAAAATTCTTACTTTGGCCATTTAGATGATGGCTCATATGCTTATACTTGCGAAAAGTGCAGTCAACAAATGACAGATGCTGAGGTATATACAAATAGCCATAGGCATTCATATAGTATTCCTGTTTCTAACGCAAAGTTGTGGCGATATATGGACCTGGCTAAATTTCTATCTCTTCTTGAATACAACTCTCTATTTTTCACAAGAATTGATCACTTCCAAGATCCATTTGAAGGAGCTTTAGGAATTAAAAAAAACGAAGAATTATGGTCTACAAAGGAACAGGAATGGAAAAAGAAATGGATAGAGATTAGAAATAATTCTAATAATATTTGCCTTTATGATAGTGAATTACAATTCTTGGCAGAACAGGAATTCAAAAAATACCGTAAAAACATAAAAGAATGGAGGACAAAAAACTATGTAAATTGTTGGCATCAGTCAGATTGTGAATCCGAGGCTATGTGGCAACTTTATACGAGGGATTGTAATCAAGGGATTGCAATACAAACAACTTTCGAAAGACTTTATCAAGCCCTCCCATCTGTGCCACAACCAAGTTTTGGGATGGTTAATTATATCAATTTTAATGAATACAACAATGGGGGGACAGGAAAGAACTTTCACCCATTTGAAGCAGTATGGTACAAACGAGAATCATTTGCTCATGAAAAAGAATTCAGAATAGTTATTGAGGATATTGGAGAGAACGATTTTCATGATCGGAACAAAAAAATAAGGGTAGATCTAAATCTGCTTATAGAGAATATCTACATTTCTCCTAAAGCAGACAAATGGTTTACAGAACTTGTTAAAGATATAATTAAAAATAGATACAAATTATGGATTAACGTGAAGCAGTCAGAGCTTAACGAACAGCCATTTTTCTAATATACATAGAGTTATGATTACAATTAAAGAAAAGCATGAAATTTTAACCAAACTTTCAGATTCGGAGTTTGGAAGTATGTTTGAACGACTTTTAGATAATCAAAAATTTTCAAATATTCAGAACGAAGAGACTGCTATTATTTGTGAGCAGCGAATAATGGGTCGTATAACCGTCTTTCTATTTGTTCTTTATACAAGACGCTTAAGTGGGCTTAATAGTGATGATATTGTATCCATTTATCAAAAAATAGAGGCGTTACAAAATAAATATGCTGCAAATTCTGTTTTTATAGTATCTAGAGATACAATATCTGAGGGGTTCAAGCAAACCTTATCGAAGAATAGCACCAACATTAATCCAACCTATATTGAGAGAGAAGAACTTCTAAGTTTGATAGAAGAGTATTATTCTGATTTCTGGCGTCATGACGACCAAAGTCTTTTAGCATATGAAAAACAACTTTTGGACGAATTAGACGAAGATACAGAACTACGAAAACTTAGTTTCTCTGAAGATAAATATAAGAAAAAATTAGACTTCTTCATTGAACCTCATCTTTCACGTTGCTATGAGGATTCAAGTACGAAGACTATTGTCCGAAAGAAATACAGTGTACATGACGTTATAACATCAAAATCCTCGATTCTTATCCAAGGAGAAGCTGGTTGCGGTAAGTCCACACTGTTGAAAAAGATAGCTAAGAAACTGATAGAGGACAATCCAGGAATAAAGAATGGTAAAAAGAACTTACCTCTTTATATTACGGTTCAAGATTTAATTATTGGAATAAATGATATTAAGACACTTATTCAGGACAAACTTAACATCATACTCGGTGAGGCACCACTGGGAGAGATTAAAGATAAGTATTATATCCACATACTCATTGATAGTATAGATGAACTTGATGAACTTCAATCAAAGATTTTATCACAACTCCAAGAATTAGAAAGAAAATATGGTGTAAAATACTATATTGCATCCAGAAATACAGACATTATTCAGCAAAATGCAACAGGGTTAGATGTTGAGGTATATGATATAAGGAGGTATAATCTTGAACAGATAAAACATTTCTTAGACGCATTTTTCTCTGGTGAAGAAGGGAAAGCAAATAATCTATTGTCTGCTCTTAGAGAAAATAAAATAATAGACAAGCTTCCTCTTACTCCTCTAAATCTTTCTCTAATTTCAATCTTATTCGAAGAAAAGGATTTTGAAATTCCCGCAACGATATCTGATATATATGACAATTTCAACGCTTTAATTGTAGGAAGAGCCGTAGTATCAAGCAAAGTTGAATTTATCGATGTATATTTCAAAGAACGTATTCTCTCAATATATGCTTTAGAACTCCTAAAACGTCCAACTCATCAATCTATGGATAAGGATGAATTTGAGCAATTCTTTATAAATTACTTCAATAACAAATCACTCCCAATAAAAAAAGGCACATTGTCAGATGTCTTAGATTATATAGTCAAGCATACTGGAATATTATTTCTTAAAGATGGAAAATTTGTACAATTCACTCATGCTTCATACATGGAGTATTATGCTGCAGTTGAAATCTTTAAATTTGACAGAGAAAGAAAGTTAGAACAGAGTTATATTGACAATTTCTATGACCCAAATTGGCAAAACTCTTCAGTATTTTATGCTGGTAAATCAAAAGATATGCCAGAATTTCTACAAAATGTATTGAATAAGGTTAAAAAAGGCCGACATTTATATGATTACATGTCTGGCATAATGGGATGTGGATATTTGATTCAAGCCTTGTACCTTACAGACAACAAAATAAGAAAAGAAGTAATCATAGAATGCTTACGACAATCTCTTCTTTCTTTAGAAGCAATTAAAATATTAGCCATTGAGAATAGATTTCTTTATAAAAATTATAAATTACCTTTAGTTCAAATAATAAACTTCATATATTTCTACGAAATATTCAATTCTATAACTCTTTTAGAGCCAATGAGAATGGCATTTGAGGAGTTACATAAGCGAATGAATAAGTTAGTTGAAAATGGTGATGAAAGTTCATTATTAGAAGCCTCTGGTATAGGTTATAATTTAGTAGAGTTAGCTTTCACAATGGACTCAAGACGTATAGGCTCTCAAAAGGAGCTCGAAACAATTATAAGTTCAGATTTTATTCTTAAAGATCCAAGTCTTTTACTTCTAACTGATTTATCCATGGCATTATTGGGAAAAATCAAGTACGACGGATTTAGAAAGGATTTACAAAAGAATGTTTCTACATTGGCTCCAGCTATTAGAGAGCTCATAGACCAACCAATTCAGAGACTTCGTTTTACACCTTTAGATACTATTAATCCACTAAGAAAAGTTAAGCTATTGGTTGAAGGAAAAACAGATGCAGAAATTTTGTCGCATGCATATACTGTCCTGACAGGTGGTTTTATGCCGTATTGGTCGATACAACCAAGTGGACGTAAAAAAGATACCGGTTCTGCAGATGAAGTCAAGGAAACCATATTACATTCCTATCCATTGTTAGATAAAGATGACATAATTATTGGGATTGTTGACCATGACTACGCAGGTTTATCAGCCTATGGATATCTAAAAAATGATTTTGATGAAAAATACCATAACACATGGAAAAAACACCATGACGGAGAAATCCACATGGTTTGTTTACCGATTCCGGGCGAAATGGATTTTTATTTAAAAACAAGGCATGAAGATAACTTTTTTGAGATTGAGCACTATTTCGGGCATGAATATCTCATCTCTAAAAATGTTATTCGTGAAACAGAAATTATGAATATATATCAAGTAAATGATGGTCGTAAGGCAAATTTTTCTAAAGAAATGAACGATGTTGAAGATCCTCATGTATTTGGACATTTTTTACACTTATTTAAACTGATTGACGAAATAACAGGCGTAGAGGTGTCCTATGTTATTTAATTGAAAATATGAAACACTAATGACAATCCTACAATCAATCAACTAATAACATGTGTTGTATGAGGGAGCATATAAATTGTCGAGAAAAAGGGGATACAGAAATGAAAAACTATTATTGGTGTCCGATAAAAATCAAAAGACATAAAAATATTGCGCTCGGATACCGTATAAAGGCGGTCGAGCACTTTTTTTTCAATTACAAGCCCCTCTAAAACGCTGATTTGAGTAAGATTGCATCGGCTGTCCGATAAAAACAAGCTAAAACAAACTACATAAAGACAGATAAATCACACTTCAATAAATATGAGGCAAGATTTTCGTTTGAAATCTCTATATTCATAATATTTGAACTCCCAAGAGGAGGCTGTCCGATAAAAATTGCTCTGTTTTGAACTTAATATATTAAAAGAGGGGGCTTGTTATTCAAAAATCTTTGTTTCGGCAGGTGTGTAGATGTAGGAAATGGCGATTTACGATACTTTGGGAATTTTTATCGGACACCAATAAAAAACTATACAATTGTGGTTATAAATGTTTTTCGTGAATGATATCCAAGATACTTTTGACAAATTTCAGGAGCCATATTTGTACCATTAAATGCTTATCTACTTGATACACAATAGCGTTTACTTTCGAGGAAGTGAAGTAAAAACACCTTAACATATTCAACACTCATTGCCAATCTCCATAAACAGCCTCAAACCCGATATCGTATTGCTGAAACAGATTGCACCGCCCGAGGCGCGGAAAATCTTGTCGGTGGAGATTGAGAGATTACGTTCGTGCGCCGGATAGCGGTCATAATCGGGGCGCAACAGAGCACCCGACTGCAAGCCCGCAAGCATCTCACAATAACAGCAAGCCACCTCGTATGTATTCGTGTCATTCTCGGCACCATAGTTATATACACCCGATGGCAAATTGAACGTCTGTGGCAGGAACTCAACCACCTCGCGCACCCAAGTGATGCCCCTGTATTCACGCACCGGGAACACTATTGGCGTGCGCTCCTTTATTGCCTTTGCAATATTAAGCACAAAGTTCGCATGCGACGGCATGCCTTCGCGCTCACGGTCATACATCCATGTCGCACGCAACACAACCGTATTCGGGTTGAAATAGAGCACACGCTCCTCGGCCTCGAGCTTATGACGGCCATACACATTCTCGGGAGCGACACGCACATCTTCATTAAGGAGGCCACTTTCAATATTGCCGTTATACACCTGGTCACTTGAGAAGAGCACCAGCCTTGCACGGCAGAGAGCCGCTGCACGCGCTATGTTCGCTGCACCCTCAACATTCACACGGTAGCTCTCATCTGGGTTCTGCTCACAATAGCCGGTATTGGACAATGCAGCAAGATGCACCACCACATCGGGGGTGTGTTGCAGGAAATAACTATCGACCGACGCGCGGTCGGTAATATCAAGTTCCGCATGAGTGGGAGCAAGAATTTTATACTCATTGCGCCACCGCGCAACAACACGGCTGCCCACAAAACCACTTGCACCGGTAATAAGAAGTTTTTTCATAGTATGACAGTATTCAAATCCTTTAATTTCACTAAAGCAAATGCCATTTTATAGCTACCCCAACAAGGTACTGGCAATCTCCTCAAATCAAAAACCAACTCCCGCAATTCAGGTTCTGTGTCATCATGCTTCTTGATACGAATCATGAAATATGCCGAATTGCTTGGCTCACCAGGATAACCCGACCGCATCAAACGCTCCTTTGTCCATACATCACTCCTTGTTCGAGCTATCTTACATAGATTACCTACAGTTTTTTCCCCCTTAACATACAAAAGCAAATATTTCGCCTGGTTCCATGGAGAATCTGCAATCTTATCCAAAGGAATATTGTACCACAAATTGTCAAAAGTCCATTGACGTTTCTCCTCACTACCGGCAATTGCAACCATTACCAGGTCATCTGTCATCATACCCATTTTCTCCTCCTCCGTCACATACGCAAGTGAACGCTGCGGCTTTGCTTTGGCCACATGCACACCAGTGTCGGTGAATTTCATAAGGACCTCTTCAAGGTGCTGTCGCAACAAATTGTCGCTATTGGGCAAAAGAGGGAAAGCACCGATGTTCACACTCTCCACACTTGCACTATAATAACGATTCTTTATATGTTCATCATCACCACGTCCCGGGAATAGAATATAACCGCCAATAATTTCCTTAGAGCGATATGGTTCATGCTCTTTACTGTAATATATTGCATCGCGATAACGGTGCATCTGATTAATATCCTTGGTGTTGGGATAATCACCACCTCCGCCTAATGCCTGGTTCTCAGCATCATCCTGTTCTTCGAAATCCCTATCAAGCCTCTTGTCATTGATAACGCGATACTTTGCATCATAGAGGTAAGTCAGCATCATCTCCCCCGATGACTTGCGAATATTAAGCACAATATCAGGACGTTGCTCCGTGGTTGCAGTATTGACACCCATTCCATATTCGCCTTTTTCACTCGTACGATTAAAAGTATGCTGATAATGCAGTGTCACGACATCACCTTCATGTGCTGCTAGCATTGCCTTTCGTTCAGCAGAATCCGCACCTTCAGCTTTCGGATAATGGTATTCCACAACATGTTCCAATGACGAGTTGGTAAATGGATTAAGCAATGTCCCTTTGGGTTCAGTGACAAGCTGTTCATGTGCCGGATTGTTGTAATCGATACCCATTGCAGCAGCCACCAACTTTTTCATCTTGATGAAGCACCACAGCTCATAAATCTCCCATATCTGCAAGGTTCCAATACTTGCCGAACCATTGTAAAAGTCAATTCCCCTTTTCAGTTTCAGCCAATCTTTATATATCTGCTGATAACCCGCACGGTTTTGAAGCACCAGACTTTCCTGTTTCATTCCATCGAACCTACCTACCGACTTGAAGAATTGGTGTTTTGCCAATTTCCTCAACGATTCCTTATACCCAACCCACACCTGTCTGTGTCTATCAGAAAGTCCTTCCTGGTTTGAATCAAGAACCGTAATTATGATTGTGGAAAGTTTTCGTCCTATACTTTGAAGCGTATATTTCACGAACCTATTTTCCATGGTATCATGAGTGGAACGTACTTCGTTGTAACAGAAACAATACTCCTCAAGTTTACCCTCCGCCTGAACTTCGGCATATCGTTCCTCCATTACCGGAGACCAATGTCTTATATGCTCGGCCTTTCGCGAAGTACGGAAATTTACTATTTGAGAGTGCGGATTCTGTATAATTCTCTTTACATTCTTTACATAATCTTCCACAACACTTTGAAACGCAGTCATCCATGTCGCATCGGTTTTTAGATGTCCCCGACTGAATTGCTGAAGCGTTATGCTCAAATAACGATAAATTACATTTTCATACTCCTCGTTCACCTCACGAAGTAGCGACTTGTAATCATTCTTTGTGTCAAGCTTTGGCGAAACCACATCAAAAGCCACAAACGTCTCCCGCACCACTCCGTTCTTTTGATATAAAAACTCCAACTTGAAGACACCGGGTTCGTTCAAGAAATCCACTTCACCCGTAAGCGACTTCTCTTCCTTGTGATTCAGTTCTTCATCATTGAAAAAACTGTCCTCAACATCTTTTCTTACATGACAGACTCTAGGTTCAGAATCCTCGTCTACACCATGGAAGAGTATGCGTATCTGGTACCGGCATGTCTCAAAGACAACTGGCCACAATTCAGGCCACTCCTTATCTTCATTATATGACGACACACACCTGTCTATAGGACTATACAGCCTCAACACACACTCGTCCTTGGCTGTATACCGACAATATCTATCGGGCGCAGCAACCCCTGGATTATTTCTCCTTGTGTAATTGATACGTCCCTTGAAACGTTCCCATGAGTAACTGATATCCTGCGTCCGCACAATTACCTCATAGTCTGCATGTATGTATCTTAGAACCTCCGTATGCATAATATTATAAACGCTCAATCATTCACTTTCATCCGAATATAGAGGACTTTTTTTCATAGAATGTATGACTTCCAACTTTGTTGCTTCATCAAGCTCGTGATAATTTATAAAGGCATGAATTATTTTACCAAACAATTCCTTGCTTATATTACCGGCAGCAACATGCCAAATATAAGCTTCCATATATGGTAAAAAGTGAAATCCCGCCCAGCAAAGTTTGTTTTTGACAAGAAAATGAGCACCTACAACCAACGAAATTCTTTTATTACCATCTGCGAAATAATGTCCTGTACAAAATGTATAAACCAAATAAGTAAGTTTTTCCTCTAAAGTTGGATAATACATATCATTTTGAACAAAATTCAGAATTTTCTCTATTCCATCTTGTTCACGAATACCATACATACCTCCATCACTTTGTTCAATGGTTTCATGATAATATGTCAAAATATCCTCAAATGTCAAATACGTAAAATCTTCCATATACTTACTTCTTCAGTCTTTCTAATACATGTCTGTTCTCATCATTATCCAACAACTTTTCCAAATCTACAGAATCCGTTCCTATAAATCTATCAAATTCTTCAGGAGACAATGCCCTGAGATAACCTGCAATATTATCATGATACACATCTCTAAGGCCAAAATCAAGCGAAGCCATTTTCTGTCTAGCATCATAAAGGAATGGTGCCATTGCTGGACTTTCAGCTTGCGCTTTAATAAGTTCCTGTACCTCTTGAAGTGAAATCTTACGTCCTATAGCTTTCGATTTTTCAGAGATTGCACTACCGATTCCATTTTCAAAAGAACTGATAACCCTAAGGACTTCTGCATACATCGTTGCCTTTGCATTATCTTTAGGATCAAGTTTCAGCAAATTTCTATACTGTTTTGCATTTTCGTGAAATACTGCATCATATATCATATCAGTAATAGAAGCATACTTATATGTCTTATGTCCATCAACATATTCATTAATAGGACCAGTCAAATTCTTTCTGTAATTCTCTTCTTGTATTGCCGCAGGTAAAAAATCTCGGTCTCTCCAATTAATATATTTGGTTCCACCTCCACATTTTTCATTTATTGTAGATATTACAATGTCCAAGATTATACTACGAATTTCCTTTGCCTTTTCGCTCTCAGACAACAACATGCCGATATTCAAAAAAGCGCGAAAATCAAATAACCCTAATTGAGTAATTTTGCTCATGAAACTTTTTTCGTGAGCAAACTGTAACTTAAACTCTTTCAGCGTTTTACCCTTACATAAAAAATATCCATTATGTTTTAGCTCATCTTCATTTGATGACAGATAATTATCTATTGTCCTTATATCTACTTCATAGAAGTCTGCAACCATTTGCTTTGTCAAAAGGTATTTACCTTCAAACCGATATGCTTCTATATTTAATTTTTCTTGTATACGAGGTATCACCATTCTATTATTTAGAATGTTTTGACGCTCAATAGGTGAAACCGTTAAATCTTTTGCCATATTCTAACATATTATTGGTTAAGGCCAGAAACGGGTGAACTCTTGGTTGTTCAACCTGTCTATCATTTCCTGGAGTTTCTCCTTTGCTGTAGGCCGATGCTCTTTGACAACTTCTGCCTTTTCTTCAGTATCGACATCCTCGGATTCTGCATCAGTCAGAGGTCCGTTGACATCTGGTGCAATATCTTTCAACCATTCTAATCGGTTATCATACGACACGCCAACTTTTGCCTTGTACTCTCTTGACAAAGCAAACATTTCAGCATCACCCTCAATGCGAGGAAGAATCTTCATCAACAGAATATTATTCACAGACTGGCTGATGGCATCACCAACCTTATTGCCTTCGTCAAGCATCACACCAACCATAATGGTCAACTCGTTCAACACACGATAGCTGACCTCAAATGGTGTGCCTTTCAATGCCTTGTTAATTTCTTCAAGCCTGGCAGGTAGCTTCTTTACCAACTCGCCTGCTTCCCCAGGATGCGCCTCCAACACCTCATCCGCGGTAACATATCGGCAAGCAAAAGCATTCTGCCATTTCTCCTGCTCTACATTTGGAAGATATTCCAATTTCTTGCTACCACCGAACATCTCGCGCAAATTACCGCCATTCATCTCAATGGTCATAGCACGATCAATAACCTTGCGCGAGAAATGATGCGTTGTGTCGTCCATGTTAACAGTACCTACAATAATAACATTGTCAGGCAAAGCCAGGCCCTCGGTGGTCAATTCAGTACGTTTACCCACCTCATCGGCAATATCACTTTCAGTGTCAATCCCGTAAAGTTTCATATAGATATCACGGTCTGTAAAATCGGGTGTATAACCGCCAATTTTCCCTAATCCTTTAAAATGCGCAGCATCTATTATAGCACCGGTCTTTATGATCTTCTTCCCATCCTCGCCAGTTACCGTCTTTCGTGTCTCCATAACACTCAGAATCTCCGCGAAGTATTGTTCAACAGGCGCCAGGTTCATTTCATCAAGACATACAAAGAACGGAACATGTGGGAACATCTTGGCCTTCACCAGAAACTTGACGAACTTAGTAAACTGATAACCAGGTTCTTTTCCCAAACGACTGTAGTAGCCCAACAATTCAGTAGAGTCATGCCAATTGGGTTTCACCTCAATCATACAATAGTTTCCCGGGGTTGTTCCATTCTTATCCTGTAAATATTCAGGACATGATTTGAAAGCAAATTCACGTACAATACGGCTTTTACCGGTTCCGGATATACCGGCAAGCAAGAGGAAGGGCTTAGTTCTAGCAGCGGATATTATGTCAACATATTTAAAATCCGTATCAGGAATACTATCAAGCACTTGTGCGTCAATATTGTTTATCGCATTCTGATATGGTCTTGAGTCAAACATATTAATAAAGTCCTCAAATGTCGTTTTATATGGATCGTCAGGACCTCCTATATAAATGAATGATGCTTGATTAATATCTGCCTTATAGTTAGCACGCGAACATTTAAGGAATTTTCTTCCATTTAGTTTTTCATTAGCATAATCATATATACTTCTTAAATCTCGACGAGATCCTTCTGTGTCAAGATTTGTTTCTATTGAAATAATATATTCTTTAGGATTGAAATTATTCAATCCTCTTGCCATACTATCATCTTTCGTAAAAATAGAAAACAAATAATAGCGTAGTTGATGTTTCTTAGCAAAATAGAAAGGTTTTTTATATTCATCAAGGAAAACTCTTAGTTGAGGTTTTTGACGTTCTGTACCAGTAATACTAATATTTGTATAAGATATTAATACCACTTCTTCACCATCGATTTTATACAAATCACTCAATTCCTTTCTAAGATCTATATTCTCATCAAAATCAGAGAAGTCAATCTTTTGCCAACTCGGAAAGTTTTTGTCAATAAACTCCTTTATACGCGTAACAGAATCCATTGTTATTAATTTTAGTAATTTGTTATTATTAAATGCGTTGCTCCAGCTTTAAATCTATTTCTTATATTTACAGAATAATTTTTACCATACTCTGCAATAATATTATTACCATATAATCCTCTAATTAACGGAGTATCCCCTATTACCATTAGCGCTCTACAACCCAAATTATAAAAATCTTGAGCCAATTCTCTATGATTTGCCTCATTAAATCCATCCATATATTCCATATTACCATAATCAGAAAAAATACAATCATATGGGGGATCTAGAAAAATAAAATCATTTGGGGTTACCATATTAAAAATGTTACGATAATCACCATTATGAATTTCAGTATTCAATAATAGATTACGATGTGATTCAGTTATTATTTTTGTGTTAAAATTTTTATACCTACCATATGGAACATTAAATTCCCCTTTTGCATTAAAACGTATCATTCCTGAATATGCAGTTTTATTAATGAAATAATATAATGCTGCATCTGAATAAATTGAAGGTATTGAACCATTATACATATCTCTTAATCGATAATATAAAGATTCATTTTTATCAAGTACCCTTTCTTTAGAACGCTCGTTCTTTTGTTTATCAAATTCCAACCTATTATTAGTATAAATATCTTCCAGTTCTGCCAACTCTGTACTTAATTCTACAAAGTTTTGTTGTACGCATCTATAAAAATTCATCAAACGCGCATTAATATCATTAATTATAGCATTGTTAGGTTCTAAATGGAAAAACATCGCTCCACCTCCAAAAAAAGGTTCAATATATCGACCTTCAAATTGTGGTATATATTGTATCAATTGTGGTATTTCTTTTGATTTTCCACCTCTATATTTAATTATTGGTTTCATACCAAATAAAGACTATTTTACCTATTAAAATATTTTTTTGTTTTTCGACGACAACAAGTTCTTCATATCCACATTAATGGATTTTGCTAAATCAGCAACACAATTCAATTATGTTCTATTAATTACATTCCTCTTGTCTTACCAAATCCTGTACTGTCACATCAAGTACATTAGCAATTGTTATCAAGACCTCAAGACTTGGTTGGGTTTTATTTGTTGCCCACTTGGAAACGGTTGCAGGATCCTTTCCAATCCTCTCTGCCAACCATTTATTATTCAAATCGCGTTCAGCAAGAACGACTTTGATTCTATTCAACTTTGCCATTATATTGTTTTTCTTATTATTCAATTATCTCCCAATGCCCTTTTTTTGTCGCTCCCACATGACGTATCTTCCCGGCCTTTTTCAGTTTATCCAACTGTTTCTTGATACCATCAGGAGTTATCCCTATCACCCCGGCAAGCTGTTCTCTTGTTGTAAAAGGATGCTTGCGGATTTCTTCAACGATACGTTCTGTTGTAGTTTGTTGGGTAACCTCTTGAAATTCTTGGGTACTTCTTACACTTACTTGGTACTTTCGTCCACATTCCACGAAGTCTTCCATAATATACCAAGCCTATAATATGCAAATATAGTAAAATGGTACTAAAATAGCGAACAAAGTCTCAAAAAAAAGAAAAACCCAACTATATATTTGCGATTTTGTCAACAAATTGACATCTGAGTTCTGTCGGTATGACAAAGCACTTTGGCTCAACTGCTATATTATTGCTAAAACTTATAACTAAGGCTCATTGTAACATTCCTGCCGGGGGCGCTGATGCCGCTGCTGTAGGGGCGGTAGCGGCGGTCGGCAATGTTCTCGAGCGTTGCATTGAGCGAGAAGCCGCGAGCGAGCTGCAACGATGCGCGCAGGTTGAGCGTGAACCACGCAGGTGAATAGGCATTGCCATCGGCATCAAGGGCATATATTTCGGTTTTCTCCCTCTCCTCTACCGGCATATCAGCAGCCGCGCACTCAGCCTGGAAAGCAGCAAAGGCCTCAATGTTCAACCTCTCGTTCCTGAAACCAACAGCCACGCGCCCGAATAGCGGCGCGGCATGGCGCGATGGCGAAACATCGCCATTGTCCATCTCCTCGAAACCGCGTTGCCAACTTACACGCGCTTTCCCATAGAACCATTTTGCAAAGTTGGCATCCACAGCCGCCTGAACACCCCAAACATTTGCCGTTGCAGCATTCTGAAGCGCCTGCACACGGTGTTCGCAGCCTTGATACTCCATTGTGGGACTGCCGTTGAAAAGAAAATCGCGGCGCACAATGGCATCGGTGAGGTGGGTATAATAGGCCGTTACGTCGAATTTCAGGAAAGAGCCTATGTGCTTTGCAAAGCCAAACTCGACATTGTCGGCATACTCGGGCCTGAGCGCAGGGTTAGGTACTGTCACGCATCCGTCGGCACTGTCGAATAGCTTGCCCATATCATCGACGTTGGGAGCGCGGAAACCTCGTGCATAGTTCACACGGAACAGCCACCCCGATGTCGGCCGCCAGTTAAACCCCACGTTTCCGCTTACACTGCCGGCATTGGAACTCTGGAGCGGTTCAAACGGCACATCATAGCCGGCCTTCGAGAAATCGTTCTCAATGACATAATGGTTATATCGCAGACCTGCAGATAGATTCAGCCGGCGTGTAATGTGCCACTCCGCCTGTGCATAGAGCCCGGCACTGTACCATTCGGCTTTGGGATATCGCGAAGCCGCTGACATTTTCTCGCCAGTCACCACATTGAGTCCTTCGCCGAAAGAACGCACGTTATTCTGCACATACTCTGCACCATAGCTAAACTGCAGATCCTTTGTAATGCTTTTAAGGAAATCGACATTCGCACTCCACGCATCCACAGTCTCGCTCTGCGTCTCCTGTAGCGGTTTACCTAAATCGCGGCTAATGCGGCTCTCCTCAAAGCGTTGCAGTGCAAGATTCAAACGCAACGAATCGTAAGCGAGACCACCACCGGCGTGCTCCACACGCAGGTGGTTCATCATCCACTCCTGTGGGCCATAATCCCACCGCGCATAGCGCGGCTTGCCGTCACGCATACGCTGATGACGGTCATACCGTGCATACTCCGAGGTGCGGCTTAGGTGAAAGGCATATTCGATATTCCAGCCGGCACCGGGGGCATAGCGGAACTTCTGCATAAAGTTCAACTGCGAATAGCCACTGGGAGTCTGCCTCCTTTTATCGCCATTTTCGGCTACACGGTCAAATACTCCGTTCTCATTATAATCGGGAATAACCACGTAAGGCATCACATAGTCATCGGGGCCATATTTACCCTGTTCAAGATCACTGTAAGAGGAACTTGTAAGACTTGTAAGGAGAGCAAACCGCTTCCACCCCACCCCTGCGTGAACATGAGCCGTAATTTCGTTAGATGCCGTTGCCGTACGCACCGTTGCAGCACCATGCACAAGCGGCGATTTACCATTAGCCAAACGCGGCTCAAGTGTTGTAAATACCATTGCTCCGCCAATGGCATCGCTGCCATAGCCCACCGCACCGGGGCCGAAGAGCACCTCGCTGCCGGCAATGGCAAAGGGGTCAAGGGAAATGACATTCTGTATGTTTCCTGAACGGAAGATGGCAGTATTCATGCGCACACCGTCGATGCTGTAGAGCAGTCTGTTGGTGGCAAAGCCGCGAATCATGGGGCTGCCGCCGCCATACTGGCTCTTTTGTATGAACACCTCTCCCGTGAGCCCCAAAAGATCGGCTGCTGTCTGCGGATTATATGTATTGGCCTCATCGAAGGAGATACGCGCTATCTTTACCGGTTGCGACTCACTCTCCTGACACCAACGGCTCGACGAGATGACAATCTCATCGAGGTGGTACATCAGACTGTCCTGCGCCCCAGCCTGCGAAAGCAGTATAAGCCCCAACAACGACAACAACACCCTTCCCATAGCCCTACTACAATTACCGACCTATCATTTCACCAGCAGCTTACCGGTCTTTCTGAAGCCGGCCTCATCGGTGGCCATATAGAAATATACCGCGGGCCTGAAATCACCTGTAGGTACAACCACTGTTCCGGTAGCTGCAGAATGGAACATAACCTCGCCTACCGAGTTATATACAGTCACATCAAGCGCCCCATCTATGTTGCCCGGAACAAACACGAAGCTGTCACCGGCATTGACCACATTGCCCGACGTGAGCATAATATCCTTGCCACCATAGACCTCCTCGACTGGTACCGAATCATAGGCAGGTTTGCTGCCCTTTATCATACCCTTGACAGTCTTTGTGCTGCTACCTGCTGGAGTTGTCACAGTCAGCGTTATATTATATGTCTGGTCGGGGGCGATAAGCATTGTAGGGTTACGCAAATCGACAGAACCCATTGAAAGCGGATTAGGCTCTATTTTCCATCGCCATGTAGCATTCTCCTGATTGACAATACTGTAGCTCTCAAGTTTAATCTCACGCGGTTCATTACCCTGTGTATTGTCACCCGAACCTACGTTCAGGATAAGTGGCTGTGCTATCGGGACAAATACAGAATCGACAAGCGGACGCTCCCAAATACCATTGTTTGTAGCAAGGCGTATCACGCCCTCCTTGTAGAACGGAAGCATACGGTTAAGGTTCATCACCTTCTGCAAACCATCGCTGTAATCTACCCAACCGTCGGTGGTATCATCACGATAGAGCACACGGCCACGGGTTGTGCTGTATGTCTCATTGAGATAGCCAATTGTAAAAGCAATGGCATAGGCTGCATTCTTCTCGTTACCGGTAAGGAAGAAACGCCCTATGCTGTGCGCCTCTACATTACCCTCCCAGTTGGCGAATGTCAATCCCTTGTCGAGTTTCTCCCAGGTAGCACCATTATCAACGGTACGCCATATACCGCTGGGGTTGTTGTCGCTCACCCAAATCTCATCCTCATTTACAGGGCTGAGAGCAAGTTTGTAATTCACGCTGTGCGTCATCTCATCGGGGAGGATTATCTCCTCGAAGTTTGCACCTTCGTCAAGGCTGTAGAAGAGCGAGCCCCATGTCATTACCACAATCTTCTCGGGGTTTGCACGTGAAACGGCAAACGCGGTTATCGGATACCTGAACGTATGCACCGTTGAGAACGAAGCACCATCATCGCGTGTACGCCAGAGAGTCTTGTAATCCTCGTCATACGTTCCGCTCACAATGTAGAAACACTGGGCGTAGCGTGGGTCGAACTCAAGCCCCATACCGTGCTGCGACGATTCCTTGGGGTAAGTCCAGAAAGGAAGGAAGGGGACGAACTCGTCACGCCAGTCATCGGGCATGACCACACTCTCGGAATCGCTGAAGGTTATCTTACGCGGATTCGAAAGGAATACGTAGCCTGTAGGGCGTTCCGAACCGCTCATAAATATCGTTGCACCATTGTAGCGGTCGAGTTGCGACATATTGCCGTTGTGGTTTCGGCCACCCACCATAACATCCTCGTTCCAGCCCTGGTCGAAGCCCCACATCTCTGAGGAGTAGAGTCCGTTGAGCCTGGGCTGTGCATTCTTGTCAAAGAAATCGTTGCTGTATATCACACCGCCGTCGGTCGATAGCCAGGTATCGCCGGCACCGTTGGTAGTCAGCGACTGCATATCACAATGCAGGTCGAACTTGCCATAATATCCTCCCACATTGCTTATGGTCTTTCCACCATCGGTTGAACGGTAGAGTTGTATTATACCCACAAGCAACTGTTCGGGGTCGGTAGCCGATGCCGAGCACACAAGGTCGTAATATCCCTGACCACCGTTCCTGTCGACAGCCTCCATCTGCGGTGTGGGGTCGGTAACGGTAAACGATGCACCACCGTCGGTACTCTTGTAGAGCAATGGAGGGCCACTGAAATAGAGAGGACCGGGCTGTGACAGGTGATTCCTGCGGCAAGCCCACAGATATACATAATCGGCACCAGTAGGCGCTTCACTAAGTCCAATACGTGCGCTGATAAGCGGCTGCCCGTCGAGGGAAAGAAGGCTCCACGAAGCACCGCCGTCGCAGCTCTTGTAGAGCTTTACGGTACTTTCCTGCTCTATTGCGACATAGCAGACATCGGGGTTCTGCTGCGAGAATTCCACATCGAACACCATACCGCCGAGCATCCACTGCCAGGTAGCACCACCATCGGTACTGCGCCACAGCTGTGCACGATCACCGGCAAGTATGACATTATCATCGCCCGGCTTGAACACTGCAACACTGGTACGCGCATAGGTGCTTTTCTGCGGCGTCACGTTATCCCAGTTCACACCGCCGTCGTTGCTGAGCCAAAAAACACCGCCACCACCAACGATGACACGATCGGGGTTGGTGGTACTGACATCAATAGCGGTTATCTCACCAGCCATCCACTCGCCATCGTTGCAGGGATGCCACGAGCCGCCCTTATCGGTTGAACGGAACACCATACCCGTCTCCGAACCGCAATAGAGCACATCGGGGTTGGAACGTGAGACGCCCATCCTTTGTATATTGGCCTGAGCCGGCGAAGTCTGCTTGTGACGGTAATCGTATGTTACAATTGGCGAGATTACTCTCCAGGGAGCAACAGAAGATTCTGCCGCAACACCCGGTGCAGCCTGCGCACGCGCCATACGCGCACGCTTCACCTCCCTATCTGCTGCATCAACATCCTTATGGTAATCGGCCGCCGAAGGCAGACGTATTATGCCGTCGGCCTGCACAAAGGGCAAGTAGGCTTTCTGGAAACGGCGGAAATGGTTCACTACCTGTTTTGTGTCGCGCGACTTGTAGCGCGCACCCGGGGTGTTTCTCAAATAAACCTCGAAACTGTCAACCATTGCGTTGTAGTCGAGTCCCTGAGGATTGGCAAGCTGTGCCATCCACACAGGCGAACCGGCCGGCAGATAGTTGAGTTTATAAGGGGTAAAGAACTGGTCGTTTGCCACATGCTCCTGCGCGCCTGCACAGAAGATTGACGATGCACAAAGCAGTGATAGTATTATTTTTTTCATGGCTGTTATTTTATAATGAATTGTCCGAAGAATTTCTGTGTAGCACTCCTTATCGAGTAGATATATACACCGGGAGCAAGGTCACTGACAGCAACTGTCACGTGCTCCTCCCCAGCGGCAATCTGCGCGCTGTGCAGCAGATTACCTTTCATTCCGTGCACGGTGAAGCGTGCATTCTCGGAAAGCCCCGCGGCAAGCACCACAAGCGGTTCGCCGGCATCGAGCAGACTCTTTTCAATGCCCACCTGCCCCACCTTGGCCTCATCGATGGATGTAGCATCATCAATGGTTATCATGTTCTTTATTGTGCGTGATGATGTGCCGGCAGGGGTTGTAACGGTCAACGTTACATCGTAATTGCCGGGATTGGCGAACACAACAACAGGGTTACGCACCGTGGCATCGCTCACATACTGCGGTTGCGGCGAGAAGCTCCACTGCCAACGTGTATTTTCGTCCTGACGCACGATGCTGTAACTGTCGAACTGCACGCTCTTCTGCGGGTTGGCTGTGAGGTTTCCGCTACCCAGGTTCAGCGCCATGGGCTGTGGCACGGCAATGAAGTCCTGATGATAGAGCGGCGCCTCCCACAGGCCTTGGTCGGTTGCCATGCGCAGAACACCGCCTTTGTAGAAAGGCACAACCTTTGATATGCGCGCACCGGGGTTTAGACCGCTCGAATAGTCGATAAACCCACTCATTGTATTGTCGCGGAAATAGACGCTCGCACCGTCGTAGCTTGTAACGTAAGTGCTGTTGTACTCGTCGCCCACAAGGACAATCTGGTGTACCCGTTTGTCGGCAATGTTCGCAAGGTCATACGCGCTCCAACTCATGCCGCCGTCGAAGCTCTCGCTAACAGCACCATAACGGTCGTTGCAAATCACAAGCATGTGATTCTCGTCGTTTGGGTCAACCACAACCTTTGTATAGTGTATATAGTCGTCGGTGATGGCGAAAGGTTGCGTACACTCCTTGAATGTGAGGCCGCCGTCATCGGAACGCCACACATTCCAACAACCCGAGATATAGACCCTGTCGGGGTTGGAGCGCGCAAACTCATAACTGTAGAAATCCTCGCCCTCGCTGTCGAAGACCTTTTGGAACGATGCACCCTCGTCGTATGAGAGGTAGCCGCCCCAAGTATCGGTCATGTCCTGCAGGAACACCTTAAGGGCATAGCGCGGGTCGGTGGCAATCTCACCATTTATGCGCAATGCCTCGTATGGTTTCTTGTCATAGAACCAAGTCCATACATCC
>JAZRLO010000010.1:0-2115 GCA_045646845.1 Bacteroidaceae bacterium
TGGATGCGGATGTAGCGGTAGTGGAAGAGTGCGGCCAGCTCCACAGGAGACAGCTTGCCCTCCTGCTCGGCCTGGTTGTACCAGTCCACAAGGTCGGTCATCAGTGCCGGTGTCTCTTCGGGCGATGCGTAGTCGAAGCGGTCGCCATAGCGGGTGATGACACTGTTGGGGCGTGTCTTGTACTGTCCGGCATGTACGGTGTAGCTGGTGTGCACACCACCAGGCAGATTACGATAGACGGTGTAGTCCTCACGCAGCAGCGTGCGGTGCAGGGTACGGATGAAGTGTTGCGACAGGGGTTGCTGTTTCTCGCCCGACTCCATCAGCATCATCTGCAGGCCAACGTTGCTGGCTTTCATTTCCTCACAGTCACGAAAGTCGGCTTCGCCTATCACCTTGCCGAAGAGCAGCAATATCTCCGTCTGCCCGTAGGTCAGCGTATTGCCTTCGATGTGGTTGCTGTTGTAGTTGAAGTCCACGGTAAATCGTCGGCTCAGACGGTTGCGGTCATCTTCAGTGAGTGGCTGCAATTGCTGCCATGCCTCCAGGGCTGCTTGTAGTTTCTTGTCTTCCATTGTTCTCTATGTATATATACCACTTGATAAAGTGGTCAATTGACCACTATTTTTGGGGGCAAATGTACAATAAGGAAATAGATTAACCAAAGAAACTCCTACTTTTTCTTCTTGTCTTCAGTATGTCAAAGTTCGCTTTGCACCTTACGGGCATTTCTTTACTGACCTACCGGATACAGAAACGAGAACGTCCCGCCTTGGAGGTTTTCCAGGACGGGACGAAGAAGAAATGTATGTTTTTACATTACGATTGAATTTCTCTCATCAAGAAATCCCGTAATATCTGTTTGTCAGGCAATGAAAGCATGTAAGTCGATACAAACAGGTTATTATCCATACCCGCCAATGCATATTCCACCATTTTTTCTCCTTTGCGTGTACATAACAATATTCCCACAGGAGGATTATCGCCTTCGTTCATCTCATGTTCCCTGAAATAGGAAACATACGCATTCAGCTGACTGAGGTCGGCATGACGGAACTCATCATCTTTCAGTTCTATAATCACATTGCAATGCAAAATGCGGTTATAAAAGACCAAGTCTGCAAAATAGTATTCATCATCTATCAGCATACGTTTCTGTCTTGCTTCAAAGCAAAATCCTTTTCCCATTTCGAGCAAGAAATCTTGCAAATGGGTGATGAGGGCATTTTCCAAATCTGTTTCCGTAAAAGCCTCGGGACGCAAATCCAAGAACTCGAATGAGAATGGATCCTTGATGCTTAATGCAGGAGTACTATTGATGCGTGTACCAGCCAATAACAACTTCGGTTTCCGGCTTACTCCTGCACGGAAATAAAGATTTGTCGATATCTGTCTTCGCAGCTCCTTCACACTCCAACAGCACCGCATGCACTCCGTTTCGTAAAAGAAGCGGGCAAACGGTTCTTTTACAGTCATTATTTCTACGATATGCGAAAATGAGAGTTGGGATATAAGCTGTTCGGCCGATGTCCTGAATTCGTCCGACGCCGTCGGACTTATTTTTGGAGATTCGTCCGACGCTGTCGGACTTATTGAGGCTAATTGGTGCGACGGCATCGCACTTTTTCCTTCCAAATAGGACTTGATATGTGGATAGTTGAGATAAAATGCACGAGATGCCTTCAACAAGGTCTCGTTAATACCTCGCTTATTGACCCTTTCGGCCAAACGCTTCAGGAGTTTTTCACCATATTTGGCACGATCGCTGCCATGTTGCTCGTACTCTACGATATAAAATCCGATGACATAGTTTCTGACCGTAGCAAAACGATTGACTGCCTTAACACTTGCCGTATATGCCGAGTCATGCAGCTGCGTGACCATATCGGAGAGGTGATCAAAGGAAAACGTTGTTTCATTTTCCCAATTCTCCGGCAGATTGTATTGCACCACGATTTCAGCATATTGTTTTTTAGAATCTTCCATAGGGATATGTGTATTTTGTTATAATCTTCTACAAAGATACGTTATTTTGCCATAATAAGGAAAAAATATCCCTTTCTTCTTCGTCTGTATCCAGTATGTCAAAGTTCGTTTTTGCACCTTCACCACGGG
>JAZRLO010000011.1:0-63002 GCA_045646845.1 Bacteroidaceae bacterium
AATAGATACACTGCCTACGGCGATTTTGCAAACACTCGTTGTAAAAACTTCAAGTAAACTTGGTTTTAACTCGTTTAGTTGCAAAATTCGCTTTGCTCAGTATGACAAACAATATTTGGGTCAACTGCTATATTATTGCCATTTTTTTTATCCTATTTTTCTCCTTTATTTCTTTTGCTGTGTCTCTGCGGGTTCACATTATCAGTCTGTTATTGTCCATTTTCGCGGTTTAATTTTGTCAAATACTCCGTTATATATTAAATTTGCTCCAAAATCAAAAGAAATGAAAGCTACTACAGATTTTAGGTCAGACCGTGTTATTCTTGTCGATCTTAAAAAGGAGATGCATTATTCGGAACCGATACGCTGCAACCATCTTGTATTTCTTCTGTGCCGGCAGGGTGAAGTGGAGATAGAGATAAATTACAATACATATCTGCTCAAAGAGAACGGAACCCTGACAATCCATCCTCTTGACATCGTTACGCTCAAGAGCGGCAGCGATGATTTTTCCTCAACAGTGCTGATGCTTCCGGCAAGCAGTTTCACTCCGATTCTCAAAGAGATAAATTTCTCCAATTTCGACTATATAAAAAGGAACCCGGTTGTATATCACATGCCGGAGTATCTCGAAATAATAAAAGGTCTCTTTTCGGTCCTTGAGTCGGCAAAGAAGGTCGTGAGCTACGAGAATTTCGAAAAGATTGTAGAGAAGCAGGTCTCCTCTATGTTCTATGTCCAAAAAAACTACTATGCTTCGCATAATGCCGTCAATGGTGATTTCCATGAAGTCATGTCCAGAAAAAAGGAGATTTTCCGTGCCTTCATAAAGGAGTTGATAAGTTCCCATTCCGTGTCGCGAGAGGTTCTGTTTTATGCGAACGAGGTCGGGATAAGCAGTGGCTATCTCAATGAGGTGTGCAATGAGATTTCAGGTCACTCGGCAAAGGAAATCATTGACTCGGCCGTAGCCGCCCGTCTTAAATATGAACTCTCATATACCACAAAAAGCATCCAGGAGATAGCTGACGAATACAATTTTCCGAGCCAGTCCTATTTCAGCCGCTACTATAAGCGTTTGTCCGGTGTTACTCCCAGTGATTTCCGCAAAGGAGCTAACAGGAGTCCGCTTGATAATGTTGTGTAGCCGTATTGTGCTATACGCATCTCCTCTCCCTGTTTTCTTGAATGCATTATGGAAAACAGGGATTTTTTATGTAAGTTTGCATTATGAGTGACGAGCGTTTTTATTTCAACGAGTTCGGTGCATATTTGAGTTCCGTTTTCGGCTGCAAAGTGCAGAAGATAACTCTTGATGCCGGTTTTACCTGTCCCAACCGCGACGGTAAGGTGGGGCGGGGCGGTTGTACTTATTGCAACAACCAGACATTCAATCCGGCTTATTGCCATAGGCACCTGTCCGTTACGGAGCAGATGGAGAAGGGAATCTCTTTCTTTTTGCATAAGTATCCCACGATGCGTTATCTTGCCTATTTTCAGGCATACACCAATACGTATGACTCCCTTGAAAATCTTAAAGGGCGTTACGAAGAGGCTTTATCTGTGGATAGTTGCGTAGGTATAGTAATTGGTACGCGCCCCGACTGTATGCCCGAAGAATTGCTCGATTATCTTCAGGATTTGCGTGAACGCACCTTTGTTCTTGTTGAATATGGAATAGAGAGTGCCGATGATTCAACATTGCTGCGAATCAACCGCGGCCACGATTATGCCTGTGCCGAAGATGCTGTGCGGCGTACGGCTGCACGCGGAATCCCTGTCGGTGCACATATAATACTCGGTCTTCCGGGAGAGGGACGTGAGGAACTGATGCGGCAGGCCGCACTGCTTTCTGAACTGCCGTTGACTACGCTCAAACTGCACCAGCTGCAACTTATACGCGGAACGCGTATGGCTGCGGAATATACTGAGTGTCCCGGCGATTTTTCTCTTTTTGCTTTAGAGGATTACATTGAGACTGTTATTGACTATGTAGAGCGTCTTAATCCGGCTTTCGTGCTTGAACGTTTCGCATCCCAGTCACCAAAGGAACTGCTTATAGCTCCAGATTGGGGACTCAAGAACCATGAACTGGTCGATAAAATCAAACGCCGCATGCGTGAGAGGAATACATGGCAGGGTAGATTGTTTGCTTTTTAGCCCGACGTGGCTATAAAACTGTTGCAAAGTCTTGAACCACTCTTCGGCTGCTTTTCATGGCTCATAAAAAACACCGCTTATATGCGGTGTTTCTCTATGTGTTCAATAATCTCTTGCACGTTGTCCGGGTGGAACCATGTAATCTCTTCATCTTTGCGGTACCATGTAACCTGTTTGCGCGAGTATATTCGTGTGTTCTGCTTAATCTTCTCAATGGCGAACGGAAGTTCCCACTCGCCGTCAAGATATTTGAAAATCTCCTTGTATCCTACCGTGTTAAGTGAGTTGTGGTGTCTCAGATGCACGAAACTCTTTACCTCTTCTATTAGCCCCTGTCCTATCATCATGTCAACGCGGCGGTTTATGCGCGCATAAAGTTCTTCACGCTCTCGATGCAGACCTACCTTTATTATGTTGAACGGACGCTTTTTCTTTTCGCTTGTTCTGAAAGAGCTGTATTTCTTGCCGGTCATGTAGCATATCTCCAGAGCGTGCATTACACGTTTCGGGTTCTTTATATCTGCTTCTCTGTAGTATTCCGGGTCGAGGATACGGAGTTCGGCTGCAAGTTGCTCCAGTCCTTCACGTTCATATTTTTCAAGGACCATGCTTCTTGTCGCTTCGTCAACTGTCGGTATATCATCGATGCCGTTGCACACGGCGTCTATGTACATCATTGAACCGCCAGACATAAGCATTGTGGGGTGGTGGGGAAACTCTTTTTCAAGAAGTGACAGCACCTCCTCTTCGTAGCGCGCCGCACTGTAGTAGTCTCCCGGTGTCAGTTGCCCCACAAAGTAGTGTTTGTGTTTCGACAACTCCTCTTCGGTTGGCATTGCCGTACCGATTCTCATACCCTTGTACATCTGCCGCGAGTCGGACGAGATTATAGGGCATCCGTAATAAGAAGCAATGGCAAGACTGGTATCAGTCTTGCCTACTGCTGTGGGGCCAATGAGTACAACCAGGTTGTTCATCAGTCTTTATCCTGTTTTCAATAAATGTCGTCTATTGAGCTTATATCGCTGATGTTGCCCATGTCGAAGCCGTCCGGGTCAAGGTCTTCATCATCGTACTGGTCGCTGCCGTAGAAATCCTCGCTGAATTCGTCGCTTGCGGAAACAGTGTTTCCCTTGCTCATGAGTTCTTCGAAATCGAGTGTCTGAGCCGGGGCCTCGCCGATGCTTTTGGTGCATACAGGGGCATCAATGTCCTTTCCGAACTCAATCTTGCTCAATTCCATATAGAAGACGCGGTCGCCAAGAGGGTCGAACACGTACATCAGCTTCTGCTTCTCCTCCTCAACAAGGTCTCCTATGACGGTATCTGCCATTACATAGTTCTCCTCCTCGGACATGCTTCCCATGTCCTCTCTTGTAATCTCAATCTCCTTTATCCATTTGTCGGTGCATATGAAGAATGAGGTCATCTGGTCATCGGGGTAGTTCACCGATTCTAGAATCGCATTGTTCAGTTCAATGAATGTCGCATCGGCATCAATCTCTATATCCCTTCTGAAATCTTCAACTTCGTCCGACAAAAGTCTGAATTTATATACCATAATCCTGTAATTTTTTCTATTCGGTTCTTTTTATAATATCCGTTATCCAATGATTCCTCTTTCGGATTCATTCTCTACAAATCTCAGTATATATTCTACTTCCGGTGTTATGTTTCCGCTCTCCTTTATGCGCGCAAGTGCAGTAGATACAATGGTCCCGCTTCCGTATATGTTGCGGTATGCATCGTGTATGCTCTTGATTGTTTCATTGCTGAATCCGCGACGACGGAGCCCGACAATGTTAAGTCCGCTGTATCTGGCAGGCTCACGGCCCACTATGATATATGGCGGAATATCCTTGTTGAGACGGCAGCCGCCCTGAATCATTACATAACCGCCGATGTGCGTGAACTGGTGGACGAGCACGCATGCACTCAGTATCGCATTGTCGTGTATTGTCACCTCTCCTGCAATCTTCGACGAGTTACCGATAATGCATCCGCTGCCGATGACACAGTCGTGGCCTATATGGGCGTTCTCCATGAAAAGGTTACCGTTGCCTATTACGGTCTTGCCCTTTGATGCAGTACCTCGGTTAAGTGTAACGTTTTCACGTATCATATTGTTGTCGCCTATCTCAAGTGTGGTTTCCTCGCCGACGAACTTCAGGTCCTGTGGAATGCCGCCAACGACAGCTCCGTGGAAGACTCTGTTGTTGTTGCCCATGCGGGTGCCTGAAAGTACCGACGCATGTGCCATTATGTGGCAGTTGTCACCTATCACGACGTTGTCCTCGATATATACGAACGGTTCTATGGTGCAATTCTCGCCGATTTTTGCACCCGGGTGTATATGTGCTAATGGACTTATCATAGTATTGTATTTCAATATTTAATCCTTGTTCTTAATAATCTGTCCTGTGAATTGTGCCTCAGCAACCAGTTTTTCTCCAACAAATACATAGCCTCTCATTATTGAGATGCCGTGGCGAAGGGGGGCTGTCTGCTCTACCTTGAATATAAGCGTGTCTCCGGGGACAACCTTCTTGTGGAATGCAATCTTTTCTATTCTCAGGAAGTATGTTGAGTATCTTTCCGGTTCGTCAAGCATGTTCATTACAAGAAGTGCACCACACTGCGACATTGCTTCGATCAGCAGCACTCCCGGCATTATCGGCTCGTCGGGGAAGTGTCCTGTAAAGAACGGTTCGTTCATCGTTACATTCTTTGTTCCGACGATGTAGTTTGAGCCCAGTTCCGTAACCTTGTCAACAAGAAGCATGGGACTGCGGTGGGGCAGAAGCTCCTTTATGCGCTTGATGTCCATTATGGGTTCACGGTTCGGGTCATATACCGGTGCCTGTATCTGGTGCTCGCGAATAACCTTGCGCATTGCGCGTGCAAATTTGTTGTTTATAGTATGTCCGGGGCATGTGGCAATGATTCGTCCCTGAAGCGGTTTCCCTATAAGTGCCAGGTCTCCGATGATGTCAAGCAGTTTGTGGCGTGCAGGCTCGTTGTTCCAGACCAAAGGCTTGTGGTTGAGGTAACCGAGCTTCTTTGCATCCATGCGCGGTATGCCTATTACATCGGCAAGCTGGTCGAACTTGTCCTGCGGCATCTCCCGCTCATATATTACTATTGCATTGTCGAGGTCACCTCCCTTGATGAGTCCAAGGTGCATCAACGGCTCAAGCTCGCGCACGAATACGAATGTACGGCTCGATGCTATCTCTTCCTTGAAACTCTCCATGCTCTCGAGCGTGGCATACTGGTTGAACAGTATGTCGCTGTTGTAGTGTACGAGCACGTTAAGGCTGAAGTTCTCGTCGGGCAGTATTATTATTGAACTGCCGGTATTCTCGTCCTTTATCTCAATTTTGGATTTAATTACGAAAACATCCTTTTCGGCATTCTGCTCCTTTATGCCTATGCGCTCAATGTTCTCTACATAGTATTTTGCACTTCCGTCGAGTATGGGGAACTCCGGTCCGTTAACCTGCATCAGACAGTTGTCGATGCCGAGGGCGAACAGCGCGGCCATCGCATGCTCCACAGTGCTGACGCGTGCCTCGCCTTTTGTCAGCACGGTACCGCGTGTGGTCTCTGTAACATTCTCGGCAACCGCATCTATTATCGGTTCTCCCGGCAGGTCAATGCGCTGTATCTTGTAACCGTAGTTCTCGGGAGCCGGGTTGAACGTTACGGTGAGGCTAAGGCCTGTATGCAGTCCTTTGCCGAACAGTGAAAAACTTCCGTTTAGTGTCTTCTGTTTATTCATAGAAGTGATTTTATTTTTTCTTCAATGCTTCAATCTCTTTTGTAAGTGCCTTTATCTTCTTGTCCATGTCGGGAAGGCGTCTCGTGTATGCCGACAGGCGTATGTATTCCTTGGCGTCTATGGCAGGTGAGCCCAATACGGTTCTGCCTCCTTCGAGGTTACCAATGGTTCCGCATTGCGGTCCTATGGTCGTACGGTCACCTATTGTGCTGTGTCCAGAAATACCTGCCTGTCCGCCGAATATGCACCATTGGCCTATTTTTGTTGTGCCTGCCACTCCTACCTGTGCCGCCATCGCGGTGTGGCTGCCAACCTCATCGTTGTGTGCTATCTGTACAAGGTTGTCGAGTTTTACGCCATTGTGTATTATCGTGGAGCCCATTGTCGCACGGTCTATACAGGTGTTTGCGCCAATCTCAACATCGTCCTCAATAACGACGATACCGGTCTGGGGAATCTTGTTGTATCCGTCTGCGGTAGGAGCGAATCCGAATCCGTCTGCACCGATTACGCATCCGCTGTGGAGTATGCAGTTGTTCCCTATGCGGCAGTCATGATAGACGGTGGCATGTGCATACAGGATACATCCGTTGCCCACTTTGGTGCCGTCGCCTATTGAGACTCCGTCGTGGAGCATGCAGTTGTCACCTATTTCACAGCCGTCTCCTATGACAACGAACGGAGCTATGTAGCAGTTCTCTCCCACTTTTGCCGACGGTGATATGGATGCCAGTGAACTGATACCGCTTTTTCTGGGCTTGCTTGCCTCATACATCATCATGAGCTTGGCAAGGCTTTCGTATGCATTGTCAACCTTGATGAGTGTCGCCTTTATCTCTTCTGTGGCCACAAAGTCGCGGTTTACCAGAACTACCGATGATTGTGTGGTGTATATATATTCGGTATATTTCGGGTTTGCCAGGAATGAGAGGGCTCCGGGTACACCTTCTTCGATTTTTGCAAATGTATATACCTCAGCATTCTCGTTGCCTACAACCTCGCCGCCGATGAACGAAGCTATTTGTTTAGCTGTGAATTTCATATAGTATATGAGTTTTATCCTGTATTACAATATTGCGAAGATAATCATTTCGCTCAAAACTGAGTTGCTTTTTTGGGAAATTTAATAATCGGGATTCAGTTTCCGGACATTAAATTACGCCTCTTGCCCTCAGCTCCTGTTCCATCTGTTGCTGGTAATCCTTTGCTTTCTCTGCTGCAACCGTTGCGAAGTTCTCGCTGCTGTCGGCAAAGATGATGGCGCGGCTGGCGTTCACCAGCAGACCGCAATCGCTGTTCATACCATATTTGCATACCTCTTCTAACGAGCCGCCCTGTGCTCCTACACCGGGAACAAGAAGGAAGTGGTTGGGTACTATGCGGCGAACGTTTTCGAATGACTTGCCCTGTGTCGCACCTACAACATACATCATGTTCTCGTCGCTTCCCCATTTCTGAGATGTCTCAAGTACCTTCTCGAACAGCATTGTACCGTTCTCGTCCTTGGTCAACTGGAAATCATGTGAACCCGGGTTCGATGTGAGTGCGAGTACAATCACCCAACTGCCCTCATATGCAAGGAACGGTTTCACGCTGTCCTCGCCCATGTAGGGTGCCACAGTTATTGAATCGACCTTCATCTCCTCGAAGAATGAACGTGCGTAGAGTGATGAGGTGTTGCCGATGTCACCACGCTTGGCGTCTGCGATTATGAAAATTTCGGGGTAGTTCTCCTTTATATAATTTACGGTCTTCTCGAAACTGATCCATCCCTTCACGCCGCATGCCTCGTAGAATGCAAGGTTGGGCTTGTACGCTACGGTGTATGGTGCAGTAGCGTCGATTATCGCTTTGTTGAACTCGAATACCGCATCTTCACTTTCGAGCAGGTGTGCCGGCAATTTCTTGATGTCACTGTCGAGTCCTACGCATAGGAATGACTTCTTTTCCTTTATCTGCTTTACAAGTTCCTGTCTGTTCATATCCTGTATGTTTTATTTGTTTATAATTCCTGTTCCTTCATCCTCTCTGCGTTCTCTGCAATGATAAGATGGTCTATGCAGTCCTGTATGTCGCCGTTGACAAATGCGTTGAGGTTGTATATGGTGTAGTTTATCCTGTGGTCCGTGATGCGTCCCTGCGGATAGTTGTATGTGCGTATCTTTGCGGAACGGTCACCAGTCGAAACCATTGTCTTGCGTTTGTTTGCTATGTCATCGGCATACCGCTGGTGTTCACGGTCAAAAATAAGGGTACGCAGGCGTGCAAGTGCACGCTCTTTGTTTTTCGGCTGGTCGCGTGTTTCGGTACACTCGATGAGAATCTCCTCAATCTGGTTCGTCTCTGGGTTAAGCCACGGGTAGCGCAGTCGCACGCCTGATTCAACCTTATTGACGTTCTGTCCTCCGGCACCGCTCGAACGGAATGTGTCCCATTTTATTGCGCTTTCGGTTATTTCAACGTCGAATGCTTCGGCTTCGGGCAACACTGCCACCGATGCTGCTGACGTGTGTACGCGGCCTTGTGTTTCCGTTGCGGGCACACGCTGCACGCGATGAACTCCCGACTCGTATTTCAGCGTACCGTAAACCTTTTCACCGGTTACGGTGCAAATGATCTCCTTGTATCCTCCCGATGTGCCTTCGCTGCAGCTCGAAACTTCAATTCTCCATCCTTTGCTTTCGCAGTATTTGGTGTACATGCGGAAAAGGTCGCCTGCAAAAATGGCCGCCTCGTCGCCTCCTGTACCGCCGCGGATTTCAAGAATGGCATTCTTGTCGTCCTGTGGGTCGGCCGGAATCAGCAACAGCTTTATCTCCTCTTCAGTTTTTGGAATCTCGGCTTCACACATCTCAATCTCATCCCTTGCCATTTCGCGCAACTCGTTGTCGCTTTCGTTGGCAAGAAGGTCTTTCGCCTCGCTGAGTGAAGTGAGAAGCTGGATGTATCTTTTTCTCGCGTCGAGAATCTGCTCCAGTTCGCGGTATTCCTTGTTGAGCCTTACATAGCGCTTCATATCGGCCACCACTGCGGGGTCGGTAATCAGCGTCGAAACTTCCTGAAAGCGTGCCTCCAGGTCGTTCAGTTTGCTCAAAAGTGAATTGTTCTCCATTTTAATTTGTTGTGTATATGCGATTTATGCCCTGCAGGTTGATGCTGGGCATAAATATCAATATCTGAAAGTTCCGTAAGGGCTTTCTATTATAAGTTCGTTCTTTTCGGCCTCTTCGACGCGTCCGATAATCTGTGCGTCAACACCGAAACTCTTGCTTATCGCTATAATCTCTTCGGCATGCTCGGGGCTTACATATACCTCAAGCCTATGACCCATGTTGAATACCTTGTACATCTCGGCCCAATCGGTTCCGCTCTGCTCCTTTATTGTCTTGAAAAGTGGTGGAATGGGGAATAGATTGTCTTTTATAACTCTTTTGTTCTCAACAAAGTGCATTACTTTTGTTTGCGCACCTCCTGAGCAGTGTACCATTCCGTGAATCTCCGGGCGCAGTGCATCGAGAATCTTTTTTACTATAGGGGCGTATGTCCTTGTGGGCGACAGCACGAGTTTGCCGGCGTCAAGCGGAGAGTCCTCCACCTTGTCGGTCAGCTTCAAGCCACCAGAATAAATCAGTTCTGCCGGGACGCCCTTGTCGTAGCTCTCGGGGTAATTTTCTGCCAGGTATTTGCTGAACACGTCGTGACGCGCCGATGTAAGACCGTTGCTTCCCATGCCGCCGTTATACTCTTTCTCGTATGTGGCCTGTCCGTATGAAGCCAATCCTACGATTACGTCTCCAGCGGCGATGTTGGCGTTGTCTATGACGTCACTGCGCTTCATGCGGCAAGTGACGGTGCTGTCAACGATTATTGTGCGTACAAGGTCGCCTACGTCGGCTGTTTCGCCTCCTGTGGCATATACGCCTACGCCCATTTCTCTCAGTTCTGCAAGCAGCTCGTCCGTGCCGTTGATTATTGCCGAAATAACCTCGCCCGGAACCAGCAGCTTGTTGCGGCCAATGGTTGACGATACCAATATGTTGTCAGTTGCGCCTACACAGAGAAGGTCGTCTATGTTCATTATGAGTGCGTCCTGCGCAATGCCCTTCCATACGGCAATGTCGCCCGTCTCCTTCCAGTAGAGGTAGGCCAGTGACGATTTTGTACCGGCACCGTCGGCATGCATAATGTTGCAATACTCAGGGTCTCCGCCGAGAATGTCGGGGATTATCTTGCAGAATGCTTTGGGATACAAGCCCTTGTCAATGTTCTTAATCGCGTTGTGTACATCCTCTTTTGATGCCGATACGCCGCGCATCATATACCTTTGGTCGCTCATATGTTGAATTTATTATTTGTTTTCTAACGCGAAGATAATATAAAACGCGCGAAAGGCAAAATAAAAGATGTATTTTCGTTTCTGTCCGATTTTTCTAACTGCGGTTATTCTCTGTTTCCTTGATTCTTGATAATTGTAGTATTATATTGTTTTTCAATGGCAAAATATGATGTTATTAATTTAAAACATTAAGTTCTGTTTTTCTTTCATATGAAACATTCTTGTGCTTTTTTGCGGTCGTATCCGAGTCTGTTGCAACTGGTAAGAAAGTGTGTTTTCCAGAGTGTTGTGGTGTATAATATTTTTGCATGTTTTGCCAATAATTATGGCGAATAGTGTTGTTTTTCTTTACATGTTTATCTATGTGTCATTGTTTGGGTGATAATATGCGTAGTTGTCTGTTGGTTTTGCTTCCTTTTTTGTCATTTTAACATCTATATTTTTTATATTATCGGGTATTTTATCTATATTTGCAGATGTTTGCCGAAATGGCGATAATCGGTATTCTTGCCGGTGATTGATGCAGGGAGATTTATTATTAACCTATAATTTTTTTATCTATGTTTGAAGGACATCCTAAAGGTCTTTGGGCGTTAGCCCTTGCCAACACAGGTGAGCGTTTCGGCTACTACACCATGTTGGCTGTGTTCGTCATGTTCTTGCAGGCAAACTTCGGTTTCTCATCGGGTACTGCAGGTACAATTTATTCTACATTCCTTGGCCTTGTCTATTTCATGCCTCTCTTCGGCGGTATGGCTGCTGACAAGTTCGGCTTCGGCAAGATGGTAACAATCGGTATCACAATTATGTTCTTGGGATACGTGCTCCTTTCTTTGCCTCTCGGTAAGGAGACTGTAGCAATCATTGCTATGGGCGGTGCGTTGTTGCTCATCTCATTCGGTACAGGTCTTTTCAAGGGTAACCTCCAGGTTATGGTCGGTAACCTCTATGATGATCCCAAGTATGCAAGTCGCCGTGATGCAGGTTTCAGTGTGTTCTACATGGCTATCAACATCGGTGCTATGTTCGCCCCTGCCGCTGCAATCAAAATTATGGAATGGGCTCAGTCATCACTCGGTGTATCTGAGGCCGACTCTTACCACTTCGCATTTGCAGTAGCATGCGTTTCACTTATCTTCTCCATGGCTATCTACTATGCTTTCCGCAGCACATTCAGCCACACTGACGTGCGCAAGGGTGCAACTGCATCGGCTGAGGGTGAGGTCAAGGAGATTTCTCCGGCCGAGACCAAGGAGAGAATCATCTGTCTCTGTCTGGTGTTCGCTGTGGTAATCTTCTTCTGGATGGCATTCCACCAGAACGGTTCTACACTTACATTCTTTGCCCGTGACTATACAGCAACTACATCAACAGGTGTTCAGAGCATGGCTTTTGATGTGCTTAACCTTGTATTTGCCATCTTCATCGTTTACGGTCTATTCGGTATCTTCCAGAGCAAGACTGCCAAAGGAAGGGTGTTGTCAATCGCAGTTGTTGCAGCTGCTGTTGCAGGTCTTGTATATAAATACATGTCATTGCCTGCTGAAACAGAGATCAGCGCTCCTATCTTCCAGCAGTTCAATGCTTGCTTCGTAGTTGCCTTGACTCCCGTTTCAATTGCAATTTTCGGAGCTCTTGCGAAGAGAGGCAAAGAGCCTTCTGCTCCTATGAAGATTGGTTTGGGTATGTTGGTTGCCGCTATTGCATACGTGTTGCTCATCGTCGGTTCTATCGGCCTTGCAGCACCTCAGACAGGCGCAGACGGCCAGCCTATGCATATGGCTGACGTATCGGCAAACTGGTTGATATCTACATATCTTATCCTCACATTCGCCGAGTTGTTGCTTTCACCTATCGGTATCTCTTTCGTGAGCAAGGTGGCTCCTCCGAAGTACAAGGGTATGATGATGGGTGGCTGGTTCGTGGCTACGGCTATCGGTAACTTCCTTGTTGCTATCCCGGCTCTCATGTGGGGTTCTGAGTTGACAGTCGTTTGGGGCGTACTCGCAGGTATTTGCGTTGTTGCAGCTCTCTTCATCTTTGTCATCCTAAAGCGTCTCGAAAAGGTCGCTTGATGACATAGTGATTGACATATATACGGATGCGGAGTTTTGTGCTCCGCATCTTTTTTTGTATCCGTTCGCTGCATCCTCTTGCATCCGTATCCACTTCACGCTGTTGTGCCGCTTGTCTTTTTCCCCTTCGGAAACCGTGAGAGTTGGTTAAATCTGCTTGTCGGTTTCATAAAAAATGTTATAGCACTTGCCTTTTGAATATCTTTTCATAAATTTGTGAACGAGGTTTGTGATGAGAGGCTACATAGTGGTTCTCCGATGACAAAACTTTTGTCATTCTAAACACAGTGAAGAATCTCTATCCCTCATGTGAAAATGAGACAAACGGTTTAAAACCCTCATCACGGTAACCCCGGTGACGCAATACCATAAATATGAAATGGTTTATGTAGGACTTCCAACCGATGAGCAATACAGCCTGCCGTTCTATCTTGCAATGGAGGAGTATGTTGCACGGGAACTTCCCGCGCAGGACTACTTTTTTATCTGGCAAGTGGAACCAACGGTCATCTTTGGCAGGAACCAGCTTGTTGACAGCGAAGTCGATACGCGTTATTGCAAGGAGAACGGAATCGAGTTCTATCGCCGCAAGAGCGGTGGCGGCTGTGTCTATGCCGACAGGAGCAACCTCATGCTCTCGTACATCACTCCCGGTACCAATGTTAATTTTACTTTCAACCGCTATATGCTCATGGTGGGTACCGCCCTGCAGCGTCTGGGTGTGGATGCGCGCACGTCGGGCCGTAACGACATTCTTGTTGACGGCCGTAAGGTGTCGGGAAACGCCTTCTATCATCTTCCGCAGAGGAGCATAGTTCATGGGACAATGCTCTACGACACCAATCTGGAGCACATGGCGCGCGCCACCACTCCTTCAGACACTAAACTCAAAAGCAAGGGCGTACAGTCAGTACGTCAGCACGTAACTACACTCAACGGCTATATATCTCTCTCTTTGGATGAACTGAAGGATTATCTTCGTGAAAGTCTCTGCGACTCTGCGTACGTGCTTGGAGAGAGTGACATCGCTGCAATAAAAGAGATAGAAAAAGGGTATTACCGTCCTGAATTCATCTATGGCAACAATCCAGCCTTTTCCCTTGTCAAGAGCGGGCGCATCGAGGGCGTGGGAGAATTCAAGGTGAGTCTTGACGTGAAGAACGGCATTATACGCGATGCGAATCTTGCCGGAGACTTCTTCATTGTAGGCGACATCGACTCCATGCTCCTTTCAGGACTCAAAGGCATTCTCTTTGAGAGAGAGGCCGTGGAAAAGGCACTTGACGGCATTGACTGCAGTGCCGTAATAATGAACTTGAAGAAAGAACAACTTATAAACTTATTATTCAACTGACCTATGGAAAATAAAAGAACATGTCTCTATGACAAACACGTGGCTTTGGGTGCCTTGATAAGCCCTTTCGGCGGCTTTGACATGCCAATCCAGTACACAAACATCGTAGATGAGCACAATGCTGTGCGCCAGGCATGCGGAATATTCGACGTATCTCACATGGGCGAGGTGCTTGTGACCGGTTCTGAGAGCGAAGCTTTCGTGAACTATATATTCACAAACGACATAACTGATGCCCCGGACGGCAAGATATTCTACGGAATGATGTGCCACGAAACAGGCGGTGTCGTTGACGACCTTCTTGTTTACAGAATGAGCGAGAACCGCTATTTCCTTGTAATCAACGCATCGAACATCGACAAGGACGTAGCCTGGATAACAGAACAGGCAAAGAATTTCGACGTTGTAGTGGAGAACCAGAGCGAGAAGTACGGTGAGGTGGCCGTGCAGGGTCCCAAGACCGAAGAGATAGTTGAGCGCGTGTTGGGAATACATTGCAGCGACCTGTTGTTCTACACCTGCAAGGAGGTTGAATACAATGGCGAGACAATCATAATAAGCCGCACAGGTTACACGGGTGAGGACGGTTTCGAACTTTACGGCTCACACGCCTTTACCGTCGAGGTGTGGGATAAACTGGTAGGTTGTGGCGAGGTAAAACCATGTGGCCTCGGTTGCCGCGATACTCTCCGCTTCGAGGTTGGTCTGCCGCTCTACGGTGACGAACTCACCGATGAGATTACCCCTCTCGAGGCAGGTCTGGGCATGTTCGCCAAGCTCGACAAGGAGTTTATCGGACGCGATGCTCTTGCAGCTCAGAAGACCGACGGTCTCAAACGTAAGATTGTAGGCATAGAACTCAAGGACAAGGCAATTCCGCGTCATGGCTACGAGGTGGAGGCCGACGGCAAAGTTATCGGTGTTGTCACAACCGGCTATAACTCAATCTCCACAGGCAAGAGCGTATGTATGGCAATGCTCGACATCGACTACACAAAGCTCGGTACAGAGGTCGCAGTACGCATACGCAAGAAGGTGTTCCCGGGTGTGGTCACTAAGAAACGTTTCTACGACAAGAACTACAAGAAATAACAACTTCCCTGTGTTATCCTGAGCGTAGTGAAGGATCTTTGAGATACTTCGTTTCATTCAGTGTTACAAACACAGAATAGCAAATGACAATAAACTTAATAACTAACCATAAAAACTTATAATTATGAGCACAATTTTGGAAGGACTCTATTATGCAGAGTCACACGAGTATGTAAAGGTCGAGGGTGAATACGGCTATGTAGGTATTACCGATTATGCACAGCACGAGCTCGGCAACGTGGTTTATGTTGACATGCCCGATGTTGACGACGAGGTGACTGCAGGTGAAGATTTCGGTGCTGTTGAGAGCGTGAAGGCTGCCAGCGACCTTATCTCCCCGGTAAGCGGTACTGTAGTTGAGGTGAACGAGGCACTCAATGACAATCCCGAACTTGTGAACAGCGACCCGTATGCAAACTGGATAATTAAGGTTCAGCTGTCTGACCCTGCCGAGGTTGAGAATCTTATGGATGCGGCCGGGTATAAGGCTGCTATCGGCGAGTGATGATTGAAAATTCACTTCCAAGATTTTTCTATTAAGAATTCTATCCTTTTTGACTATGAAATATTTCCCTCATACCCAACAGGATATAGAACAGATGCTTGCCGTTGCAGGTGTGAAGTCGCTCGACGAACTCTTTGGAGAGATACCTCAGCAGCTTCTGTTCAATAAGGAATTCAATATCCCCGAGGCTATGTCCGAGGTTGAGATAAGGAATTACTTTGAAGCACTCGGCAAGCGCAATGCCAACCTTGTCTGCTTTGCTGGTGCAGGTGTCGAGGACCACTATTCGCCATCAGTGATTGCCCCAATAATATCACGCGGCGAATTCCTGACTGCTTACACGCCGTATCAGCCCGAAATTTCACAGGGAACACTGCAGTATATCTTCGAATATCAGTCGATGATATGCGAACTCACCGGCATGGATGTCACGAACGCATCGATGTATGACGGTACTACAGCTACCGCCGAAGCCATGATGATGTGCGTCTCAATAGCAAAGAAACGCAACAAGGTGCTTGTATCGGCAACAGTTGACCCCAAGGTAAAGCGCGTCGTGGAGACATACGCCAAGTATCAGGGGGTAACAGTGGATACCGTTGCTGAGAAAGACGGTGTTACCGACCTTGCCGACCTTGAGACGAAACTTGCCGCCGATGATGTGGCAGGCGTGATACTCGCCCAGCCCAACTACTACGGTATTGTTGAGGATTACAGCGGAGTGGCAGACATGTGTCATGCCAGAAAAGCGCAGTTTGTAATGAATGCCAAACTGTCAACTCTGGCGGTATTGAAGACACCCGCAGAGTGGGGCGCGGATATCGCTTGCGGCGATGCCCAGTCATTGGGTATCCCCATGACATACGGTGGTCCGTACGTGGGTTATCTTGCATGCGTGAATGCACATGTCCGCAAGCTCCCCGGACGCATAGTCGGTGCAACTACCGATGTTGACGGGAAACGTGCCTTCGTGCTCACGCTTCAGGCGCGCGAGCAGCATATACGCCGTGAGAAAGCGAACAGCAACATCTGTTCCAACCAGTCGCTCATGGCGCTCTATGTCACCATATACATGTCTGTAATGGGGCACAAGGGCCTGAAAGAGGCCTGCTGCCTCTCTTATAGCGGTGCCCATTATCTTGCCGAACAGCTTGTCGCTACAGGCAAGTGCAGCATGCTCTATGACCAGCCGTTCTTCAATGAGTTCGCCGTAAAGACAACTGTTCCTGCAGCCAAGGTTCAGGAAGCGTTGTTGGCCGAAGGTATCCTTGGCGGTGTACGCATTGACGGAGACGCTATTCTCTTCTGCGTTACCGAACAGCGTACCAAAGAGGAGATTGACAGGCTTGTAGAAACAGTCGCTAATATTTAATAAGGAGGATATGCTATGATACGCAATTATGACAAATTGATTTTTGAGCTCTCAAAAGAGGGCAGAGTAGGATATTCCCTCCCAAAGAACGGACTTAAGGAGAAGTATTGTCCTTGCCAGTTACCATCTGTACTCAAACGTGAGTCGAAGCCCGAACTTCCCGAGGTTACAGAGTTTGACGTGGTTCGCCACTTCACCAATCTCTCGAACAAGAACTTCAGCGTCGATACAGGTTTCTATCCTTTGGGCAGCTGTACCATGAAATATAACCCGCGCATCAACGAAGAGATAAGCGCATTGCCTTCATTCGCACGCCTGCATCCGTCAGTACCTGCCGATGCAGCGCAAGGAGCTCTCGAGGTATATTACAATCTGGCAGAATCGCTTTCAGAACTGAGCGGTCTTTCGGCATTCACACTTAATCCATATGCCGGTGCTCACGGCGAACTTACCGGTCTCATGATCATGCGCTCATACCACTTGCAGCGCGGAGATACCAAGCGAACGAAGGTGATTGTCCCCGACAGTGCGCACGGTACAAATCCCGCAAGTGCTGCTGTGTGCGGCCTTCAGATAGTCGAAGTGAAATCGACTCCTAACGGAACGGTCGATGTCGAGGACCTGAAGCCTCTGCTCGATGATACCATTGCAGGCATAATGATGACCAACCCGAACACTTTGGGTATATTCGAGACCGAAATTCCCGAAATTGCACGTCTTGTACACGAATGCGGTGGTTTGCTCTATTACGATGGAGCCAACCTCAATGCTGTGCTCGGCAAGTGCCGTCCCGGTGATATGGGCTTCGACATTATGCACATAAACCTTCACAAGACATTCTCCACACCTCACGGCGGCGGCGGTCCCGGTGACGGTCCTGTCGGTGTACGTGCCGGTCTTGAACCGTTGCTCCCAAATCCGCAGGTGAAGAGGGATGCCGAAGGTAAGTTCTACATCGATACCGATGAAAAATCGGCGGGTTACGTATCGAACTTCCTCGGCAATTTCGGAGTGCTGTTGCGCGCATATACATACATCCTCACTCTCGGCCGCGAGAACGTGAAGATGGTAGGTCCGCTTGCCGTGCTCAATGCCAACTACGTGAAGGAGTCGTTGAAGAACGATTACTATTTGCCCATCGAGGGTATATGCAAGCACGAGTTCGTGTTCGATGGCCTCGCCGACAAATCGACAGGAGTCACTACGCTCGACATTGCAAAGAGACTGCTCGACTACGGCTATCACGCACCTACAATCTACTTCCCGCTCCTGTTCCACCAGAGCATCATGATTGAGCCTACGGAGACGGAGAGCAAAGAGACGCTCGATGAGTTCATCGCGGTGATGAAGAAGGTTGCAAAGGAGGCTATCGAGGACCCTGAAACAGTGAAGAACGCACCGCACAGTACACCTGTCCGCCGTTTGGACGAGACAACGGCTGCGCGTTTCCCAAAAACGACTTATAAACAGTTGAAAGGGTGATAACCGGGAAGTGACCACTGAAATCACAATGGTTTCGGTAGCGACAATCGCGATGTTGTCGTGGATATATTGAAATGAAACAAAGCGGGTGACCCATTTTACTTTGGGTCACCCGCTTGAGTTTTTATCTACTTTGTCTTACAGCAGTTTCTTTACAAGCCCGAACATCTTGTAGGGCATGTAACGGAAAGGCAGGTCTATCCAGGTAGGTGTGGTGACCACTGAGCGTTTGTGCGAGAATGCGTCAAAACTCAACCTTCCGTGGTAGTGTCCCATTCCAGAATTTCCCACGCCTCCGAAGGGGATATTCTCGTTGGCTATGTGCATTATGGTGTCGTTGATGCAGGAACCGCCTGCAGATGTCAGACGGATAATATCCTTGCCGTCCTTTACCTTGCCGAAGTAGTAGAGTGCCAGCGGTTTCTCCCTCTTACGTATGAACGATACGACCTCTTCTCTGTCGTTGAAGGGTATCATTGGCAGTACTGGGCCGAATATCTCTTCAGTCATTACCGGTGAGTCGAGCGGAACATCGGCAAGCAGTGTAGGCTCTATGTAACGCTGTGTGGCATCACTCTTTCCGCCATAGACTATGCGTCCGTCCTTCAGATAGCCGCTTACACGTTCGAACGCTTTATCGCTTACAAGACGTACATAATTGCGGCTCTCCTTGGTGTCGTTGCCGTGCAGGCGTGCGATTGCCTTGCCGAACTCCCTGATGAACTCTTCCTGCCTGCTATGGTGTATGAGCAGGTAGTCGGGTGCAATGCAGGTCTGTCCTGCGTTGAGCGTCTTTCCCCATGCGATACGGCGTGCCGCAATCTTTATGTCTGCTTCTTCATCTACGATACATGGGCTCTTGCCGCCGAGTTCAAGCACTACCGGTGTGAGGTTCTTGGCTGCCGCGCTCATTACCATGCGTCCCAGTGCCGGGCTCCCGGTGAAGAATATTATGTCGAACCTTTCATTGAGCAGCGCGGTATTTACGTCACGGTTTCCCTGAACTACTGCAATGTATTCTCTGCCGAATGTGGCTGAAATCATCTCCTCTATTACGCGTGATACGTTAGGGACATAGGGCGATGGCTTCAGTATGGCTGTACATCCGGCTGAGATAGCTCCTACAAGTGGGTTCAGCAGGAGTTGGACTGGGTAGTTCCATGGCGAAATGATGAGTGCGTTGCCCAGGGGCTCGCTTACCGTGCGGCTGCGTGAGGGCATCATCTTCAGCGGTGTCGATGCACTGCGGCTTTTCATCCATCCACGCAGGTGCGACAGGTGGTTCTTTATCTCGCCCGTGACAATGCTGAGCTCTGTGAGGATGGCTTCCTCTGCCGATTTGTGAAGGTCCTGCCATAATGCTTCGCACAGAGGCTTTTCCCACTCGTTGAGTGCATGCAGCAACTTTCTTAACTGCTCCTTGCGGAATTTGCGGTCAAGCGTAGCGTTGCTTGCAAAAAACTCACGCTGCGCTGCCAGAATGCTCTTTATCTCTTTTTCAGTAGTGTTCTTTATGCTCATTTTTCCTTTATTTCTGTCTGCCGGTAAAATTGTCCATCGCATGGAAAATGCCTACGACTTCCCCAAAGATATAATCGAAAATCGAGGTAGGCAATATTGCCTGACAGAATCGTATGAAATGGTAGCCGAAAGGAATTCCCTTGAAGTTCCTGTTCTTTTCTATGCTCTTTATTATTTTGCGTGCCGTAGGCTCCGGCTTCAGTATCGGGAATATGCGCGATTTTACACCATCGAACATGCCTGTGTTTATGAAGTAGGGTGCAATGGTGGTGAAACGGACCTTGCTCTTCATCTGCTTCAGTTCAATGCGTACACTGTCGCTCCAACCGATAACAGCCCATTTACTTGCTACATATACCGACATCCTCGGGTTTGCAATCATGCCGGCTGCCGATGCAATGTTGCATATATGTCCATGGTTGCGTTCTATCATTCCTGGAAGGAACTGCTGCGCAATTACCATCGGTGCAATAGAGTTTATGTTCATTGTACGCTCGATGTCACGTGCGCTCTGCTTGTCGAAAGTGTTGTTGTTGGCAACAATGCCGGCACAATTGATGACTATGTCCACGTTACCGCACTCCTTAGTTGTCTTTTCTGCAATCTCGGCAACCTGTTTGCTGTCCGAAACATCAACTTTATATCCCTTGACATTACCAAGGCTCTTGAACTCCTCTATGGTGGTTGCGATGCTCTCTTCGTTTATATCCCATATGACAAGGCAACGCGCACCCTTTTCGAGTGACATCTTTCCCATTAGTCGGCCGATACCCGATGCTCCGCCAGTGATAAGTACACAATTATTCTTGATTTTGGTCATAATTGTACTGTTTTTGTGTTAAATATGTATTTTTGTGCCTTTTGGAGCGCAAAAGTAGTATAAAATGAATCTGTGTACAAGTTAATTTTGCACAAAATTGTATAATCTGTGCAAAATGGACAAATATTGTACTCATTTGACTGTGCCGTACGGGAGTCCGTCTATGCGGTCGATAGGGTAGTTGCCCTCGAGCATTCCGCTAATTATTGTATCTCTCGCGCCCGGGCTCTGATAAGGGTAGAGTTCGAAGAGAGGCATTACCGATGCGAAATGTTCCATTATCTCCGACTGTATGTTCTCGTATTTTCCCCAATCTGTAGTTGCGGTGAAACAATAGAACTGTATCGGGAGTCCGTTCTCAGTGGGTTCCAGCGTACGTACCATAATCATCATGTCCTTCCTTATCATGGGGTGACGTCGCAGGTAGATGTCGGCATATGCGCGGAAAAGTCCTGCGTTTGTCTCTATGCTTCCCACGTCAGTGCCGATTGCATCAGCCGTCTCTCCTGTATTTCGGGTAATGTATGCCGCAAGCCCGCTGTCAAGTTTTTTCAGTCGTCTCAACATGGTGTCGTTGCAGGGTTTTATGTGGTCGAGTTTCACCGTGTAACCTCTCGCGATGCGGCGTCCGCCACTGTCGCTCATTCCGCGCCAGTTAAGGAAAGTCTCGTTTATGAGAGTGTATGGCGGTACGGTTGCTATGGTGTTGTCCCAGTTGCGCACCTTTACAATGGTGAGCGAGATGTCGAACACGCTTCCGTTTATGCTGGTACCGGGCAACTCAATCCAGTCGCCGAGTCGTATCATGTCGTTCTCAAGAAGCAGGAAGCCGCCCACGAATCCCATTATGCTGTCCTTTGCCACGAGCATGAGGACTGCCGCGAACGCTCCAAGACCACCGATGAGGTAGAGTGGTGACTTGTCTGTGAAGATGGATATCACAACTATCGTTGCAATAAGATAGACTATTATTTTCCCGACCTGTATTAACCCCTTTATTGGTCTGTCGTGGTATTTTCTGTTTGTGAACACCGACTCTCCAATGGTACTCAGTAATGCGTTCACGGCCATGACTGCCGCAACCACGAAGTATATCCATACAATCCTTTCGATATATACAGGCATAATCCCTTTCCCCTCAATGATGAAAGGGAGCATGCCGTTCAATATCATGGGTGAAACAATGTATGCCACCTTGCGCATTCTTCCGTTTTGCGTCAGTCTCTCCATGAACGGAATATTCCTGTGCTTCAGCAGGCGGTTGACTGTAAACAGCGCGACCCTGAAGACAAGTTCCGAAACCAGCAGTGCTGTGCCTGTGACAAGCAGCAGAAGTATCACAGTGTCCAGTTTTTCGGCGACCTCTCCCGATACACCCATAGCCTCGAGCAAGGCATTGATTTTTCTGTAAAGAAACTCGGCTATTCTCTCTTTCATTCCTTTTTTATATATAACAAACGAAAAAGCCTTTTTTGTCTTGATTCCGGCCGGCTTTCTATTGTATTATCACCCTTTTTCATTATTTTCGCGGGAAACAGTTAAAAATTAAGATTATGCTTAAAGAGGGATTGGAATATACCAGCAAAGTGATTGTAGGAAAGGACAACTGTGCATCGGCTGTCGGTTCAGGAGGTCTCGATGTCTTCGCAACGCCTTCGATGGTGGCTCTTATGGAAAACGCGGCAATGAATGCAGTAGCCCCGTTTCTGCCCGAAGGTTCCACAACTGTCGGTACGGAGGTGAATATAACGCATACAAAAGCGTCGGCACCGGGTGCCGGAATAAGTGCAAGGGCAATACTGTCATCTATCGAAGGGCGCAAACTCATTTTTTATGTCGAGGCACACGACGGTGATACCTGCATAGGCAAGGGATCGCACGTGCGTTTCATTGTGGATATTGAACGCTTCATGGCGAAGTTGAAATAGACAAAAGAGTAGAATAGAAGAACCTTGCATATATTACAATACAAACGCCCCTCATTGGCGTTTGTATTTTTTAACACATTGTTTGGAACAATACCCGAACAACGGATGTTTAATCATTGCAAGCCACTGATAGCATGTGCATGGCACACAGCAGTGGACGATTGCATAGTAGTTTTGTCGTGTTTTATTTTGTGTTTGTGTTTAGGTTGCCCTCTGATGTGAATCACGGGGCAACCGCCTTTTTGCCATTCATCTCGTCATCAATGTTCAGAAGTCCTTTTAGCTCCTTTGTTTCATGTTCGTAGATAGGTGTCAAGGCCGGTTCTATAATCTCATTTACCCAATTGTGCCCCAGATATGCAGTCTTTATAACGGTAAATGCGTTCTTGAGGAATGAATCTCCTTTCTTTCTGCTCTTCATTTTCTTCAGTTCGCTTTTCCATACCTCTTTTTCCCATTTCTTGTATCCCGGGAGGTTTGCAAAGTTTACAGCCTCAACATTGCCGAGTTCCTCTATCTTTATATAATGCTCGGCCTTGAGTTGGCATGTCTCAAATACCTCCATTTCTATACGGTATTCACCTGTTCCCCATAAAGGTTCGGAACTTGTACCGACAAATGAACGGGGAACAATGAAACTCTCTCCTGTGGTGCTGACATAATTGGCAAGCTGTGAATCGTTCTTGGTGTAAAAGAAGGCGTATTCACCATCTATCGGTTTGAAGACCTTTGGGTCAATCTTGGCTTTTATGTTGAATGTTCCTAATTTCTGGTCAGACATTACCATTACGGCTTCGTTTATCCACGATGAATATATGTTTACGTTGATGTTCAGCTCCAGATTGGTGTATTTTGTGGTATCGTACCTCTCCAGCTTCGGGATGTTGCAGAATTCAGGGTAGAATATCAACGTATCAACCTCAAGCAGGAATTTCGAGTGGTTCGCCATATGGGCCATGCCAAGACTGTCCGTGCGGAGTTTGCATGAAAGGTAGTATGCATCGTGTCCCGCGCGTTTGCTATTCTGCTTCATACTGTCGGGCGATTCCACCTCAATGAAGTTGCGGCAGCTGAATCCGTTGAACCTAAGATTGTAAGGGTCCAATGCTCCTGATGTCGATGGTGTATAATAGAAGTCATTTATGCTCTCGCTCGTTGACAGCTTTTTGTTGTATGTACACTGTTCTTGTTTGGCTTTTATCCATTCGTTGAAGTCGTTGGAGTTCTTGTGGACCATTTCGGAAATGAAACTGACTCCAAGGTCTATGAGACCCGATGTTGCAGATACTGTTTTTTGTGTCAATACGCTCTTGTACGACTTTAATATGCTCTCTCCCAACTCTTTCCAACCGCGGTTGGACTGTTCCTTCAATGTGTCAATGCTACTGTTGTTCCGGACAACTGATTCTTTTTGGAGACTGCTGACAATAATCTGGTATTTTCGGGTTGTTTTCACTTCCTTATCCTTCCCGTCCGGTTCCTTGTCTATCGTTGTCGTTGCGTATATGTCCGCAATAGCAAAAATAAATAATAATAGTAATGTCTTTTTCATATTATATTAATTATAGTACGTCAATAAGTATAAAAGCATTTGTGTATTGTGGCTTGTCATATTTGATTTTTCCCTTTTTTCTTGACAGTGTGGCCGTGCTGAAATGTTCCCTGTCGTGATTTCCGTCAATCATTTTTCTGCGGGCATTCATGAAAGCCCTGTAAACGTCCGGCGTAGGCGAAGTGTCTTTTTTTAGTTCTGTGTAGAAATTTTCCATAAAGTAACTGGTAGCCGTGTCGTTGACGCTCCATAAACTCAGCATCATTGAAGATACGCCAGCTTGTTTGAGTGCACGCTGCATTCCATAAACTCCGTCCGATGTTACATATCCCAAGCCTGTCTGGCATGCAGACATGACTATCAGATTTACATTCGAGAAGTCCTGTTCCGATATCTCTTTTGCCGTAAGTATGCCGTCCGACATTTCCGGGTTGAAATCTTCAGTGATGAGGTTTTTTCCGGCTCCGGCCATTATTATTCCGCTCTCCGAGAGTGCCTTGTCTGTGATTGCCGGCTTAAGGTATGTGCCATTCATGACTCCTGCAAAATATCCATGAGTCGCAAGGTGTATAATGGAATATCCATCGTTTGCCATTTCAATGAGATTGTCATCTGTTGCACGGCTCCCGCTCATGATGCTGTCATTGCTGTTGTCGTCACTCCTTATTTCGTGGATAGCATGTATCTCCTTGTCTGTTCCGGGCAGGTCTTTTATATATGATGCGGATTCATGAAGCATCATATATCCTTCCACGTCGTTTTCATTCTTGTGCTCGTCAATATTGGCGTAGAAATCTATTCCGCCAAACAACAATACACTCCCTCGCTTCATCTTTGGCGGCGAAAGCAGTATTCTGGTAGAGCTGAGGCGTCTGCATTCGAAACCGTTATTGGGTTGCATGAATTCTATGGCAAGCTGGTGTATTATGCCGTCGGGTGAAAAATAGACTTTTTGTGACGGGGCTATTGCGGAGAGCAACTCCTCTGTCCATATCTGCCCGAAAACCGTAGAGTCGGAATAGAGTTCGTCCTTCAATTCCGCTATGTCCGATGATATGCATTGTTCCAATGTATATCCGCTTTGGGTAATTGTGCCGGATATCTCTTCAAGAGCACCTATCTCTATAAATTCCGGTTTCTTGCTGTCAGGCTTCACTACCAATGCTCCCAAATGCTCTTCTTCGTTGCTTCCCTTGTACTGTATGAACTCTATTGCGCATTCGCTTTTCTTCAGTTTACGCTTGATGTCCTTCCAATTGTACTTTTGCTTTTTCTCGTTGCTTCTCAGTATATATCCCTTGCTGTATAATGCCATGTCATACAGCAACTCGGGTGCGTAATCACCCAGTCGGTAGCAGTCTGTGGCGAATTGACTCATGTTGAGCCAAAATTGCTCGCGTTGAAGGTCTGACATTTTTTCTGCCTGTTCATCAATTTCCTTCATTATATATCGGGCATACCGTTCGTAGCATTTTTTTGCTTCTTTTATATTGTCGGTACCTTCATGGTTGTGCTGCATCATCAGAATTTTTCCCTTGGTGCGATAAATGTATGGGTTCTCATCATGCGCTTCATCGTATATCTCATCAATGCATTCCAAAGCATCCGTAAACCGTCCGAGGTGAGCCAACACTATTGCTTTTGAAATGCAGGCGTCAATGAATCTGTTTTCATCGAAATAGTTGTACCAGTGGTCGTATATCTTTTCGGCCAATGTCAGGGCTGATTCGTAATCTGTATATTTGTAATACAGGTTGAGCAGGTCACGATACAATGTTATTTTCAGTGTGGGGTTGTCAAAGCGTGTGCGCTTCTCGAGCAGATTGATGTATTCCAGACTTTCTGAATATGAGTCCAACGACAGTTGATATGCGTTCCGGCTGATATCGGTCATGCAATAATAGTATGATCCCAGAAGTTTGTAGTATGCTTGCAACCATGTATATTTTATGGAGTCATTCTCTATTACCATCTGCGAGGAATTGATTTTTTTGCCGGCCTCTTCAAGCACCTCCTTTATTGTTGTTGTCCAGTCAAGCATGTATGCGACCTCACCTTGAGCAAAAAGACAGTCCATGTAGAGACATGTGTCGCCTGCAGCAAGGGCCTCTTCCTGCAATGTGGAAAATGCGGTTTCAGCCTTACGGTATTCTTTGTTGTCGCTCAGGCTCTTTGTCTCTTTGAATGTAATTTGTGCATTGGCCTGGAATATAAAAGCCGAAATTATCAGGAGTATCGCCTTTTTCATTTCTCTCTATAATTATGGTTCATTATAACGAATGATGCGTTTCCATTTTTTTTATTTGTAATCTTCAATGTGGTTGTCTCTTCAGGTGACGGACCTTCGTCTGCGTCAATGAAAAAGTATGAGATTCCGTTTTTGTCTATTATGTCCGGTTTTAGCGGTGCCCTCTCCCCGAACTGCAGGCTGCAACTGTATTTGTTACCTGAACGGTAAGGGATTACCATGAACACCTGCTTGCCGTAACGTCCAGTCATCTTATATGTTGCAGTGGAGTTTTTCTTTATGCATTTCTCGAACATTGAGAAATCAAAACGCTCGTCCGAACCGTCAAGTAATTCCCTGTTTGAAAGTTGTATGCGCCTGCCGTTTTTCAATTCACTTACTATGATGTTTACCCCCAATCGCTTTACTTCGCTTGATATTGGTTTACAGTCATTCTTGCTGTCGCGGAGTTCGTCCATTAGAGTGAATATCTCTTTTAGCTTGTCCAGTTCGTCCTGTGCCTTATTCCAACTCTTTTCGTTGTCGTTTCTGAGCAGAAGTACCGCATTCCGCATCTGTAACAGCTCATGCTCCCCGGCCTCCTCGAGAGTCTGTGCATTTATAGTCTGTGTACCTGTCAGGAATATAAGCAAGACAAGAATACTCCTTATGGTCTGTGTAAAGATATTATCGGGCCATTTGCTGTCAATCTCTTCTACCGTCGTTTCTCCAATGAACTCTTTCTGCATTTTTGGTTCGCGTCGTTTTTCTGCGGTTCTGTTTATCTCTCTGGCGGCGATATCTTTTATTTGTGTTGCCGTAGCTCTTTTTTCCTTGACGGGTGAAAGACATTGTGCGAGAAGTGTGTTGAGCTTTTCAGCCTCAGGGGCGGCCAATGAAGGTATAGGTGTATTCGTGTTTATTTCACCTTCACCTTTTCCGTTGAAAATGGATGAGCCGAGCATCAGTTCCATTGCAGATGCGGCAAGGCACCAGATGTCTTCTTCCTTTTCAGCTCCGGAACAGTTCTCCACGAGTTTGAAGTGACGCCCTTCCACAATGATATTCCCGAGGGATACTTTGCCGTTGGCTTTGTTACGGGAATGTATATTTTCGAGTGAGGAAGATATGTCGTGCATGAATTGCCAGCAGACAGCCATGTTGCAGTAGCCTTTCAGCGCCGTTGCGTATATGTCGTTATTGTTGGCCATTTTTTTCGATTTCTTTTATAAGGTTGTGGATTTGTGATACAGGGACTATCAATGTGTGTGAGCCGGCAAGCCTTGAAACTATTCCGACTACGGCTTTGTCCGCATATTTGTCGTCAGAGACGAATACTGGCCCCCCGGAAAAACCGTTGTCGAATGCTGACCTGCACGTGAACAGGTCATCTTCTCCAGTGGCGTGGTCGTACATGTCATCATTGTCGGCAGTCAGTACTGCCTGCTTCTTGCTTTGGCTCTGTGGGTATCCGAAGCTTTGCAGATTTACGTTATGCGCGACATTGAGGATTCTGTCCGGAGCCGCTAATTTTATTTTGCCTTTTCCATGTTCCCACCTCATCATGGCCACATCTCCGAGTTCTGCTTCTCGTGCCTCATAGCGGCTTATTATGCTTCTCCACAGGTAATTGTAACTGAAATCCCCCAACTCATAGATGTTGTCCCTCTCCTTGTTCATGGTAAATTGATCCGAAGTGCAGGGGTATCTTCTCCCGTTGTTGTCGGTGATGGTGAGCTTGACCAGAAGCTTTATGCTGTCGTACATTTCTGCTTCTATAGCCCATTTCACGGATGCTGAACCGATCTCCTGATAAGAGCTTTTCAGTTCGTTCTCATATCCGAGCCAGTATTCTATGCAGTGTCTTGCCGTGACAAAGTATCCGTTTTCTGTAATGAAACCGGTTCCGGTTTCTGCTCTTGGCAGGGCAATGACATCAAGAGTGTCGCCCTCTGTTGTGGTAACCAGCAGCGAGTCCGCTTCAATTTTGTATATGTCACTTATTTCGTCCGCATAGGCTTCGAAGACGTTTATCTCATCTTTTCCAAGGTGAAATATTATGGCGACAAGAGCCGCTGCAAATAGGGCAATTACACTCCATAACGTCTTCTGGCTGCTATGCTCAATATATGTGGTTTGCGGCATTCCGCCATTCTCTATGGTGAAAAGCACTGATGTGTTGTCCAGTACAATACTGTTGTTGTCGTGAAGCTCGGCTACGTATTCAAGCGGAATGCCGTCAACAAGAATCCTTGCATCCGTTTCCTGTCTTATTATACGCCAGGTATCCGCGTCTATGTCCTTGACAATTACAGCATAGCATGTGTCGGCAAAGTGGGGGTGCTCTGGAAGCCTGAATGTACACTCGGGGGTCTGTCCTATGTATAATGCATTCTGGCTAACATGCTGTATGTCGCCTTTTCTGTGTATGCCGTCATTGTTACGATAGCGTATCGCATAGTGTCTTTCGTTGCCGTTTTTCATCTCTGTTTGGATTTGGAGGTGTGGTATGTGTATGCAATCAGCGGCAGTGTACGTGTCAGTCCTTGGTCATATCGTGTCACAGAGAGACCGCTGCTGTCGGTTCCCAACTCTGAAAAATGTCTCAGGTCATCGTGGATAAGACTTGTTTTCAGAATATCGCGCAGTGCCGGGTCTTCTATTATGGCCTCATGTTGTTTTCTTGTTGTCGGGGTGTATCCCAATATCAGTTCTTCAATGCACCATCTGTTGTGCTCGACTTGTGTCATGATTTCCGTATCCCTGTCGCTTATGCCAAAGAGTGTGTTCCAACGTTCTGCAGGAATGCCCAAAGACTGCATTTTGATGTTGAGAGTGAAGGCATTGTATATGTTGGACCAACGTTTTGCAGTTGTCAGTCCGCTGTTGTTCCAAACCGCTTCTATCTCCTCTTTTGTGGGGATTTCAGTGGCTACCGCAATATCTGCGGCTCCATGTCCACGTTCCTCTTCGGTTGTGGCGCGTATTTTGCTGTATGCAAAGTTTATATATTGCGCCATCAATGTGTAGTCGCCAAGTTCATTGTTCTCCTTTTCAAGGCATCCGAACGGGACTATATTCGAATACTCTTCGGACAGCCTTAAATAGTCTATTGTCGTGCTTTCGTCAGTTTTAGTCAGAATACAACTGTTCTTTCTGACTGTGGCACTCTGTGAGATGGCTTCGTTCAGATTGCGGTCATTGTCGTCATAACAGAATGCGATTGTCATTATCCGTTCTTCATCGCTACTCCATCTGTCCAATTTGTGCCGTGCAATATGACTGCTGCTCTTGCCTGTCACGAACTCCCATTCGATATCAATGAAATCGGATTGTTTGCCGGTGTGTACAGGTGGAATGGTCTGCATTCTGATATTGCCGTCACTGATGTCAATCAATCTTCTGTAACAATGCTCAAGAAGGTTTCCGTACATGTTCTGGAACTGTAGAAAATCTTCATTGCTGTCGGCGAACCAGGTTATTCTTGTGCGGAGGCTGTTGTCGCGGCAGTAGTTCGGCAAATGGCTTGTCAATGCCGTGTGTATGGCAAGGCTTTCGGCCTGACGGCTTGCCCCGAAGATTACCAGATGTATATGTCTGTTGCTTTCGTATGTAACTCTTTCCCGTGTCAGTACCGGCACCGAACCTGGCTTTATGCCAAGCACTTTCATGGAGCAAAGGTCTTCGCGTGTATATGTGTATAGTTCAATGTCATTGGACAGAGTGTCGTTGACCGGCAGTCTTCTCATGGCGTTTGCCAACAAGTGGTTGCGGAGCACGAGATGTATCTTCAATCTGCACCCTCCGTTTTCCGCTGCTTTGTAGGCTTTCGCCCTGCTGGTCATTTCTGCTATGGCAACGTTGTCTGCATTTGAAATATCTCCTTCGAGGCTTGACCTTATATATACATTGCGGTTGTTTTCCATACCTTTATTACATGTTTTTGCACCAGCAGAACATTCCGGGGAATCTCTCTCTTATCTCCTCGATATGCTGTTCTTTTTCGAATATGCCGAAGAATGCCGAACCGCTGCCCGACATCGAAGCATATACGGCTCCCATTTCATACAGTTCTTCCTTTATTCTCTCCATGGACGGGTGGTTGGCGAAGACGCTCTTCTCGAAGTCGTTCTTCATAGCACCTTTCCACTCGCAGACTGGATGCTTGGCAATCTCTGTCAACGGTGTTTCGGGAGAAGCCGGCCTTACAAGCGAGTATGCCTCCTTTGTCGAGATGTGTATCTCGGGTTTGACGAGTACCAGCCAATATCCTTTTATGTCGCAGGGAGTAGGGGATAGAATGTTTCCTATGCCTGTGGCATATGCCGGTACGTTCTTAATGAAAAAAGCACAGTCGGCACCGATTTTTGCGGCATACTCTTCAAGTTTCTCATCGCTGAGGTTCAATTCTGCCATTTCGTTCAACATCTTGAGCGCGAATGCAGCATCGGCACTTCCGCCTCCCAGTCCTGCACCGGTAGGGATGTTCTTGTAGAGCGACATCTTTACCTTTGGTAGCCTGTGCTCTGATGCAAGAATCTTGTATGCTTTGACTACGAGGTTGTCGTCTTTGTCACCTTCAAAGACTGCGTTATACATGGTGAAGGAGCAGTCGGCTGCATCGCTCTCTTCGGCCGGGTTTATCTCAAGTATGTCGCACAGCGGAATGGGGTAGAACACCGTCTCAAGATTGTGGTATCCGTCGGGGCGTTTCTCAACGACATCGAGTCCGAGGTTTATTTTTGCGTTAGGGAATGTTACCATAATATGAAAGTTTATTGATTTTTGCAAATTTAATATAATTTCAGTATATCGTTGATAACTTGCTCTTTTTTGTTGAAAAAGGTTCTTGTGTTTATTGCTTTGTTTGCGCTGTTGTGTGTATCTTCGCGGTCGGAAAATTTGAATTATGGAAGAGACTACACCAAAGAGAAGAGCACCGCGCCGTCAGGCCGCAGCCGATACGACACCCAAGCTGAGTGAATATGGACATGTGCAGCCGCAGGCTCTCGAGTTCGAGGAGGCCGTGTTGGGCGCATTGATGATTGACAGTGATGCCATAGGCCGCCTGGGCGGCATGCTCAAGCCTGAATCTTTCTACGACAAGCGCAACCAGTTGCTTTTCGAGGCTATACAGCAGATGGACCTTGCCGACCGTCCGATAGATATTCTTACCGTAACGGATTACCTGCGAAGCAAGGGAAACCTCGATGAGGTGGGCGGCCCTGTATATATAGCCCAGCTGACAAGCAAGATAGTCTCTTCGGTGAACATTGAATATCATGCGAATATCATAGCTCAGAAGAAACTTGCACGTGACCTCATAAAATTTACCAGCAAGACCCAGGTGCAGGCTTTCGATGAGACCCAGGATGTGGAGGCTCTCATGCAGCAGGCCGAGTCGGAGCTGTTCGAAATCTCCCGTCATAACATGAAGCAGGATTTTACGCAGATAAATCCGGTTATTGAGCAGGCGTATAAGCAGATTCAGACAGCTTCAAAGAATACCAGCGGTATCAGCGGTCTCAGTACCGGTTATCATCGTCTCGACAAGGTGCTTTCGGGATGGCAACCTACCGATCTCATAATCCTTGCTGCACGTCCTGCCATGGGTAAGACGGCCTTCGCGCTTTCTCTCATACGTAATATGGCAATTGACCAGGGCATCCCATGCGGCATGTTCTCGCTTGAGATGGGTAACGTACAGCTCGTCCAGCGTCTTATCTGCAATGTGTGCCAGATTCCCGGTGACAAGATACGTAGCGGTCAGCTCGAACGCTATGAATGGGGACAGCTCGACCAGAAGATAGTGCAGCTGGAGAATGCTCCTCTTTATGTTGATGACACTCCCCAGCTTTCTGTCTTTGAGTTGCGTTCAAAGGCTCGCCGAATGGTGCGCGAGCATGGAGTGAAGATGATATTCATCGACTATCTTCAGCTCATGACCGCCAATGCCGGCAAGGGTAGCCGTCAGGAGGAAATCAGTACGATTTCGCGTGCGTTGAAAGGACTCGCAAAGGAGTTGAATATCCCTGTTATGGCACTGAGCCAGTTGAACCGTAATGTCGAGGGTCGTGAAGGTATCGAGGGCAAGCGACCTCAGCTCAGTGACTTGCGTGAGTCGGGTGCCATTGAGCAGGATGCCGATATCGTGATGTTTGTGAACCGTCCCGAGTATTTCCATATATATAAGGATGAGAGCGGTTTCGACTGGCGCGGTAAGGCTGAAATCATCATTGCCAAGCACCGTAACGGTGGACTCGACAATGTGCCTCTTGTATTCCGAAAGGAGTATGCGCGTTTTATGAATCTTGACGATGAGACTCTGGCACCGCCTCCGGGTGACATGCCTGTCATGCGCGGCTCCAAGATGAATGCGGCCATGACACCTCCCGACCCCGATTATGTACCAGAACTCCCCGATTATCTGCAGAACCAGAATGTGCCTATAATGCCACCCGAACTGCAAGGTGGTGGTAACGAACCGATGCCGTTTTAAACAAGCGGAAAAGTTAAAGGTAAAAGTAACGGAGAGCTATGTTGTCGACCCCTTGATTGTAAACCCCGCTTTGCGCGGATTTATGATAAATCCATGTTACCGTAGTTTCCCGCTTTCACTTTTCAGATATAAACGATGATGGTGACCAAAAAGCCATGGCTTTTTGGTCACCATCATCGTTCTGTCGTAGTCTTACTTGTTCTCGGCGAATTTCTTTGCCTGCTCCTCTATGAGTTCCTTGTCCTCGAAGTAGTTTATCTTCATTGCACGGCGTACGTCGTTCAATGTATCTGCTGCAACGGCGCGTGCATCCTCGCAACCCTTCTGCAACAGCGCATACACCTCGTGGATTTTTTGCTCCCACTCCTTGCGGCGTGCACGTATTGGAGCAAGCTCCTCTTCGAGTATGGCAATGAGGAAACGCTTTACCTTAACGTCGCCCAAACCACCGCGCATATAGTGTGCCTTCAGTTCGTCAAGGTTGGGGTAGTCGGGCAAGTACTTCTCAAAGTGCTCGGGGCGGCAGAATGCGTCGAGGTATGTAAACACGGTGTTGCCCTCAACCTTGCCCGGGTCCTGAACACGGATGTGGTCAGGGTCGGTGTACATTGACATGACATGCTGCTTGAGCTCTTCTGCTGTGTCTGAGAGATAGATGCAGTTGCCGAGCGACTTGCTCATCTTTGCCTTTCCGTCTGTTCCCGGCAAGCGTAGGCATGCAGCGTTTGTAGGCAACAGAATCTCCGGCTCAACGAGTGTATCGCCATAGATGCCGTTGAAACGGCGTGCGATTTCACGTGCCTGTTCAATCATAGGCTGTTGGTCCTCACCGGCTGGAACTGTTGTTGCGCGGAACGCTGTGATGTCTGATGCCTGACTGATAGGATATGTGAAGAAACCTACAGGGATGCTTGTTTCGAAATTGCGTATCTGAATCTCGGTCTTCACTGTCGGGTTGCGCTGCAGGCGTGATACGGTAACGAGGTTCATGTAGTAGAACGCAAGTTCGCACAACTCGGGTACCTGTGACTGAATGAATATTGTGCACTGCGAAGGGTCAATGCCTACCGAGAGGTAGTCAAGTGCCACTTCAATGATATTCTGGCGTACTTTTTCGGGGTTGTCCGCGTTGTCGGTAAGGGCCTGCGCGTCGGCAATCATGATGAATATCTTGTCATACGCGCCTGAGTTCTGCAACTCCACGCGACGGCGCAGAGAACCTACATAATGTCCCAAATGAAGGCGTCCTGTTGGGCGGTCGCCTGTAAGTATAATCTTGCTCATAATGTTCCTTTTTTGAATTTTCATCCGCGAAGATAACAATAAAATCGTAAATATCGGGTGTGCGACAACGTTTATTTGCTGTTCCTCTTCTTTCCGAAGAACCCCTTTAGTGCTGTAGCCGCTTCTTTGCAGGCAGATTTCTTTCCGGAATCCTTTCGTTGGTGCCCGATACCTTTTATATAAATAAATTAGTAATAATATAGCAGTTGACCCGTGACTTTTTTCTTCGCGAACTTGTCATCCTGAGCGAATGTGAAGGATCTAAAAACTGCGTTTAAAATAGATACTTCGCTTTGCTCAGTATGACAAACAATATTTGGGTCAACTGCTATATTATTGCCAATAAATTTCTTGCCATGTCTGTTTTTTTAATAAAAAAGGCTATCTTTGCAAATTGAAGTAAAATAGGTGTGTTTTGCACGTATTATATTCGTTTAGGAAATAAAAAACACAATATATGAACATTTCTTATAATTGGCTCAAAGAGTATGTCGATTTCGATATGACACCCGAGGAGGTGTCTGCTGCGCTCACCTCAATCGGTCTTGAGACCGACGGCGTAGAGGAGGTCCAGACAATAAAAGGCGGTCTCGAAGGATTGGTGATAGGCGAGGTGCTTACCTGTGTTGACCATCCCGACAGTGACCATCTTCACATAACAACAGTGAATCTCGGTGATGGCAATCCCGTACAGATAGTATGTGGTGCTCCCAATGTTGCTGCAGGGCAGAAGGTTGTTGTTGCAACCATCGGTACAAAGCTCTACAGCGGCGACGAGTGCTTTACTATCAAGAAGGGCAAAATTCGCGGTGCAGAGTCTTTCGGTATGATTTGCGCCGAGGACGAAATAGGTATCGGCAACAGCCACGACGGTATCATCGTTCTGCCTGCCGATGCTGTTCCCGGTACTCTTGCAAAGGATTACTATAACATCAAGAGCGATTACCTCATTGGTGTTGACATCACCCCCAACCGTGCCGATGCATGTTCACACTATGGTGTTGCGCGTGACCTTTATGCCTATACCAAGCAGAACAGAGGTGAGAGTGCGTTGCGCCGCCCTTCATGCGACGGCTTCAAGGTCGATGACAACTCGCTCGAGATTGACATTGAGGTGCAGAACACCGAGGCCTGCATGCGTTATGCCGGTGTGACCGTAAAGGGCGTGACCGTAAAGGAGAGTCCCAAGTGGTTGAAGGAGAAGTTGCAGATAATAGGCATACGTCCTATAAACAACATCGTAGATATTACAAACTATATACTTCATGCATACGGCCAGCCCATGCACTGCTTCGATGCGGACAAGATCAAGGGCGGCAAGGTTGTCGTGCGTACATTCCCCGAGGGTACTCCTTTCGTTACTCTCGACGGTGTTGAACGCAAACTCTCTGAGCGAGACCTCATGATATGCAATGCCGAGGAACCCATGTGTATCGCCGGTGTGTTCGGCGGTCTTGAGTCGGGTACCACCGAGGAAACAAAGAACGTCTTCCTTGAGAGCGCATACTTCCATCCTACATGGGTACGCAAGACTGCACGCCGTCATGGCCTGCAGACCGATGCCTCTTTCCGCTACGAACGCGGTACCGACCCCAACAATGTAATCTATGCACTCAAGCAGGCAGCAATGCTCATCAAGGAGTTGGCAGGCGGTACAGTCTCAATGGAAATAAAGGATATCTATCCTGCTCCTGTCGAGGACTTCAAGGTTGAACTCGAGTATAGTTATGTGAATAACCTTATCGGCGTTGAGCTCGCTCCCGAAACAATAAAGAGTATTGTGGAGTCTTTGGAGATGAAGATTGCCGGTGAGGGCGAAAACGGTCTTTCACTGCTCGTTCCTCCTTACCGTGTTGACGTGCAGCGTCCATGTGACGTTGTTGAGGATATCCTTCGCATATATGGCTACAACAATATAAACTTTGACACCACTTTGCACTCTTCAATCATAACAAAGGGTGCCGAGGATAAGTCACACAAATTGCAGAACCTCATTTCGGAGCAGTTGGTAGGTTGTGGTTTCAACGAAATATTGAACAACTCACTCACTGCTGCAGCTTATTATGATGAGCTCGATAGTTTTAAGAGCGAGAATCTTGTTCGTTTAATGAACCCATTGAGCAACGACCTGAATGTGATGCGCCAGACACTGCTGTTTGGCGGACTTGAGAGCATACAGCGCAATGTTAGCCGTAAATTTACCGACCTCTGTTTCTTCGAATTCGGAAATACTTACCGTTTCGATGCAGACAAACGCGTTGAGGAGAAAATTTTGAGCCCATACAGTGAGAGTTGTCATCTTGCATTGTGGATGACTGGCAACAATGTTGCGTCATCATGGATAGAGGTGGGCCGTCCGTTGTCGGTATATGACCTTAAGGCTGTTGTAGAGCATATCTTCGACCGTCTCGGATTCAAGCCTGGCATGCGTCTTGTGACTACATTTAACGACGATCTCTTCTCTGCAGCAATACAGGTGCAGGCACAGAATAACAAAAAAGTAGTAGCACAGCTCGGTATCCTCCGTAAGAAGGTGACCAAACGTTTTGATATAGATGCCGAGGTTCTTTATGCCGATATTAACTGGACAGAGCTGATGAAGGCTATAAAGAATGCCAAAATCGGCTATGCCGAGATAAGTAAATATCCGGCAGTGAAACGTGACCTTGCGTTGCTCATTGACAAAAATGTTACATTCGCGCAGATAGAGCAGGTTGCACGCGAGACTGAAAAGAAACTTCTAAAGGCTGTTACACTTTTTGACGTCTATGAAGGCAAGAACCTTGAAGAGGGTAAGAAGAGCTATGCAGTAAGTTTCATTCTTCAGGACGACAACCAGACACTCAACGACAAAGTCATTGACAAAACAATGGCGCGCCTGATGGACAGCTTCAGCAAACGTCTGGGTGCAGTGCAGAGATAAGAGAGAAGCTGAAAGGTGAAAACGGAAAGGTGAAACAAACTAAAACCTTTGAGATGTCTCGGCGTTGCTCGACATGACACGTTGTCGTATTTTGCGTTATCCGTCATCCTGAGCGTAGTCGAAAGTTTGCTTCGACAATTCTTGCTGCAAATAGTCGCGGGTTGCACAGGCGAAGTTTGTGCCTCGCGGGTTGCAAAAGTAAGGATTGTCAATGGATCTAATAAAAGAGTGTATAACGACAAATAATAAACAATAAATTAAATAAAATTACTATGGGTAGAGCTTTTGAATACCGTAAAGCTGCGAAATTGAAAAGATGGGGTAACATGGCACGTGTTTTCACCCGTGTTGGTAAACAGATTGCAATTGCCGTTAAGGCTGGCGGTCCCGACCCCGATACAAACTCACACTTGCGCGCTATCATAGCCAATGCTAAGCGCGAGAACATGCCAAAGGACAACATTGAGCGCGCTATAAAGAACGCGATGGGTAAGGACCAGAAGGATTACAAGGAGGTACCATACGAGGGTTACGGTCCTTTCGGTATCGCCATCTTCGTCGATGCTGCAACCGACAATACAACACGTACCGTTGCCAACGTCCGCGCTGTCTTCAACAAGTTCGGCGGAACACTGGGTACACAGGGAAGCCTTGACTTCATGTTCACACAGAAGAGCGTGTTCACATTCACAAAGAAGGACGACCTTGACATGGACGAACTCATTCTCGACCTCATTGATTATGGTGTAGAAGAGGAGTATGACGAGGAGGAGAATGAAATCACTATCTACGGCGATCCTAAGTCTTTCGGTGCAATCCAGAAGGCACTCGAGGAGAAGGGCTTCGAGATTACAGGTAGCGAGTTCACACGTATTCCTAACGACCTGAAGGACGTTACCGAGGAGCAGCGTGCAACCATCGACAAGATTGTTGAGCGTCTTGAGGAGGATGATGATGTGCAGAATGTTTATACTAACATGAAGCCTGTAGAGGAGTAATTTTGCTTGCAAAATTATCGACAAAACGAACAGCAAATGGTCACACGCAGCGTGGGCGCAGTTCACGCCGTGTGGGTTGTGAAAAGTTTGTTTTGTCAATGATTACCGGAGTAAAATTATCGACAACTTGCGCAGCAATAGGTCAAGCGCAGCATGGCTGTAGGTCATGCCGCTTGGGTTGCGAATAGCGCATGTTGTCAATATAAATGTTAAAACAGCGAATTGCTGCGTTACGCTTGAACTCGGAATCCTCATTTACGCATAGTAAACTCCGGTTCCTCGTTCTTCGCAAGCCGGCTGCCTTTGGCGAGCCTTGGCTGCACTCCTTGCAAAACGCTTCGTTTCATTCGTTTGCGCAAGCCTTGCACTTCGCAGTTTTATCCATTTTTACATTTTGGGTGTTAAAACAGTGAATTGCTACGTTACGCTTTAATTCTACAAACAGCGACAATAGTTATAATGGCTATTGTCGCTGTTTGCTTACCACGTAAACCCAGGAGGCCTTGTCGCTCCGCCATTGCCACCGCCAAATCCCGGTGGCCTTGTGTTTCCTCCTCCGCCAGGCACTCCGAAGGAGGGTGGGGCTGTCGGTCTTCCGAATCCCGGTGGTCTGCCCGGTGTCGGCCTCGGACGTATGGGCGGTCTTGGCGGTCGGGAGATCGGCCTCACGTTAAATGGTGGTCTGTAGTAGGGCGGTGTGAAGCGCCACACCGGAACCTCTATTCTTCCGCTTGTCAGTCAGTAGCCGGGCGAACCCTCGAATATTCCTGCCGAATCGTATGGGTAGATGTATCCGCTCATAGTCATGTCGCTTGTACTGAAGTTAGGGTCAATTGTTGCGGTGGCTTGGTTGCTGTATGCTGTGAGCACTATGTTTACGGTTGCCGATATCTGTGCTCCTGTTATGTTGAAACTGTAGTAGAGGTTTCCCTCCTGGTCCATGCTGAGCTCTTCATCGGAGATGTTCCCTTGCAACGTGATGCCGCCCATGCCATTGGGCGAGTATATGTTGCTGTTGTCGAATGCGGTCTGCAATACTCCGCTACCGTCATTTACTGAGATGAAGTTAGTGCTCTCTGTTACAAAGTTCGTGGCTCCGTTGTTGAACGTGATGCTTGACGCCTCCAGTGCCCATGAGCCGCTTCTTATTGCTTTTATTGCCTGCATGTACTCTATGGAGTCGTTTCTGGCCTCTTTTGCCTCTTCGGCAGCACGTTTCTTGAGTCTTTCGGCACGCCATGCCTCCTCTTTCTGTTGTCTGGTCATCTTTTTCTCCTGTGCCTGTACACCTATTGATACTGCGCAAAACAGCAGTGACAGAATACCTGATAATACAATCCTTTTCATAACAGTTCCCTTTTTTAGTTCGTTATGTCAACAACCGTGGCACTCCTTTGGCTTTTGTCGGCAATCCCTTTAACACGATTTTAACTCTGTCGGGGATTGCGGGCACTCTTCAAGAAGTGTTCGGTTTCTGTTTTTTGTCTCATTTTTTGCCACTTTCCCGTTTTTTTGTTCGTTTCTTCTGCTTTTACTTGTTTCTTTGATTAAAAAATGATTATCTTTACCAATAAAACATTTCCATTGGTGAGAAGGGCTTTACCGACATATATCCTTTCGCTTCTTTTGCTGTCCGCTTGTGGAGGAAACCAGAGCGATGCGGCAAAGGATTCGTCTGTACTTCCCGGAGAGAATTGGGAACTTCTGCCCCCCGAAGGAGTGCAGCCTCAAACCTCTCTTTTGGACTCAATGGACGTAAAGAATCCTTTTATCACATATGAGCGTTCATCGAACAGCTACTACATGGTCTGTGACGGTGGTCATATGTGGCTAAGCAAGGATCTCCGCTTGTGGAACGGGCCTTACAATGTCCTCCGTCACGATGCTTCGTCGTGGTTGGGCAGCAAACCGCTTGTATCCTCTCCCGAGATACACAAACACGGTAACCGTTACTACTATATGGCAACGTTCGAGGTTCCCGGTGACTCTGTCGCTGCGGCTGACGGAAGACTTTTTACAAGGCGTTCATGCGTCTCACTGGTTGCCGACAGCATTACAGGCCCCTACAAGACCATCGACAAGGATGCACACCTTCTCGATGTCAGTGAGATGGCGGAACATCCTACATACTGTTCCGATGACCTTGACGTCGGGTACATGATATATAACTGTTCGTGCGAACAGAACGCCAACGGAACCGTGCAGATAGTACGTTATACCGAAAATCTTGCCAACCGCATGGGCGAGGCATATGTCATGTTCACAGCGCAGGATGTACCATGGTCATCGTCTCCTTTAATGGAGTCACCGTTCCTCTTTTATACCGAGGGCGGTTTGATGGGAATGCTCTTTACGGCAATGGCAGGCGGAGAAAAGGCTGTTGGAGTGGCATACAGCACTACCGGTATGCTTGATGGTCCATGGGAAATAGAGCCGGAACCGTTGCTGAAGGGCGTTGGCGGAGCTATGATGTTCCGCGACTACGACGGCTCGCTGGTGCTTGTTGCAGGCAAGGATACCGTAATAGGCGGTGTCACAAGGTCTGTGCAGCAGTTGTACAGAATGGATTCGCAGTTTGAAAAACTACAAGTTAAAAGACATTATAAATTTTAAGTGTTATGCGTTTAATTATTCAACCAAACTATCAGCAGCTTTCATGCTGGGCTGCATCTTATGTAGCAAAGAAAATCAACGATTTCAACCCCACACCCGAGAAGCCGTTCGTTCTTGGTCTTCCTACCGGTGGCACACCGCTTGGAACATACAAGGAACTCATTGCTCTCTACAACAAGGGTGTAGTAAGTTTCCAGAACGTCGTTACATTCAACATGGACGAGTATGTAGGTCTTCCCGAGGAGCATCCCGAGAGCTACCATTCATTCATGTGGAACAACTTCTTCAGCCACGTTGACGTGAAGAAGGAGAACGTGAATATCCTTAACGGCAATGCAGAGGATCTTGTTGCTGAGTGCGCACGTTACGAGGAGAAGATCAAGTCTTACGGCGGTATCGACCTCTTCCTTGGCGGTATCGGTCCCGACGGTCACATCGCATTCAACGAGCCGGGTTCATCACTCGCTTCACGCACACGTATCAAGACCTTGACAACCGATACAATCATTGCCAACTCACGTTTCTTCGACAATGACATCAACAAGGTTCCCAAGACTGCGGTTACAGTAGGTGTAGGTACAGTTATGGATGCAAAGGAGGTTCTTATCCTCGTAAACGGCCACAACAAGGCTCAGGCTCTCTATCATGCAGTTGAGGGCAGCGTTACACAGATGTGGACAATCAGCGTTCTCCAGATGCACCAGAGCGGTATCATCGTTTGTGATGATGCTGCGACTGCAGAACTTAAGGTAGGTACTGTAAACTACTTCAAGGACATCGAGCGGAACAACTTGAATCCTTGCTACTGCTCAAAGTAATTAAGGATTAATATATAAAAAACAGATGCAACGCACTGCGTTGCATCTGTTTTTTATACCAGTCTCTTTATGAGCCTGACAGTGAATTCAATCCAATCGTTTACGTACGGCCCGATATCCTTTGCGGTGGGTGAACACTGCTTTATCTCTTGAATGCAGTTCGCATACAAGGTACTCAGGTCCAGTTCTTCGGGTATTCCCCCTCCGTTTCTCTCGAAGAACTCAATGATGTCGTCGAGGCAAAGTGCCCTGTATAGTGCGTATTTGAAACGCGACGCCTTGTGAGTAAGGCTCTCATCGTGCATTCGGTAATTGTAGCCGATAGCGTCTATGTATGCAACCTTGTTTGCTAGGTACAGTTGCGGAATTATCACAGGCGTGTCCTCTATGAAACGGCGCGTACAGTAGGGTACGGCCTCATGCAGTCTGCGGTGAATGAGCTTGTTGTTCATGAAGACAATTCTCTCGTTCTGGAACTCTGCTATTTTCTCTTTCCCGGTCAAGGTGCGTTCACCGTACGATGCCGCTTCCCATGAACCGTCACAGTTCACAATTCTGATACCTCCGCTTACAATTTCAGCACCGCTTTCAACAGCTTTCCTGTAGGCCTTCTCTATGAAGTCCTTTTCGAGCCAGTCATCACCGTCGAGCAGAAGTATGTATTCTCCGTTGGCTGCTTCAATGCCTTTGCGCCGCGATGCTCCTGCACCTATGTTGCAAGGGTTGTATATCACCTTTACTCTCCTGTCCTTTATATCGGACAGCACCTGTCGCGTGTTGTCGGTAGAGCAGTCTTCGACGACAATAATTTCCAGCTTGCCGAACGTCTGTATGCATGCCGACCTCACAGCCTTGGCTATCCATTTTTCTACATTATATGCAGTTATCACTATACTTACCATACTGTCATTCCGTTTTGAACCCCAACTCTTTGATGAAATTTCTGAATTTTGCCGGGTCAATGCGGAATCCCAAATGGTCGATGCAAACTCCGCAATCCTCCACCGGAGGATTACTTCCAAGCGTGGCTGTTCCCAGGTTCAGGTATATTATATGCCCGTTGGTCAATCCTGTCCCCAACTGTAAGCCCTTTCCCAGTTCCGGGATGATGTTATAGACACTATCCCCAATCTTGATTCTGTTTATAGACAACATATACTCTCTTTTATCCAATTATTAATGTACTCTCTATTACCTCAATATTCTCTGCTCCTATGTTCAGGGTTCCGTTATCCACATTTATACAGTCCGCAGTGTTTCCTCTCAGTTCATGTTCACCCTCCGTAATCGAGATGCCGGCACGGATTGGAGTAGTGCGGCATGTCGCGGCTATACGTGACGCTATGGTGCCTATCTCATTCTCACCGAATGCAGCCATAAGCCTGCTCATGAAGTGTGTCGCTGGGTTTCCGCCCGATGTGCTGAATACAATCTTTTTCTTTCTCATGATTTTTTCGGCAAAAATAAGCGTTGTGTTCAAGCCATAAGTTGCTGAAATGCCATAAAGCCCGGTTGTAATATAATTTTATCGCCTATGTTAACAAAAAATAATCCCAGACAGATTTCATGCATCGCAAAAGGTTGCTATCTTCGCAAAGTAACATTTTAAATGATAGGATATATGAAACTGGTTTCTATTTCAGCATGTATGCTGTCGCTTCTTATGGCAGTATCATGCGGCAATTCATGCAACGGCAATGCCGGCTGCGGTTCGTGTGACGGAACAGAAGGCAAATGCAAGACGGAAAAGTGTACCCAAGGAGAGTGTGCCGGCACAGGGTGCAAGGATAAATGTGACAAGAAGGGGGAAAATGCCGTAGTCGAGAACATTATGTCGCGCCGTAGCATACGCAAGTATAAGGAGCAGGTCGTTCCGCGTGATGTGTTGAAGGAGATAATGCTATGCGGTATCAATGCACCCAACGGACAGAATAAGCAGTCATGGGAGGTGCGTGTTGTCGATAACCCGGCTCTGCAGGGCGAGATAAAGGAGGCTATGGCCGCTGTCGGTGGCGAGCGTGCTGCGGGATGTTTCTACAACGCTCCGGTGTGGGTATTCATAGCACGCGACAAGTCATACGACTTCTCTACGATTGACTGTGGACTGTTGTCGGAGAATATCATGCTTGCAGCCAATTCCATGGGTGTAGGTTCCGTATGTCTCGGCAGCCCTGTCCGTTTTATTCTCGAGAGTCCCCAACGTGATGCCGTACTCTCGAAGCTCGGCTTCAGCGAAGGTTACGAGCTCTGCATCTGCATATCATTGGGCTATCCCGACGAGGCACCTGCTGCAAAGCCTCGTGACATCAACAAGGTGAAGTTCATAGACTGACAACAGTAAAAAACATTCGGAATTCATGAAAGTCCTTCTTATAAACGGTAGCCCGCGCAAGGCGGGCAATACTTTCCGCGCGCTTACCGAGGTTGCAGACACTCTGAAGTCCTTGGGCGTGGATAGCGAGATTGTACATATAGGTCCTGTAGCCGTACAGGGGTGCATTGCTTGTTTCCGTTGCAAAGGGCTGGGGCGTTGCGTCTTCAATGACAGGCCTTACGTGGAGGTGCGCGAGAAATTGGAGAGTGCGGACGGGCTCATAGTCGGTTCACCGGTCTATTATGCCGGCCCCAACGGTTCGTTATGCGCATTGCTCGACAGACTTTTCTTTTCCAGCAAACCTCATCTGCAATACAAGCCGGCAGCTGCTGTTGCTGTATGCCGAAGAGGTGGTGCAAGCGCGACATTCGACCGCCTGAACAAGTACTTTACCATAAGCAATATGCCTGTCGTCCCTTCGCAGTACTGGAACAGCGTGCATGGTCTTATGCCGGGCGACGCGGAGCAGGATGCCGAAGGTTTGCAGACAATGCGTACGCTTGCGCGTAATATGGCATGGATGCTGAAGGCACTGAATGCCGAAGGAATCGAACGTCCCGAAAAAGAGCCCCCAATTTCTACAAGTTTCGTACGTTGAAAGGTATATAAAAAGAGACAGATCAAAAATCTGTCTCTTTTTATATATGTTGTGTCATATCAGTTTATCTCAAGCTCATCCACAAAGATGAAGGCTGGATAACCTTTGCCGCCGTGCCATTCTGGCATGTCGCGGTCCGACAGGGCCTTGATTTTTACGTAGCGCGCCTTTACAGGAGCAAACTCTACCTTGTGCCCGTAAATCTTGTTTTCTGCCTCCTCTGTAAGGTCGGGGTAAGCCTGGTCGAATACCTGTGTGTATTCCTTGCCGTCATTCGACACCCACACTGTGATACCGAGAACATCGAACACCCAGTCGCCCTTGTCAACACTGGTGTTGAACGATACGCTGCTTATTTCCTCCTCTTTCTTCAGGTCTATGACAGCTTCGAGGTCTGTCTCGCAGAATCCCAACCAGCGTCCTGTTCTGTAGTTGGGGCTTCCCTTCAAACCGTCAACAAGAGTGACGGGACCCTCGAAGGTGTAGTTCTTGTGTATCGGCTGCAACAGGGTGATGGGCTTACCTGTTGCCTTGTTGAAGGTTACATTTTCGCTGAACATGCGTGTCTCGCCATTCTCTCTTATTCCTTTCGCCTTGACAGTGCAGCTGCTGTTAATCTCTATCGGAGCTGTGTATAGTGCCGACTCCTTCGTAGGCTCGCTACCGTCGAGGGTGTAATATATCGGGCAGTTGTCAAGTGTCTTGAACTCAACTCTTATTACACCCTTCTCAAAGTCTGTTGTGAACTTCTCCTCCAGGTCGAGCATGTGCTTCGCATAGTTGTATCCTCTCTTCTCATAAATCTTGAAAAGCTGCAAAAGACGCTGTTTGAATGCCTCGAAGTCCTTGTTCTCGGGCTTGCACCACTGTACCTCGCAAAGGGCTGCCATGCGCGGAAGTTCCATGTACTCTGCGTGGCTGTATGTAGGAACATATTCGGTCCAAAGGTTGGCTTGTACACCAATGATGTGTTTCTGCTCGTCCGGCGTGAGCGACGGGTCCATCGGCTCGAACGAATATACCTTCTCTACAGGTACATAGCCGCCTATCGCAAGAGGCTCTTCGTCGGTATATTTTGTCTGGTAATAGTCGAAGTACATGAATGTAGTGGGTGACATTATACAGTCGTGTCCCTGCTTTGCAGCCTCAATTCCGCCCTCGATTCCACGCCATGAGTGTACTGTGGCGTTCGGTGCGAGACCGCCTTCGAGAATCTCGTCCCAGCCGATTATCTGGCGTCCTTTGCTGTTGAGGAATTTTTCGGCATGGTTGATTACGAAGCTCTGCAGGTACATCTCTGCGCTGTGCTTGTCATCACCCTTTATGCCCAGAGCCTTTATGCGTGCCTGGCACTTGGGACACTTCTCCCATTGTGTCTTTGGGCACTCGTCGCCACCGATGTGTATGTATTCCGATGGAAAAACGTCTATGACCTCGGTAAGAACATCTTCTATGAATGACAGAGTGGCATCGTTGCCGGCGCACAGCACGTTGTCCGAAACACCCCACATCTTCCAAACCTCATACGGTCCACCCGTACAACCATATTCTGGGTATGCAGCAAGCGCAGCCTGCATGTGTCCGGGGAGGTCAATTTCGGGAATAACTGTGATGTGACGTTCTGCCGCATACTTGACAATTTCGCGGCACTCCTCCTGTGTATAGAAGAAAGGACCGTAATGCTGTCCGTCGTAGTTGCCGCTGTTGCGTCCTATCACTGTCTCGTCGCGCTCCGCTGCGACAGTGGTGAGCTTGGGATACTTCTTTATCTCAATGCGCCATCCCTGGTCGTCGGTCAGGTGCCAATGGAAGCGGTTGAGGTTGTGCAATGCAAGCATGTCGATAAAACGCTTGATTGAATCTGTAGTGAAATAGTGGCGCGAAACATCGAGGTGAGCACCGCGGTACGAGAAGCGGGGGTAGTCGTTTATTGTCACAGCGGGGAGCAGAACCCTTTCGGCACCTACTGGCAGTGACTTGCGCAGTGTCTGTATTCCATAGAACACACCTGCAGGGCTGTCACCTGTTATCTTGACTCCCTTGCTGTCAACCGTAAGCCTATATGCTTCGCTATTCTCTCCCAGTTCCTCTATTGCAAGTGATATGGCATTCTCGCTGTTGTTGCCTTCAGTTACCTCAAGTTCAATCCCGGTACACTCCTTGATGTACTCAGCAAGGAACTCTGCATTTCGTTTCATGGATTCGTTACCACTAAATACGATGCTTGTGCTGTTGTCGAGAATGAATCCTTCAGCTTCGTTACTAATAATCTCCTGTGGCAGGGGAACCACATTGTAGTTGCCCGTCACTGCCGGCTGCTCGTTCTGGCACGACATGAGTGTAAGGCTGGCCAGTACGATTCCTGTCAATGTCTTTCTCATAGTTCTTTATATTATGGTTTGTTATTTGCGTGTAACCTCAAGCAGTTCCACATCAAAGCGCAGAGCCTCGTTGGCACCAATGTCATTTCCGGCACCGCGCTCGCCGTATGCAAGCTCTGCCGGAATCCACAAAGTTATCTTTCCACCTTGTCCAACGAGTTTCATGCCCTCGGTCCACCCCTTGATGACTTTGTTAAGAGGGAACTCTATCGGGTTATCCTTACCGGCCTGCTCGGGTTGGTACTTTGTTATCATGTCCTGACGTTCCTTCGGCATGTCGCTCCAGCGGTTGCTGTCGAACACCTTACCGTCCTTTGTCGTTCCTGTGTAGAGGACCTTCACTACGTCCTCGTCCTTGACTGCCTTGACGTTTATGTCACCGGCAACCTCAATCCTGTAGAGTATTCCCGATTCGGTCTTGTTTACACCCTTCTCCTTGGCAACCTTTGCAAGCCATTTTTCCGACTTCTCCTTGTTCTGTTGCGGAACAACGACAGTGAAGTAGTTCTCCATGAACCTATTGGCCTGTTCCAGTGTGAGTTTCTCCTTGCCGTCATGTGTGTCCTCTATACCTTTTATAAGAGATTCCTTTTCAATGGCATAAGGTGATTTTTCCATGCTGTAAATAAAGTCTGCTGCGATAAGAACAGAAACTATTTTTCTGTCTGTGGGGTTGAATACCTCGGCAGTGCTGTCGCTCATGGCTGCCACAACACGCTGCTGCATCTCCTTGTTGAAGTATTTGCCGACATGTTCCTGAATGTTGTCCTTGTTTATTTTCAAGCCTTCTACCTTTATATCCTTCTCCTTGCCGAAATTTTTCTTGATTGTAGATAATATAATCTCATAATCGAGTTTCAGTTGCGGGAGAATCTGTTCCTCAATGGAATGTCCTATCTGCTGTCCGGTGATGTAGGATAGGGTGTCAATCTTCTCTTTTGCATTTGCAGTCATGATGGTGAATGCTGCAATAAGTACTGTTAAAAGTGTCTTTCTCATATTCTGTTATTATATAATTTTGGGGGTATTCATTGTGGCTCTCTTTCTGCAATAACGTCAAAGCGTGCAGGAATGCACGCTTTGATATTTTTCTTTTCTACTCGAACAACAGCTTGCCGAACTGTTCGGGGCGGTGGAAACTCGGCTCCTTCCATTCAATGGGGTTCCACGATAGGAAATGTGGAGTGGGGAGCTCATCACCGCACTTGTAGAAATTGGCAGTCATCTCCTTGCCGCAGAAACACTCCACACCGCTACGGAACAGTGCTGTTGCCGGAATTATTTCTATTACACTCCATGAGTGCTCGCCCTGGCGCAGTTCAAAAGGCTCTGTTCCCAACGAAGGAGTGCGTTCTACGCTGTCGAGAACATCCTTGCCGGCAGCCTCCTTTGGCGCATCGGCCGGGTGCCACGCAAGCAACAGTTTGCCTGTACAGGTGCATTCAAAATTGTAGTAGTCAAGGTTTCCTTCGGGTGAAACGAAGAACTCCACGCAAGGGTCGGTCCATGTGCGTCCCTGGTCAGCAGTGACTGCGGCCTTAATGTCATTTTCGGTAACTAGGAACTTTATGTACAACTTCTTGCCGTCGTGGAACAGCTTGAATGCAGCTTTGGGTGCATAAGGGAACTGCTCAGGCCAGTTACAGCAGTCTATCGCATGTTCGGGTAGTGTGTCGAATATCTTCTCTAAATCCCCATCGGGGATAATCTTGGGAATATTTATTGTCTTCATTATTGAATAATTGGTTATTATGCGAAGATATATTAAAAATATGATTTTCTGCCATTTTTTAGTTTTTTTTGTCTTTCCTTCACCCATTAGCCTGCCTATGAAATGCAGTAACGGGAATCGGTGTGTGCGTTTTCGATATTCTTGCCATAGGAGCAACCGCAGATGAGCTTGAAAGGATATTAAAGGAGAAATTGTGAATTGTAACCGTAAAATAACATACTTGAAATTTTATTAATATCATCAATTAGCTAAATTTGTGTTGGGAAGACAACAAACCTTCTTGCCAATCGTTTGTATAGTACTTAGTGTTATATAGTAAAAGCTGACAGTTATGAATATATCAGAGATTAAAGGTAGAGAAATATTGGACTCGCGTGGAAATCCCACAATTGAGGCCGAAGTTGTACTGGAGAATGGTGTGGTAGGGCGTGCTTCTGTTCCATCGGGGGCATCTACCGGTGAAAATGAGGCATTGGAATTGCGTGATGGTGACAAAAGTCGCTATAATGGAAAAGGTGTAGCAAAGGCTGTGGCAAATATAAACGAACGAATAGCCCCTGTGTTACGCGGATGTAATGTGTTCGACCAGCGTGGCTTGGACCGAATGATGCTTGAACTTGATGGTACACCCACAAAATGCAATCTTGGAGCCAATGCCATACTTGGAGTTTCACTGGCTATTGCACGAGCTGCGGCAAAGGCGTGCGGCATGCCTCTGTACCGTTATATCGGCGGTGTCAATGCACACGTGTTGCCTGTTCCCATGATGAACCTGCTCAATGGAGGACGTCACTCCGATGCTCCTGTTGCATTCCAGGAGTTCATGATACGTCCGATAGGTGCAGATAGCATACGCCGGGCTGTGCAGATGGGTGCAGAAGTCTTCTCTGCTTTGAAGAGCGTGTTGAAGGAACACGGTTATAGCACAGGAGTCGGCGATGAAGGCGGTTTTGCTCCGGCACTCAATGGCACAGAGGAGGCTTTGGATATATTGGTTCAGGCGATTAAGGCTGCCGGCTACACCCCGGGAACAGACATTACATTGGCTCTTGATTGTGCGGCATCGGAATACCATCGCGATGGAGTGTATGACTATACGCTTTTTGAGGGTTCCAAGGGAAAAAAGCGTACATCAGCAGAGCAGGTCGATTATCTGGAACGTCTCATTGAAAGATATCCAATCGACTCAATTGAAGATGGCATGGGCGAGAATGACTGGGAAGGGTGGGCTATGCTCACAGAGCGCATTGGCAACCGTTGCCAACTTGTGGGTGATGACCTTTTTGTAACCAATGTCAAATACCTTGGCAAAGGTATTGAACTGAATTGCGCCAATAGCGTGCTGGTAAAGGTTAACCAGATAGGAACACTTACCGAAACTCTCGATACTATCGAAATGGCACGTCGTAATGGCTATACAACCATAATCAGCCACCGTTCGGGCGAAACCGAAGATACAACAATTGCAGATATTGCCGTGGCTTTAAATGCCGGACAGATAAAGACCGGTTCAATGAGCCGCAGCGACCGCACTGCCAAGTATAACCAACTGATACGCATTGAAGAGGAATTGGGAGGAAATGCACGTTTTGGAGTGTAATCTTAAACAACGAGTTTAGAGACTCCTGCAACACTGCGTTGCAGGAGTCTCCTGTTTTTATAGCCTTTTCTTCTTCGAGGCTATTGTCAGTGTTGTGTTGTCTATAAGATTTTCGTTATCAGATTCCTTTTTTATTTAATTTTTTTGTTTCTTGCCTGTAACAAATTCGCATTTTCTCCGTCTTTAGAGTGAGAAGTAACCAAAAACACAGATACAAGGTGACACACGCAGAATTCAAAAGGCGCTTCTTGCCGATGCAAAAGATGCTCTATCGCGAGGCATTCCGTATGCTTTGCGACAGCTTTGAGGCAGAGGATGCTGTGCAGAACCTGTATCTTAAATTATGGGAGAAGAGGCGTGAACTCGACACTGTCATTGCCCCCGAGGCCTACTCACGAACTTTGTTGAAGAATATATGCATCGACCGTTGGAGGGCGATGAGAAACCATGACGAGGTGGGTGAATTGCCAGCGGATGAAATAGCTGCAGATTCGCCGCCCGACATTGAACGGCGGGAGGCCGATGAATGCTTGGAGAAGTTTCTTGCCGGCCTCCCGCAACAGCATAGCCGTGTAATGCAGATGAGGATGAACGGCTGCAGCTTCGAGGAAATTGAGAGTGTGACCGGGTTGTCACAGGTGAACATAAGGGTGATAATATCACGAATAAGGAAAAAATTCAGAGAAGAATATTATAAATAAGGAGTTTGATTATGGAAGAGAAAAATCTTGAAATGATGATAGAGCGGTTCTTCAATGCCGAGCTGTCGGTGGAGGAGGAGCACGAGTTGTGCTGTTGGCTTCGCGAGAATGATGTTCCTGCCGAACTCCTAATGGACAAGGAGGCTGTCATTGCACTGTGTGGAGAACCATTCGGGTGTGAATTGCCTAATGGTGCCGAAGGACGTCTCGAGGCTATGCTCGACGAACTTGAAGAGATTAAGGGGAATGCAGTGACGGATGATGAAGGGGTGAAAAGAGGCAATAGGAAACTTTTGAAGATTCCCCGGCTGGTCATGAACGGCATGGCTGCTGCGGCAGTTGTAATTGTCGCGTACGTCGTGTTTGTGGGGAAGGAGGATTTTAATGTGACCGGCCGACAGCCTGTCGTGGCGGAGATTGTGGCAGAAGTCCCGGAAGAGGATACTTTTGACAATCCCGAAGATGCCATGCGTTGCTTCATGGCTGCATGCGGCGACATGGAACTGGCCATGAACACTACTCGAAGGAACACTACAGAAATAGGGAATGCAATAGATGAATCACTTGCTCCCTACAAAGAAATGGTTAAAATGAATTGATAATATATTGTGTTATGAAAAGGTATATTTTGGTTGCGGTCATGTCGCTTCTGCTCTTCGCCGGTTCTGCTTCAGCTGCTGACGGCGGGCAGTCACCGCAGAAAAAGGATAAAAGCGAAGCGGAACTTTTTATGCAGAAAGTTTCAAGGACAAAGTCCCGGGAAATCGATTACGCCTATATCTCGACGAGTATGTTCAGGCAGATGTTCAACATGCTCGGTGCCGATGTGCAGATACAGGGGATCTCTAATCCGTTAGGCTCCATAAAGTGCATGCGCCGCTTTGTCACTACCGGCAAAGATGGCTATAGACTTCTGGCCGATGCCATGAGTCCGTTCCTGCAGGAGGACGAGTCTGTGATGGGTATGGAACTTGTGGCCCTTAACCGTGAGGACGGGATGCTCAATATCATATACAGCGGTGGCAAAGACATTCTTGTGATAAATGTCGGAGGGGACGATGTAATGGCAGTCGTGTTCATTGCCGGACTTACATACGATGCCTTCATGAAAATGAGTGAAGGCGGCATGGATTTTGATTTCGGTTTTTAATGTTGAAGTGTTATGAAAAGGACAATATATACTATTGCGTCATTCCTGTTTGTGATGTTTGCCCAGGCGCAGGAGGTTGACAAGGAGGGGTTGCAGACATTTATAAACGAGCTCAAAGCGTTGAACGGCGAGCATGTAGAGTGTGGAACGCAGAAATACGATATTGAGTTCCCACAAGGGTTTGTGAATTTCAAATTCAACGGCGAGGATAGCGAACTTACTGGTGTTACTACCTCGGACACTACTTTCTGCTGTATCTCCATAACTTCGGAAGACAAAACCGGCTATAATCTTGTACAAGGGGTACTTTATAAGTATTACCAAAGTGAGTCGGAGGATATTTTCGGCATTCCGCTCTTTACTTGCCAGCGTGTGGATGGTGAGGAGCAGATGATGTTTATGGATGGAAGCAACACCTTGGTCGTAATGGACGATAACGATGAAGAGATAGAGATAACATTTATTAACTGTAACCTTAAAGATGCCATATGGGGAGTCCTGCATAATATCATAGACCAGACTGAAGAGGAGTATGTGGATGTGGAGATGTTCGGCGGAATAAATTTCGGTGTTAATGTGACAAATGCCGATGAATTCAAGAAGGAGTCAAGGAATGTATATCTGCCAACAGCCAATGGTGATGATATTATAGCACTTGTGAGAAAGATTTATGAGGAGAACGTTATGAATATCGAAGGCTTGATTGCCGGCGAAGAGAGCGCGGAAAAGCAAGAAGAACTTGCAGCAATGCTTGACGAATTGAAAAAGGAGCAGGGCGAACAGATTGAGAAGATGGAGCGCAAACTTGAGGAGCTTGACAAGCCTTCGTTCATTGAGATAGTACCTGGCAGCGATGAACGATATGTGGCAATACCCCGTGTGCCTGCTCACCTGAAGGAGAAAGTGAAACCATACGCAGCAAAGGGAGTATATGATTGGATAAACATGTATTACAGTTTCAGGGCTGGTGCCAAGATGGGCGTCACCGATGTTATCTCGTGCATAATAACTCCAAAGGATGTTGCAAGGGAGTGTATTATCAGGAACTATCCGCGAAACAAATGGTATGACGATGGTTTCACTCCAGAGTATAAGGAGCTTGCAGCGGTTGAGTATCAGGGCTGCATGCCTGCCGTGCTTTACAGCTTCTCGCAGAACGAGAATGGCTACAATGAGATGTTGAGGGAGTATGGTGACATGTTCCGCCGCAAACTTGGCGAGAAAGTATTGGGGCTCGAAGTGACACAGTGCAGCGAGAACAACGGTAAGCGTTTCGTACAGCTATGGGGAGAGGGGGATGTTCTGATGTGTCTCTATGACTCTCCAGCTGAGAAGTATTTCCACATGAGCATAATAATAGGAGGTGTAAGCGGTTTTGAACAGGCTGTGAATGAATATCGCTTCGGTGGTGAGAAGGATTTTGCCAAGAGGTGCAATATTGTAATAGACAGCGACCTCAGGAACAACTCATACGGAATACACTTTGTTAACGATGAATACTTCTATGCAGGAAAGTCGCACAAGAACGGTGTTCATATAGATTTCGGGTATGCACGGAAATTATTGAGATAGATGAAAGAGCAAAGATGAAAGAGGAAAGATGAAAGATAATAGATAATAGAAATTAATTATAAAACCTTATTACAATGAAAAGATGTTTTTTACTGACACTGGTGCTTGCGGTTGCAGGGATTGTGTCGATGATGGCGCAGACCACAGCACTTGTAACCTACGAAGGTGGTTATTTTATAAAGAGTGGCGAAGAGTGGACCGAGTATCGTCCGGCAGATAAAATTGAGCCTTGGAATGAATACGAGCAGTATAAAGAGGATGATAAGTTTTTTTACCTTGAAAGTAAGCGATGTAATGTTTCCGTTCCCAAAATAGCCCATGACAAGATTTTTGTTGACCGCAAGAAGAACGGCAACTGGGAAGTTGTTTATAATACTTTGAATGTACATCTTCTTTGTCCCGAGCATGACGCTCTGTATTACACTTACAGAAATCATAGTATGAAGCATTACGAGTATGACGGATATTTTGTGCGGGATAACCTCGCTTGGCGTGAGTATCGTCCCAGAATGAAGAGTGGTGTGTGGGCTGTGTTTAAGCAGACTGCCGAGGACGGGAGGTATTTCACTCTGGAGAGTGACCACAATATAGTTTATGTCCCGAAATCTACAGACGATGACATTGTGATAAAGGATAAGAATAACAAGGGGTGGACAGGCGGTTATGCTATACAGGCTATCTACGACCGCTCGGCAAAATATCTCTATAACTTCTATTACCAGAACTCCGGCATTCTAAAGAGCGGGAAATTCAAATCGGCCGAAAAAGATGCGCGTATAAGCCTCGACAGCAAATGTAACATTCAGGTGGTATTCGGTGGAAAGCATTATGATTTTGTTTATACCGATATAGAGGTAACCGACATTGACGGCAAGGAGGCTATTCTCATTACCATAGACAAGGAGAACAGAATTTTGCTTTCCGGTGGCAGTGCGCATGTCGAGTGTAAGGCTATAAACAAGAAGGATGTAATGCTTGTGGGTTCGTCTGCAGCAGATTATAAGTCAATTCTCTCGCAGTTGAAAATAGGCACATTCAGATTATAATCTCATGTTAACCTCTTTTAACTATAAAAATTAGTTTCGTAACTAAAAAATATAGTTCTTTGTTGTGTCAACTAAAATTTATAGTTGGCACAACATTTTTTATAGTTTACTTATCACTGAAAAGGAAATCATCAAATAGTGTGCATTATGAAGAATCTTACAAACAGAGAAGAGGAACTAATGAAACTTTTTTGGGAGAAGGGTCCATTGTTCGTTAAGGAGATGATAAACTTGCTCGATGACCCTAAACCTCATTTCAATACAATTTCAACCATTGTGCGAGGTTTGGAGGCGAAAGGTTATGTAGCGCACGAGGCATTCGGCAATACCTACCGATATCATGCGGCCGTGAGCGAAAACGAGTATGGCAAACGCACATTGGGAAGTGTCGTGAACCGCTATTTTGGCAGTTCATATCTCAATGCTGTATCTTCTCTCGTCAAAGAAGAGAAGATTTCGGTAGATGAACTGAAAGAACTTATCGAGCTTGTCGAGAAACAGAAGTAAAACAACGCTTCTGCCATAGTATAGAATAACATCATCGGAAAATCTTACAATTATGGGTGCTTTTGTAGTCTATCTTCTCAAATCCTCATTGCTGCTTGCATTGTTGGTCTCTCTCTTCCTGCTCTTTATGAGCCGTGAGACCTTTCACAAGGTGAACCGCTATATAATGCTGTCCATTGTAGCTCTGTCGTTGGTACTTCCGTTTGTGAATGTTGGCGTGGAAACATATCTCGGCAATATGTTCGCTTCGGTGGAGAGTGCTTTTGAAACAAGTAACCATGTCACTTTCGTTGAAAGTGAAGAAATGTTATCCTTGCCTGTGACAGAGAGAGGTATGGCTGATATGGTGCCTGGAACGATGCCTGTAGGGGAACTGATGGAGTTTCCGTCAGCTGAATCTGTGGGGGCAATCAGCGAGGTTGGCTCTGAGGCCTCCGACATGTGTGAGGTCATTACCATAAAAGAACCTTCAGTGTGGCTTTTGGCCGTTGTCGGCATATATCTTTTGGGCGTAGCTGTTATGCTTGTACGTCTGCTTGTCACATATATGCAGGTTGTACGCGTTATTTCGCGTGGCAGGGTAGTGGATACAACCGTGTTCGCCAGCAAAGGTGTGAGCCTGCGTGTTCACGAAGGCGAACAGATGCCGTTCAGCTGGTTCCGCTGGGTGGTGGTTTCGGAAAAGGATCTTGATGAGGGCGTACGCGAGGTGCTCATTCACGAGGCTGCGCATGCACGGGCAGGGCATTCTTGGGATGTGCTTTTTGCCGATGCGGTGATAGTGCTGCAGTGGTTCAACCCTATTGCATGGATAATGAAGAACTGCCTGAAGGACATACACGAATTCGAGGCCGATGAGGTTGTAATAAATTCAGGTGTGAATGCGAAGCAATATCAGTTACTTATAATAAAAAAAGCCGTTGGCGCAAGGCTCTACTCTATTGCCAACAGCTTCAATCACAGTTTAACTAAAAAGCGTATCACTATGATGTGTAAGGAAAAATCAAAGAAGTGGAGTCGTGCAAAGGCTTTGTACATACTCCCGGTTGCAGCAGCTGCTGCACTCTCGTTCTCAACAGTTGAGAATGCCAATGCCGTGGAGGCTGAATTGGCTTCCAAAGTTAATGAAAATGCCGTGAATGGAGCAAATGATTCAGGGAAAATTTCGGCTGACACTCCCGTAATGCCTGAGATTACGGCAGCTTCCGATACCATTGTCTATATGGTTGTTGAGCAGCAACCCGAATTCCCGGGAGGAAATGCGGCTCTAATGAAGTATCTTTCCGAAAATATAAAGTATCCGGACGGTGCCATGAAGGCCGGGAAGCAGGGCAAGGCATTCGTACAATTCGTTGTAAAGGCCGATGGTGTTGTAAATGATGTGGTAATAATGAAAAGTTCCGGTGACAAGTCGCTCGATGCCGAGGCGTTACGTGTCGTAAAATCCATGCCTAAGTGGAACCCGGGTAAACAGGGTGGCAAAGCTGTGAATGTACGTCACACATTGCCGGTAATCTTCAGACTGGCAGATGTGCCAGAAACCACTCCTGTTATTGAACTCCAGGGTGGTGCAGTGGCCGTTGACCGTAATATGGATGCTGTTGTCGTGGTGGACGGCGAAGTCTATGAAGGCGATATCAGGAACATCGATTCCAAATCGATTAAAAGCATAACTGTCGTAAAGGCCGAACGACTTACCGAAGATGATATCAAAAAGTACGGAGCAGAAGGCAAGCAGGGTATTATCTTCATTGAGACGATAAATGTTGAAACTGATGTCTTGTATTCTTTCACTGAACTCGAAGATTTGAATGGCGAGAAGGTCTATCCTGTTGTTGAGCAACAGCCTGAGTTCCCGGGTGGATTGGGTGAACTGATGAACTATTTGAAAAAGAATATCGAATATCCCCAAAAGGCACGCGATTTCGGTGCGCAAGGCAAGGTATATGTGCGTTTCGTCGTTACGGCAGACGGCAGTATAGAGAGGGTGAGTGTCAGAAATGAAGAGGTTACTACCACTTTCTTGGTGGCTACCGAACTGGAGAACTTGGAGAGACATATTGTGTATTATAAACGGCACGTTGATGAGAACGAAAACGAACTCGAGAACCTGAAAAGGGAACTGGAGAGGATGAAGAAAGAGTATGAGATTTTGGAGAGAGACGGTGCCGCCCCCACTGTTCTTGAACGTAGAAAAGATGAGATTCAGAAGTTGATGAGCGGAATCAGCTCTATTGAAGGTGCACTCAAATATTGGAGACACGAACTTGACGATGTGCGTGCTCATTTTGAAAAATCCAAAAGCGAGCTCGAAGAGGTGACTGTCGTTGCGTACAAGAGCGGCAAAATAAGTGACGATTCGATAGAGGAACTGTATGAACTTAATAAGGCTGCGATACAGTCGTTGCGTGACGAGTCTGTCCGTGTCGTAAAATCTATGCCCAAGTGGAAACCCGGTCAGCAGGGAGGCAAGAATGTTAATGTAGAGATGACTCTGCCTATAACATTCAGACTGCAATAAACGTGTCGTACGAACCTATTTAAATAATTTTAACCAATATACTTGTAACAAAACATGGCTTTATACGTCATTAAAATGAACAAGCATAGAAATAGTTAACAATAATAAACCTGCCAAGTTGGTGGTTCTCTTGGCAGGCTAAGGATATGTCACTTCCGTGATGCTGTTACACCTGAAGTGTATCGGGTGTTTAAACGTAGAAACAAAATTATCGATTCGGCAACATGTTTCAAGTGACATATCCTTTTTTTATTCCGTTGTTAATAATATTTAACAATAATCCCGGCTCGGAAGTTGCCGATAATAAAAAAGAATAGGTTCGGAATCCCGAACTTATTCTTTTTTACTCCGATGGGTGAAGGTGTTGCACGTGGCTGTTACTTATGGATGTTTTCTATCATCGCTTTGCGGCAATTGTATCCCGTGTTGCACTTGACTCTGCCTCTTTTTAAACCTTAGATTTGCGCATGCGGCACTTCGCGTGACCATTGCTTTGTAATTGCTTCGGAAGGAGTAACAAAAAAGAGAGCCGAAGCTCTCTTTTTTGTTACTCCCACTCGACTAGAACAGTTAAATTGGGGTTAAATATTTTAACTTTATTATCAATACTTTAACACAAAATTTTGCCTTTTGAAACGGCAACTGGTGTCAAGAACTGGTGTCGAAAAGATGCAATTCTATTGAAAACTAAAATCTGTTCATCGTGTTTCTTCGTATTTTAAATAAGATATACCTCAACATTTAATCCATAGTATTTAGCTTCTTCTATAAGTGATTTTGTGAATTCGCTTTTGCCATCCCAAAATGCAACGAGAGCATCTGTTTTTTTGTACATCTCTGTTCCTATAGGTCCATATTTCCCCCATATGGTGTTAAAGGGAATGACAAGTAGGTTGTGTTTATAAGAGAATTGTTTAACGAGATTGATTATTTCGTTTGAACTCTGAACAAGTATAACTACATTATGTGTTTTGATTTTTTCTGAAAGTAAATGGTTGCATTTTTCTTCAAAAAAAGTATAGTTGTCAAAATTATTACTTCCTGCTATCATAACATAGTAGGCATCTTTTTTATTGAAGTTATTCTCTTTTATTTCTAATATTTTATATTCATCTTCATTGAAACTAAATGTGTTTTTTTGATACCAACTGCACTTTTCGGCATATTCCAGCATAGGAAATATTGGTTTGTCGTATTTGGTACTTAATCTACAAGAAACTTCTTCGTTGTTTGTTGTTTTATAATAAAATTTGCAAATATTACATCTTTTAAATTCAATATGTTTGGCTAGCCAATTGCATGCAATAGTGTAGTTGTTGTTTTCATGTTGATGTTTTGAGTTAATAATATTAAGTTCAATAACTGAATTTGCAATTAGTTTGTAGTTTGCAATATCGCATTTGAAGTCGCAGAAAAAAGGATTAGTTCTGATTGTTGGTAGGTATATAAATCTTGATATAGGAGAAATTAATTTTTCTTCTATGTTGCGTTTAAAAGAAATGAATTCAATTCTATTCCCAATCCATTTGTTTAAGTTCTCTGACAATGTTCCATCTGAAAATAGGTTTTCTATATCTTTTTCTGATTTTATGGATATTTCTATGATTTTTAATCCTGATTCCTTTTTTATATCTTCACAAGGATGGGCAACACATATCTCAATTAGGATAGGTGGAATACTTGTGTCTTTGGAATTTGTAAGTAGTAAATCTGCAACAAATCCTTTAATGTTTGTTTCTATTGTGCAAGTATCGTAGAATTCTTTTAAATCAATTTGGTTTATTTCGTCTTCCTTATGGCAGTTACAGTTCCTAAGGTTGCAATTGCGTTCACTGCAATTTTTAGATACCTTGTAAGAGATATTAAAACTATCCGAATTGTCAAAATGTTGTTTTATATACAATTTGCAAAGTTTGTGTAAATAAGTTTCTCCATTGCACAAAACAACTCCCTTATGATAGAAATGCGCTCTTCTTTGTTTACTGCCAATAGCTCTTGGACGTAATTCGCTGCCACAAACAATGCACTTGAATGTTTGCTGTTTGCTTGTTTCTTTTGTAAGGTCTTCTATTGAAACAATATTACCTTTTTCATCAAAAGCATATTTGTATTTTATATCGCCGCCCATTGAACTTAATTTATGTAGTACAAAAATATTTATTTATATTCATTTAATCAAGTGATATTCATAAATACAGTTATTGCTCCCGGCTTCGCCAGGAGCAATAACTTTTATAATGAAAACTCTCTTTTCACTCTTTGAACTGTACTAACGCTAACATTGGATAACTTTGCTGTGTTTCGTACAGAATAACCTCGCTTTAAGAATGATATAACCTCTTTGTATTCCTCTTATCGGGTTAAATCTTCAACCCATTCTGTGAAATCAAGTTTAATCAGTTGCCAATACTTGTTTTGGAGACATACCGGGTCTGGGTCGGAATCAGCATTTGAGAAATCTTGGATTCCATTAATACAATTCTCTTGTGTTGCTCCATATGGGTAGCGCTCTTCGTACAATGAAAGTATCTGTTCAATACTATAATGATTGTGCAGTAGATGTAAATCCCAAAAATCTTTTTTGCGTCCGCCACGTGCGAGTACATCCATTTTCATTGCCACAATATCATCAACTGCTGCAATGCGTATATTCCCATATTGTTCCACCGGACGTATGAATGGGTCTGTATAAAATAAGTCAAGTTTAACGCAATCTTCTTTTGAGTTGCCTATAAGATACGAAACTCCGAAACTTACAACCTCGCCACAATCCCCACTACAATATGGAAACTCTCTTCTAAGAACATCTTGCAAATGATGAAAATCTACAGAACCATACTCTGCGTCGGTAAAAAGGTCTATGTCATCCGACATTCTATGACCATAACGCAATGATAGTGAAGTTCCACCTACAAGTCGAAATGGCGCAAATTCCTCTAATGTCATAAGGTGTTCCAATGTTGAACGTAGTATTGGTTTGACGGTCTGGAATTGCAATGTCTTATCCTTCATAATCAAGATACATTTTCAGGTTTTGCTTTACATTATCAGCAAAAGGGGAAACATTAGTGCTATCAATTGATGACAGAATTGTTTCTCTTCCATAAAAGCGGATAATCTCTTTAATCTCTTCTTCTGTGCCGCGCTCAAAAACCCTATTTATAACATAATGCTTGTGTGCGCTGAAATCAATCTTTTCGAGTGTGGTGTCCCAAAATAGAGCAGGGCGTATTTTTGACATATCGGGGCGATTGCTCTGTGACAGGTGACGTTTAACGTTGGCAATGTCGTGATGTACTTGTAATGTCATCAATAGACCTTCCTCTAAACCTAATGCATTCTCAATGCGCAGTGAAAGCGGAATGTTCATAGCTCTGCGACCTCTTATGATTGCACTGATTGTTTGCGGATGTTCGCCAATGGATTCGGCAAAATGTCCGCTTTTAAGTCCATGCTTGTTGAGTTCTCTTTGCAAGAAAGCTCCTGGATGCACCCCTTTTAATAGCTCGATTTTATCTTTCATGTTGCAAAAATAAACAAATTTGTTTAGAAAACAAATGCTAAACCAAAATGTTTACTTTCGATATTGCTAAAAATAAAACAACTTGTTTAACTGTTTGCCCTGTGGGCTATTGTAGCCGCGTTGCGGCTCTCCCATTGAAAACGTCCATGTTATCTTCGATAAACGTAGCCCACACGGCACGACTTTTAGCCGTGCAACGTGTGACTATTACTCATGTACGTTTTCTATCATTTTGCATGCAAAATAATTGACGCAATTACAATCGCTTCGCGACCGCAACCCACGCGGTGCCACTTTGCGGCACTGCGCGTGACCATTGCTTTGTAATTGCTTCGGAAGGAGTAACAAAAAAAGAGCCCTGAGGCTCTTTTTTTGTTACTCCCACTCAACTAGAACAGTTAAATTTTGGTTAAATATTTTAACTTAATTATCAATACTTTAACACAAATTCTTGTCCTTAATTTAGCGAACTGGTGTCAAGAACTGGTGTCGAAAATTGTTACATATCATCAAGGATACCTCCAATTATACTTGAAATAAGTTTCATTTTTCTTATTATGTCCATTGGGGGAACTTGTGCAAATTCAAAATCTGTTTTTGATGATTGAAATTCAGTTTGCAATGCTGGGCTAATAATTTGAGGGTAAGACTTTACTATTGGTGAAAGTATGGTTGCTGAAAAGAATTTAAACTCTCTAATCAAATGTTCTGCCCCTCCATTGTAATTTGCATTACTGAAATATGCACGGTGTATTGGGTGATTGTATGCTTTACGGAGAATATCGTTAAATTTGGGATACAATGATGAGTTGCCGTATGAACAGGTTAAGAACAGGTTCAGTGCAGCTGCAATTAGGTCTTGTTTATCTATTTCTTCTCCAAAAATCTTACCAAAATATTCTGCAATACAATAAAATGCGTTTTCTGCCCACACTTCTCTTATATCACTATCATTCATCCAGTCGTAGTTGAGGCATAAATTAAAAACTTCACAAAGTTTGTCTTTTTCAGGATATGAGGTTATCAATTTGCCACTCCCTGGTTTGTTGAAATAACTAACTAGCTCGTAAAGGTGTTGCTGAAGAAGAGCAATATTTCCAGACTCGTATGTCCTAATAATATTATCAACTTTTGGTTTGATTGTAAGATTAGGCTTTGAGGTTGTTTCCTTTCTCTTTGAGAAAAAATCAAAAAAACTCATAATGCTTTATTTTTATTTAACAATATTTGTGTTTGTCACTAATATGCTACTATAAAAAAGTAGCGTAGGTAGGTCATACGCTTTAAAGGTACTGCCATACCCACACAACATATAAACACCACCCACGCTATAGCGCAGGCGTTCGTGTCTATTGTCTTGTTGTGTTTGAAATTGGCAGTTTCTTAAAGCAAGTACAATAGCAAAAACGCTATATAATTCAAATGTCTGTACTCGGTTTCCCGACTACAACGCAAATATAGCTCAAGCGAATGAGATAATGCAAATTTATTTGCAATTATTTTACAATGAGCGCAGTCTATATTCAGCATTGCTAAATAGCTCAAGTGTATGTAATAATGCAAATTCCTTTGAGGATATTTTCAAATAGATATAGTTTAATATATAAACAAAGTTGTAGCTCCCGGCTACGCCTGGAGCAACAACTTATGAATGAAATATGCTTTGAAATTAAATACAAAACTCTCTCTTTACCCTCTGTACGGTGCTTATACTTACGCTGGATAGTTTTGCTGTATTTCGTACAGAGTAACCACGCTTCAAGAATGAAATAACCTCTTTGTATTCCTCTTTCTTCTGCTCTGTGGTTTTTACACAGCCTTTCTTGCGACCTAACTTGCCACCATTTGCAATGTAACTCTCACGACCCGAATTGAGTCTGTAAACGATGTTAGAACGTTCGATATTCGCCATTTCAGCAAGAACAGTTACCATTATGCTGGCGATTGGATTCGCCTC
>JAZRLO010000012.1:0-30766 GCA_045646845.1 Bacteroidaceae bacterium
CAGTTTTTCTTTCAATCCCTCCCGATTTTATATCCTTTATAAGTTGTAACTCATCTTCAATAGAGAGACACAGAACATTCTCACACACATTTGTTTTTACCTTTTCCATATATTACTGATTATAAAGTTCTATATAATATATACGAAAAGCGTTTGCACTTTTTGGCGTTAAGAACACAAAGGTGTGCAAGAATATTGCATAGACAAAGAATTATTTACAAGAAATAGCGTTGTTTGAAATCAGAACAATATTTTGAAGATGAAATATCTTCAAGAGTGTCATTATAGTATATACACTCAAAAGTAATGTTTTTCCAGCCAATATCTGCAAGGAATTTATCTATTCTATTCTTAGCAGATTTTGCTTCTTTATCAATTACAATTATACGCGAACGCAGAACTTCTTTATCTTCTTCATTGTCTATATTTTCAATAAAGTTATCTGTCATTTTCCACATAACACTTTGGAAAACTATATCCAATTGCTTATCTTCTTTATGCTTTCGCCATATCGCCATTAAATGCCTACATAATTGCGAGAAATTGTAAATCTTATAATTCTGGGCATCAAGCAACAGAGCATACCAAGCATCCTTATCATTATCTGGAACATCATAATATTCTTTCTTGAAATATGATTCAGTATTATGCTCATTACCAGAATAATATGGCTCCAAGAATTTGCTTTCTATATAATATTGTTTCCCCTCACTCTTATATGCAACATCTAAATTTGCCTTTCTTCCACCTTTTATTTTAAGAGGTTTCTCAACTTTTTCTTCAAACTGAAGTTTTTCAATATTTCCTGTATCTTCAAGAATTTTATAATAATTCACAGCTAAACCTGTTGAAGAATTTATCTGTTTATACTCATTTTTGTGTTTTTGCCCGTCGCCCTCCAACAACTGATTTTGCTGTTCCTTTGATAAAGGAATAATAGGCTCTATGCAAACTATTTGCGTATTCATAACTTTTGTCTTTATGCCAGCATCTGAATATGCTTGAGATAATAAACTTGTAAAATCCATAATTTTATAATTTATATTTAGTTAAACATTCTTTTAGTCTTCTTTTTATTTCATCTCTCAATTCAATAGGTTCCAGCACCTCTACATCCTCCCCCATAGCAAGTATGTGAGTTGAGAGTTCTGGAGTCAAGCACAGTTTGTATTCAAACTCGCAAAATTCGCAATATTTTGATACACCTTCTTTTTGAGAACGATGAAGCGGCAAGGAACGCAAATATTCTATCTGATTGCCATAAGCCCTTATCTTTACTTTAGTGGGTTTAAGTTCCTCGTTCACATATATTCCAACTGTGTAGGCATAATACTTCTCTGCATTAAAATTCAGTGGCAAAGTAAACGACGTGTCAGAGATATTCATTTCAAGAGTGCGGTCAAGTGCTATATTCCTTATACCCCCAAGTTCTTTGATATAACCAACAACATACCAGCGTTGGTGATAAACTTTCATAGCATAAGGTTGAATGTTGAATATTTCTCTATGTCCGTAGAAACGCTGATAATCAACAATCAGTTCTTTTGACTTTTGCATTGACTCAATAACAGTTTGCAGATATTCTGTTCCACATGGTATCTCCTCAAACAATATCCTATCTTTCATATTATGCCCTGCCGATATCATATTGGAAAGGGTAAATGAGTTCAAGAGCCATTTGCGTATATTGTCGTTCTTCAAAGTATCGAGAGTTGATATATAATATCTATATCCATTTGAAGCATCGCATTTTATTTCAACCCCGAATAATTCCTCTACAGCATTTTTATGCTGGTGGAATGTACGTAATGGCAACGGAGTGCCATCGCCCAAACAACTCTCCTTCCACAACACATTTATCTCCTCAAAGGTCAGTTGCTTATATTGAAGGAGAGTATTCATAAGCCAAATATAACGGTTAAATGTCTTGCTTATCATAACTTATATCCGCGATTTTTCGCAAATATAATGAATGTCTATGCAAAATCATTGCATAGCATTAAATATATTCCCAAATTGATTTTTTTACTACGGTATGCAGTGTTTTTGCACGCCTCTGTATTGTTTTGTATTGAACACAACAGAAACATTCGTATTTATATTATAGCAACAATACAATACTATAATGAAGAACAAACATCAAAAAAAACAAAGCAATACAGTTAAGCAAAAGGCAATGATTGATTCATTGATTTTTCAAACAAACTGGGGAATTAAAAAACTTTATAAAACTCCAAGTGATATAATATCAACATTAGTGAAAGTTGAATTGGAGTATATTATAGAATTGAATTTATTTGAAGACCTATTGCTGTTGAAAATGTTTATAGAAAATGTAAAATCGGTATTCGGGGTTGAGCCTATTGCTGAATATGGCGATTTTTACAGAAGTCTTGTAGCCCTTGCTTTGGGCATTGGAAAAGTTAATGATATTGAAAAAGTGGGGATACCTATAGCGTGGCACGAACTTTTAGAAAAAAAGATTCTCTGCATATATTACACTAATGATATTCGGAACACGATTGTTGATTATGCAAAACATAACGGATATAATGTTTCAACATACTTGGGAAAACCAATAATTAAATTGAGTAAGATTTTTGTGTTGTTGGACAGAACGAAATGAATAAATAATAATTTTTAGATTAGAAGGGGACTACAAATGTAGTTCCCTTTTTTTCGTGCATTTTTTTACAGAAAATGGCAGAAAAAATACACGGCGCATTTCGTGCTGTCAGGCTGATACATTATTATATATGTCGCATATGAGGACCCGTCACAGGGGATGTTCATTCATCCCCTGTGATTGAGTATGGGGATTTCCTAATCCCGAAAAAGAGGAATTCTTATTTCTCGCATCGGGAGATGCTTATACTCACAGCCAGCGGGTTAGGAAATCCGCCGGAACGAGACGAGCCTTCTGGTGACCGTAGGGTTACCCCTTGAGCCATTTGTGTTTTGCAACACTGTATATTGGCAGGAATGGAATGATGAGCGGGCGGTTTTTAATATATGCCTGGAATTCCGGGTTGTTGCCGTAGGTCTCCTGTTGGCGCAGTTCAAGGCGTCGTGCTCCGCTGAACATTACATAAACAATACCAATGTAGCCCAATGTTGCGATTGTCCATTGTCCTGCAGTGCAGTCACTGCCAAAGCATATAATGTAACTTCCTGTCCACATGAGCACCTCGCCAAAGTAGTTAGGGCAACGTACGAGACGATAGAGTCCTGTATCGACAAAACGCTTGGGGTTCTTCTTTTTTGCTGCGCTCTTTTGTGCGTCGGCGACCATCTCTATTATAACGCCTATGGCTGCAACTATGGCTCCGGCCCAAGCCCATGCTTCATTGGTTGGGATGCCTTGTTTCATATTGTGGAGATAGAATGTGCAAGGGCTCATTTGTCCAATGTAGAGCAGTGCGCATGAAATCCATATCATGAACATTGCCAGCAATGGCTTGCGCTCAGTGTTCTCGGGTTGATAGAGGATTTGCTTGTACGACGCAGAACGCTTCTCGCGCATCAGCAGATAGCCGGCCAAGCGTATTCCATATATAAATAATGTGCCGCAAAGTATTGCTGTCGGCAATGTGATGGTGTCGGCAAAGATGACGGCTGTTGCGACGGCGAGTGCTGAGATTGATAGTCCGTAACCAATGCTGAAAAAGTAGATGAAGTAAATCCACCCTACGGCCGATACCAGGAACGATATCGCCAAAAGAATCCATAAGTAGTTCATAATTGAAAATGTTTTTTTGTTATATGGCTGCCAATATAACAATTTTTGTTGTATTCCTTTAATATTTTGACCTTACTTCGGAATGTTATCAAGAGTATATTTCTTGCGTTTCATTTTGCCCTCTGCCGGGTCGAATGCCAAAAAAACAATGTACCAGGATTTACCTGTGTGGAGTTTGGGATAAGTGAAACTCTGTAATTCAGATTGTGAAGATAATTTTTTTCTATGACACATTTTTTTTACATTCTTTGGCGTGAAGAATGCAATGTGAAACATATTGTTTGTCCGTAACTTGTCCGGGTTTTAAATGAAAAAGCGACTTAACTTGTTGATTTTCAACTTGTTAAATCGCTTTCAGCGGAGAGAGAGGGATTCGAACCCCCGGTACCTTTCAGTACGTCGGTTTTCAAGACCGGTGCAATCGACCACTCTGCCACCTCTCCTAATGTTTGTGTTTGTCAAAGAATGTGGTCGTTTTCTTTTGACGTTGCAAAGGTATGGCAAAAAAATGTAGCGTGCAAGAAAAAAGAAGACTTTTTTCAAAAAATATTTCTGTTTGCCTTGTTTTTTATGATTGTAGTACCATTTATAATCTGGTTGCATTTAAATATCTTGAAAAATGTGTGTAAAGGGTTTGGTCCTGTGTGTCTCTTTTCTGTCTGTTTCGGCAGTTGTGACTTCTTGTTCTACTGCTTTGGTTGCCGTCCCGGTGCGGCCTGTTGTTATTGCTCATCGCGGTGGTGCGTCGCTTGCTCCGGAAAACAGCTTGCTTGCCATTGAGCGTGCTATTTCTTTGGGGTGCGATGCTGTTGAGGTAGATGTGAGGCTCTCGTCAGACGGTTTCCCAGTTGTGATACATGATGCGACGCTTGAACGTACGACCGAAGGCTGCGGACGTGTGCAGGATAATAGTCTTTCCGAACTTGTCTCTTTGCGTCTCCTTTCCGTTGATGGTACAGTGTCCGACGAGAGGCTTCCTTCGCTGGAATCTCTTCTTGAATTTGTCGATGGCCGTTGCGCTGTCCTCATTGACGTTAAATGCAGTTCCCCCGGCATTGAGCAGGCGGTGATTGATGTGGTCGAGCATTGTGGCGCGGAGGAGTGGGTGGCTGTGCAGTCGTTCAGTGACCGTGTCCTTGAACGTTTTCATCTTCTTGGTTCTCCTTTTCCGCTCGAGAAACTCTTTGTTTTCAAACTTCCATTTCTTCCGTTTATTTATGATTGCGGCATAAGTTTTTTCTCATTTGACAGATATTCCCATGTCTCTTCTTTTAATATAAATAGGTGTTTTTTACGCCCCGGTCTTTTGAAAAAATTTAGAAGGGCAGGTAAAAAGGTAAAGGTGTGGACTCTTGGTGAGGGTGAGTCTGTTTTTCGGTATCCAGTTGATGCAGTTATAACCGACTGTCCTCAGCTGTGGTAGTCTTTTTCGTTGAATTTTTCTTTTACGTGCTGTTTTTGTTTTGCTCCTGTTCTCTTTTTTAAGCCTTTTTTGTTCACTTTTTAGTATGATTTGTACTTTTTGAAAGTGCTTTGATAACTGATATTTTGAAATGATTATAAAAATACATTAATTTCAAAAAATATAGTTCGAATTATAATGCACCTTATATCTTTTTTTATTATCTTTGCAATCGGAAAAGAAAAACTCTTTTCTGCATGTGGTGACAGGTAACATTCTAAATAAAAATAGATATGGAAAACAAACTTAATTTCAAGGATGGCTTGTGGAGCAAAGAAATCAATGTAAGTGACTTTGTACACGAGAACATCACTCCTTATGAGGGCGACGCCTCTTTCTTGGTTGGCCCTACAGAGAGAACTAAGAAAGTGTGGGATGTTTGCCTCAAGGCTCTTGAGGAGGAACGCGCCAACAACGGTGTACGTTCTTTGGACAACTCTACAGTTTCTACAATCACATCTCACAAGGCTGGTTACATCGACAAGGAGAACGAACTTATCGTAGGTCTCCAGACAGACGAGCTTCTGAGACGTGCCATCAAGCCTTTCGGCGGTATCAAAGTTGTTGAGAAGGCTTGCCTCGAGAACGGTATCCCCGTTGACGAGAAGGTAAAGGATATCTTCTATCACTACCGTAAGACACACAATGACGGTGTGTTCGATGCATACACAGAGGAAATCCGTATGTATCGTTCTTTGGGCTTCCTTACCGGTCTGCCCGATAACTACGCACGTGGTCGTATAATCGGTGACTACCGTCGCCTTGCTCTTTACGGTGTTGACCGCCTTATTGAGGCAAAGAAGGCTGATATGAAGAAGTTGCTCAGCCCTATGACAGAGCATACAATCCGTCTTCGTGAGGAGGTTGCGGAGCAGATAAAGGCTCTCAACGAAATGAAGGTTATGGGTGAGTACTATGGTCTCGACCTCTCTCGTCCCGCAACAACTGCACAGGAGGCTGTACAGTGGACATACATGGCATATCTTGCTGCCGTTAAGGAGCAGGACGGTGCTGCGATGTCACTCGGTAACGTATCTTCATTCCTCGATATCTATATCCAGTACGATCTCGACCATGGCAACATCGACGAGACATTCGCACAGGAGCTCATCGACCAGTTCGTAATCAAGTTGCGTATGGTACGTCACTTGCGTATGCAGTCATACAACGACCTCTTTGCCGGTGACCCGACATGGGTTACAGAGGCTATCGGCGGTCGCTTCAACGATGGACGTACAAAGGTTACAAAGACCTCTTTCCGCTTCTTGCAGACACTTTACAACCTCGGTCCCTCACCAGAGCCCAACATGACTGTGCTGTGGAGCCCCGAACTTCCCGAAGGCTTCAAGGAGTACTGCGCAAAGGTATCTATCGATACATCTTCAATCCAGTACGAGAACGATACTTTGATGCGTGAGGTTCGCGAGTGCGATGACTACGGTATCGCTTGCTGCGTATCTTACCAGGCTGTAGGCCGTCAGATCCAGTTCTTCGGTGCACGTTGTAACTTCGCTAAGGCTCTGTTGCTTGCTATCAACGGCGGTCGTTGCGAGAATACAGGTACTGTAGTAGTTAAGGATATCCCTGTTCTTTCAGGTGACGTTCTCGATTACGAAGAGGTTCTTGCAAACTACAAGAAGGTGCTCATTGAGATTGCACGCGTTTACAACGACTCAATGAACATCATCCACTACATGCACGACAAGTACTACTATGAGAAGGCTCAGATGGCCCTTATCGATACAGATCCTTCAATCAACCTTGCTTATGGTGTTGCAGGTCTCTCTATCGCTATCGACTCACTCTCAGCAATCAAGTACGGTAAGGTTACTGTAAAGCGCAACGAACTCGGTCTTACAGAGTCTTTCGACATAGAGAACGACTTCCCATGCTTCGGTAACGATGATGACCGTGTTGACCACCTTGGTGTTGACTTGGTTTACTTCTTCAGTGAGGAACTCAAGAAGCACCCCGTTTACAAGAATGCGAAGCCGACATTGTCACTCCTTACCATCACATCTAACGTAATGTACGGTAAGAAGACAGGTGCTACACCTGACGGTCGTGCCAAGGGCGTTGCTTTCGCTCCCGGTGCCAACCCAATGCACGGACGCGACAAGAACGGTGCCGTTGCATCACTCAGCTCAGTAGCGAAACTCCGTTACCGTGATTCACAGGACGGTATCAGCAACACATTCTCAATCATACCGAAGTCACTCGGTGTTGACAATGAGACACGTGTCGAGAACCTCGTTACTCTTATGGACGGTTACTTCACAAAGGGTGCACACCACCTGAATGTGAATGTTCTGAACCGTGAGATGTTGATGGACGCAATGGAGCACCCCGAGAAGTATCCGCAGTTGACAATCCGCGTATCTGGTTATGCTGTGAACTTCATCAAGCTGAGCCGTGAGCACCAGCTCGAGGTTATCTCACGTTCATTCCACGAGCGTATGTAATAAATGACATAATGTTCAATAAAAATAGGCTGGCTCGCAAGGTCGGCCTATTTTTAACCTGTATAATCATGAAAATAAGAGTACATTCATACGAATCCCTCGGCACTTTTGACGGTCCGGGTCTGCGCCTGGTGGTTTTTCTTCAGGGATGCAACTTCCGTTGTCTCTACTGCGCCAACCCTGACACTATTGATGCGAAGGGTGAAAGCAAGGAGACCGACATTGAGGAGATTGTGCGCATGGCAATGAATGAGAAGCCGTTCTTTGGCAAGCGCGGAGGTGTCACTTTCAGCGGCGGTGAGCCTACATTCCAGGCAAAGGCTCTTGTACCTCTGGTGAAGCGTCTCAAAGAGCAGGGTATTCACGTCTGCCTCGACACCAACGGCAGCATATGGAACAGCGATGTAGAGGAACTTCTTTCGCTTGTTGACCTTGTGATGCTCGACATCAAACAATTTAATCCTGAGCGCCACACGGTGCTTACAGAGCGTCAGAACAAGCAGACTCTCGCAACGGCGAAGTGGTTGCAGGATAACGGTCATCCTTTCTGGCTCCGCTATGTTCTTGTGCAGGGCTACAGTGCCTTCGAGGAGGATATGCGTGCAATGGGCGAACATTTCAGGGACTATGACATGATAAAGCGCGTTGAAGTGTTGCCTTACCACACTTTGGGTGCTCATAAATATGAGCCGTTAGGCATGGAGTACAAGCTCAAGGATGTAAAGGAGAATACTCCCGAACAGCTCGATGCTGCAAAGGCTATCTTTGACGAGTATTTCGATTGTGTCTATGTGAACTGAAACTCCCGCACAACCTAAAAACAGAGGACAGCTCAATTGAATGGGCTGTCCTCTGTTTTTAGGTTAAAACGGGTTTACTTTATTTTTGTCCAGTACACGGTTTTGCCTATACCCCAGATGTTTCCGTAGACTTTCAGCGTCTTTGCATCCTTGAACTCAATGTCCACATCGTATATTTTGCCACCTGTGGGGTCATAAATTTCAGCATCGGTCCACTCTTTGTCATCGGCATCATATTTCAGACCCTTTATAAGTACAATCTTATCAACGTCAACGTTGCGGAGCTTCTTGTCGGGGTTCTTTACATCCTTGCGTTTGTTCCCGTTCTTGTCAAGCGGTTTCTCTACCCAGAAGACCTGTGCCGTGTATGTGCCGTTGCTGGCCTTGGTAATTCTGATTTTGCTCTTGCTGCCATCCTTTACACTGAGGTATTCACCAATAATGTTGTCACCCTTTGAGTTCATGTCCTGTGAAAATGCTGATACTGAAAACAGAACTGAAGCAATCAATGTGAAGATAATCTTTTTCATTTTGTACTCTTTATTTAGTTAAAACAGTACAAAAGTATTTAATTATTGCACAGAAGTCTGCTGTTTGTGCAATAATTTGTCCGCAATTGCAGATTTTTAAGTTTTCACTGCATTTAAAATACTGGTCTTGGTGAAAATGTTCCTTCTTTTCAGCCTCCGGCTCTACTTTTCGTTTTCATCTGGCACATATTCATACCCCATTCGCCTGATTGCAGATATAATCTCATCCAGTGAATATCCCTTGCCTTGAACGTACACGGCACCCTCCGGCAGTTCCGCCTTCACAGCCGTTACTCCGTTGATTTCTGCAATTGCCTTTTCCACGTTGGCCTTGCAGTGGTTGCACATCATCCCCTTTATCAGGAATTTCTTTTCAGTGTGGCATTTACAGTTTTCGTCGCAACCGCAACCGCAGCCGTGTTTGCGGAATCGCAGAACGAAGGCTACTGCAAGCAGTATCACGAAGATGATGCTCGATGCTGTCTGCCACCATGGAGTTTCTGCATGTGAGCAGTGCGCGCAATGCTCTCCTGCTCCGGCAATACTGAACCATTCGGCCGGCAGCACGTAGTCAATGAACAGGCCGAATCCCATAGCTCCTGCAATAATGGTCAGCAGGTATATGACTAAGGTCTTCTTTCCGAGTACCTTGTTTATCACAAGGATGGCCGCCATGTTGGTGGCTGGTCCTGCCATCAGCAATACAAGTGCAGCCCCTGGTGACAGGCCTTTGAGCATGAGTGCGGCCGCAATGGGGATTGAACCTGTTGCGCACAGGTACATAGGGATGGAAATAAGCAATACGACAATCATGTTAAGCAGTGGGGAACTGATTGTGCCCGTGAAGAAATCATCGGGTACGGCTATGGTTATTATGGCCGCTATAATAAGGCCTATGACAATCCATTTGCCTATATCCTGCAACATCTCTATAAAGCCGTAGTGCAGTGTATCCAAGCATCTTTTCAAAAAACTCTTCTTTTTCTCCGCATTACCTTCTCTTTCAATGTTGCATGCTGTGTTGTCGTCGCACAGGCGGTTTACTGCAAATCCTCCTGCAATGGCGGTGATAAGTGCTACGAGCGGGCGCATTATGGCAAACGGAATGCTCAGGAGTGATGCTGTGGCGAATATGGAATCAACTCCTGTCTGCGGCGTAGCTATAAGGAACGATACGGTAGCTCCTTTTGATGCGCCTTCATTACGTATTGATGCAGCAGTGGGGATTACACCGCATGAACACAGGGGCAGCGGTATGCCTAACATGGCGGCCCACATCACCGAACGTAAATTGTTGCCGGATAGTTTGTCTGCATATATCCTGCGCGGAACAAATTCATGCAGAATACCTGCTATAAGAAAACCGAACAGAAGATAAGGGGTCATTTCGTTCAGCAGTTCAACAAGAGGATGAATATATTCTTTCATATGGTTATATATCTGAAAAATGCATCACAGTCCATGGATTGTGATGCAAAGATAAGGGATTTCGTGTAGAATCTCTTTAGTCATTTGTCATTAATGGAGTCCTCTTTCTATCTTTTTTTGTTATTCTCCACTATCTGCAGGTTGACGACAGCCTGTTCGTCACCCATCTGTGAAGCCTCCCGGAATGCCTGTTCAGCCGCGTGTCTGCGGTGCCGGCGGTATTCTATGACCCCTTCGAGGTTCAGCACCCTCGGGTCGTTCCTGTACTGCTTCAGCTCTTCCATAATTCTGTTGTAGTCGGGCGAGGGGTCGTTGGCAAGCCGGTCTATTATTTCGTTCAGTGCCATTGCTGTGCTGTCCGTGCCGTTGCTGTAGTATATTCCGGTGCAACAGGCAACGCGGTGCGCCGGAAAGTGTTTCTTCAGAAGCGCTCCGTACAGCTCTCCGTGCCTGTAACGCTTGAGAATCTGTTCCCTCTTCTGTACATCCGGTTCATTGGCAAGTCTCTCCACGAGCCTTTCACCATCATCGGGGTCGATATCCATAATGTTGTCGTAAATCATATTCCAGTTTTCTCCCCCGTCTGCAACCTCGAATATGGAATCGGGTATGCTGTGGTGTTTGCGGACATGTTCGCGCATGGCGATGGCCCTTGCACGTCCCAGCCCGGCCGAATTCTTTTCCGAGCTGTCGGGAGAAGTGTATCCGACAAGCTGTATCGATTCCAGTCTTGTGCTGCTGTCTGCAAGAACTTCGTCAATGAGAAGCATCAGCTCCTCTATGTTCATGGCGTTGTCGAGGTTTTCCGGGTTGAGCTTGTCGCTGTTGGTGGTGTATCTTACAATGTGCGGTGTCATTCCTGCCTCCGTCACATTCCCGCTCGTCAACGGCGTGTAGTGTCTGATGCTCTTCAAATAGGGATATTCTTCGGAGAGAACGTCGGCATAGCTGCATTGCTCCTTTACCCTGTGACAGCTTAATGGAGGTGCTTCGGGTAGGCATATGGCAACCGTATCGCAAAAAAAGTCCGTCTCCTTGAGGTTGCTGTATTCGCAGTAGGTTACGGCATAGACAGTGTCGCTGACTGCCTCTTCGGGTACGACAAGAGTGCAACAGTGCTTCCCATTCTCCGTGAGTGCCGGCAACGAACCGTATCTTCTTTCATACTTCTTGCTGTACCTCTTGCCCTGAATGTGCCGTGTCGCGGAACTTACGCATGTGTCGGGAGTGCAGATATGTGTTACTACCACCATGCCGTTCCTGCTTCCCATCTTGGGAGTGTCATAGTCGAGAGTGAAATGCCAGCAACTGTCCTTGTGGGTGACATCGTAACTTTCAGGTGTCATCTGCGCCGTAGCTGCGATGGCGAGTGAGGCGAACAATGCGCCAATAGATAGTCTTCGTTTCATAAAGGTTCATTTTATCAGTTCCTCTATAAAACGTATGCGGCATCGTTATGGTTTTATTCAGCGGTCACCATTTCCGCTATTGTCCCGGGCAAATGTTCTATGGTATCTATTATGGCTGTCGGCTCATGGCCTTCCATTACAGGTTCCTCTTCCCAGCAGAGATTCTTCAGCCATACGGTCCTGCACCCCAATGAAGCCGCCGGGTATATGTCTTTTCTGTACGAGTCACCAATAACAACCGTTCTGCAGGGGCTTGTGCTCAAGGCTTCGACACCGAGCGCAAAAAGTGCGGGATCTGGTTTGCGTATCCCTACAACGGATGATTCTATGATGCTTCTGAAAAGTTGTGAAAGTTTGAACTCTTTCAGTACAACAGGCATGTTGCCGTAGAAATTGGTTACAAGGACCATGGGGTATGCGGTTGCCAACTGCTCAATGACGGGACGCGCGGTTTCAATGGTGTCGAGAACTCTGCTGTAGCATGCCTCGGCGATTTCTTCTTCCTTCCCGGCTTGCATGTCAATGCCTTTTCCGCGCAGGAACCCGGCCTGTATCGCCATCTTCTTTTTGAGAAGGGTACGGAACGTGTCGGTGGGTTCTATGATGGGGCTTTTTGCAAGTGAACGTTCGCCATGCACGTATGCTTCACGGTAAAGCTCTTTTTCAACAGGAATTCCTGCGTTGCGGTATTCCTGCCATATGAGTTCGCCCCAATGGATTCCATTGGTGTCTATGGTTCCTCCGTAGTCGAATATGATACCTTCAATTGAACTCATATCCCGATTCTATTTTTTCTGTCAGACGTTTGCAAAGTGTCTCGTGCCTGTGCTGCATGTATATGAAGAGTGCCATGAGCACTACAAGCTCGAAAATAAGGTACATCCACAACTCTCCTGTTAGCATTGCGAACGCGAGCATTATAGCACGCGAGTTGAACGTGAGTATATTGGTGTATTTCATCAGCGGAAGGCTTCCTTTTCGGAACTCTTCACGTAGGCTTGCGGGAATCTCCGTGCCGTAACGTGCGTGTACAGTTCTTATGAATTTCTGGAAACGCGGCGACATGCGCTCCTGATTGCTTACGTAAGCAACATATGCGTTGAGGAAGAGTTTCCAGAAGAAGTTCCCCTTCCATGGCGTGGCGTCATACTCCTTCTTCTGCTGTACGGAATTGTGGAATTCGTTGCCGTTCTTCTCGTTTGAGAAGTAAAGGTGTATGTTGCGGTAGTAGTCGGCAAGCTGGCATTGTGAACCGTGTACCCAGAATCCGCAGAACGATACGAGTATCCATATCAGAACTCCCCATTCATATTCAGGTGCAAACGGTATCGGCCGGAATGTCTCTCTTGCCGCAATGGCAAAGTATATGCAGAAGAACCAGCAGTCACCGGCAAAACCGTCGAGTATTCTGCCCCAGCGCGTCTTCTGTCCGGTGATGCGCGCAAGCTGCCCGTCCGTGCTGTCATACAGGTTCGCCCACAGCAAAAGCAGTATTCCAATCACATTCCAACGCAAGTTTTCCTGCAGGAAACAGATACCTGCTCCTATTCCCAGGAAAATGGATATTATGGTAATGACGTTGGGGTGTATTCCGCGGTTGCGGAAGAAAATGGCGCAACGGAACCCGAGCGGCCTATAGACCCACATGTCCAGGAACTCTTCGGTGTCGGTCGATTTTATCGATGCAAAGTATAATTTCTTGTCCTCCTCTTTCATTTTGAACTCTCCTCTTTAACGGTTCTTGTAATGTATGCGGCAATCTCTTTTGCCGCTTCGGCCCTTATTGCCGAAAAACTGGGAAAATCGTTCAGGTCAATGATGAATATCTCCCCGTCTGCCGTAACAATGCAGTCACCGCCGTATATATCCAACCCGACGGTGCGTGCGGCACGTACAGCAATCTCCTTCAGCCTCTCGGCATCGAACGGGTAGTGCCGGGGGGTACCGTTCATTTTCTCAAGCCCGAACTTGCTCTTTTCAGGGTCGGGATAACAGTATCTGAAATAACCGCCTCCGACTCCATAGAATTTTATTATGTCTCCTTCGATGTGTTCGAAATACATGATGCTTGAGACGCCTCTTTTGCGCATTGCGAAGAATGCCTCCGCCGCTTCTTCTGCATTGGCGGCATGGCATACGTCATGTCTTTCAATGCTCCATCCGCTTCCGTTCTTTATCCATGCAGGGTATGTGAGCGTTTCCAGCTCTTCCTTTTTTTTCAAAATACAGAATCGCGCCTGCGGTATCCCTTTGCCGTGAAGGGCGTATGTGAATGCTTCTCTTGAACACATCTTCACAGCCGACGCTCTGTTGAATGCTCTTGTTCCTTTCTTCTCCAATGCAGCAATCTTCTCCAATGTCATGCCATTGCGTGACATGTGGCATATGGCGTCAATATTTTCGTCAGCTGTCGTGCCCTTAATTGTTTCAACGCCCATGGTCGCAAGCTCCCCTGCGATACATTCCAGTATCGCGGCATCGCTCTCCGACATGTTCGGTGAATTGATGGCATCGCGCGCTATGATGGCAATCCTTGTCATTCCGATAGAAAACTCTCTGCTTTGGCAATGTCTTCGGCGTGGTCAATGTCTATGATTTTCCCGAATGGATAAGCTTTCAGATGTAATCCCTCCTGCACGAGCCTGCGCTGGAAGTTGCGCATACGCTCCTGTCCTTCGGAGATACATTTTTCAAGAATGTCCAACGCGTGCGGCGGCAATCCGTATATACCTCCCGAAATGTATTCTGCATCCTTGTCGGGGGTGTCTATGAATGCTGTTATATCAAGTTCAGCATTGCACTTTACATAGAGCGGCTTTTCATCATCGATATATCCTGTGACGGCCATAAGCCCGTCATCCGCACACTCCTTGAAACGCTCCATGTACCCGGCAAACTCCTCCTCGCGGAATAGGGTGTCAACTGTCGTGAGACAGAACTTTTCCCCTTTGAGCAAAGGTGAAAGTGCATGGAGACTGTGCATTGAACTCGGTGTATCCTTTATGACAATCTCCAACGGATACTCCCTCTGCAACTCTTTGAGGAAAGAGAGCGTTTCGGGCTGCTGTCCGTTGATTATTATACATATCGATGTCGCGCCATGACTTGCGAAAATCCTTATAAGGCGTTCTATCATGGGAGTACCCTGTATCGCAATCAATGGCTTGGGAGTTCCTATGCCTTCCTGTGCCAGACGCGAACCTTCTCCTGCTGCTATTATGGCGAATTTCATCGTCAGTCGTTGTCGTTCTGTTGCAGGTTGAGCCTGTTGCTGTCATCGCGCTTCTCAAAGTAGAGCTTCCTGAGCGGGTTGCGGCGTGCCTGCTCATACATTCTGCGGTTGCGCAGGATGTCTATTGCCGCATATATCGCCTGACGGAACGAGCCTTCATCGGCAACTCCTTTTCCTGTGATGTCGAACGCTACACCGTGTGCCGGTGAGGTGCGTATTATTGAAAGTCCTGCCGTGAAGTTCACGCCGTCATTCATTGCAAGTGTCTTCAACGGCACCAGTCCCTGGTCGTGGTACATTGCCAGAATAGCGTCGAACTCGGCATACTTTCCGCTGCCCATTAAGCCGTCAGCGGCAAAAGGACCATAACAGAAGATTCCGCCTTCGTTCATTTTGCGCACAGTCGGTGTTATGGTTTTTATCTCCTCTTCACCGAGCAGGCCGTTGTCACCGGCATGGGGGTTCAGTGAAAGCACTGCAATCTTTGGGGCGTCGATGTTGAAGTCCTCTTTCAGGCTTCTGTCAAGGAGTGTCAGCTTTTCCTCGAGTAGTTCCGGGGTAATGGCTTCCGGAATGTCGCGCAATGCCATGTGCGATGTGGCTACCGCAACCCTGAGGTCGCCGCTGCAGAGTATCATAAGAGCTTTTTCCTCTCCACCGCAACACTCCTGCAGGTATTCGGTGTGTCCCGGAAAATGGAACTGTTCGCTCTGTATGGAACTCTTGTTTATTGGAGCCGTAACGATAACATCTATTTTCCCCTCCTTGTAGTCACTTACGGCCTTTTCAAGTGCCTGGAATGCGGCAAGTCCGGCTTCCGGAGTACTTGTACCCAACTCTATGTGAAGGTCGTCGCCATTGCAGTTTACTATGTTCAGTTTGCCCTCCTGAGCCTCGTCGCAGCTCTCGATGGCATTGTATGGAGTTTCCATCTCCAATGCCTTGCGGTGGTATGCCGCGGCTTTTGGGGAACCATATATTATCGGTGTGCATATATCGAACATCTCGGTGTTCTCGAATGTCTTCAGAATAACCTCGTATCCTACACCGTTTATGTCGCCCTGCGTAATGCCTACGCGTATTTTTGTCCTGTTGTTCATCTCTTTTTATGTTTATCGGCCATTAAGTGCCGTATGTTTTTCCTGCTTACTGTTTCTTGCCTTCGATTACAACCTCGTCGGTCATGGTGCTGTTCTCAATGATGAGGTCTGCCGGCAGTTTGAGGCTTGTCAGCAGTGCCTCCATATCGCGTACGAGTTGTCTCTTCTCCTTGTGTGGAGCATATACGAATATTTCCGCAACGATGACCCTCTCGTTCACCTCATCTACTGTAGAGTATGACACGAACGGTCCTCCCATTGAGACGTTGGTCATGAACCAAAGACCTCTTACCTCCTGCAGATAACGGTCGCGGAACGATTTCTCGCTTATTGTCGTGAATCTGCCGTCAGTCTGTATGTACTGCTCCGGTCCGCTTCCCTTGATGTTCTTCATTATAGAGTCGCGTGTCATTATGAAGTTGTCGAACGAGAAGTTTTCGGGTGAAGTGTAGGGGTAGCTGTATATTACAAGATTCATGATTTCCGGTCTGTTGGAGAAATAGTCCGACACCCATATGAAGTCCTTGCTCTCCTTGTAGTCGGTGAGTGTCGAAGGAACTATGATTTCACAGCCGAACTTCTCCATTATCTTCTTCTCTATATCCTTGTTGCGGCTGAGCTTGAATTCCTTGGTCTTGCGCTCCATCTCGGCTCCGTTGAAAATTTCGCGGATAAAATCTCCGTTTGCCTTGATATAATCCTTGAGCTGCTTCTTGTCAGGTGCCGTGATTGAAACCACGAACTGCGATTCGGCAACCATCTCCCTCTCATACGCGAGCTCGCACTTATTGAATTGGCTCTTGTCGGTCTCCACCATTATGATGTTGCGGTGCTTGGATGATTCTCCTACGGCTTTGGCCAATCTCGTCACCTTGAATGAACTCTCCGGCTGCGGCAATCCTATAATCTCTTCGGTGAGTACATCGTACAGGGCATATCCGGCCGAGTCGCTCCAGATGTCATCGTCACACAGCACGAGAATTTCGTAAGGTTTTCCTATTGCCTGGTATTTTATGTCCACGTTGCATCCTGCGAAAAGCAGTGCTGCAGGAATCAATAGAAATAATATCTTTTTCATATCTTTTTGTTTATTTGTTTTTCTGATCCTGTTTAAGTGTCGAAAGCATGCCACATGCCGCAAAAATGTCTTCTCCTCTCGAAGCGCGTATCGTTGTGAACAGGCCGTTCTTCGTGAGAAAATCCCTGAATCTTGTCATTCCCTCCTCGTCAACGCCTTCGAGCGGAACGCCCGGAATGGCATGGTAGCGTATGAGGTTGACGCGGCAGTCAATGCCGTCCAGCAACTTGAGCAGCTTCCTTGCATGGGGCAGTGTCTCGTTCACTCCCTTGAATACGATGTACTCGAATGTAAGTCTTCTCTGGTGGCTGAAGTCATATTCCTTCAGCAGTTCCAGTATCTCCAGTATCGGGAATCCCTTTTCGGCCGGCATTATCTCCCTGCGCTCTTCGGGAACAGGGTGGTGCAGGCTTATGGCTATGTGGTAGTCGCCCGAATCGAGCAGACGCTTGAGTCCTTTGCGTACACCCACCGATGATACCGTCAGGCGGTGCGGGCTCCATCCCAGTCCGTATTCGGCTGTTATTATCTCAATTGCCTGCAACAGATTGTCGAGGTTGTCGCACGGTTCGCCCATGCCCATGAACACGATGTTTGTCAGTTTGTCGAATTCAGGCAATGAGAGTATCTGGTTTACAATTTCGTTGGCTGTGAGGTTTGCCGTATATTTCTGCTTGCCGGTCATGCAGAACAGGCAATTCATCTTGCAACCGACCTGTGACGATACGCAAAGTGTCGCGCGTTCGCCGTCGGGGATATATACAGCCTCCACAAAATGGTTGTCGGCCACGCGGTAGAGGTATTTGACCGTTCCGTCAACAGAGCGCGCCTCATCCGATGGCGGACAGTATCCGACCTCGAAGAGCTCATTGAGTTTCTCCCTGTTCTTTAGCGAGATGTTGGTCATCCCGTCTATGCTCGTGATGCGTTTCTTGTACAGCCAGTCTGCTATCTGTTTTGCGGTGAATGGAGGCATGCCGGCCTCCTTGACAGCCTCTTTCAGCCCGTCAAGCGTCATTCCTGCCAATTTCCGTTTCCCGTTTTCATTCATGTCGTTCCTGTTTGGTTCTGCCGTAAAGGCTGACAGAACAAAATATTTGCGAAGATAATGCAAAAAAGTGATTTCTTTTTACTCTTACCTCTATTAATTTATATTAAAACTAAATATTCAAATAGGGCTTTTTGCCGCCAACAGACAAATTCTTTCCTAAAATAGTTCCGGTGACTTCCTTTTTTATTAAATTCGCGTCTGAACTTTTAAATTACGTATGAAAAAGCATACTATAGAACTGTTCATGCCGTATTCCGGCAGTGAGCAGGCGTTGGAGAATGTAAAGGGTCTTCTGGCCGCAGGTGTCATAGAAAGAGCATGGCTCTGGAGCGCGTCCGCTACAGGTGGGCCCTTGCCTGCCGGGGTTGAGGTACTTACTGTTGAATCGTTGTCGTGCAGTGCGTTGTTCCGTGATATGGCAGAATGCGCTACGGCTGATTTTCTACTCTATTTCGGCAAGGAGAATCTCACTGTCGATGCAGCCCGGCTGCTGGAACTCTGTGCTGTAATGCCGCAGGGTTCATCCATGGCATATTCCGACCATTATAAAGTGCTCGGCGGTGAACGCGTCGAAGCTCCTGTGATAGACTATTTTGCAGGGAGCCTGCGCAATGATTTCGATTTCGGCTCGTTGCTGCTGTTCCGTACCTCTTCCGTCAAGGGGTATTTCACCGATGGAATGGATGAATTTGACTATGCCGGCCTCTATCAGTTGCGTCTTGCGATGAGCCGTGTCGGTTCACTCTTCCACTATAAGGAGTATCTTTATACCGAAGAGGAGGATGATACGCGCAAGAGCGGCGAGAAGCAGTTCGACTATGTGAATCCGGCACAGCGCGCTGTCCAAGTAGAGATGGAGAATGTCTGCACCGCTCACCTCAAGGCGATAGGAGCATGGTTGCCTCCATGCAAGTATGAAATGATTGACCTTGCAGAAGGCGAATTCCCGGTAGAGGCTTCCGTGATAATACCTGTTCTGAACCGTGAATCAACAATTTCCGATGCGATAGCGTCGGTCCTTTCGCAGAAGACCGACTTCCTGTTCAATATACTCGTTGTAGATAATCATTCGACGGACAGGACCGGTGAAATCATCGATTCTTTCGCCGACAGCCGCGTGGTGCATATTGTACCCGAGCGTACCGATCTTGGAATAGGAGGGTGTTGGCAGCTTGCCGTGAACAGCGCGCAGTGCGGACGCTTTGCGGTGCAGCTCGACAGCGATGACATATACAGCGGAAACGATACCTTGCAGCGCATTGTCGATGAGTTCTATGCACAGCAGTGCGCAATGCTTGTGGGTACATACAGGATATGTGACTTTGAACTCAATACGTTGCCTCCGGGAATCATCGACCACCGCGAGTGGACCGAAGAGAACGGACGCAACAATGCTCTGCGAATAAATGGACTCGGTGCGCCCCGTGCATTCTATACCCCTGTCATACGTGAAGTGGGTTTCCCGAACGTGAGTTATGGCGAGGATTATGCTGTCGGGCTGCAGATATCGCGACGTTTCAGGATAGGTCGCATTTACGATGTCCTCTATCTTTGCCGGCGTTGGGGCGGAAACTCCGATGCCGCGCTTTCCCATGCAAAGGTCAATGCGCATAATCTCTACAAGGATTCTTTGCGTACTGCTGAGGTTGAGGCAAGGATTGGGCTTGTGTCGTCAATGTCTATCCCTTCGTCCGATGAACTCGCAGCCTTCTTTACTTCGCAACTGAAGGTCTGGGACGATGCTTCGGCACGTTATGCGGCGCTTGAGAATGTAAAGGTGCGTGACCTTGGCAACGGTATTTCGCTGCAGTATAATCCGGCACGCATAGTCTCGACAGGCGCGAAGGTGGATGCAACTTCCGTTGCCGAGAGAAAATGTTTCCTTTGTGCCGGTAACCGTCCGGCAGTGCAGAACGGTCTTGTGGCCATGGGTACTCTTGATGTCCTTGTAAATCCCTTCCCTATATTGCCGTTCCATTTGACGTTGCCGGTAAAGGAGCATGTTCAGCAGATGCTTGAACCTATGTATGCCGATATGCTGCACGTTGCGCACGAATGGCCCGGAATGGCACTTTTCTACAATGGTGCCAAGTGTGGAGCATCCGCGCCGGACCATGCTCATCTACAGGCGTGCCGCTGTGCCGACATTCCTCTCCTGAGCGAAGAGTGGGGCGAGAAAATATCCGATGGAATGGAGCCGCTTCATACAATAGGCGGCAGCTGCATATATAAGGTTACATCATATACGGTTCCTTTGTTCATGATAGTGGCAACCCAGGTCAGCGATTCCGTGGAACTGCTTGGCCGTCTGCTGCAGGCGATGCCGTTGCATGATGGAGAATGTGAACCGCGCATGAATGTCATAGCGTATCATAAGCCGGGAGAGGGCTATGTGACAATAGTCATTCCGCGTGCCGAACACCGTCCGGCATGCTATGGCGAAACAGGTGACGCGCAACGTCTTGTAAGCCCCGGCGCGCTTGATATGGCCGGTCTTGTGATAACGCCGCGTGAGGACGATTTTCTTGCCATAACAGCCGATGAGGCTTCTGGTATGCTCAGGGAGGTGGCCATTACCGACGTGCTGGCCGATGAAATTGCCGACATGATTGTATGAATATGAGAACTGTCGATATTGGTATCCTGCGCGCTCCGCGCATAAAGTTCGATTTTACCGGGGATTTTTCCCTGAACGGTAAGCCTGTCCCCGAAAAAAATGACCTTTTTATCGAGGATGGAAGAATCCGCTATCGTGGCGAGGATTATGAACGGCTGGAATTCAAGCCTCTGTGTAAAGAATCGCTTTTTACCCTTCACGATGTGGTGATAGGGGTCAATTTTCATTGGCAACGCAAGGAGGACCAATCTTTCAGGGGAGAACTAATATTTGTGGTCGAGGATGGCGAGGTTCGTGCAATAAACCGTCTGCCGGTCGAGGAGTACCTTGTCAGTGTAATATCGAGCGAGATGTCTGCGACATCGTCACTTGAGTTCCTGAAGGCGCATACGATAATTTCCCGCAGTTGGCTGTATGCCCAGTTGCAGAGGAAAGAGAAGGTTCAACAGAATACCCTTGGGTGGGAGAATGGCGATGAGATTGTACGCTGGTACGCACGTGAAGACCATCTTCTTTTCGATCTCTGTGCCGATGACCATTGCCAACGTTATCAGGGTGTTACACGTTCGTTCAACCCGAACGTGGAGCGCGCGGTGCGTGAAACGGAGGGTCTGGTGCTTATGTATGGCGGTGAGGTGTGCGATGCCCGTTTCAGCAAGTGCTGTGGAGGTGCTACGGAGCTTTTCTCTGCCTGTTGGGAAAATGCCGATTACGACTATCTGCAGGCGTTCAGGGATGTTCCGGATGGCGAGGCTTTGCCGGACCTTACTACCGAAGAGGGCGCGCGCAGGTGGATAGAGGATGTGCCGCACTCATTTTGCTCGACGCGTGACGGTAAAGTCCTGTCTCAAATACTCAACGGATATGACCAGGAGACGAACGACTTCTACCGTTGGTGTGTGGAATATACGCAGGAGGAGCTCTCGGCCCTTGTAAAGGAGCGTTCAGGCCTGGATTTCGGTACCATTGAGGAACTTGTCCCTGTCGAGCGTGGAGCTTCGGGGAGAATTGTAAGGCTGCGTGTCGTCGGCAGCAGGCTCTCAAAAGTGGTGGGTAAGGAACTCGAAATACGCCGCTGGCTCTCAAAATCGCATCTCTATAGCTCGGCATTCGTTGTCGATAAAGTTATGTCTGCCGACAAAAAGCCCTCATTTGTAATCAAAGGGGCCGGCTGGGGACATGGTGTAGGCCTGTGCCAGATAGGTGCGGCAATGATGGGTGAACGTGGTTCTTCATATGAGCAGATACTTTTCCACTATTATAGGGGCAGTACACTTGAATATATTAACCGTTGATAAATAACGAGATAGGCAAAAAGTGATTTTTCAAGTGCGTTTAAGCTTGTTTATGTGCAATGTTTTTTTGTAATTTTGGGCTGCAAAATACAATAATAGACCACAGGATACGTTTTAGGTATATATTTTGTACAATAAATGAAAATTCTTTTTCTAACAGATAATTTCCCTCCGGAAGTCAATGCCCCGGCAACGCGTACGTTGGAGCATTGTCGGGAGTGGGTGAAAGCAGGGCACGATGTCACTGTAATTACTTGTCATCCCAATTATCCTATAGGCAAGGTCTATGACGGCTACAGGAACTGTTGGAAGAAGAAAGAGGTTGTCGAAGGTATCAAGGTGATACGCGTATGGACGTATATCACTTCGAACAAAGGTTTCTTCAAACGTATCCTCGACTATATCAGTTTCTCGTTCACCTCATTCTTTGCAGGTCTTTTCCTCAAATGCGATGTAATAGTCGCTACATCCCCACAATTCTTTACTGCCCTTTCGGGAAGAACACTCCACTTCTTCAAACGTAAGCCATGGATAATGGAAGTGCGTGACCTGTGGCCCGATTCAATCAAATCGGTAGGTGCCATGAAAGAGGGTGTGGTATTGAGGTATTTCTCCAAGGAAGAGAAGTGGTGCTACAAGTCCGCTAACAGGATTGTCGTAGTTACTGATACGTTCAAGAAGGTTATTTCGGAAATGGGTATCCCGGCCGAGAAGATAAGTGTGGTGAAGAACGGCGCGAATCTCGAACTATTCAAACCGCGCGGAAAGTCGCCGGAATTGGTCGAGAAGTATGGCCTTGACGGCAAAGTGGTACTCGGTTACGTCGGTACCATAGGTATGGCGCATAAACTCGATTTTCTTATAGACTGTGTCAAGGGGCTTCCCGGTTGCAAACTCATGATTCTGGGCGCAGGGGCCGAGAAGGAGGCTCTTGTGGAAAAGGTTGCCAATGAAAAGATTGACAATGTCTTCTTTGTCGATCCGGTCTCAAAGGATAAGGTTGCCGATTATGTGGCCTTGCAGGATTTGGCTCTTGTAAATCTGCGCCGCGACCCTCTGTTCACGACAGTAATCCCTTCAAAGATATTCGAGACATCGGCAATGCATATACCCATCATGCTTGGCGTTGACGGTGAAGCCCGTTCGCTTGTTGAGAAATACGGCGCAGGACTTTTCTATGAACCCGAAGACAAGAAGGACTTTCTGGCCAAACTGAACAGGCTCATATCGGACAGGGAACTTTATGCAACGTGTCAGGAGGGATGTGATAGGTTGGCAAAGGATTTTGACAGGAAACGGCTTGCTCAGGATATGCTCGAGGCGATAGAGAGCGTCGTTAAAGATAAAAAATGATGGAAACGCGTTTCCATCATTTTTTTAGAACTTGTACCGGTTCGTTTTCCTGAACTTTCGGCAAGTGGCATTTCATTCTTCCAGTTCACATTCCGAGAACATGAAATCTTTCTCTGCTACATCTTTCGGGAACGTGTAGTATGTCATGTCGGCACTGGAGCATATTTCGCCATTGCAACTTATGGTGGCCTCTATGAAAACGAACATGCGCTTTACCTCTTTCACGTGCGCGCGCACTTCTATTTGAACACCCTCTCCTGTGGGAACCGGCTTCTTGTATTTTACATTCAGGTTGGTGGTCATTCCCGATGTCTGGAACTTGCGTGCGATTATCCATCCGCCTATTTCGTCCATCAGCGTTGCCTGTATTCCGCCGTGCAGCGTGTTCAGCCATCCCTGATAATTGATGCCTGGGTTCCACAACGATACTATATCATCTCCGTCTTCATAGAATTCCATCTTAAGTCCGTATGGGTTCGTCGGGGCGCAGGCGAAACAGTTGTAGCCTTTGTCTGTGAGCCCAATCCAAGGGTTTTTGATTTTTTTCATGCTTGTTTGTTGTTTTGGGAACTGTTTGAATCTCTGAAAATATTTTCTTCTTATTTCTTGCAAAAATAGGCAACTTGGTGTGTAAAATTCAGTTTTTCAGTCTTCAATTATGATTTCTTAATAATTGCTGGTTTCTAATGAACAGCCATGTTGTCTTTTTTTTTCGTATATTAGCCGCACAAAAAGATATATGCTATGAAGAAATTGTATTTGACTCTGATGTTCGTGCTCGTTGCCGTTTTTTGTGCAGACGCGCAGTTGCTCTATAAGATTACGGGCAAGAATCTGGAAAAACCATCTTACATAATCGGTACATACCATTTGGCGCCGGCCTCTTTTGTCGATTCCATTCCCGGAGCGAAGGCAGCTTTTGAAAGCGTGGAACAGGTGTGCGGCGAGGTCGATATGGCAGAGATGGAGTCCATGGAGAGTGCGCAGAAGCTTATGGCCGCAATGATGCTGCCTGACGGCAAATCGCTGTCGGACGTGCTTACGGCTGATGAGATGGACAGGCTCAATGCCTATATGAAGGCTACGATTGGTGCCGACTTGACCAATCCGCTCATAAAGTCGCAATTGGGCAGCATGACCCCGATGGCCATATCAACCCAGTTGCAACTTGTGCAGTTTAAGAGAATAACTCCGGATTTCAATCCCATGGCTCTTATTGACGGCTACTTCCAGCAGGCTGCGAAAAAAACTGGTAAATCGGTCATCGGTTTCGAGACTGTGGATTTCCAGATATCAGTGCTTTATACAGGCAGTACCATTGAGAGGCAGAAACAGCAGTTGTTCTGCATGATTGACAACGCTGAGTACAGTGTTGCGATGCTGAAGGAGCTTGTCGGTGCATATTTTGCTCAGGATATGGCCAAATTGTACGAGATTTCAGAAGAGAAGAGAGGCGACGGCTGTGACAGCACGCCCGAGGAGGATGAGGCCCTTATTTTTGCCCGCAATGCCGATTGGGTAGAGAAGATGCCTGCCATAATGGCGGATAAGGCAACTCTCTTTGTTGTAGGCGCGGCGCATCTGCCGGGCGAGCGCGGAGTTCTCGAACTGCTTGAAAAGCAGGGGTACACAGTCGAAGCAGTCAAGTGAAACGCATGTAAAATATCCGTAAAATGAAATCTTTTTTCCGCAAGTTGCATCTGTGGGTTTCCGTGCCGTTCGGCATTGTGATTGCAATTACCTGCTTTACGGGTGCATTGCTTGTATTCGAGGATGAGATAACGGCATTGTGTTGCGGTGACGTGGCGAGTGTGGAGCCTACAGGCGAAACTCTCTCTATTGATGATATCGTTACAAGAGTGGAGCCTACGCTCTCCGACGGTGTAGAGGTGACAGGGGTGGTGGTTTCGTCATCACCCGACAGGGCTTATGAGGTTACTCTTTCTAAGCCACGAAAGGCATCGGTCTATGTAAACCAATATACAGGTGAGGTGATTGGAGGAAATGAACGCTTGCCGTTCTTTACTACTGTGTTCCGCCTGCACCGTTGGCTTATGGACAGCAATCCCGGCGAGGGGAAGCTCTTTTGGGGACGAATCATTGTCGGGACCAGCACCCTGTTGTTCGTGGTTATACTTCTGACGGGTGTCGTCATCTGGTGGCCGCGTAACCGTAAGATGCTGAAGAATCGCCTTCAGATAGCAGTGAAAAAGGGTAAGAACCGCTTCTGGTACGATTTGCACGTGGCCGGTGGAATATATGCTGTGCTGTTTCTGCTGGTGATGGCCCTTACCGGTCTGACATGGTCTTTCGAATGGTACAAGGACGGTGTATATTACCTTTTAGATGCCGAGACCTCTGATGCTTCTTATGTGCCGGTTAAAAAGGTGGGCACTGATGAAGTTGCGCTCAAGGAGGCGGATGATGCCGGGGATACGTGCATAGGTGATTGCGGCAAGTGTAAACTCGATGTGTGCGTGTATGCTCAACCTTCGGGTGATGACGCCGTATCGTCGGCCGAATGGAGTGCCGATGCGGTGAGCGGTGCTACGACTGTTGAACGTAACACGGAGGTCTGTGATGAAGAGCCTTCTCTTACCGATGCTTTGAGCGGCGCAACAACGGTGGATGCGAATAGTGGCGCGACAACGGTGGATGCAAATAGCGGCGCGACAACGGTGGATGCAAATAGCGGCGCAACGGTGGTCGATGCTAACAGCGGTGCAACAGCAGTTGATTCTTCTGCCGGTATATGGCAGGTGGCTTTTGAGAATGTCGTTGCCATGGTGCCTGAATATTCTCAGTTGACGGTTTCTGACGGTGCGGTATCTGTCCGCTGTGGCGGCTTTGGTAATCAGAGAGCAAGTGACATTTATATATATGATAAGGAGACCGGCGAGGTTATATCTTCCGAACTTTATGCCGACAGTGCTGCAAAAACTAAGGTTCAAGGATGGATATACTCCCTGCATGTTGGTTCATGGGGTGGAGTGGTAACTCGTATTCTTGCATTCCTTGCCGCATTGCTCGGCGCGACTCTGCCTTTGACCGGTTACTGGTTGTGGATCAGACGGCTTTATCTTAAAAAGAAAAAGAATTGAACTCAGAGGCATCTCGGTTGTAAATTGAAGGGTGTATGATGGCTGTTGCTTTATACATCCTTTTTTTGTTCTTTTATCCCCGGAAATATCCGCTGAGCCCTAATCCGCTGGCCCAGCGGATTAGGAAATCCACCCGTCACAGGGGATGTTCATTCATCCCCTGTAATTGAGTATAGGGATTTCCAAATCCCGAAAAAAGAAACTCCTATTTCTCGCATCGGGAGATGCTTACACTCACAGCCAGCGGATTAGGAAATCCACTGGAACGAGAAAACCCTTCGTTTTCCTACCTACTCGATTATAAACCTTAAAGACCTTATGTTTGTATTATACTATCTTAATGTTCAATAGATTGGACGCAATCTGGTGAATATCTCGAATATTCTGTGGTCAATATCATTCATGTAGATATTTGCAGAACCATTTGGTTCTAAAACGAGAATTCCGTCAACATAAATACCTTCTTGCCATGAATCATCCATTCTGGGTATGTAATAGACCGGTGTTCCTTTGCTTAAATTGAAATAGTTGCCGTTGTTGACATTTGCATCATGGAAGACTATCTTTGAATCGTTTGTAATAGTACCAGGTTTACAAGTATAATATATACCACCGATACATATTCTGTAACTTCCATCTTTTTTCAGCCTTTCAATCCTGCATTCTTTGGAAAATTCACCCATGTTGGTCTCTTGCCATCTGTTTATTATGTCATATTCAGATCTTGGCAGAGCGTCATACGTCTTGGCAACCCCGTCAATGACAACCAGTTCTTTTGAGTCTTCTTGTTTTGTCTGGTTTAGTGTTATAGGGCTTTTGGTATTTATCTGTTTCCTGTTTTCTTTTGCAGATGTAGACTTGGTAGGAGCTTTTGAATTCTGCTCTATTGCAGCATTGATCATTCCTGCAAATAATATTGTAATGAAAAATATCTTCCAGAAGTTATCCTTTACAAAATCAACAGCAGTTTTTTTATAGAATGGATTTTCTACCGTATTATTGCACCATCCGCAATTTAAATACCGAGATTTAATTTGCTCTTCTTGTAATTTGTTTTCGCTGCCGCAATACGGACATCTAAAAGACTTCTTCTCTTTTTTTGTGGTTTTTCTCTTTATTATAGGTGTGATATCATTATTTTCTTCCTTTTTATAAATAGTATCAGCCTTATTGTAGATTAAATTATCCAACCATTCAATACGCTCGTCTTGGTAAGAAAAATGTATTGAGTTTTTATCAACCAAATCTTTACCTTCAAAGGTATACACTTCTTTGAATTCGGTGCTATCTTCGTGTGTTATCGTTACATAGAGAGTGTCGTTAATACCGACATTTCTTGTATCTATCTTGTATATTGATTGTGGGACTCTGCTCGATGGACGAAGAGTGCGGTTCCTTTTTATAATTGCCATGATCAAATGTTTTTACGTTGTGCCTTGTAAAAAACTCTCTTTATTATAAAAAGTAAACGGAGAGAGTTTTTCAACTTTCTCCGTTTCAGTACCCAGACCCGGGATCGAACCGGGATGGGTTGCCCCACTGGTGTTTGAGACCAGCGCGTCTACCGATTCCGCCATCTGGGCAATTGCTCAATTGCGAGTGCAAAGGTAGTGCATTTTTTTGTAGTGACAAATAAAATCGCGTTTTTTTTGAAAAAAAGTTGCAAATGTTTGCCAGTTCCATCGAAAAGAAGTAATTTTGCGAGCCGATTATTATCAGCCCATACTATGGGCGTGCAATGCTTCAGGTCTCTGAGTCGTACCAAGTGACTCAATCTAGCCAATTGGTCGGGCACGGCGCGAAGAGGGTTTCTGCAGAACCTTGTTTTCCGTGAAGGTGAGTGGAGAAGTGTTGTGAATGATGGAATTATTAACTTTTTAAATGAATTAAAGTGGATACTTTAAGCTACAAAACAATTTCAGCAAACAAGGCAACAGCTCAGAAAGAGTGGGTTGTTGTTGATGCAACAGACCAGGTGCTTGGTCGTCTTGGCACAAAGGTAGCCAAGTTGTTGAGAGGTAAGTACAAACCCAGCTTCACACCTAACGTTGACTGTGGTGACAATGTGATCATCATCAACGCCGACAAGGTGAGAATGACCGGTAACAAGTGGAATGACCGCGTTTACTTGAGATTCTCAGGTTATCCCGGTGGCCAGAAGCAGTTCAGCCCCGCTGACGTTGCTGCAGGCTACAAGGGCTACGAGCGTCTTATCAAGCACGTTGTAAAGGGTATGCTCCCCAAGAACCGTCTTGGTGCTCATCTCTTGAACAACCTCTATATTTATGACGGTCCTGAGCACAACCATGCAGCTCAGTCTCCAAAAACAATTGATATTAACTCTTATAAATAATTTAGCAGATGGAAATGGTAAACGCATTAGGCCGCCGCAAGAGCGCTGTTGCCCGTATTTTCGTTACTGAGGGTACAGGTAAAATTACTATAAACAAAAAGGATCTGCAGGATTATTTCCCTTCAACAATTCTCCAGTTTGTGGTTAAGCAGCCACTTACTACTTTGAATGTTGCTGAGAAGTATGACATCAAGGTTAATCTGGATGGTGGTGGTTTCACCGGTCAGTCTCAGGCATTGCGTCTTGCAATCGCCCGCGCTCTGGTTAAGATCAACGCCGATGACAAGAAGGCTTTGCGTGCAGAGGGCTTCTTGACTCGTGACGCTCGTGAGGTTGAGCGTAAGAAGCCGGGTCAGCCAAAGGCACGTCGCAGATTCCAGTTCAGTAAACGTTAATATTCGGTCTCGAAATATACGTTTAGTATCTAAACCACTCGGGACTCCGCTTTTCGTTTGGTGGGCTACCCGAGAGGTTGGTTAAAAGATTTAATTAAAAAGAAGGTAAACGAATTTAAAATTTAAAACAAAATGTCTAGAATTACATTTGACACACTGCTTGAGGCCGGTGCACACTTCGGTCACTTGAAACGTAAATGGAACCCCGCTATGGCTCCCTACATCTTCATGGAGCGCAATGGTATCCACATTATTGATCTGCATAAGACAGCTGCAATGACTGAGACAGCTGCCGAGGCTTTGAAGCAGATTGCAAAGAGCGGCAAGAAAATCCTTTTCGTTTCTACAAAGAAGCAGCTTAAGGAGATTGTAGCCGAGAAGGCACAGTCAGTAGCCATGCCTTACGTTATCGAGCGTTGGCCGGGCGGTATGTTGACAAACTTCCCCACAATCCGCAAGGCTGTGAAGAAGATGGCAACTATCGACAAGCTTACAATGGACGGTACATACTCAAACCTTTCAAAGCGTGAGATTCTTCAGATCTCTCGTCAGCGTGCAAAGCTCGACAAGAACCTTGGTTCTATCGCCGACCTTACACGTCTTCCTTCAGCAATCTTCGTGGTTGACGTAATGAAGGAGCACATTGCTGTACACGAGGCTAACCGTCTTGGTATCCCCGTATTCGCAATCGTTGATACTAACTCTAATCCTAACGACATCGACTTCGTAATCCCCGCAAACGATGACGCTACAAAGTCAGTAGAGGTTATCCTCGACGCTTGTTGCGCTGCTATCGCTGAGGGTCTCGAGGAGCGTAAGGTTGAGAAGGTTGACGCTGTTGAGGCTGAGGGTGACGAGGAGAATGCAGAGGCAAAGAAGGCTCCACGCCGTCGCACAACACGTGCACGTGCCGCTAAGGCAGAGGAGGCTCCTGAGGCTCCAGTTGCAGAATAATCCTCAATTTATTCATTAATCTTAAAATTCAGAAAATACTATGGCTGTAACAATGGCTGATATTGCCAAGCTCCGCGCAATGACCGGTGCTGGTATGATGGACTGCAAGAACGCTTTGACCGAGGGTGAGGGCGATTTTGACAAGGCTATCGAGATTATCCGTAAGAAGGGACAGTTGGTAGCTGCTAAGCGTAGCGACCGTGAGGCTTCTGAGGGTTGTGTTCTTGTAAAGGCGGAGAATGGCTTTGCTGCAATTATCGCTCTTAAGTGCGAGACCGACTTCGTTGCTCAGGGTGCCGACTTTGTTAAGCTTACACAGGATATCCTCGATGCTGCTGTAGCTGCAAAGTGCGCTACTATCGAGGAGGTTCAGGCTCTTCCAATGGGTGAGGGTACTGTTCAGGATG
>JAZRLO010000013.1:0-4719 GCA_045646845.1 Bacteroidaceae bacterium
CTTGCCCTTACAAAGAAAAAGAAACTCGACATCACTGTTAAAATTCCACAGCGAATGTTCTTGAACAACGCACCAGAAATACACGAAGCCATAGAACTGGCTGCTGTCAATCAAATAGCCCAAATGTTTAACAACCTATAATCACAATCCTATGGAAGAACTTTTATTAAAGATGTTGCAACACATCAAAAAAGAGATACCAGAACTGTCGTATGTCGATGAAGATACTGGGCAACTCGAAACGAACGAGGATACATATCCGGTTACATTCCCCTGTGTTCTCATTGGCAACACACAAATCAATTGGGAAGACCTCAGTTATTCAGGTTCACAAAAGGGAGATGGGAACATCATCGTGCGCCTTGCCATAGACTGCTACAGCGACACCCATATCGGCTCTACACAAGAGGAAGATATAACAGAACGGCAACGATTTGCCAAACGCATATTCAAAGCTCTGCAATGTGAGGTCCTATGCAAGTCTGTCAGCCCTCTTTCACGTATCAAGTCGCGCGACTACACTCTCCCAGGGAACATAAAGGTCTATGAACAGATGTACCAATTCGACATCCACGAGGATATGGATTAGACCGTCTTACGAAGAGCCGAGATACTCTCGCCGGCTTCATCACTGAAAAGTTCAAGCTGCTTGAGAGTTAATCTCGGTTTCTTTATGCGTGCAGGAATAGACACTGCAATATCGTCGAGTTCTTTGCACTTACGGCGAATTATAGCCAAAATACGCTCCTCGGATATAAAGAACTCCTCTTTCGACAACACTTTCAAAGCATCGTCGAAACGTAAGCGTTGCACTTCCGTCCAATAATAGTATCGACGGCACAACGCTTCATCTCTGCGTTTTATCAAATCCTTATCGCGTCCTCGGGGCATATATTCTATTTTTCGCAAATATACTAAATTCTACACTGTTAATAATAAAAAGCCCTTGCATTTTATTATAATACAAGGGCTTACAGTTACACTGTAACGAATTTTGTTTACATTCTACAGAAACTTGGTTCTATGCGTTGCCAAACATTCTTTTCATCACGCAGCCAAAAGTAATAGTTGATAGCAGTCTTTTGAACGAGGTTGCTTTCACGGAACAAGTCCATAATAGCCTTGTACTCCCCGTCAAACCTGTCTTCCAGCTCATAGAGTTTACTGATTGACTTGTAGTCGAGGTTGCCCTGGCGGTTTCGGGCAAGTAGCAACATAGCCAATTGGTACATTGGATCATCATAGCCCTTTGCCGAATTTCCAACATACTTCTCAAGATACTTCATTAAGCGGTCAGCTGCAACATTGGCACGCTCATCAAAACACTTGACCTTGTTGCTTCGAACCTCAAGTTTGAAGTCGTCCTCTATGATGGTAAATCCCAGCTGTCCATCATTTCGCAGATGGCCATAATCGCGCATAAGGTCGTAAAAGCCTCTCGCACCATTGTCGAGCCAATCACGAAAGGCCTTTGTTACATCAGCAAGTCCTAAGACCTTACTCTTTACCTCTTCGAGGAACTCTCGGCGCATAGCCTCGTATGCCTCGCGACGATCTACTTGCTCCTGTTGTTCTGCCTTGCTTAACTCTTCCATCAAGGCCTTGCGCTCTTCGGCGCTCAATCCTTTTGTCAATTCTTTAATGTCCATAATCTCAAAAATTAAAAGTTACTGTTCATTGTGTTTTTTAATCATCATTTTTAGTTTCTTGTATAACTGTTCCAATTCTTCTATTTCGAGGTAGCGAAACTGTTTCCCGGCTATACGAGGGTTCAGGCAGAACCTATCTACAATCTCCCAGCTCGTTGTGTCCACTCCATATATCTGCATCTGGTGCAACACTGCGCTTCGTTTCTTCTTTTTCAGTTTCACATATTGTTCGTGTAATGCAGTACCGGCCATCTGCTCAATAGCATTACAGAGCTCCATATATTCGGACTGTGTCATTTCGCGGAGGCTGGACGTCCTGTCTTTTGTAAAGCGAAGCACCATCAGCTGCTTCAGTTCCTCTTTATCGCCCCGGTACTCCAAACGGTTGAATGTTGCATAGAACCGGGCAAAGTTTGTTATCTGCTGACTCATTTTTCAAATAGTTTTATTAGTTCCTGTGCTTTTTCTACAGCATCTTCAAGGTGCGCTACACCAGCTTCAGCATCCATAAATGCTGTTTGTTGTCGCGTTGTTGCCTCGCCGCTATCCTGAATATCCCTATACTTATCGTATAATTTCTGTTGCCTTTTTAAAGCAGTCTTCATTACCGGTAATAGCAATTTGCATTCATCAACAGTAAGGCACAATGTATATTCCAATGGTTTGCCGTTGTACGGTCTTGTGTGGTCAAGGTATGCCATAATCAATCCCCCTCTATTAAATAATTATCATAACAAGTATCACACATTGCATATGGAGCCATAGAATTAAATTCATTCAAAACGAACTCTTCACCGCAATGCTCGCAAATGCGAGTTATTTCCGGATTATCCGTATTGACACAATGGACTGTTTCCGGATCATTTGCAATGGTCGGTTCTGCGCAATGGCTACACAAGGTATGAGTGTCATCTACCCACCAGCAGAATCCGGCACTCGGATTATAACAGGGATTGTTATCTGTGCAACCGCAGTTTCGGCATACGCCATATTTCAATTCAGCCATAATTATTCGTTTTTAATTTATTCTTTTACCAAGTTTTATTATATAGACATCGTTATCAGGAGCTCCCCACTCCTTGCGTCCTCTACCAATGGAGATTGTTCTACACTCAAACATCATTGTGCGCTTTGTATATCCATAGGAGAATTTCACAGCATCGAAATGCCCTAACCGCATTGTCCAATATGTTTTTATTTCTCGGTACTCCTCGGTCTTTTCACCGCGTTCAATCATATCGTACCATCGGCGTTTAAGAACAAGGTGAAGCACCCTCATTTGTTGTTTTCCCATTTTAATCAACATATGTAAATTCCCTAAAAAGCAATAGTACCGGTTCAGTAGCCCCCATAACCCACTCACCGCGCTTATTATCCTGCCCGGGAGGCGGAGGTACAACAGAATGCAGACTACCTGGCACAAGCGCCTCAAACTCTTTACCAAATGCCTCACATCTGGTTATACGCACCACCTTCGTGCGTTCACATTTAGGACACCCCATAGCCTTATTTCTATACTTCTCTGCAATCTCAATAAAACCAGGAGTAAAAGACTTGCCTTTAATGCCACAATTAGCACACACATACAAATCGTAGCCTCCTTTGCTTGAGTTTATCGTCACGAGGTTCTGTTTCTCCCATTTGTGACCATTCTCATTCATTTCTAATACTACCATATCACCCAATCTTTTTAATGTTTACTTTACAATCCTTATAGTGTGTCCGCACATAGTTGGCAAACAGCACATCTATAGTCTCTACCACCCGAAAGCCCCTGGTCTTTGCCTTACGAATTCGCAAGTCGGTTTCAATCCGTCGGGCAACCCATTCATCGACCACCGAGCGCGTATCAAAATCCCTTACCAGCAGTTGGAACACCTCCTTACCTGCACAATACTCAAGAACACCCATCACTCAATCCAACATTTGGCAGCACCTTCTTCCCATATTGTGAACGGGACACCTGGTCTCTCCATAAATCGACTCTTGCAAACCGCCTTGAAACCCTGAACGAAGATCTTAATGTCTGCATCATACTCAACCTTCTTGGCGATTCTGCCGTCAGGGCGTACACCCTCGGCGTGGCTAATGAATATCAGCAGTTTGTTCGAGTGTTTCTCTTTCAGTTCCTTGTAGCCTTGGTATGTCAGGCCACTATATTGAAAGCTGTCGATTATCACAATGCCGGGGCTTCGTTTTCGGCTCAATCTCTCGCTGAGCTCTGCCATAGACTCTCGGTCCAATATAAGCAACTTGTGGTTCACCTCCTCCATATTGTGCCTGTTCAGCGACATCTGCAACGACTTGCCGGTACTCTCCTCGAGACTGTCATAAATAACCCTGTCAAACTTGCACAGGTACTTCACAAGCTGCATAGCAAAAGAGCTCTTACCGTTGCCAGGCTGTCCCCATATAATCCAAGTACCTGTTTTTGCAGGTCGCCCCAATGAGTCTTCCCAGGCTCCCGTAAAGTCGAAAGTCGGGATATTCATATTCTGTATCTCCACAGGGCTGTAAGCTCTTTTCAGTTTCATTGCAATTCCGTTATTGATTCTACTTTATGTTTCAGGTAACCGAAGTTTATCACAGGTGGGTTGTGTATCGGGCAAGGCTCGCCCACCTTCAACATATCCGAGGGCATATAAGCACCCACCCAAACACTTCTCTGATACGGTCCGGCATCTACAACCTTATCGTTCTCATCGGTCACGAACCAAAGGACATCCTGTCCGTTATCCTCAATCGTTATTTTTCTTTTCATTTTCAATTTCCTCCAATTTTTTAAGTTCCAACACAAGTAAATTCGCAAGGAATACAGCTGTAATCGGTGCTTCTGGTAACTCCTTAAGCGTGCATTTCGACACAATAACAGGATAGACCTCTTTCGCTATCTCATAGCGTCGCTGTTCCCAATCAACACCGCGCCCGACATTCTCTCTCAACAGGCGGTACAAACCTTTCACCGCCTCCATAAACTGCATTTCAATTTTTGTTATCATATCAATCCTCCTTTTTAAGTTTCTCAATTTCGGTGTAAACACGGCGCAAGCCACCGCCCGACAAGTTTACA
>JAZRLO010000014.1:0-56631 GCA_045646845.1 Bacteroidaceae bacterium
AAACGAGAAATGAGTTTGTTCGAAGATGTATTTGACAGTAGATGCACAAATAATGAAAACTAAAAGCGAGTTGGTATAATGAAACATTTAGTGCAAAAAATATACGAGTTTTTCTATGATAATCCGAGTTTAGAAAAACACAAAACATTGTCTGATTTCTTAGACACATTACCAGGGTTTCGAATAGAAGAAGATAATGGAATATCTAGGATAGATATGAATTTGGCAAATTATGTTTCTTCTATTTGCAAACAAATGGCTAATGATATGTTATTGATTCCCGTCAAAACAAATCCTACATTCTGTCAACCTCATGTTTATTCCCCAATAGGAGAATCAAACATAGGCGACTATGCGGCATTCTGGAATGTCTGTCATTATTCAACACAATTTAAAGGTTTATGCGAAGATAGTAAAAATATTATTGGTGTCCGATAAATTTATTTAATGTTTAACCAGTCCCTAATTTTGATGGGACACTAATGGATATATCAAACAAAAAAACGACTTATTTATTCGTTATAGCAAATAAAACATGGTGAAGTAACTACTATATAACGCAAAGACAGCACCGCGCGCGGTGCTGTCTTTGCGTTTATAAATTCTTATTTCAATTACTTGAACTCGTCCCAGCTCTTCACGGGAAGTTCCTTAACGTCGATCTTGCAGAAGGCGCGGATGAATGCGCTTGCAAGGCGGGCGTTAGTGATGAGCGGAATGTTGTGGTCGATAGCCGCACGGCGTATGCGGTAACCATTGGTAAGTTCGCGCTTGGTGTGGTTCTTCGGGATGTTGATGATAAGGTCGAAACGGTGGTCGGCAATCATCTGCATCACATTGTTCTCGGCCGATGGGTCTTCGTCGGGCCACATTACGGGAGTAGCCTTTATGCCATGCTCGTTGAGGAACTTGGCTGTGCCCGATGTAGCGAAGATGTTGTACCCCTTCTGTGCAAGGACTGCTGTAGGTTCAAGCAAGTCAACCTTTGACTTTGCTGCGCCTGAAGATACCATTACGTTCTTTTCGGGAACGCTGTAGCCTACTGAAATCATTGCATTGAGCAATGCCTCCTCAAAGTCGTCACCTATGCAGCCTACCTCACCGGTAGATGACATGTCAACGCCCAGTACGGGGTCGGCCTGGTGCAGGCGGCTGAACGAGAACTGCGATGCCTTAACGCCAATCCAGTCGATGTCGAATGCCGACTTGTCGGGCTGGCTGTAGGGTGCGCCGAGCATAATGCGTGTTGCAGTCTCGATGAAGTTGCGCTTCAGAACCTTTGAAACGAACGGGAACGAGCGCGATGCACGCAGGTTACACTCGATAACCTTGACCTCGTTGTTCTTCGCCAGGAACTGTATGTTGAAAGGACCTGAAATGTTCAGTTCCTTGGCAATGCGGCGGCTGATCTTCTTTATGCGGCGTGCGGTCTCAAAGTAGATCTTCTGAGCCGGGAATACCAGTGTTGCGTCACCCGAGTGAACGCCGGCGAACTCAACGTGTTCAGAGATAGCATACTCCACAACCTCACCGTTCTGTGCCACAGCGTCGAACTCTATCTCCTTGGTCTCCATCATGAACTGTGAAACAACCACGGGGAACTCCTTTGACACCTCAGCAGCCATTTTCAGGAACTCCTGCAACTCCTCTTCGTTGTAGCAGACATTCATGGCTGCACCTGAAAGCACGTACGACGGGCGCACCAGCACCGGATAGCCAACTTTATCTACAAACTCCTTCATATCCTCGATGCTTGTAAGCTCCTTCCATGCAGGCTGGACGATGCCGAGCTGGTCGAGCATTGCAGAGAACTTGTGACGGTTCTCGGCACGGTCGATTGAGAGCGGCGATGTACCCAGGATGGGCACTGACTGACGGTGCAGCTTCATCGCGAGGTTGTTAGGTATCTGTCCGCCCACAGAGACAATCACACCGCCCGGCTGCTCAAGGTCAATCACGTCGAGCACGCGCTCAAACGAGAGCACGTCGAAGTAGAGACGGTCGCACATGTCGTAGTCGGTTGACACGGTCTCGGGGTTATAGTTAATCATAATTGACTTGTAGCCGAGCTTGCGTGCTGTCTGCACTGCATTCACAGAACACCAGTCGAACTCAACCGACGAACCGATGCGGTAAGCACCCGAGCCGAGCACTACAACCGACTTGTCGGTCTTGTAGTAGTTCACATCGTAGCCCTTGGCACCGTATGTCATGTACAGGTAGTTTGTCAGTTCGGGATGCTCCGAAGCCACAGTGTTGATGCGCTTAACTGCAGGAACGATACCCAGTTCCTTACGGCGCGCACGCACAGCAAGGTTGCCACTCTCCATGTTCTTCTGCTCTTTGAGCACGAAGCGCGAAATCTGGAAATCTGAGAATCCGAGCTCCTTGGCACGGCGCAGAACCTCCTCGGGCAACTCTTCGAGCGTGTTGTAGCCCTCGAGCACCTTCTTGTAGTCAACTATATTCTTGAGCTTGCCCAGGAACCATGGGTCAATCTTTGTAAGTTCACTGATGCGCTCAACGGTGTAGCCCTCCTCGAGTGCCGAAGCTATTGAGAAGACGCGCATGTCGGTGGGGTTGGCAAGTTCCTCATCAAGGTTGTCGAAGTGAGTGTGCTCGTTACCCACGAAGCCGTGCATGCCCTGACCAATCATACGGAGTCCCTTCTGGATAACCTCCTCGAAGCTACGGCCGATAGACATGATTTCGCCAACCGACTTCATGCTTGAACCAATCTGGCGTGACACTCCTGCGAACTTTGTCAAGTCCCAACGTGGAATCTTACAGATAAGGTAGTCGAGTTCGGGAGCCTTGTACGCACTGTTTGGTGTGCCCATCTCGCCAATCTCGTCGAGTGTGTAGCCAAGAGCTATCTTCGCTGCCACGAAAGCCAAGGGGTAACCTGTGGCCTTTGAAGCAAGGGCCGATGAACGGCTCAGACGAGCATTCACCTCAATCACGCGATAGTCGTTGGTCTCGGCATTGAATGCATACTGTATGTTACACTCACCAACGATACCCAAGTGACGGATTGCCTTTACAGAGATTTCCTGCATGAACTTTACCTGCTCGGGTGTGAGTGAGCATGTAGGAGCAACAACGATTGACTCACCGGTGTGGATGCCGAGCGGGTCGAAGTTCTCCATGCTTGCAACGGGGAAGCAGTGGTCGGTGGCATCGCGGGTAACCTCGAACTCAATTTCCTTCCAACCTTTCAAAGACTCCTCAACGAGAATCTGGTTAGAGAAGGTGAACGCGCTCTCGGCCAACTCCTTGAAGCTCTCCTCGTCGCGGCAGATACCGCTGCCCAAGCCACCAAGAGCGTAAGCCGAACGTACCATTACGGGGAAACCAATCTTGTGTGCAGCGGCAAGAGCATCCTCCATTGTCTCAACGGCCTGGCTAACAGGAGTCTTCATTGGAATCTCGTCGAGTTTCTTCACAAAGAGGTCGCGGTCCTCGGTGTACATGATAGCCTCTACCGATGTACCGAGCACCTTCACACCGTACTTCTCCAGAATACCCTTCTGGTAAAGCTCGGTACCGCAGTTCAACGCGGTCTGTCCGCCGAACGCAAGCAGGATGCCGTCGGGACGCTCCTTTTTTATAATCTCCTCTACGTTATGTATATCCACAGGAAGGAAATATACCTTGTCGGCAATACCTTCAGAAGTCTGGATAGTCGCCACGTTAGGGTTGATGAGCACCGACTCTATACCCTCCTCGCGGAGTGCCTTCAGAGCCTGTGAACCCGAGTAGTCGAACTCACCTGCCTGACCGATGCGCAACGCACCCGAACCAAGCAACAACACCTTTTTCAGTTTCTCTTTCATAGCTATAATTGTATATTTTGTTCTTTACTTTTTAAGATACTTCTCATAGTGATACACGAACGCCTCGTTCACCAGACGGTTACCGCCCGGTGTCGGGTAGTTGCCGCTGAAATACCAGTCGCCCAAGTGGTTGGGACACGCACTGTGCAGACCCTCCAGGCTCTGGAATACCAGTTCCAGTTCTGCCTTAAGGTCAACAGGCTTCAACAGGTCAGCAATCTTACGCGAAATCTCATCGGCAGTGAAGGGGTGATATATTGCACGTGTGCAGTTCACCTGCTCCGCATCGGGCTTCTTCAGCTCCTCGAGACAAGCACGGTAAGTCTCATCTATTAGCGACTGTTTGCCGTTCTCGTACAACAGCTCCAGAGCGGCCTTGAACGCAACGAAGTGGTCGAACTTCTCCATGTCGATGCCGTAATAGTCCGGGTAACGGATCTGCGGGCTCGAAGAGACAACCACAATCTTTTTCGGCTCAAGACGGTCGAGAATGTTCAGAATGTTCTGCTTCAAAGTCGTACCGCGCACAATGCTGTCGTCAATAACAACAAGGTTGTCAACCTTGGGTTTTATAGTATCATATGTGATGTCATATACATAAGAGGCAAGGTCGTTGCGTTTGTCGGTCGTAGAGATGAACGTACGCATCTTGATGTCCTTGTTCGCAACCTTCTCCTGACGCACCTTCTTGGTGACAAGAGTGTTCAGTTCCTCGGCAGTAAACTGCTTGCCGGAATTTATCTCCTTCACCTTCCACTCGTCAAGATACTCCTGCATACCCTCCACCATACCATAGAAAGCCATCTCGGCAGTGTTGGGAATGAACGAGAAGACAGTGTTGTCGAGGTCGTAGTTGATTGCCTTCAGAATCTGCTCCTTAAGGTTAGAACCGAGAAGTTTTCTCTCCTTATATATATCGCCGTCGTTTCCGCGGCTGAAGTAAATGCGTTCGAAAGAACAGGGCAAGAACGCCTTCTGCGGTGTAATCTGCTCAATGCGCAGTTCGCCGCGCTTGTTCACGATGAGAGCCTCACCCGGGTTCATCTCAATAACCTCCTCGGCCTTAAGGTTCATTGCAGTCTGCAAAGCTGCACGCTCGCTGGCAACAAGGAAAATCTCGTCGTTAGCATACCAGTATGCTGTGCGCACGCCCCACGGGTCACGCATCGCAAACATCTCGCCGCTGCCGGTAACACCGCAGAATACATAACCGCCGTCGAGCATCTCGGTCGATGTGCGCAGCACGTTGGCCATGTTCACGCGCTCCTCAATGGTATTGGTTATGTCCATACCCTCGCGACCCTCGTACTCGCAATCCCTGAAGATACGCTCAACCTCGCGGTCGAGACGGTGGCCCATAAGCTCGAGCATGATATATGTGTCGGCATACACGCGTGGATGCTGACCGTGTGAAACCAACTCCTGGAACACATCGTCAACATTGGTAATGTGGAAATTACCGCACAACGCAAGGTTCTTTGCCCTCCAGTTGTTGCGGCGCAGGAAGGGATGCACATACTGCATGCCCGTCTTGCCAGTAGCCGAGTAACGCAGGTGACCCATGTAGAGTTCGCCAGCAAAACCGAAATGACGGTAAGCATAGTCAGCATCGTTCTTCTTCTCCTTTGGATGAGAAAGAACATCCTTGTTGGCGCAGTCAAACACCTCTGATATCGCACCTGAACCCACTGCCCTTTCGCGGAACATGTAATCCTCGCCCGGAGAAGCCTTCAGCTTAACGCAAGCGATACCCGCACCCTGCTGGCCACGGTTATACTGTTTGTTCATCAACAGAAAGAGTTTGTTCATACCGTATGCCCAAGTACCGTACTTCTCCTGGAAATAGTTCAAAGGCTTACGCAGGCGAATCATCGCAACACCGCATTCATGTAATAGAGGTTCCATAATTTCTATAATAATATTCCGCTAATATACAAAAAAAGTCGTTCCAAACGAAACGACAGCAATAAAACTAAAAAAATAAATATCAATAACGAAACAAGAGGGGGCAAAATTGACAACGGAACATTTTTTATAGTCCGCAGCCATAGTGCAGTTATACCCCTTACGTTTCATATTGATATCCGTTTAGTACTTAAAAACCAAATTCAGCGCGAAGATAATAAAAATTTATCAACACACGTACAAGAGAAAGGGGAAAAACGAACAATAAATATCAAAAAAAATACCGACTACATTTTATTTATCCACTAACATCGTATTCAAATACTCACGGAATGCATCTTTATATATTTCACCAATAGGAAAACTTGCGCCCGATTTTGTAATTATCCGATTTCGTTCTACCTCACGTATCATCTTGCAATTGACTATATATGAACGATGAATGCGGATAAAATAGTTTGGTAAACACTCTTCTATCTTTTTAATAGACAAAAGGGTGATAATAGGCTTTGTTTCTCCATTTATCCATACCTTAAGATATTCACTCATTCCTTCAATATATTGTATTTGAGAAATATCAACTCTGACAACACGGCGGTCGGACTTTAAAAAAATCATATCCTGCAACTGGTCGTGTTGCGGAAATGAAGCGTACATTCTGTCCTTTAATTTTATTGCCGCTTTTTGAAATTCATGCAGACTAAAGGGTTTTAACAAATAATCGACAGCATTGACACGGAAGCCCTCAATGGCATATTCGGAGTAAGCCGTAGTAAAAACAACTAAAGGAGGATTTACAAACGATTTTACAAAATCCACCCCATTGAGGTCGGGCATATTTATATCACAAAAAACAGCATCAACTGTTTTATCATCCATTAACTCCAAAGCCTCCACAGCACTGCTACACGCAGCAATAAGTTCCAAGAATGGAACTCTGTTTACATAATCAACCAGTTGTCTAAGAGCCAATGGCTCATCATCAATTACAACACAACGTATTTTCATCATTATTTTAGCGGAACAATAAGTTTAACACTATAAATATCTGTATTATCAGTAACGAAGAGATTGTACTTACTACCATACAGCAAATCCAAGCGTTTACGGACATTCACAAGCCCTATACCGGTTTTCTCTTCATTCGATGTATTGACTTTTGAATTACTACATATGAATTGCAATTTCTTTTCGCATATAATAATTTTTACACAGACAAATGAGTTATGCCGATAGCTTATACCATGTTTAAAAGCATTTTCAATGAATGTAATCAAAATCATCGGAGGTATCCGACAATCCGGAACATTTTCAGGAATTTCAACATCTACACGAACAGCATCCGTATAACGTAACTGCATAAGCGTTATATAATGCCTTATAAATTCCAATTCGTGAGAAAGAGGAACATCTTGTTTATTCTCTTCATATAGCACGAAACGCATCATCTTTGCAAGTTCACGAATTGCTTTTTGGGCCTGTTCGGGGGCAACATCAACAAGAGAATGAATATTATTTAGAGTATTCATGAAAAAATGTGGATTTATTTGACATCGCAAAGACTCCAACTGATGTTCAAGATTCTGTTTCTCCAATTCAGACAATCTTGCACGAATACTACGCCCACGAAAATACCCTTTGATACCGAAATTCGCACCGAACATAAAGACAAGCATTATAATAGACATAAAATTGCGTTGCCCCACAATCCTTTGCCTATCCGGTTGCGGTGGAGATGGAGGATGCCTCATAAAGCCACCGGTTGTCACCTCCTGTTGCCGGTTTAAAAGAGCCACATCGTTTTGCCTTATATGTTCGTCATTGCCTATTCTTTCGGGTTTGATCTTGTGTACACAGATTGTCATCAGTAATAAGATCATGGTAGAAATAAAAAAATACAGGAGTCTTTTACGTTTATGGAACAACAATGGTGCCAATAGAAAATTATGGATAATAAACAGAACAAGGTAAAAACTCAAAATCCGCCATATAACAAAAACCTCTGTCCAATCGAACGGCATCCCCGAAGTGTGAACCATACGCTCATATGACACCAAGAGTGGAGCAAAAAACAGCATTCCCCACACGGTAAGATATACAATATTCTCCCAACGGGATTGTTTTGTAATATGTTGATATTTCATTTTAACGACGAATAATCAATTCCACCCGGGTCTCCCTCCACCTCCACCAGTTCCACCGCTGTATGACGAAAGTGTAACAGAAGAACCACCACTGACAACAGCTTCCACGAATCCATTCCCATTGAATATTTCTGTTCCGCCATTTACTGTAATGCCAGACTTGAGCGTGGGTTTTGAAGTTCCCGAAACGACAAGTGTGCTTCCACCACTTGCCGGTGTACAGAAAGCAATTGTCTCGTTACCAAAAGTCATGGCGTACCATGTATTCCTGTTCCATGAAGAGGTTTGATAGCAGGTTTGAGTTAGACTGGAGCCACTCTCCAAACCGCCGATAGCAATAATGGTACCACCTGTCACATAGAGTTTTTTCTGTTCTTCACTATTGGCATCAATAGCAACCTCGGGCTGTGAAGAACCGACAGCATACACCACACCACCCTTTATGTAACAATTGCCATTGGAGTCGATTCCGTCGTTGCCGGTAGAACGCGCATACACCATTCCACCACTGATACTTATGTCCCCGGTTCCCCCGGTTGAGGTTTCATAAGAAGCATTTATGGCATCATCCGTTGCATTTACTGTAATTTGTCCGCCTGTAATCTCTATCGAATGTTTACTTTCGACTCCCTCGCCACCGGCACCGGCAGTAGTAACGCTCACCACAGCACTGTCACTTATGAGAATTGCACCATCAACTTTAATACCTTTTGGAGAAGACTTATAATCACTGTCATAACGGTCGAGTTGCTGCGAGGACGTAACTGTTGACAGCACTCCACTTGAAGATGCAACCACAGCATTACCCGATGTGCTCACCATAACCACTCCACCTACAGCCGTAAAGATACCGTTTCCGCTAATGCCCTTACCGCCGGCACCACTGCTTGCCAAATTCAGCGCACCGCCACTGATATATATATCGCCATCTGCATCTATGCAAGATGCTGCCTTTGTCTTCATTTCCTCACTATCCCACACACCTCCACCTGATGTAGTAACAGCAATATCTCCACCATAGACTTTTATTGCGCCTTCACTTTTGATACCTTTTGCAGCATCGGCTGTGACAGAAACATTGATAGTTCCACCATGAATATACATATTGCCACTATCTTCATCTTCGTGGTCAACCGTTTCGCCTGTAGAAGAATCACCGTCAAGATCGCATTGGATACCATCATCACCCACACCGCTTATTGTAAGCAAACCACTTTCCATGAGAAAGTACTCATTGCACGAAATACCGTCACCAACCGCTTCATTTACGTTTAACGTAAGGTTTTTCACGGAGATATAGTCACCGCTCTTTATTGCATGTTTGGTATTACCCGTTACGTTCAAGACACCGTTACCTTGTATTTGCAATTGTCCCTTACTATATATACAACCTTTCTGCGAGCCACCCGAGGAATCTGTCAATGAATTGACGGTTCCCCTCATTGCGCTCAACTGAATGCGTTTACCATTTGCGATTTCAAGTGCTGCTCCACTGGGGTTGGTCAACTCAAGACCTGCAAGTTTCACCGTACTTTTATATGCCCCTGAAAGGAAAAAACCGCCATCGGCAGTTGTTCCGCTCAGCGTATATGTAATTTCATCTCCATCAACAGCATCGGTATTGGATTGGGTTATGTTTACATGCGCACCGTCCACTACAACATCAACAAACCGTGCCACATTACCAGGCACCTCAACCATAGCAACTTCTCCATTATAACTTATGACAACATTATTATCTTGGACAGAGGCCTCATTAACGCTCATTGCATCTACATCAGCCAAAGTAAAACTCTTACCCATGACCACAAGCGTGTTGCCGTCGATAAATTCCATATCACCTGTGCGAGAAGCAGGAAATCTGTAAACAACATTGCCAACTTGCACATTAAATGTCTGACCAACAGCTGTAACTGCTAACAAAAAAGCCGCAAAACAAATATATACCTTTTTCATCTTACAATTATTTTATTAGCCCCATCTTTCATTTTTACAATATACACACCTTTCGTAAGGTCTTTTTCACATACCTTGACACCCTTTAGATTATAGATTTCCACAGCGTCGTCAAATACAGCATCCGCTACAGCATCAACATTGGTCGTTGTCGTTTCATCAACTGTAGAAAAATACATTTTAGTCAGATTGGAAACAACAAATTCGTATTCTCCTACCGTCAAGACATTTCCTTTGACAGACAGAGAAAGCGATGATGCCTGCACAGAAAATTTTGCACCATCGGTCGTTTCGAAAGTCAGATACGAGTAGTCATTTTCGGCATATGCAGTAAACAGTCCTACAAAAAACAAACATAAAAAAGTGAATTTTCTCATGACATTTCTTTGTTTATTTACACGCAAATAAAAAGTAAAAGAACAAAACAGCCAAATTAAATCAACTAACCGACACAATAATTCTATTAAAACAATGAAGCGGAATGTCTGTTTGTCCATTCCGCTTCATACACTTTTACTTTGTACCAAAGATTCTATCTCCGGCATCGCCCAAACCGGGCAGAATATAGTTTTTTGTCGCTCAGGCCCTCATCGACAGTAGCCACGTAAATATCAATGTGGGATATTTTTCCTCAACCGCTTTCACGCATATAAGACGAAACAGCCCGTCAATATCACCGCACGATCCTTGTTTGTCGGTATCTTATAGATGGAATACAGGATGATTGGCCTCCACGTGTGTCAACGGAATATCGTAGGCAACCTGTATTTACATCTGAAGATTCTTGTGGAATTCAACCACAGCCTCGATGCCTTTGCGGAAGATGTCGAGGTTGAAGTTTTCGTTGGGTGAGTGGATGGCGTCGCTCTCAAGACCAAAGCCCATAAGGATTGTCTTCACGCCAAGAATCTTCTCAAAATCGCTGATGATGGGGATGCTGCCGCCGCGGCGCACGGCAAGAGGTTTCTTACCGAAGGCCTTTTCAAAACCGGCTTCTGCTGCCTTGTAGGCAGGGAGGGTTATCGGGCACACATAGCCCTGGCCACCGTGCATGGGAGTTATCTTCACCTTGACGCAGGCTGGGGCCAGGCTTGTGAAGTAATCGACGAACAACTGCGAGATTTTCTCGTGATCCTGATGCGCCACAAGACGGCACGACATCTTTGCGTATGCTTTTGAGGGGAGAACGGTCTTGCTGCCTTCGCCAGTATATCCGCCCCAGATTCCACACACGTCGAACGACGGGCGGCAGCTGTTGCGCTCGAGGGTTGAATAGCCTTTTTCGCCGCGCAGGTCGTTCACATCGATAGCTGCTTTATATTTTGCCTCGTCGAACGGAATGGATGCAAGCATGTCGCGCTCCTCTTTCGAGAGTTCTTCAACATCGTTATAAAAGCCGGGGATGGTTATGCGGCCATCGGCATCGGTCATCTTGGCAATCATTTCGCACAGCACGTTAATGGGGTTCGCCACCGCACCGCCAAAGTGGCCGGAATGCAGGTCGCGGTTGGGGCCTGTAACCTCAACTTCCCAATAGGCAAGGCCGCGCAGGCCTGTGGTGAGCGAAGGAAGCTCGGCACCAAGCATGCTTGTGTCGCTCACGAGTATTATGTCGCACTTGAGCAGTTCCTTGTTCTCCTTAAGGAAGGCATTGAGGCTTGGCGAGCCAATCTCCTCTTCACCTTCGAAGATAAACTTCACGTTATGCCTCAATAAGCCGTTTTTGACTACATATTCAAACGCTTTAGCTTGAATCATTGCCTGACCCTTATCGTCATCGGCACCGCGCGCCCATATGCGTCCATCCTTGATTACCATTGTGAAGGGGTCGGTATTCCATAGCTCGAGCGGCTCGGCAGGCATGACATCATAGTGTGAATAGATGAGCACCGTGGGGGCCGCTGAATCTACAAGTTTTTCGGCATAGACAAGGGGGTTGCCAGTAGATGGCATCACCTCTGCCCTATCCACACCTGCCTCGAGCAGCAACTCTTTCCACCTTTCGGCACAGGCAGCAATGTCGGCCTTGTGTTCGCTCTTCGCGCTTATGCTGGGAATGCGTATCAACGATTCGAGTTCGCCGAGAAAACGCTCTTCGTTCTCCTGAATATACTTTCTTACTTCCATATTATTGTTAGTTTTTGATTATGCACTCCGGCGAAGATAAGAAAAATATCGGACAAAAGAAATGGAATATAACATTTTTGATATAACGAAAGGTTTGTTTACTTTTGCCACAACAAAAAAACGAACAGACATGAAGATTGCAATAATTGGAGCCGGAAACATGGGCGGTGCAATAGCACGTGGTTTGGCAAAAACGGCTAAAGAGGCAAATGTAACCGTGAGCAACCCCACCGCAGCGAAATTGGAACGGCTAAAGGAAGAGTTTCCGTCCATAATGACAACGGCAAGCAACCGCGAGGCCGCAAAGGATGCCGACATCATAGTACTTGCCGTGAAGCCCTGGCTTGTGGAAGAGGTGATAAAGGAGATAATGCCCACTGAACGGCAGATTCTGGTGTCGGTAGCGGCCGGCATTGAGACCGGGGAGCTGGAAACGATGAGCGGCAACAAGGGGATGACGATATTCAGGGTTATACCGAACACGGCGATTGCTCAAATGGAGAGCACAACGATAATCGCATCGCGCAACGCAACGGCCGGGCAGGAGGAGATGATGGTTTCGCTCTTTGCAGGCATGGGGCTTACGTTCGTTGTTCCCGAAAAGCAGATGGCAGCTGCCACGGCAATGACATCGTGCGGCATTGCATACGCACTCAAATACATACAGGCGGTCACCCAGGCAGGCATTGAACTGGGCATAAAGCCCGATATTGGCATGAAGATGGTTGCACAGTCAATGAAAGGCGCGGCGGAGCTGATATTACAGAACACAACACACCCTGCCGTGGAGATAGAAAAGGTTTGTACCCCGGGCGGAATAACCATAAAGGGTGTAAACAGCCTTGAGGCCGACGGTTTTACCGCCGCGCTCATTAACGCTGTGAAGATTACAGCGAAATAAGGCGCCACCACACGCGGCCATAGCAGTGCATAGCAACGCCGAGACATCACGGAAGCCGTATTTTCCTATTCTTTTCTCCGAAACAACTTCTACATTGAATTTCGGATTTTTCAATGGAGGGAAACAATTCAATTGAAAAAAACGCATTTCATATTTTGTTTTCCGCGGCTTTTGTACTATCTTCGCACCGCAAAAGAAAAAAACGTTTAGGGTCAAGGTCATTAAAGTCATTAAAGTCTCTAAAGTCTTTAACGACGTACCCCCGGAACTTTTGAGAACAAAACATATTGCCGAATTAGCTCAGGAAGGTAGAGCAACTCATTCGTCCAATAATGAACAATGAGTAGGTACGGGGACAACCCCGGAACTTTTGAAAACTATAGCACAAAAGCTAAAAAAAACATATCGCCGAATTAGCTCAGGAAGGTAGAGTAACTCATTCGTCCAATAATGAACAATGGGTAGGTACGGGGGACAACCCCGGAACTTTTGAGAACTATAGCACAAAAGCTAAAAAAAACATATTGCCGAATTAGCTCAGTTGGTAGAGCAACTCATTCGTAATGAGTAGGTCCGGGGTTCGAGTCCCCGACTCGGCTCTACAAAGACTGGCATCCGCCAGTCTTTGTTTTTTATCCAATATTTGGCTTCACAACAATGTCAAACAGCTATTTCCAATTCAAACAATTCACCATTGAACAGGGCGGTTGCGCCATGAAGGTGGGGACCGACGGCTGTCTGCTTGGCGGCTGGTTCGACTGTTCACAGAGCCGACGCATCCTCGACATCGGCACAGGAAGCGGACTCATCGCAATAATGGCAGCACAACGCTGTGATGCCATGGTGACAGGAATTGAAATAGACCCTAACGCAGCTGCACAAGCAAAAGAGAATGTAAAGAATTCTCCATGGAGCGAACGTGTGGAGATAATTGAAAAGGACCTGCTCGAATATGTACCCGAAGAGTTGTTCGACACCATTGTAAGCAACCCACCTTACTTTGTAAACAGCCTTAAATGTGACAATGCTACGCGCACACTCGCACGCCATAGCGACAGTTTGGGTAGCGAAGATTTCTTCGCATGTGCCGACGGGCTGCTTACACCCGATGGAAAGGTTTCCATAGTCATTCCATGCGATATTGAAGGAGAATGGCGACGCTCTGCCAATGGTTGTGGTTTTGCCGCAAGTCGCCTTGCGTATATAAAAACAACTCCCAAAAAAATGCCTAAAAGGGTGCTTGTTGAATTCAGTAGAGGAAATGCCATCGAATGCTCTGAGAGTACGCTTGTACTTGAGGATTCACCTGGTGTATATAGTAAAGAGGCGCAGGATATCCTGCGCGACTTCTATCTAAAGATCCTGTAAGGTTTTTTCAAACTGCCGAACAACTCACGAACCGGCCACCATGTCATACACCTGTTTAAGAACCGGCACCGGGGCACAGGTTCCGTCCCAACCGGGCTTTGCAAGCACTTTTATTCCGTCGGCCACGATTTCCACCATAATCTCCGCATCCATCATGGAGGGTTCGCCATCGAAATGTGCCGGACCGGCCTTCTCTCTCTTTATGCGGACCCAACGCGAAGTGTAGAGCGTCATATGCTTGTTCTGGTCGAGCGTGTTCCTGAAAAGACCCGCCGCAACAACCGGGACTTCGAGTGTGCTGAACGGAGCCAGGACAGCAACGGTCAAAAGTCCGTCGCGCATTGAGGCGTACGGTGCTATGTATGCATTGTTGCCGTACTGTGAAGCATTGCCACAAGCTATGACGAAGGCCTTGCAGGTGCGGTTGACCGATTCGAGCTCAACTTCATACGTCTCGGGCTTAAACTTCACCCAATCGGTAAGCGACTTGGTGACGTAGCTGAAAAAGCCGCGTTTGTTGCCTTTGGAAAAGTCGTAACTCACAAGAGCATCGAAGCCTACACCGCATGAACAGAAGAAAGGGTTGCCGTTTATCTTTCCGTAATCGATGGTCGCAACTTCGGCGTTATTGATAAATTCGATGGACCGGCGTATATTCATGGGGATTCCAAGATGACGGGCAAAACCGTTTCCCGAGCCGCACGGTATGACGCCCATAGCTGTGGAAGAGTGCATCAGTGAGCGTCCCACTTCGTTTATGGTGCCGTCACCGCCTACAGCCACGACAATATCAACACCATCGGCTACGGCCTTGCGCGTGAGTTCGCAGGCATGTCCGGCATACTGCGTGTATTCGATGGATGGTAAATACTTCTCGCGGTCGATATATTTCTCTATCAGTTCAGGTACGCGTTTCTTGCTCTGTACGCCCGACTTGGGGTTGATGAGGAACAGTATTTTTTTCTTCTTATTCACAATTACGGCCGTTTTTTTTGATGCCGCGAATTTACGATAATTGCATGAGAGAAAAAAGGTTTCTTTTTGAATTTTTAACAAGCCGGCATTCCCAATGTCACAAACCGGCTATTTTCAATATAAATTACATTTAATAATAAACAAAAAGTTTCGGCATATCGGCGGTTTTTAGTAACTTCGCGGACAATATGAATTCAAACGCCCGCTCTTGACCGAAGGGCGAACAACAAGAACAATACAATGACAGAAAAAGAACAAGCGTTATACGATTTATTGAACTGTGACGAAGAATCCGGCAATGTTTCTGTAATAGCCGAAGTGAACAGTGGCGAAGAGGGACGCAGAATTGCCAATGTCGGCGAGACACTTCCTATCCTCCCGTTGCGCAACATGGTGCTTTTCCCAACGACCGTACTCCCGATATCGGTAGGACGCGAATCGTCGCTCAAACTCATAAAGGAGGTTCACCTCAACAGGGGATACTTGGGCGTGGTATGCCAGAAGGACCCGGCGGTAAATGTCCCTTCGCTTGATGACCTGCATAGTCTGGGTACAGTGGCAAAGATTATAAAAGTCATAGAGATGCCCGACAAGTCCATAACTGTAATTGTGCAGGGTTTTCAGAAGATGCGCCTCAAGGAGTTGGTAGAGACCAAACCTTACCTTACCGGCATGGTAGAATCGGTATTCGACACCGAAGCACCCGAAAGCGAGGAGACAAAGCTTCTCATGTCGGCATGCAGGGAGACGGCATCGGCCATATTCAACGCAAGCGAAGGCCTTTCGGACGCGATATATGCCATGAGAAATTTCCCGGACGGTTCGGAGCTGATATATTTCATATGCAGCAACATCGCGATGCCGATGGCTGAGAAGATTTCTCTGTTGCACGAAACATCGGTAAAAGAACGCGCATACCATCTGCTGGCGATACTGAAACATGAGATGCAGGTGGTAAACCTCAGAGAGTATATAAACAGCAAGACGAACAAGGAGCTTGACAAGCAGCAGCGAGAGTATTACCTGCAGCAGCAAATAAAGACCATCCAGGAGGAGCTGGGCAACTCACAGGAGCAGGACACGGTCGTGCTGATGGAGAAGGGAAAGAAAAAGAAGTGGAGCAAGGCTGTTGCAGAGAACTTCAGGAAAGAGGTGACCAAACTGGAACGCATCAATCCGCAGACACCGGACTATCATGTACAGTTGAACTACCTGCAGCTTTTCGTAAGCCTCCCATGGGGCGAGTGCACAAAGGACAATCTTGACATGGCAAGGGCGCAGAAGGTTCTCGACCGCGACCATTACGGGCTTGACAAGGTAAAGGAGAGAATTCTTGAGCACCTTGCGGTCATAAAGATGCGCGGCGACTTCAAGTCACCCATCATCTGCCTATACGGCCCTCCGGGAGTGGGAAAGACATCACTCGGAAAGTCTATAGCAGAGGCTCTGAAGCGCAAGTACGTAAGAGTCTCTTTGGGCGGAATGCATGATGAGTCGGAGATACGCGGACACCGCAAGACATACGTGGGAGCTATGCCGGGACGTATCCTCAAAAGCCTTGTAAAGGCAGGGTCGGACAACCCGGTGTTCATACTCGACGAAATTGACAAGGTAGGCCAGGCATCGATGCACGGTGACCCGTCATCGGCACTGCTCGAAGTTCTGGACCCCGAGCAGAACAATTCGTTCCACGACAATTTCCTCGACATAGACTACGACCTCTCAAAGGTACTCTTCATTGCCACGGCGAACAACTTGGCAAACATACCCGCCCCGCTGCTCGACCGAATGGAGCTTATTGAGGTAAGCGGCTATCTTACAGAAGAGAAGATAGAAATTGCCAAGCGTCACCTTCTACCAAAGGAGAAGGAGGCCAACGGCATATCTGGCGAGAAAACAACGATAAGCAAGGCCGCTCTTGAGCGTATAATCGAGGATTACACACGTGAATCGGGAGTAAGAACGCTCGAAAAGAAGATAGGCAAGATACTCAGGCGTCTGGCATGCCGCAAGGCGACAACCGGCGAGATAGGTATCACAAGCGTGAAGCCCGGTGACCTCAAGGAGCTGCTGGGCGTGAAGGAGTATTCGAGGGATAAGTACCAGGGCAACGATTATGCCGGCGTAGTGACCGGCCTGGCATGGACTGCCGTGGGAGGCGAGATACTCTTCGTAGAGACAAGTCTCAGCCGCGGTAAGGGCGAGAAGATTACGCTGACCGGAAACCTTGGCGACGTGATGAAGGAGTCGGCGATGCTGGCACTGGAATACATAAAGTCACACGCCGACGAGATAGGCATACCCTACGAGGTGTTCGAGAAATGGAACATACACCTGCATGTGCCCGAGGGTGCAATACCCAAGGATGGTCCCTCGGCCGGCATCACCATGGCTACAGCACTCGCTTCGGCCCTGACACAGCGCCTGGTAAAACCCAACCTTGCCATGACCGGCGAGATAACATTGCGTGGCAAAGTGCTTCCTGTAGGCGGAATCAAAGAGAAGATTCTTGCAGCGAAGCGTGCAGGAATAAACGAGATAATCATTTGCGAGGAGAACAGGCGCAACATTGAGTCAATACCCGAGATATACCTCGAGGGACTCACCTTCCACTATGTGAAGGACGTCAAGGAGGTATTGGAAATAGCGCTGCTCGACAAGAAAGTAAAGAACCCTATTAACCTGATGGCATAAACGTGAAATTCGAACTGCTACACACTGACAGCGGGAGCAAGGCCCGCGCCGGAATACTGACAACAGACCACGGAGAGATAAAGACACCGATATTCATGCCGGTAGGTACCGTAGGCTCCGTGAAGGGAGTGCAGATTCCGCACCTCAAGGATGACATAAAGGCCCAGATAATCCTGGGCAACACATACCACCTGTACCTGCGTCCGGGGCTCGACATTCTGCAGAAGGCCGGCGGACTGCACAAGTTCAACGCATGGGACCGCCCTATCCTGACGGACAGCGGCGGCTTCCAGGTATTTTCCCTTAAGGACATACGCAAGATGAGCGAGGAGGGAGTTGAGTTCCGTTCTCACATTGACGGTTCGAAGCACTTCTTCTCGCCCGAGAGCGTTATGGACATTGAGCGTACTATCGGTGCAGACATCATAATGGCATTCGACGAATGTACGCCCGGTACAGCAGATTATGACTACGCCAAGAAGTCAATGGAAAGAACACACCGCTGGCTCGACCGCTGCATCAACCGCCTTGCCGAGACGGAGCCGATGTACGGATACGAGCAGCAGCTCTTCCCCATTGTGCAGGGATGCGTGTATCCCGACCTTCGCCGCCGTTCGGCCGAGTACATAGCATCGAAAGGCGCGGCCGGAAACGCCATCGGAGGACTCGCCGTGGGAGAGCCGGCCGAAAAGATGTACGAGATGATTGAGGTGGTGAACGAGATTCTGCCGACAGACAGGCCACGTTACCTGATGGGAGTGGGTACACCGGCAAACATACTCGAGGCCATTGAACGCGGAGTCGATATGTTCGACTGCGTAATGCCTACACGCAACGGACGCAACGCCATGCTCTTCACCAAGCACGGCATAATGAACATGCGCAACGAGAAGTGGAAGTATGACTTCTCCCCTATCGAAGAGGACGGCGCATCGTTTGTCGATACACTCTACAGCAAGGCTTATCTGCGTCACCTCTTCGCGGCACAGGAGCTGCTCGCGCTGGAGATTGCATCAATACACAACCTCGCCTTCTATGTATGGCTCACCCAGGAAGCACGCAAACACATACTTGCCGACGACTATGCAAGCTGGAAAAGGAGCATGCTCGAAGAGGTGACCCGCAGGCTTTAATCTCAGAAACGGATAATTCACGTCATAACAGAAACAGCATTTGTAATGAAACTGCTAAACTTCTTCAAGCTGCAGAAACTCGACAGGTACATAATAAAGAAGTTCCTGGGAACCTATTTCTTCTCCCTGGCACTCATCATCGTGGTGATTGTCGTGTTCGACTACAATGAGAAGATTGACAAGTTCGTCACGTCGAACGCAACAATGAGCGAAATCATATTCGACTATTACCTGAACCTCGCGCCCTACTACGCCAACACGTTCAGTGCGCTGTTCGTATTCATTGCAGTAATATATTTCACCTCGAAACTGGCCGACAACTCGGAAATCATAGCTATGTTCGCATCGGGCGTAAGTTTCAGGCGACTGATGAAGCCGTACATGATTTCGGCAGGCATAATCGCAATCATGACCTATGCACTAAGCGCGCATATAATACCGGCCGGCAACGAAACAAGGCTCGCTTTCGAACAGCAGCACAACAAGAAGAACAAAGTGGAATCGGCCAGCGACGTGCAGATAAAGGTCGATGACAACACTATAATGTACATTGAACGCTACGAGAGCCGGAACAATCTGGGATGGCGTTTCTCGCTCGACAAGTTCGAGGAGAAGAAACTGGTTTCGCACATGACGGCCGCAACCATTTCGTACAACCCCGACAAACCCTACACATGGACAGCAAGACGCTGGGTGATAAGAAAAATGGAAAACGACGTCGAAGAGATAATATCGAGCAACAATGAACCGCTCGACACCATCCTGCCGATTGAACCGGCGGACTTCCTCATATCAGACGGCGTGCAGGAGACGATGACAAGCCCCGAACTGAGCCGCTACATCGAAAAACAGCAGAAAAGAGGTATAGGCAACATAAAGACATTCGAGGTGGAATACCACAAGCGCATAGCCATGTCTTTCGCGGCATTCATCCTCACCATTATAGGAGCCTCGCTCTCCTCGCGCAAAAGAAAGGGAGGCATGGGACTCTCGCTCGGTATCGGACTCGCGCTCAGTTTCTCGTACATAATGTTCCAGACCATATCATCGGCCTTCGCGGAACAGATGCCCGTATGGCTGGCCGTGTGGATACCGAATATCATGTACACGTTTATAGCGATATATCTCTATAAAAAAGCACCAAGATAAAACCCGAAAGAGACATATGTATTTTGACGAATTTGACTTTGAAGACGAGGTACTGGATGCATTGGATGCGATGCGCTTCGAGAAGTGTACCCCGATACAGGAGCAGACACTGCAGCCGCTGATGGAAGGACGTGACCTGATTGGCGTAGCACAGACCGGCACAGGAAAAACTGCGGCATATCTTCTGCCTGTACTCAACAGGCTCTGCCGCGGAGAATACCCCGAGGATGCCATAAACTGCATAATAATGGCACCGACACGCGAACTGGCGCAGCAGATTGACCGACAGCTCGAGGGATTCACATACTTCATGAACGTGTCGAGCGTAGCGGTATATGGCGGCAATGACGGACAGCGTTACGAACAGGAATTGCGCGGAATGGCAAAGGGTGCAGACATAATAGTGGCTACACCAGGACGTCTAATCAGCCACATCACACTCGGGAACATAGACCTTTCAAGAGTCTCGTTCTTCATACTCGACGAAGCGGACCGCATGCTCGACATGGGATTCTACAATGACATCATGACCATTGCCAAGCAACTGCCCAAGGAGAGACAGACCATGCTCTTCTCGGCCACCATGCCTGCCGAGATACGCAAACTTGCGAGCGACCTGCTCACAGACCCTCTGCAGGTGACTCTGGCTCTTGCCAAACCTGCCGACGGCATAACACAGCAGGCATACATATGCCACGAGGGACAGAAACTGGGCATAATAAACAGCATCTTCGACAAGGAGAGCAGCGAAAGAGTAATCCTGTTCGCATCGCGCAAAACAAAGGTGAAAGAGATTGCCCGCACAATAAGAAAACACGGCTTCAATGTGGGCGAGATGCACAGCGACCTGACACAAGCCGAGCGCGACGAGATAATGTTCCAGTACAAGAGCCGCAAGATAGACATGATTGTGGCAACAGATATTCTGGCACGAGGTATAGACATCGACGACATACGCATTGTGATAAACTACGATGTCCCACGAGACTGCGACGACTACATACACCGCATTGGACGTACTGCACGTGCAGGAACCAAGGGACGCGCAATAACCTTCGTGTCACAGGAGGACCAGGAGTTCTTCAAGCGCATCGAAGACTTCATCGAACAGGATGTCCCCAAGATGGAGGTTCCTGCAGAGCTCGGTGAAGCCCCGGCATATGAACCCAAGAAAAAAGAGAAGAAGGGCGGTTCTAAAGGCAGAGGCGGAAAGGGCAGAAACGGAAAAGGCGCGAAGAAACAGACCGGAAACGATGCCCAAAATGGTGGCAGGAACAGACGCGGAAACGGCGGCAAGAACAACAAGACCGAAAAAACTCAGGCTGTTACCCCACAGCAGCCACAGGCGGAGAACAGCGGCAACGGTGAAGCTAAAAAGAAGAACAACCGCCGCCGTCACTACCGCCGTCCTAAGAAGAACAATGAAGGAGGGGCAAACAAAGAGTAACACGCTATGGCAATAATAAAGGAATTGAGAGGCTTCGTGCCAAAGATGGGAAAAAACTGCTTTCTGGCCGAAACTGCTGCCGTGATAGGAGATGTGACCATGGGCGACAACTGTTCGGTATGGTACGGTACTGTGCTACGCGGCGACGTGAACACCATCACCATAGGCAACAACGTCAATATACAGGACGGTGCTGTGGTGCACACACTCTTTCAGCGCTCAAAGACCGTCATTGGCGACAACGTATCCATTGGGCACAACGCAACCATACACGGTGCCACCATCGAGAGCAACAGCCTCATTGGCATGGGCGCAACAGTGCTTGACAATGCAGTCGTTGAAAGCGGTGCCATTGTTGCCGCAAATGCTCTGGTAACATCGGGAATGCGCGTGGAAAGCGGCTGGATATATGCCGGCGTGCCTGCCAAGAAAATAAAGGAAGTAAGCCCCGAGCAACAAAAGGATATTGTCGAGCGCATAGCCAACGATTATATAATGTATGCGTCGTGGTACAAGGAAGATGAAAGAGCAAAGATGAAAGAGCAAAGTTGCGAGTGAGCGAGTGGGCGAAGCCAAAGATGAAAGATAAAAACTAAACAAAATAAACCATTATGAAACATCTATTTTCATTATTTACATTCATGGCAATGGCATTATCGGCCATTGCGGGCGACAAGGTGACTCTCAATGACGTAATGTATGGCGGCTACTGGCCACAGACCTACGCGGCCATCAAGCCTATGGCCGACGGTGTGCATTTCGCACGCATGAGCGATGACCGCACACTCATTCTAAAAGGTTCGTTCAAAAACGGCGAAATCGTCGATACGCTGTTCAATGCTGCTACGGCACGCAACTTCCCCGAGAAGAGAATAGACGGCTACCAGTTCTCGCCCGACGAGAAACTGATTCTCGTGCAGACCAAGACACGTGGTATCTACCGTAACTCATTCACTGCCGAGCACTACATATTCAACCGCAAGAACAACAAGGTTGAACAGCTCTCCCGTAACGGAGCACAGCAGGTACCTAAGTTCTCGCCCGATGGAACCATGATTGCATTCGTACGCGAGAACAACATCTTCCTTGTAAAACTCCTGTACGACAATGCCGAGTCACAGGTGACAAAGGACGGTGAATTCCGCAAGATAATCAACGGCATCCCCGACTGGGTAAACGAGGAGGAGTTCATGAATAACTGTTCATACGACTTCAGCGCAGACAGCAGGATGATTGCATACATAAAGTATGACGAGAGCGATGTGATGATGTACGACATGCCGATGTACACTACCGGCAAGCAGAGCGACAAGTTCATGGACTTCTGCGAACCGTACAGTTTCAAATATCCAGTTGCAGGTGCCGACAATGCAAAGCTTTCTGTTCACTCATTCGACATCAAGAGCAAGGTTACACGCCAGCTCAATGTAAACATTCCCGAGGAAGGCTACATACCGCGCATCAAGTTCACAAAGAACCCAGACATGCTTGCAGTGCTTACACTGAACCGTCACCAGAGTATTATGGAGATACAGGCTGTAAACCCGCGTTCGGGCACAAGCAAGACCATTTTGCGCGAAGAGAGTGACACATATCTTAACGAGAAGGTGTATGCCGACATTGAGTTCTTCGACAAGAATTTCGTACTGCATAGCGAACGCAACGGATACAACCACCTATACCTCTACACTCTCAACGGAGAACTGGTCCGCCCCATTACCAAAGGAGACTATGAGGTTATTGATTTTTACGGTTGGGACAGCAAGAACAATGAGTTCTACTATTCGAGCAACGAAGGCAGCCCACTCCGCAAGTATATATATAAGGTAAACGCCAAAGGCAAAAAGACCAAGCTGAGCAAGAATGAGGGCACAAACGATGCAGTCTTCAGCAACGGCATGAAGTACTTCATAAACACATACTCAAGCATCAACACACCGCACGTAGTTACCACGAACGACAATGGCGGCAAGACGCTGAAGACACTCATAGACAACAAGAACCTGAAAGAGGCATTGAAGAAGTTCGACATGCCGTCTAAGGAATTCTTCACATTCAAGACAAGCGACGGTGTCGAGCTCAACGGCTGGATGATAAAGCCCGCCGACTTTGATGCAAGCAAGAAGTACCCCGTTGTTATGTTCCAGTACAGTGGCCCCTACTCGCAGCAGGTACACGACAGCTGGTACATGGGAAACTACGGTAATGCAATGTTCGAGAGCTACATGGCAGGCGAAGGCTTCATCATGGTGTGTGTTGACGGTCGCGGTACAGGCGGTCGCGGCACAGAGTTCGGCAAATGCACATATCTGAACATTGGCAAATATGAACCTGCAGACCAGGTTGAGGCGGCAAAGTACCTTGGTACACTGCCCTACGTTGACAAGAACAACATAGGCATCTGGGGCTGGAGCTTCGGCGGTTACAACACCCTCATGTCAATGAGCCAGGACGATGCCGTGTTCAAGGCAGGCGTTGCCGTTGCGGCACCCACCGACTGGCGTTTCTACGACACCGTATATACCGAACGCTACATGCGCACTCCACAGGAGAACAAGGAGGGATACGACCAAGGCTCTGCAATCGTAAACGCAAGCAAGCTCCACGGCAACCTGTTGCTTGTACACGGTACGGCCGACGACAATGTACACCTGCGTAACATGATAAACTACATCCATGCACTTACACAGGCCAACAAAAAGTTCGAAACGGCACTTTATACCGACAGCAACCACAGCATCTACTATGGCCGCAACACACGTTATCACCTCTTTGAGAAAATAGCAGAGTTCTTCAAGGCGAACTTGAAGTAATTGCAAGCAATACATTATAACAATTCCCATCCATCACCATAGGCGATGGATGGGAATTTTATTTTGGTGTTGATAAAAATAACGAAAGCCTTGCCAAAAGCAAGACTTCCGAGCCTGGTCAGCCCATTTCCACCCACAAGGGAATGGCAAATGCGTCCTTGGCCAATGTCACTGCAAAGGTAAGTAAAAATACTGAACGTGTAAAAAGATTAAATGAAATAAGAGCGCTTCAAATGAAGTGAACCCCAAAGTTTGGACAAAAAACCTTGGGGTTTACTTCATAGTTTAGCTTTTTAATCACTTATCCTTGATGTCAACAACAATATTAAGCTCCGTCAACTGCTCGGGTTCAAGAACCGAAGGTGCGTCAATCATTGTGTCGCGGCCTGAGTTGTTCTTGGGGAAGGCGATGCAGTCGCGGATTGAGTCGTGGCCTGCGAAGAGGCTCACCCAGCGGTCGAGACCGTAAGCCAAACCACCGTGAGGGGGCGCGCCGTACTTGAAGGCATCGAGCAACCAGCCGAACTGCTGCTGTGCGCGCTCGGGTGTGAAGCCCAAGAGTGTGAACATCTTGTTCTGCAGCTCGCTGTCGTAGATACGGATTGAACCGCCACCAACCTCAACACCGTTGATAATCATATCGTAGGCGTTTGCGCGAACGGCACCCATGTCGGTATCCAAGAGAGGAATATCCTCGGGCTTGGGCGATGTGAAGGGATGGTGCATTGCCATGTAACGTCCCTCCTCCTCGCTGTACTCGAAGAGCGGGAAGTCAACCACCCACAGGCAAGAGAACTTGTTCTTGTCGCGCAGGCCGAGCTGGTTACCGACCTCAAGGCGGAGCTCGCAAAGTTGCTTGCGTGTCTTCATTGTGTCGTCACCGCTGAGGATGAGGATAAGGTCGCCCGGCTCAGCATTGAAAGCAGCCTTCATTGCCTGGAGAACCTCCTGTGTATAGAATTTGTCAACGCTTGACTTAACTGTACCGTCAGCCTCCACTCGTGCATAAACCATACCCTTTGCGCCAATCTGTGGGCGGCGAACAAAGTCGGTCAAGGCATCGAGTTGCTTGCGGGTGTATGTTGCAGCACCCTTGGCGCAGATACCGCCGATGTACTCGGCGCTGTCGAACACGGGGAAGCCATGGCCTTTCATGATGTCCATGAGCTCGACAAACTTCATTTCGAAGCGTGTATCGGGCTTGTCGCATCCGTAGTACTTCATTGCATCGTGCCATGTCATGCGTGGGAAAGCCTCGGTGAGTTCAACGCCACGGATTGTCTTGAACAGGTGCTTTGCCATACCCTCGAAGAGTGAGATTACATCCTCCTGCTCAACAAAGCTCATCTCGCAATCAATCTGTGTAAACTCGGGCTGACGGTCGGCACGCAGGTCCTCGTCGCGGAAACACTTCACAATCTGGAAGTAACGGTCGAAGCCCGATACCATGAGCAACTGCTTGAAAAGCTGCGGGCTCTGCGGCAGTGCATAGAACTGGCCTGGATTCATGCGCGAGGGAACTACGAAGTCACGCGCACCCTCGGGTGTTGAAGCAATGAGCATCGGTGTCTCTACCTCGATGAAGTTCATTGAGTCGAGGTAACGGCGAACCTCCATTGTCATCTGGTGACGCAACTCGAGGTTACGGCGCACAGCCTCGCGACGAAGGTCGAGATAACGGTATTTCATGCGGATGTCATCACCGCCGTCCGTGTTGTTCTCTATAGTAAAAGGAGGAGTCGCAGCCTCGTTGAGGATATTGAGCTCACTCACGATAATTTCAATGTCACCTGTAGGAATATTTGCATTCTTGCTCTGGCGTTCGCTGACAACACCTGTTGCCTGGATTACATATTCACGGCCAAGGTGCGATGCCTTCTCGCAAAGTTCCGCATTCGCATCCTCGCTGAAGACAAGCTGCGTAATGCCATAACGGTCACGTAGATCGACGAATGTCATACCGCCCATCTTACGTGCACGCTGTACCCAACCACTTAAAGTCACTTTACTGTTTACATCGGCCAACCTCAGTTCGCCGCAAGTTTTAGTTCTGAACATTATTTTATAACTTTTTTAGCTTATTCTCCTGTACCGCAAAGAATGCGGTATCTCTTACGGTTTGCAAAAATATAAAAAAAGAAGGATTCTATTCTCTTTTTATAGACAAAATTCACTGTTGGAATTCCACAAACCTGCTTGCACTGTAAAGCGCACCGACAGTATCCCTTTTGTTTGTGAGCGGATTCTCCACAATATAATACTCTTTCTGCTTTTCGAGAGGTATTATCATGGATACAGCAGCATTGTTGTCCGTAACGACTTCCCATTCCTCAACCTTCAATGTGGCTCCCGGAACATATTCCTCATTCTCGGAATCCCACAGCCTGAAGTAGAGATTCCCATATGCCATAGGGTCGCGACGGATAGCGACACGGATGTTCTCTGAAAGTTCAACAACTGTGTCAACAGGAATATAATCCCTGCATTCTACCCTCAAACGAGCCATTTCGCCTACAAAGCTTGCCGGTACATTCTTGAAGCGGGCTTTAGATGAAATATCATGCACCGTATCACTTTTCATTTCATTCTCGAGTTCAATTGTCACAACTGCATCTTTCAGCGGAGGCAGGTTCGGGTTATGCACCGAAGTCTCATCAAGGTTTACTTCCACATCGACAGGCTGCCCTGCCGCCCATATTGCCAGCAGTGAAACCAGAACGGCCACGAAAAGCACTGCACCGGTCATAAACTTTCTTACAAGCAACCTTCTGTGCCGTTTCCATATTGAATCGAACTCTACACCGAGAAGGGTCGTTATGAGCTGCACATATGCACGTTGCTTGTTAAGCCACGGCCAACGGTAGTTCTTCTCGTTGATGTTGGCTCCGAGGATTTCGGGGATTCCAAGTTCCTTCACTACCGGGTTATAGCACTCGGTAGCACAGTCGCCGCTGTTGGGTATTCCGTCAACAATGAAGAAATGTATATTCTTTGTCCGTCCAAGGCTGTGGAAATACGATATCTCCTCCCCTACCCATTTCGATTTAGCCGAATTCGGCGAGCAGATTACTATAAGATTCTTCGAAGCTCTCAAACGTGCTTTCAACTCCTCGTCAAGGCCACCGATACCAATGTCCGTAGGAGCAAAGAAGACAGGTTTTATAGGTTTGCGTTCCCAGCCACGTTCACTGCACAATGTCGAAGGCATCTTGTACCCCTCCAACTTGCGTTGCAAGCGTTTGCCCCATTTTGTATCCTTTGAGTTGTAGCTTATAAAAGCGAAGTATTTGTATTGCTGAATGTTTTTCATATAAATCTAAAATATTCTTGAGTTCCAGGACAAAATACTCTCTCCAATACCGTTGCCGAGTCTATTCCTTTACCGGGGATGACTACACCACTGCTGCCCAAACGTCCACGGGTCTTTACATAACCCTGCTGAACCTGGGCATAGGCGCACAAGGGAAACAAGAGAAAGAGTGATATTAGAAAATGTTTCATAGTTGAGTGATGCGTTTACTCGCTGATTTTGGATTTAACAAGTTCATAAATCTTCTGTATCTGAAGCAGTTTAGGATGGTCGCTTGGCAATAAATCATTTAGAATGTTATACGATTTCTCTAAATATTCCAAGGAACCCTGATAATTTCCTTGCCTAAACAATATAGCAGCAATATAGGCATAACTCGCTGCAACATCGGGATGCAGCTCGCCAAAAACAGCCAACAGGATTTCAAGTGCTTTATTATAGTATTCCAAGGCTTGGGAATAGTTACCTTTACTAGAATATACGCCACCTATGTTATTATAACTCCTTGCAACATCGGGATGCTGCTCGCCAAAAACAGCCAAACGGATTTCAAGTGACTTGTTATGGTATTCCAAGGCTTGGGAAGAATTGCCTTGATTACCATATACAGTACCTATATTATTATAACAGGTTGCAACACCAGGATGCTGCTCGCCAAAAACTACCAACAGGATTTCAAGTGCTTTATTATAGTATTCCAATGCTTGGGAATAATTGCCTTGACTATCATATACAGTACCTATATTATTGTAACTCAATGCAACATCCGGATGTTGCTCGCCAAAAACAGCCAACCGGATTTCAAGTGCTTTATTAAGGTATTCCAAGGCTTGGGAATAATTGCCTTGACTAGAATATACGCCACCTATGTTATTATAACTGTTTGCAACATCGGGATGTTGCTCGCCAAAAACTACCAACAGGATTTCAAGATCTTTATTATAGCATTCCAAGGCTTGGGAATAATTGCCTTGACTAGAATATACAAAACCTATGTTATTATAACAGGTTGCAACATCGGGATGTTGCTCGCCAAAAACAGCCAACCGGATTTCAAGTGCTTTATTATAGTATTCCAAGGCTTGGGAATAGTTACCTTGAGTATTATATACAGTACCTATGTTATTGTAACTCAATGCAACATCGGGATGATGCTCGCCAAAAACTACCAACCGGATTTCAAGTGCTTTATTATAGTATTCCAAGGCTTGGGAATAATTGCCTTGACTAGAATATACGCCACCTATATTATTATAACAGGTTGCAACACTGGGATGCTGCTCGCCAAAAACAGCCAACCAGATTTCAAGAGCTTTATTAAAGTATTCCAAGGCTTGGGAATAATTGCCTTGAGTAGAATATATAAAGCCTATGTTATTATAACTGGTTGCAACATCAGGATGCTTATCCCCATATTTATTCAAAGCAGACTGCAAAGCACATTGATAATATTGTTCAGCCTTGTCATAATATGCAAGATATTCCTGAATGTAATCACCGGCCTCGAATTGCCAATCGACATTTGAACTGTCGAGCGAAGCACGGAGTTCTATGTAATAGGCTGCCGAGTCGTTGATGTGTTGCAGCTTGAAAATCTCGAACTTGCTGTAGCAGTCACCGGCAAGGTCGGCGAGTCTCTTACGTTCCAGTTCCTCGCTTTTTGCCAAATCCTTTTCACGCTCGGCAAGCTCGGCGCGTTCATCATCGTTCAGTTGCTTGTGGGTGCGGTACTCTTCGATGCGAGAAAGGATATCGCCTTTGCTGCCAAGCAGAGAGTCTGCCTTCAGCAGTTCACCATTAAGGATATACTCGCTTATCCGGCGGTTAAAGTCATCCAACTGGTCAAAGTCGATAAGTGAGTAATACTCTACCATATCTTTTATGAGCTTCTCGTTATCGGTGTGGTCGGCATATAGCTTGCGCAATGCGCTGTCGCGCTCGGCTTTTATTATCTTGTTCGTCTCATACAGTTCCTCTATCTCGTCCTCGCGCTGCTGTAGCTGGCGGGTGAGGGTACGTCGCAGACGGCGTTCGTTGGCCAATTCGTCCTCGAGTTGTTCTTCGGGTGTGGTGAGGACTATCTTGAAGGTATCGACGGAGCGGGTGTGCTGCTTGGAGAGGATGTCGGCATCTACAAGCTGGTAGCCTTTCTTGGTCACATTCTCAAGGTAGTATTTCTCGTTGCGCAGGTTTATCTCGAAATTGCCTGTGGCATCACTTATGAAAGTACCCTCGTCTTTTACCTTTATCGTGGCATTCTCTATACCTTTACCGGGGATGACTGCACCATTGCTGCCCAAACGTCCTCGGGTCTTTACATAACCTTTTTGTATCTGGGCATAGGCACACAAAGGAAGCAATGATAAAAGTGATATTAGAAATAAATATTTAAAGTGTTTCATAACTAAAGGTGCATGATTATCACAGTGTTTCGGATTTCAATTCATCTATACGTTTTTTTATTGTCTTGACTTTCCAGTTATCTTCTGGCAGATATTTCTTCATAATTCCGTAGGATCTGTTATAATATTCCAAAGCCTTGTATTTCTCGTTTAGGAAATTCAACATGTATGCTATATTATTGTAGCATTCACCAATTGTAGGGTGTTCTGCGCCATATACTGCTTGATATGTTTCCAATGATTTTTGCATATATTCCAGTGCTTTCTGATAGTTGCCATTGGCAAAATGTGTTACCCCGAAACCGGAATAACACCTTGCAATATCGGGATGTTTGCCACCAAAGTTCTTCATCCAAATATTCAATGCCCTATCGTAATATTCTAACGCTTTATCATTTTCACCCATACAATAGTACAAATAACCGATATTGTAATAGGAAAAAGCAATGTCATAATGTTCTTCTTTATATATTGCCAATCTGATTTCAAGTGACTTCTCGGCATATTCCATAGCTTTAGTATAACTCCCCGATTTCTGGTATACAACACCTATATTATTATATACAAGTGCCACATCACGATGTTTTTCACCAAATTCCGCGAGTAACAAAGACAAGGATTTGAAGTAGCTTTTCAAAGCTTCATCATAATGGTCGAGAGCCGAATGTACCAACCCTACATTAAGGTACGGCATTGCACTGCAATTATCTATTTCAATCGCTTTATCATAGTATTCCAACGCCACAGAATATTCTCCACAAAAATAGTTGGACAAACCAATGTTATTATAACATGTACTCACCTTCTTTGATTTTTCTCCGTAAAATTTCAATGCAGAGTCCAGAGCAAGGTTATAATAAGAGATAGCCTTGTCATAATCGGCAATATATTCATCAAGGAATATTCCTGCATCAAGTTGCCAATCGACATTTGAACTGTCGAGCGAAGCACGAAGTTCTATGTAATAGGCTGCCGAGTCGTTGAGGTGTTGCAGCTTGAAAATCTCGAACTTGCTGTAGCAGTCGCTGGCAATATCTTCGAGTTCCTTGCCGGTGAGCTCCTCGTTTTTTGCAGCTTCCTTTTCGCGTTCGTCAAGCTCGGCACGCTCTTTTTTGTTTATCTCTACATGCTTGCGAAACCGCTCTATACGTGCATGAATATCCCCCTTACTGTTAATCATTGAGTCAGCCTTTGTCAGTTCACCATTAAGGATATAGTCGCTTATACGGCGGTTAAAGTCATCCAACTGGTCAAAGTCGATAAGTGAGTAATACTCTACCATATCTTTTATGAGCTTCTCGTTATCGGTGTGGTCGGCATATAGCTTGCGCAATGCGCTGTCGCGCTCGGCCTTTATTATCTTGTTTGTTTCATATAGTGCTTCTATCTCATCCTCGCGTTGCTGTAGCTGGCGGGTGAGGGTGCGGCGCAGCTTGCGCTCACTGGCGAGCTCGTCCTCGAGCTGCTGCTCGGGGGTGGTAAGGACTATCTTGAAGGTATCAACGGAGCGGGTGTACTGCTTGGAGAGAATATCGGCATCTACAAGATGGTAGCCTTTCTTGTTTACATTTTCAAGATAGTATTTCTCGTTGCGCAGGTTTATCTCGAAATTGCCTGTGGCATCACTTATGAAAGAACCCTCCTCTTTTACCTTTATCGTGGCATTCTCTATACCTTTACCGGGGATGACTGCACCATTGCTGCCCAAACGCCCACGTGTCTTTACATAACCTTTTTGTACCTGGGCCATGATGTGGCACGGGTACAATAAAAAGAGAAGCAGTACAAGTATGCCCGTAGCTCTATGTTTTGACATTGCTGTTTAAGAAGTTGTCTAAATTTCTAAAAAGTATTTTCTTGTAGAAGCGGGTTTCGTCTATTTCGTCATTTTCTATATTCAAAAATGCCTGTTTTTGCTCTATAAAAAATTTTGCGATATAAATATAAACAGCTTCTAAATTTTCCGCCAAAATAACGAATTAATGGCTAAACTGCAAACAAACACTAATTAATTGGTTATAATTTATAAAGTTCCTTAATATCCTACATGTTTCTGCAGTATCCTCCGGTTTGTAAAAATACTCTTGCAGAAAAAGTGGAATAGTGTTGCAGATGCGAAGAGAAATTCTTATTTTTGGAAAAAACTAACCATAATATACCATGAACAGGAAAAGACTCTTTTTCGACATGGACGGAGTCCTGGTCGATTTCGGATCGGGCATAGCCAAGCTGAGCGAGGAGACCAAGAAAGAATACGAAGGACGTCTGGATGAGGTTCCGGGCATATTTTCGCTGATGGAACCTGCCAATGGAGCCATAGAGACGGTACATCTCCTCTCAAAGCATTTCGACGTCTATATTCTCTCCACATCCCCCTGGAACAACCCAACTGCCGCCAGTGACAAAATAGAATGGGTAAAGAAATACTTCAGCGACATCTTTCACAAAAGGGTAATACTGACGCACCGCAAGGACCTTGTAATGGGCGACTACCTGATTGATGACCGCGGAAAGAACGGCGCAAGTGAATTCCAGGGCGAATGGATACAGCTCGGTTCCGAGAAATTCCCCGATTTCGACGCCATACTGCGCTACTTGCTGATGTAACAGGCCGCCAATTGTGCGCCCAGCCATGCCCGAAACAATAAAAGAGCAAAAATATCGAACCGACGGGCAATAAATGTCGTTATATTGACAAGCGGTATCATAAAAATTATTAATTTTGCAGAGAATTTACACAAAACATCAGAAATTGCTATGAAATTGGCTGTAGTCACAAGACCTACATTTTTTGTAGAAGAGGACAAAATCATCACGCGCCTCTTCGAAGAAGGTCTGGATTTCCTTTTCTTATATAAGGAATATCCTCACCCGCAGTTTGTCGAGCGATTGCTCAGCCTGATTCCTAAAAAATACCACAAGCGCATATTCTCCAGCAGCGGAAGACTTATGCAGGAGTACAAGCTTGCCGGAACACTTTTCCCGCTTGGTTCAAACCCTCCCATGGGCCATGAGAAGGGCAAGATTGTGGGCTATGCCAACAATCTCCAGCATTTGAAGGAACTCAGAAAAACATATGATATAGTATGCTTCGGACCTCTTGGCCGCACATTCAGCCAGAGTTCGGAACTCAACGAAATAGGCAGCAAGGTGATAAACAAGAATACCTGGGCCTTCGGAGATTTGGACGAAGCAAACATGAAGAGACTCACCAAATACGGTTTCGGGGGAATCATACTCGACAACCAGGTATGGGAGAATTTCGATTCATGCCGTTCGACAGACTATACGGAACTCGTCAACCGTTTCAAGAGAATAAAGAAATTCGTTGACAAGCTTTAAACAAAGAAAACAAAGGATAAACAAACTAATTAATATCACAATTATGAACAATACCCCGTACATGGTATTTGCAGGTACGAAATCGCGTTACCTTGCAGAAGAGATTTGTAAAGAACTCGGTTGTGAACTCGGACAGATGAACACCACTCATTTCGCCGATGGTGAGTTCGCCGTTTCATACGAAGAATCAATCCGCGGTAAGAACGTATTCCTCGTCCAGTCAACATTCCCCAATTCAGACAACCTCATGGAGCTTTTGCTCATGGTTGATGCGGCAAAGCGCGCATCGGCAAAGAGCATCGTTGCAGTAATGCCATATTTCGGCTGGGCACGTCAGGATCGCAAGGACAAGCCACGTGTATCTATAGGCGCAAAGCTTGTTGCCGACCTTTTGAGCGTTGCAGGCGTAAACCGCGTTATCACCATGGATCTCCATGCCGACCAGATACAGGGCTTCTTCGACATTCCCGTTGACCACCTCTATGCATCAATGGTGTTCATCCCATACATAAAGTCCCTCAACCTCGAGGATCTCGTGATTGCCACACCCGACGTCGGCGGTTCAAAGCGTGCCAGCGCATATGCAAAGTGCCTCGGCGTACCTCTGGTACTCTGCCACAAGACACGTGCAAAGGCAAATGTGGTTGACACAATGCAGATAATCGGTGATGTACAGGACAAGAACGTAGTACTTGTCGATGACATCGTTGACACAGCAGGTACAATTTCAAAGGCCGCAGACCTGATGATGCAGAACGGAGCAAAGTCAGTACGCGCAATCGCATCACACTGCATCATGTCAGGCAACGCGTCGGAGCGTGTACGCGAATCTTCAATGACAGAGATCGTGTTCACAAACAGTATCCCTTACGACCGCGGTTGCCCCAAGGTAAAGCAGCTCTCTATTGCACACGGTTTCGCCGAGGCAATCAAATGCGTGCTCAACAACCAGTCAATAAGCATGCACTACATTTGCTGATAATTTAAAGGAGAGATAAAGAACATATGATCTGACCCCAAAAAGTTGGACGGATTAATAAAAGTATTATTGGTAAAGAGTTCGGTATTGCACCGGACTCTTTCCTTTTAGTCTCAGTTTTATTCTGTCATTATTGTAGTAATGGATATACTTCCTCAGTTCTTGCTTGAAGTGATCCATATCCTTGAACTTCTGCAAATATAGCAGTTCCGATTTCATTATACCAAAGAAGTTCTCCATCATAGCATTGTCAAGGCAGTTACCCTTACGTGACATACTCTGTATTATACCATTACGTTTAAGTGCCAACTGGTATTGCATATGCTGATAATGCCAACCCTGGTCAGAGTGTAGCTCAAGTCCTTTCTGTGGCTTTATTTTCCTTATAGCACTGTTTACCATATTCATCACCATACGCAAATCCGGACTATCGGAGATTGTATAGGAGATTATCTCGCCATTATACATATCAAGTATCGGTGAGAGGTAAGCCTTTCTGTCGCCAATCTTGAACTCTGTAACATCTGTTGCCCATTTGCGATTAGGTGCCGGTGTAGCAAAATCACGCTCCAATACATTTGCTGCAACACGTCCTACCTCTCCTTTGTATGAACGGTATCTAACCCTGCGTACAACTGATTTAAGGTGCATCTCCTGCATAAGCTTCTGCACTGTTTTGTGGTTGATTACATACCCCTCATTGCGTAGTTGTATACATATACGACGATAGCCATAGCGTTTATGGTGCTGTGTAAATATCTCGCTTATACGCTTGCGTATAAGCGTATACTTGTCGGTTGATTGTTTTGAAATATGATAATAGTACGTAGAACGTGCAATGCCGACACATTTTAGAGCGAATAGTAAATCGCTCTGTTGTAGCCTTAGTTCTCGGATTGCCCCCGCCCAATCGCGCGCAGACGGGCTTCTCTCTCCTCGACTAAGGCTTTCACTTTTTTTAGCAGTGCAAGTTCTATCTTTAGTTCACGGTTCTCCCTTTGCAGGCGCTCAAGTTCTGTTTCCGGTTTCTGTACTTTCTTTGGTCTTCCCATACCTGGTGGTCTGCCTCGTTTCCTGGTTATTGAAAGAGCTTCAATGCCGCCAGTCCGGTATGTTTTTAACCATACACTCAAACAGCTAGCACTAACTCCATATTTTATCGAAGCTTGCACCAAAGATATGCCATTGTTTTCAATATCCAATACAACTTTATGCTTAAAAGCAACGTCACTGCGAGTATACGCTTGTCGATGAAGTACTTTTACTCCTTCTTTTTGGTACTGCATCCATAGCTTTTCTAATCGTGTATTACCTATACCATACTTGGTGTGGATGTAATTGATGGAATAACCATCTTCGAGCATATGCATATATTTTAGCAATGCTGAATAATCGTGTTTTTTACGCATAAAATAAACCCCAAAGTTTTTTGTCCAAACTTTGGGGTTCACTTCAATATCACCGGACTCGTTTGTTTGGTGATATGTTCTTTTTTGTATCATGAATAAGCATCTCCTTTCAACTCTGGTAATATCGGTGCTGGTACTCTGCTGTGCACCACCCGACAACTATATTATAAGAGGTAATGCTGACGGCACGTTTGACGGTGACACAGTGTATCTTTTTTATTCAAAGGACGGAAAAGAGAAGACTATTGCCAATTACAGCATTGTAACGGACGGAACATTTGCATTCAGCGGCTACACCGAAGGAGAAAACATCTATTATCTTGGACATATGCGGGACGGGGATGACGTCAGCACCCTGTTCTTTCTGGAAAAGGGAGAGATGCAGGCCTGCCTGAAAGACGGGTCAGTAACAGGGACTCCGCTCAATGACACAAACAGGAGGGTAAGCGACTCTATCGGGCGGATGATACAGGAAATCAACGCCCTTGAGACAAGGTTAATAAACCGCGCAAACCGTTCATCGGACGATATTATGCACGACGGCATCACCATGTTTGCTCTTCAGGAGAGACTGTACAGCTATTTGAAAAGAGTCGTGACGGAGAATATCGGAAACATTTACGGCCTGTTCATGCTTGTGATGTACAACGGCCTGTTCAACGAAGAGGAGTTCGACAGCATCCTGAGCCGGATACCGGCAAGATATGCCGGCTGCGACAACAACTCATTGTACAGAACCGCAATGGAGATAAAGGCACTGAAAGCGGAAGAGGCATTCCCCACAGAGCCGTAAGCCTGCATACAAGATATTCCGAATATTATGCCGATTCTTCTTTTTTAATACGTCAGGTTTTGCCAATCGATGGATTTCGACTATTTTTGCGCGACAAGACAAACCGTTATCAAAATGAACAAACCATCAACACTGCTGTCAATTCTGGCAATTGCATTCACCTTCGCTTCATGCGGAGAGGATAGGACACATGAGTACCTCGAGATGACCGCAGAGAACCAATGGACATATTCCAAGATGAAAGAGGCGTATCTTTGGGCCGATGAGATAAAATCGCCCGAAAGAAGTGCCTTCTTCGGAAACACTGAAAAATTCTACACCTCCCTGCTTTCGGGGAAGGACAAGGTCTCATACTTTACCGACTCGATACAACAAGGCTCATATGGAATCGATTGCACCATAATGCGTGACCCGCTCGGCGAAGACAGAAGCTGCTTCTACGCACTTGTAACATTCGTTGAACCCGAGTCGCCGGCAGCCATGGCAGGCATAGAACGCGGTGACTGGATAAGTTCGGTAGGCGGAAAAAGAGTGACATCGACGTCAACGAAGCTCATGCAGAACGGAACAGCCACGGAGATGACCACAAGAAACATAGATTTTGACGACGAGGCCGGCAAGTACTTCTGGAGTGACGAAGAGACGCATCAGGTGCAGCCATCGACAATAATGGACGCAAAGGCATTGGTACTGGACACAATCCTCAATGTTCGCGAAAAGAAAACAGGATACATCCTCTGCAATAATTTCAACGGAGACCGCTTTACGGAGGATTTCAGCGAAATCGCATTGAGTTTCGCCGCGGAAGAAGTGAGCAACATCATACTTGACCTGCGTTATTGCACAGGCGGAACACTGGATAATGCTGCCGAAGCGGCTGCCATGTTCGTGCCACAATCGGAAAAAGGGAACACATTCGCCAAACTTGTATATAACGACACGGCAGAAAAGGAGACTCTCTATCCCGAGTCGATAGTGAACCTCAGCGACAAGCAACTGTACATAGTCACCGGCAATGCTACCGCCGGTGTGGCAGAACTTTTTATAGCCGCAATTGACGCATCACGCGGAATGCACGAAGTCGTTACTGTCGGTTCCGTGACATCCGGAGCCAATGTTTTGACAGAGACATTCGCATCCCCTTACGGTTTCTCTATAAGCCCTGCCGTTGCAAGGATTTTCACCCCGGACGGCAACGAGCTCTCAGCCGCCGGATTGAAGCCCGACTACCCTTTGAACGAACTTGCAGAGCAGGAAATGCTTTACGACCTTGGCAACCCACAGGAATACATACTCCGCAGCGTGACATATCTGATAGTGAACGGTTTCCTGCCGGCTGAGTAAAACGGACCTTCTTTGCAGTAAAACTGCGATGGAATATAAAGGAAACGACGACAGACCTCTCAAGCGGAGGTCTGTCGTTTGTCATAAAAAGCGATAAAAACAGTAAAGGAACATTAAACAAACAGAACGGGAACTTATAATCTGAAAAAATATTCATATTTTTGTCAGAATGAATGATTGCAATTCCGCATAAAGATGAAGAAGATAATAGCTATACTGCTTCTCATAACCGCCATACCCTCCCTGCTTAATGCACAGAAGGTAGGACTTGTCATGAGCGGCGGCGGCGCACGCGGCCTTGCACACATTGGAGTAATCAAAGCTCTTGAAGAGAACGGAATCCCTATTGATTATGTAGCCGGCACATCCATGGGAGCCATCGTTGCATCCCTCTACTCCATGGGATACACGCCCGATGAGATGATAGCTCTGATGAGCAGCGAAGATTTCCGACGCTGGTACACCGGCACAATGGACCAGGACTACATGTTCTACTTCAGGAAGAACAAAGATGTCCCGGACATCCTTAACATAGATTTCAATGTAAAGGACTCACTGCATGTCATGACACCCTCGATACACCTGGTAAAATCTTCACCCATGAACTTCGGCTTCATGGAAATGTTCTCAGGTCCCAACGCTGCATGCAAAGGAAAATTCGACGATCTTATGATTCCCTTCCGCTGTGTTGCATCGGATGTATATAACAAAAAACAGATTGTATTTTCCGAAGGCAATCTTGGTGATGCGGTAAGGGCATCCATGACCTACCCCTTCTTCTTCAAACCCATAAAGGTAGATTCCCTTCTGCTCTACGACGGAGGCCTGTACAACAATTTTCCGCGCGATGTCATGGAAAACGACTTCAATCCCGATTTCATCATCGGAAGCGCAGTGAGCGACAACCCCAGCCTTCCCGACGAGAGGGATATTATGAGCCAAGCCGAAAACCTGATAGTATCGCGCAGTGACTATACCATGCCCGAAGGCAAAGGCATCCTGCTGGACATCAAGATAAAAGGCGTAAAACTTCTCGACTTCCACAAGCTGAAAGAGGTCACGGATATGGGCTATGAATACACCAAGGCCATGATAGACTCCATCAAGATGAGTGTGCCGCGAGTTCAGGACAGCACCCTACTTGCCGAAAAACGCCGCTCCTTCAGGGAGAGTATCCCCAGAATGGTATTCAACAGGGTTGTTGTAAACGGAGTCACCAAGGAACAGGAACGTTCTATTATAAGGGAGTTCCACAGGAACGGGGAACGTTTCAGTTTAGAAAAATGCAAAAAAGGTTACTACAGTCTTCTCTCGGGTGACCTTATTGAGGAAATAATACCGCACGCCATATACAACGATATTGACAGCGCATACACGCTGCATCTTGATGTCAAGGTAAATCCGAGTTTCACAATCAAGCTTGGAGCCGGCGTATCCACCAGTATATCGAACCAGATATACTTCGGTCTCCATTACAGGAACCTGAACAACCGTGCCAAGGAGTTCATTCTTGACGGACAATTGGGAAAGGTATATAACAACATACAACTTTCGGGCCGCGCCGACTTCCTCGGCGAGTTGCCAATTTCGCTCAAGTTCATAGGTTCATACTCCACGGTTGACTATTACAACATGATGTATCTATTCTCAAAAGAGAACTCTGTCGCACTCAACCACCAGAGAGAGGTCTTCGCTAAACTCAAGATAGCACTACCCTTTCTTAACAGGAAAAAAGCGGAATTCGGCGTAGGCATTGCCGACATTAAGGACGAATATATACCTACAAGCATTGTTGACTTGGACATGCCTAAGTTCGACCGTAACGACATGACCTTTTTCGGTGGTTTCCTGCGTTTCGAAGGAAATACACTGGATGCGAAAGTGTTCCCCACCTCCGGCGTACACGAGGCCCTTACAGCACAGTTCGTCATCGGAGAAGAGGAATATGAAGGAGCCATCCAGTTCGAGAACAACAAGGTTGAACAGTCGTGGCTTCAGATAGGCTATACACGCCGCGACCATTTCAGGATTAACAGCAAATTCACGATAGGCACGTACCTGCACCTCTTCTACTCCACCCGCAGGCTTTCCAAAACCTATCAGGCGACCATGATGCAGGCCGGTTCCTTCGCACCCACCATGAACGGATTGTTCTACTACGACCCAAAATTCCGTGCCAACCAGTTCGTCGCAGGCGGTATAACGCCTATATACAAACTGAACAACTACATACAGATACGTCCCAGTTTTTACGTCTTTGCTCCTTACCGTCTCATAAATGAGAACCCCGATGGAACAGCGTCGTACAGCATCAAACGTTTCAACGATTTTCAATTCATTACAGACTTGACAGCCGTTGCGCGTTTCTCCAATCTTTCGGTCAGTGCGTTCGTGAATTACTACAGTTCGCACAAATCTACAGTGAATGCCGGAATTTCCATCGGATGGTTCATGTTCAACGAAAGGTTTGTAGAATAAGGAGTTAGCTTATATTCGTAAATTACAGAAGAGAAACTGAAGAAAAAAAAATGCAATTTTTTATAAAAAAAAGAGCCTAAAGTTTTGCAGGTTTAAAAAATTGCACTACCTTTGCACACGTCAAACGACAACAACACGGTCTCGTAGCTCAACTGAATAGAGCATCTGACTACGGATCAGAAGGTTACAGGTTTGAATCCTGTCGGGATCACAAAGAGGAACTCACAAGAGTTCCTCTTATTTTGTCTATCAATACCAGCGGCGGAAATCCGGGCTCACCTGCAAAGTCTGGATCACTCATAGCCAGCGGATTAGGAAATCCGCCGGAACGAGTGAAGAACATCCCCAATGACGAAAAAGAGCAGTCAAAATGACTGCTCTTCGTACGCCGTCAGGGACTCGAACCCTGGACCCATTGATTAAGAGTCAATTGCTCTACCAACTGAGCTAACAGCGCATTGCCTTAACGCGATGCAAAGGTACTGCTTTATTTTTAAAATACAAAACTTTCGCAGAACTTCATTACAACATCAACAAACATTTTTTGCAACAGATAAAAAAAGAGCAGTCATTTTGACTGCTCTTTGTACGCCGTCAGGGACTCGAACCCTGGACCCATTGATTAAGAGTCAATTGCTCTACCAACTGAGCTAACAGCGCATTGCCTTAACGCGTTGCAAAGGTACTGCTTTATTTTACAACTACAAACTTTTGAGACATTTTTTTTATATTTTTTTCAATCTTTTTTCCAAACTGTTGATTTTCAATCTACAAAGAAACAGCCTTTCACGCCATCGAGAACAGACATTCACTTACATCAGTGAAGAAAGTTTACGAAGCATGATAGAAACCTCGCCGTCCATTGGTGGAATGGGCACAAGACGATATGTCGGAAGTTCAGGATGCAGCACCACAAGATTCATGCGGCTCACCTTTATACCGTAGTTCTTTTCGAGTATGTAACGGTACAGATTCTGTTGCAGACAATAGTGGATATAAGAAGTATCTGTCAGATGTTCCAACCCGTTAATTCCGTTAGCCCAGGGATTACGCTCAGTGGGGTCAATCTTGTTGCTGCGCTTCCAGTCATATATCTCATATGTGCCGTCGACACATGCGCATACCAGGTCTATTGTGCCGGCAACACGCGAGCCTGCATCGTATATGCGCCACTCGGTACGGAACGGTTCAAAAACGGTATTGCGCTCAAACGACTTGAAGTAGCTCCACTCGCGCGAAATGTCGAGTGTCTGCTCACATTTGATGTAATTCCCGTTGTACTGTACTTTGCAGAGAAGCTCAGGAATCTCCTTACCGTTAAGATAATCCTCAATCTGCTTATGAAGATGAGTGCCGGCCTGGCTGGCGATTGCACCTTTCGACTCCCATTCCTCGCGCAGCTTGGCAGCTTCCCTCTCATTGCCGCAGCATTTTTTCAAGCTTATTCCTACCGCATCGAATTCGCGGAAAAACTTCGCCACGACACCGCTCACAGAGATGAGCCGACCGATACCGTCCAGCGTATATATATGCTCTTCTTCATTGAACAAAAGTTTTCCGTCCTGTTCAAACGCAAGTTCAGAGCCGTTAAGATTCATATATTCCATAATCAATAATCAAATAAAAAATCCGAGGGAACCAGTGCCCGCATACATCAGTGAAGTATCATATATACAAGTTCACGCATTATCTCCGCATCGGGTGTCTGGGGGCCTTCCGCACCCTTGGTCCGAGCATCGGCAATACGTATTTCGTGCAGAATTTCCATGACATGCATGGCTCTATAGTTACGCATGGCAGTCAAGTAGTCGCGCACCCCCCATGCGTTGCGCAGTCCAAGAAAGTCGGCCACTCCCTTTTCGGTCTTTTCGGGAGCATAATAAGCCATCATAACATTGGAGAAAAAACTGAACATCAGGGCGAAGGTCATCTGTACAGGATTCTTCTTGGGATTCTTGGCAAAATAGTTTATTATCTTGTTCGCCTTATAGACATCTTTGTTAACGAGTGCATTCTGCAACTCGAAATTATTGTACTCCTTGCTTATACCGATATGCTCTTCAACAAGTTCGGGAGTCACAGCCACCGTACCCTCGGGCAACGCTATGGCAATTTTGTCTATTTCCCCGGCAATACGTGCGAGGTCTGAACCTATAGACTCACGTATCATCAGCACCGACTTATTGTCGGCCGACAGTCCTTTTTCGCGCAGACAGCCGGTAATGAATGCCGGCAACTGATCTTCGCGCATCTTTTTCGAGTCGAGGACAACACCGTTCCTTTCCAGTTCCGCAGCCACTTTCTTGCGTTTATCAAGCGAACCGTTCTTGTGTGCGAACACAAGTACCGTCGAGGGCTGTGGGCTCTGCAGATAGTACTGGAGAGCATCTATATTCTTCAACATCTGCGCCTCCTTTACCACTACAACCTGCCTTTCCGCCATCATCGGGAACCTTTTTGCCGCAGTAATGACATTGTCTATCTCTGCGTCAAGACCATAGAAGACCGTAAGGTTGAAGTCACGTTCAACCTCGTCGAGAGCATTCTTTACAATATAGTCGGTAATCTTGTCCGTAAAGTACCCCTCTTCGCCCATCAGGTAATATACTGGACGGTAAGTACCGCCCCTCAACTCCGACATTATAGATTCATATGTATGTTTAGCCATATATTATCGCCCCAAGACGCAAGTTTACAGTTGATATTTATTATCTTTGCACGAAATGCAAAGATAATAAATGTTGTCGTTAAACCTACCACCATACGAAATAAAAATAACCGAGCGCGAAGGCAAAAGACAGATATTCGACCCTCTTCGCAAGAGCTATGTGGCACTCACCCCCGAAGAGTGGGTGAGACAGCATTTCGTGAATTACCTTCTGCAATACAAGGGCTACCCCGCTTCACTCACGGCAAACGAAGTGGGCATAACCTTGAACGGGATGTCGCGACGCTGCGACACGGTGATATACGATAAAAGCCTCAAGCCACGCGCAATAGTCGAGTACAAGGCACCGTCGGTGAAGATAACGAAAGAGGTATTCGCCCAGATTTCCCGATACAACCTTGTATTACGCGTTGACTACCTTATAATAAGCAACGGACTGCAACACTACTGCTGCAAAATGAGCTACACGAACAACAGTTTCACTTTCATGCAGGATATTCCCGACTACAACACCCTGTGCGAAACATAAAAAACCGACAGTCAATCGACTGCCGGTTTTTTGTAAGATAGCTCCATGAATTTATTCGTAAAGGAAGAACTGCGGACGGCCATATAGTTTGAAGTCCTTGATGCAGCCGGGGAGGTTGACATCGCGGGTGAGGATGCGGAATCCTTTCACAGTACGTATATTGCCAAGGTCGATGATTACCTGGTGCGGCAACGCCTTCACATCCTTGCGCCATGCCGAGTGCCAATAGGTCTTTTCATCGCCGTCAATCATATCGTCGGCCACGCCCTCGCCGAGTGCCTCGGTATTGGTGAACACAATGTTCCACTTGTCTTTGTTGATGATATTACCGCTCTCATCAATGAGTTCAATCTCGCAGATGCATGAGTGCTTGTCGTCGTATGTGCTCTGCACATCGATGCAGAGGTGACGCAGTGTCTTTATACCATCGAAGGTGAACTCCTGCCAGCCGGTCTTGTGCTCTACAGTACCTTTGAAGATGCCATCATACTCATCGAGGATGGGCACGCGGTTATAGTCGCGTGATGTCTTGAAGGCGTTCTTGTCGGGACCAAGCACGTTGAGTATTGGTTTGTCAACACCGCAGAGAGTACGTTTGCCTGTAGCCTCCATCTCAAAAACCACAATCTCGTTCTCACCCTCCTTCATCCAGGGAGCAGGAAGGTAAATGGTCTGCTGAGGACCAATACCCCAGAACTTTCCGAGCGAACGACCGTTCACCCAGACAGCACCTTTACCCCACCCTGTAAGGTCTATGAAAGTGTCGCCTACTTTGTCTATCGTGAAAGTACCGCGATAGAAACCGGGCAGATTGCCCTCGTAACGCAGTTTCGGGAATACAAACTTGGCAACCTCCGCACGGTGCAGAGGAAGCGAAGTTACCGTCCAGCACGTGAGTTCCTTGCCGTCTATTGTCACACGCTTTGTTATACCCTTGAGGTTATTCACAAGATCCTTGCCGTAATTGACACGTCCGCCATTCTCCACAAGAATCTCAAGCGTAGAATTAGGCTCAAGAATCTCCACATCAATTGAATTCTGGTGATAGCGGCGGTCGATACTGCCCACAACCTCACCATTGACGATAACCACCGCGTAGTCGCGAAGTTCATCAATCACAAGTTTACCCTTCACAGGTTCAGGCACTTTTGTCTCATAATGAATGTAGCCATAATCCTGGTTCATATCCTCCATGGTCAGAACCTTGTCACTCTCTACCCTCTCGCCATATGCGACCGAAAGCGGAGCCCACTCAGTAAGTTCAACCTCAGCGAACGCCGTTGTAGGGTTGTCGGCCGGAACCTCCGGGAGTACCTTTCCTTCGGGGAGATTACGCTGTATCACTTCGCGGAACGCATAATATTTCGGGTACGCGTTGCCATATTCACCAAGAGGCGCGTCATAGTCATAGCTTGTCGGTTGTGGTTCATACGCGCCGTTGTTCGTGTTCGCACCGTTCGTATATGCAAAGTTCGTTCCTCCATGGAACATATATATACTCACTGAGACATCGTTCTTCAGCATCCAGTCAAGCTGCTCGGCCGGTCTCTTGTAGTTCACAGCAGAATGAGGCTGTCCCCAGACATCGAACCATGCAGGATAAAATTCCGCGACGAAGTATGGACCGCCCGGCCAATAACGGTCTATAGATTTCATGATATCATCGCCAACCGCGCCATTGACTGTAGGGAGAATTCCGGGGATATAACCGTTCGGCATCTGCCCCGAACCGTCGCAGGTCATCAACGGAACATTAAAACCGGCATTCTTTATCATCTCGGCGAGCTTGCCCAGATATACCTTGTCGTTGCTGTACGAACCGTACTCGTTCTCGACCTGCACCATTATTATGTTTCCGCCATTAGTGACCGTATGCGGCGCAAGTTCCTTTCCCAACGCATTGAGATAGCGTTCACATGCAGCAAGGAAGGCCGGATTGTCACTACGCCACTTGAGCGTGCTGTCCTTCTGCAACCAGTAGGGATAACCTCCGAAATCAAATTCTGCACACACATACGGACCGGGACGCAGAAGCACATAAAGTCCCTCTTCGGCAGCAATCTCCACAAAACGCGCAATGTCGGCCTGCCCCTCGAAGTTAAACTCGCCGGGTTGCGGCTCATGCACAGCCCAGAAGACATATGCCGAAACAGTATTCAGTCCCATTGCTTTTGCACGTTGCATACGGTCGCGCCAGTACTCCACCGGGATACGCGGATAATGCATCTCACCGCAGATGAGCTGCACCTTCTCACCGTCATAAAGAAAGTTGCCGTCCTTTACCTCGAACGAATGCTTCTTGGTAGAGCACCCGCCAAGAACAAACGCCACTGTAAGCAGCACAAGAATCAAAGTTTTTCTCATAACAGATATTTATGGTTAATAATATTATATAATAAGGTAATCTGTGATAAAGATAATGAAATCCGGCATGATATAAAACACAGCAGTTCTTTTTTTTGAAACAGAACTCACAAACACAAGAAAAGGGGCCTCACAATGTGAAGCCCCTTCGTTTTGGGTATTGTTTGCCTGAAATTACTTAGCAGCGATAACGCGAGCCATTTCGCAAACCTTGTTTGAGTAACCCCACTCGTTGTCATACCAAGAAACAACCTTAGCGAAGTTAGCATCGAGAGAGATACCAGCCTTTGCGTCGAAGATTGAAGTGTTGGCGCAACCACGGAAGTCTGTAGAAACTACAGCGTCCTCTGTGTAGCCGAGGATACCCTTCAACTCGCCCTCAGAAGCCTCCTTCATTGCAGCGCAGATGTCAGCCATTGAAGCTTCCTTCTCCAATACTACAGTGAGGTCAACTACAGAAACGTCAGAAGTAGGAACGCGGAAAGCCATACCTGTGAGCTTGCCGTTGAGAACGGGAAGAACCTTACCTACAGCCTTAGCAGCACCTGTTGAAGAAGGAATGATGTTCTCGAGGATACCGCGACCACCTCTCCAGTCTTTCTTAGAAGGACCGTCAACAGTCTTCTGAGTAGCTGTAGCAGCGTGTACTGTAGTCATCAAACCCTTAACGATACCGAACTTGTCGTTCAATACCTTAGCGATAGGAGCCAAGCAGTTTGTTGTACAAGATGCGTTAGAGATGATGTCCTGACCTGCGTATGTAGTGTGGTTAACACCATATACGAACATAGGAGTAGCGTCCTTAGAAGGAGCTGACATGATAACCTTCTTTGCACCAGCAGTGATGTGCTTGCGAGCTGTCTCGTCTGTCAAGAAGAAACCTGTTGACTCAACAACAACCTCAGCACCTACCTCGTCCCACTTCAAGTTAGCGGGATCCATCTCAGCTGTCAAACGGATCTTGTTGCCGTTTACTACCAAGTAGTTGCCCTCAACCTCGATTGTACCGTCGAACTGACCGTGTACTGAGTCATAACGCAACATGTATGCCAAGTAATCAGCATCGAGAAGGTCGTTGATACCTACTACCTGAATGTCGTTGCCGAAGTTCTTTACTGCAGCGCGGAATACCATACGGCCGATACGACCGAAACCGTTAATACCAAGTTTAATCATTTTCTTAAAAATTTAATTAAAACGTTTATAATTAAAAAAAAGTCTCGTTTTTCACTCCATCATTCCAAGAAAAAACAATCAACCGCAATTGCAATATTCTGCAGCACGGCATGAAACCACTATTAAAGCCACAGCAAGCATTGCCAATATAATTTTTACAGTTTTCATACTTTATTCCTGAAATCAAAGCAAAGATAGTACACATGAGCAAAACCGATAATCTTTCAAGTTTCCTCACCGACCGCCTACCTTCGCGCGGTTTACCATGCAAAATTAACAAATTGTTTTCACATATAAAACACCAAAGCCTTTAAATAAATAAAAAGTTTCAATAAAAATATTTTCAGACATACTCATCAACAGTCACACAGCCGTTCCATAGATGAATACATGTTCAAACAAGTTCCGCATTATGGCTTCACATACACCTTCTTACCATCAATTATATATATACCCGGTGTCACAATCTTACCAACACGTCGGCCATAAATATCATAGACTTCCCTACTCGCACTATTTACGCCATCGACAATAACTCCAATCGCCGTAACGTCAAGTTCAGTAGGCTCAATCACAAAACATGCATTTTCTGACGAAGCATCTGCAACAAATCCGAGCTTGGGCGAATAAGCATCAGCACGGCCGAGCACAAGAGAGGTGGCATATACCGGAGATATCACGTGTTCACCACTATCCAAAACCTCAATCCTCCACTCTGTGATATACCCCGGAGAATCCTTTTCAACACCCCAGACTCTACCTTCGCCTACCTGCATTACCTGTGTCCATGCAGGATTTGTACCCAAGACCTTGCCATCGCCCTGTTGTGGACATATATAATAGTGTCCGACATCTGTACCGCGCATGAAGTACCATGCCTGCCCAAGGCGGTTCTCGTCAGAATCGGCAAAAGTAACCAGGTTCAAAGCCTCACCACCGGCATTGAAGATATTCGGCATTGCCGTTATCTCGTATTCTAAAGGCGAATTTCCTGTAACGGAAAGAATGCGGTAGAACACAGCCGAGTTGACATCGGGAGTAAGTTCCACAACAAGTGGTGTAGCCAAAGCACGACGAAGGGTGTCGGCCATCAGCTGCAGTTCGGCAGTACAACTTTCAAGTTGCACCACTGTCGAGGTATTTGAGAGTACCCTTTCTGCCTTGGCAAGAAGTGCTTCGGCATCGTCGGCATACAATGGAAGCCAAGAACCTTCGGGTGTTGCCGTGTCAATTTTTGTAAGCCCGAACTCCGAAAGAGAGAAGAAATATTGTCCGCTATACTGCAGATGCGTACTCGGGCAGTTGTGCGAGGTAATAAAGCAATCCGACTCTGTCACCGTAAAGCGCAGATAGCGATAAGCCTTGCCGCATGATATCGTATCGGAAACAAAATTCTCTTTTACTCCCGACTCCACAGCATCACCGACACGCAGCATCACATCCACAATGCATCCGTCAGTATCGGCAATAGTACCGCCGAAGTTACTATTATTGTCACCCATTGGGTCAATACTGTTCCAATCGACCTTATAACGCATACGATATACACCCGGAGTTGTTGGTGCCGTGAACGAAGGTGGGTTGAGAGCATTGCGTCCTTCGCCCGAGATATAATTCCCAAGGCTATTGAGCCCGCTCTGCTCATTGGTTTCACTTCCATAGAAAGAGTATGCTACAATGTCACCACGTGGGATATTGCCATCCATATATACATCAAAACCGTCCTTGTCTGCATCTATATATATGTAGCCATGCATCCAGCTCAAATCACCATCAGGCACAAACGATGCAGTCAGCGTTTCGCCCGGGAGTACATCAAACACGGCTGTTGCAGTCATATCGTTGTAGAGACGGTCGGGATTTGTCAAATCCACCGTTTGCATACCACAACCGGGACTATGGAGCTTGACTGACGCGATTCTGCGCCCTTTCTTCACGACATCGGCAAAGTTAGAGTTCAGCGAGTAATCGGCATTGCTTCCTGCACCATCACCGGCAAGTTCCAGTCTGCCCAGTGTAAGCAGTGTCTCGAACCCGACACCATCGTTGCTTCCGGACACCACCATGCCTGTGGGCATTGCATGAGGTAAGCCCTCACGGATTGAGTAGTTGAAACAGAAATCCGATACCGAATTGCCATTACCCATATCTACCTGAATGAAATGCGGCTCTGCAACCGGAGTACCGCCCCACCGGCTATGGAAATATGTAGCCGCAGAGCCATCTATCAACGCCGGCAATCCACCACCATCCTTTGATGCACCACCGGCATTATGCTCGGCATTCGATGATATATAATATGGTGCAGATTGGTCTGTACATTGCAGCTGCACTTTGCCGGCAGCAGTGTTGCCCTTGAGGGTTGCGTTCACCTCATTCATCATAGCAATCAATGCCAGACGGGCACTTTTGAGCTGTGTATCGTTACCCATGTCATAGACCTTTTTCAAAGCGAGATAGTGTGTATAAAGTTCCGAGTACACACTCACATACTCATTGTACGATGCACTGCCGATGGACTGTGCTTTGCCCACTGAACGGCAAGCGGCAACAAGTTCCTGCACCTCTACAAGACCTGCGTATTTATCAGCAACGCCACTCACCGACGCATTGCTACCGAATGTAGCACCAACAGCAATTTCCTCCACAAGCCACTTCACTCCCTGCAGCATCACCTCCATATCCAACCTGGCATCATCGGCATCACTGAGCACAGCAAGTCTCATATTCCAGTGCGATGCCTCAGCATCCTTGTTCCAGCCCACCACATTCTTTGCAGCGTCAAGATGCAAATAATGCGACGCACCGCCAAGTACGATGCTCTTGTCATCACACATCTCAACGCGGAACACACCGGCCGAAGATGTTGAAGCCTCACTTGCATACACCTGCCTACTTGCAGCATTGAGTACCCCGATGTAACGGTTGTTGCTGCGGTTCTTTATATAATATGAACCGGCACCGGTAGCCTTCTCGAACACCCATGATGCGACATCGCCATAGGGTACAGTCTTACCATCGACTTCGTTGTTGCTGCCAAGATACATGTAATATCCCTGATACATAACATTGTCGATCATATATACTGCACCGTCATTGATACCGATGCGTGCCTTGTCACCGAGCTGCTCAAACGCAGCAATCTCGGCAGTGAGTTTGTCGATGTATTCCATGTACTCGGCCGCCACTCGTTTGTCATGTACAGCAACTGCCTTGTCATACAGCAACATCAGTCCCTGGGTGTATATCGGATTGTAGTACCCCACCCGTTTGTACGATGTATCGACATATTTCTTAATCTCGTTCACCTTGTCAATCATGGACTTGAGCATCACCCTCTTGGCCTCGTCGCCGGTGGCCTCGTTCACATTCTTTGCAACAACGACAGACTGGTCCGCGCCAATGACCTTTATCTTGCATGCGCCGCTCTTTATGGCCTCCATGGTTGCAGCATCCACCTGTAGCCTGGCATCGTTGTAGAAAGCATGCATATTGCCACCCCATTCGAGCAGCACACCCACGGCACCCTGTCCGCCGGCAACCTTTACAACATTGTCACTCTCCTGCACCCACACGAACTCACCGCTTACAGGCTGCGGGTTGGCATAATCGACATACTGTCCCATGCTGCCGGTCTTGAGCGCACCATCCGACCACAGCTTGCTGTGCGAGGGATATTTCTTGCTCTTCACATCGCCAATGCGATCCTCTATGAAAAGAATTGAATAGTTCTTGCGGTAGCCATAGCCGGCCACCTCGTTCTTTGCGGCATTGATGTCGCTTTGTTGGCTAATGACATTGTAGTCATAATAGTCGGTTATGGCAGTCTTGCCGAACGGAACAAAGAATCCCCAAGCCTCGAAGAACGGTGTCAAGTCCTCCCCTGCTGCACGGCAGGCATATTTGTAGAACTTGAGCGACTCGCCCGAGGTATATACATCACCCACATTCGACTCACGTATTGCCATGGGGTCGTTACGCAGATACTCAAAGAGTTTGGGGAAGAAGTTCCTGTTACGGCCGGCAGCGTGATAGTATAGCCACAGCTGGTAGAACATTCTCATTCTCGAATCGGAGTTGCGGAAGTGCCATGCAGTGCCATTGCGGTGAGCCGCGCAGTTATCGGCAATGGTACCGCCACGTGTGTGGAAATAATCCTGATAGAAAATTGCCACATTAGAGAAAAGGTTGTTGCTGACCTCGGTTGTACCAACCATGTTTATGGCATTCTGGTTAGAGTGTCCGAACTCATGCGCACAGACCCATATATAACTCGAGCGCTCCATTTCATCGCCACGGAGCATACCCTCGCCGTGTGCAAACTGTATGCGGAACGGCATCTGGGTATATGCACCGATAGTAGGCAACGAATGTACAAGCTGACGGTTGTTGAAGGAGCGCGAGAAGTCCGATGTATATGTGTGCAGCCCCAACGGGTCGGCAGCAGTCTCTGCAGCCGATGATATACCCATTACCATGTGTTGTGTGGCACCAATAAGGTCCCACATGTCGAGCGCGCGGTCAATGGACGATGCGCTGTTGTTCTTGAACACGGTCTCCCAACTGGTGCGATAGACAAACTTGCCGCCAAGGACATCGTAATACTCAAGGCCGAGTTTAGAGGCATTGTTGCTGAGCTCGCTGTATATGGCAGCATCGTTCATGGAGCGGTCATACATACCATTGATGTTTCCGCCCTCAATATGAACCTCAATGTCGGGATAGTTTGCCAATGGATAACTGTTGCTCTGGCTGTTTACGGCATATATGAGATAGAGCATTGTCTTGTCGCCGTAGAAAGGCACGACATTCAGGCCGGCAGTAAGCTGAACGGGGTTGCTTCCTGCAATGGTGGTCAAATAGTCCTTGCTGTTGTGGTTCAACCCTGCAAGGTAAAGAGCAGCCCCTTGATTTATGTTCCCCTTTACCATTATATATAACATACTCATGTCGCCGGCATAAAGGCCTGTCGGGTTGTTCATATTGGAGTATGCCCCCACCTTCACAACCTTGCTTATCTCCTCGGCAACCGAATGTGGCTCAATTGTCTGCACCCTGAAACGCTTTGCTGTGGAACTTGTCCATGAGACACTGCTGTTGTCCTTGTTTGTCTCGGCCCAATTACCGTTGCAAACCTTGAGAGCCATTTCCTTGAGCTCTGCCGGCAATGCCTGATAGGCCGATGATGCAAGCAAGGCACTTTGCGTTTTGTATGCACTGCGCAGTTCGGTACAGAGATTGTCGGTAAACAGAGTGTTCAGGTACCCCTGGAACTCATCCTTGCGGTTTGCCATGTTCTCGAAATCGGCAAGTTTATTCCACTGCGCCTGGACATCGACGCCCGACACCAGTTCAATGCTCCACAACGATGCATCGGCCGAGCCCATCCAGCTCACACAGCTTCCCTCGGCATTACTATGCAATTTATCGTAGTAGTAATCCGCGTTTCCGGTCTTCTTGTTCTCGGCGCCAAGTGTATAATACCCATCCCTACTACACTCCCACAGGTCGGTTGTGAAATAGGTGCTCTCGCCATCGTGACTACCGGTATAAGAGCCGGCATTCTTTACCGTACCCCACGGAGTTGATGAGTTGTTGTTACCCTGCAGATAGTGTCCGTTACCCAGGTTTCGCAACCTCACCTTGTAACCGATTGGAATGGCATTATAATAGCGGTCCTCGACATACCACAATTGTGAATAATCGGTAGCATCGCGGTCGGTGCATCCGACCAACCTGGAATTGGCAGCGGCAACCTTGCCGGAACTCCTGTTCACAAGCCTCACCACAGTTCCTTTGCTGAACTGCGCATTAGTCTCTTGGGGAAGAGCCATGAATGAGAACAACACAATAAAAGCAATGAGCAATCTTTTGATATCCATATATACTAATATTATTTACGTAAAAATATAAATGTTGACCCGGCGATGTCATCCTACAGAGCATAGCGATGAAAGTTTAGTTCGACAATGCTTGTAGCAATTGGTCACGCGTAGCAACGCTGAAAGTGTTGCCGCGTGGGTTGCGACAAGCAAGGATTGTCAAAGGATCTCTAAAAAGCTATACGAGATATCTCACATATGGTAGATATGACACCTACGCGGTGTTTCCTAAAATGGGTCAGCTGCTACATTATTACCATTTTTATTATCTGATTTAGGGTTAAAACCATGCATGTCATGCAAACTTAATATTTTTAAACCACAATTCATCATAATTAACATAATTCTTTTATCTTTGCAAAATGAATGGTATAGTCAGGTACAAAACAGAGCTATTTTAATCAAAATTTAGATATTATGGGATTTTTGAAAGATTTTAAGGCCTTCGCAATGAAGGGTAATGTGATTGACATGGCAGTCGGTGTAATCATCGGTGGTGCTTTCGGTAAAATCGTGACATCGTTGGTTAACGACATCATTATGCCTCTTGTGGGTACAATAATGGGAGGTATCGACTTCAAGACAGCAAGCGTAGTATTGAAGGAAGCCGTTATGGAAGGTGAAACAGTTCTGCAGCCCGAGGTTGTGCTGACCTACGGTAACTTCATACAGACTGTTGTCGATTTCCTTATTATCGCAATGTCAATCTTCGTTACCATCCGAGTAATAACCAAACTCACCGAGAGAAGAAAGAAAGAGGAAGAGGCCGCAGCCGCTCCGGCTCCCGCTCCTGCTCCACAGCCCAGTGCTGAAGAGAAGCTCCTCACCGAAATACGCGACCTCTTGAAAGAGAAGAAATAACAGCGCACTTAACTGAGAGTGATACCCTGCGGGTTTCACTCTCAGTTTTTATAAAATATTATTGTTCTGCCCTATTGTAAAAAAAGAGCAAAAAGAGTAACTTCGCAACGTAAAACAGAAAACCATTTAATTAAATAAGAATATGAAACAGGACATGATTGTTATTCTGGACCTCGGCAGTCACGAGAACACCGTGCTTGCAAGAGCAATCCGCGCACTTGGAGTTTATAGCGAGATTTACCCGCACGACATCACAGTCGATGAATTGAAGGCACTCCCCAACGTAAAGGGTATCATTATCAACGGTGGCCCAAACAATGTTATCGACGGCGTTGCAATCGATGTCAACCACGACATATACAACGCAGGCTTCCCAGTTATGGCAGCCGGACATGACAAGGCACTCTGCGATGTCAAGATAGCTGAAATAGGCAACGATGTAGAGGCGGTAAAAGAGGCTGTAAAGTCATTCGTCCTCGACACCTGTAAGGCCGAGAAGAACTGGAACATGACAAACTTCGTAAACGACCAGGTAGAGCTCATCCGCCGTCAGGTAGGTGACCGCAAGGTATTGCTCGCCCTCTCAGGCGGTGTTGACAGTTCCGTTGTAGCAGCACTTCTTTTGAAGGCTATCGGCGACAACCTCGTATGCGTTCACGTAAACCACGGTCTCATGCGCAAGGGCGAGAGCGAGGCTGTTGTTGATGTATTCAGCAAGCAGCTCTGCGCAAACCTTGTATATGTTGACGCAACCGACCGTTTCCTTGGCAAGCTCGAGAATGTGGCAGATCCTGAGGAGAAACGCAAGATTATCGGCGGCGAGTTCATCCGCGTATTCGAAGAGGAGGCACGCAAGCTCGACGGCATCGATTTCTTGGGCCAGGGCACAATCTACCCCGACATTGTTGAGAGCGGTACAAAGACAGCAAAGATGGTAAAGAGCCACCACAACGTAGGCGGTCTGCCCGAAGACCTCCAGTTCGAGTTGGTAGAGCCAATCCGTCAGTTGTTCAAGGACGAGGTACGCGCTTGCGGTCTCGAGCTCGGCTTGCCATATGACATGGTATATCGTCAGCCGTTCCCAGGCCCCGGTTTGGGTGTACGTTGCTTGGGTGCAATCACACGCGACCGTCTTGAGGCATTGCGCGAGAGCGACGCCATCCTCCGCGAGGAGTTCAAGAACGCCGGCCTCGACAAGACAGTATGGCAGTACTTCACCGTAGTGCCCGACTTCAAGTCTGTAGGTGTACGCAACAACGCCCGTTCATATGACTGGCCCGTAATCATCCGCGCCGTGAACACCGTTGATGCAATGACAGCAACCATCGAGCAGATTGAGTGGCCAATCCTTTTGAAGATTACCGACCGCATACTCGCAGAGGTTCCCAACATCAACCGCGTATGCTACGACATGTCACCAAAACCATCAGCTACTATTGAGTGGGAGTAATTAAAACCCATTTTTAAGCATATTTGAATAACCTCTGCCCTCAAAAAGCAGAGGTTATTTTATTGATATACACCCTCCAGACCTCTCTGGAGGGATTTTTAACATAATAGCTAATAAATGTAAATTGACACCAGTTTTTGACACCAGTAGCAGTTGCCACCATTTGAGCAAATGAGATTTTCCAGATACCTTTGAAAAAAAATTAAAAAAAAATGCTTTAACCCCTTGACTTTTCTATATGCCTCCCATATACTTTAGAAAATAATGAGTCAAAAACAGTTTTTATATGGTAGAAAATATTTTTTATATAGACCGTAAATTTACTATGAGAGTCAATTTCAATCTCAAATCAGTAGGCAAGAAATCACAAATTTGGTTGACAACTACAATCGACAAGCAAAGAGCAAGAGTCTTTACTAAACTACTCATTGAGCCACAGTATTGGTTAAAGACAACAAGAACACAAGTAGGCGAAAAGGCAACAGAGGACACAAGCATTGGAGCAGTTCAGTTACGCTATAATAAAGGAGTGAACAAGGAACTGAAACAGATACTCTCCTACTGCGATGAATACGCAAAGGCAACCACAGAGGGCATACTTGAACACACGAAAGAGAACTTTGAGAACTACCTCAAGAACAAAATCAATGGCAAGGAAACCGACATCAAGAAAAGACCTTTGACATTCATACAAGACTACATTGAACGCAAAAAGCAAATGGTAAACAAGACAACCCAACGCAAGATAGTCAGCGGTACAATCTACAACCATTGCAACGCCTTGAAACGCTTGCAAGAGTTCTGCAACGACAATCGCCTTGCTTTTACTTGGCAACTGTTTGACAATCGCCTTGAAGAACGCTTGACTGCTTGGTTGTTGGGACAAGAGTATTCAGCAAACACCATTGCAAGTACATTCAGCATAATAAAGGTGTGGTTGAAAGAGGCAGAACTTAACAACATTGAGATAGACAAGTGTTATCACTCCTACACAACCAAATGCCAAGATGTTGAGAACATCTATCTCACAGAGGAAGAAGTTAATCGGTTGTATGCTATTAACTTTGAAGATGAGGCTGTCAAGGCAGTTGTTGGCGATAAAGCAAAGGTAGAAGAAACACGAGACCTATTCATTGTCGCTTGTTGGACTGGACTACGCTTTGGAGATTGGCAAGACCTATCTAATGTTGAGATAA
>JAZRLO010000015.1:0-130604 GCA_045646845.1 Bacteroidaceae bacterium
GCCATCCTTCTCGATTGTCTTCACCTGTGTAACTGCGCAAGGACCTGCTTCGATAACAGTGCATGGAACATTCTTGCCATCGGCACTGAAAACGGACATCATTCCGATTTTTTTTCCTAATAATCCTGGCATTTCAGTTTAATTTAAAAAATTGATAAATACATTAAAATTACACTTTAATCTCAACCTCAACTCCTGAAGGAAGCTCAAGCTTCATGAGAGCATCAACTGTCTTAGCTGTAGAGCTGTAGATGTCGATAAGTCTCTTGAAAGAGGAAAGCTGGAACTGCTCACGGCTCTTCTTGTTAACGAAGGTAGAGCGGTTAACTGTAAAAATACGCTTGTGTGTAGGCAATGGAATAGGACCGCTAACGATTGCGCCTGTAGCCTTCACTGTCTTTACAATCTTCTCAGCCGACTTGTCAACCAAGTTGTGATCGTAAGATTTAAGTTTGATTCTAATTTTCTGACTCATTGTCTTTTTTATTTATTTATAAAATTCATAATCGCCTGCCGGTTAAGAGTCATTCGCTAACCGGCAGGCATTATTTATTACTTCTGAAGTTCTTCAAGTATCTGCTTTGTCAAAGAAGCGCTTACCTGATCGTGGTGGTCGTATGTCATTGAAGATGTAGCACGACCTGAAGTGATGGTACGCAGTGATGTAACGTAACCGAACATCTCTGACAGCGGAACCATAGCCTTCACGATACGGGCACCTGTACGGCTTGTCTCGAAGCCCTCTACCTGACCGCGACGCTTGTTGAGGTCGGCAATCACGTCACCCATGCTCTCCTCGGGAGTTACAACCTCGAGCTTCATGATAGGCTCAAGGAGCACAGGATTTGCCTTCTGACATGCGTTCTTGTATGCCTGAATAGCACAAACCTCGAACGAAAGCTGGTCAGAGTCAACCGGGTGGAAACCACCGTCGAGAAGAACAACCTTCAAAGACTCCATCGGATAGCCTGCGAGAACACCGGCCTTGATAGCAGTCTGGAAGCCCTTCTGTACAGAAGGAATGAATTCCTTGGGCACATTACCACCCTTAACCTCGTTGACGAACTGAAGGTTACCCTCCTTAAAGTCCTCATCAGCAGGACCGACAGACACGAGAATCTTGGCATACTTACCCTTACCACCAGTCTGCTTCTTGTAAGTCTCGTCAACCTGAACTGTATTTGTGATAGCCTCCTTGTAGCTAACCTGGGGACGACCCTGGTTACACTCAACACTGAACTCACGCTTCAGACGGTCGATAATAATCTCGAGGTGAAGCTCACCCATACCGGAGATAATTGTCTGGCCGGACTGCTCGTCTGTCCTCACTGTAAATGTAGGATCCTCCTCGGCGAGTTTTGCAAGACCGTTAGCAAGTTTGTCAAGGTCTTTCTGAGTCTTGGGCTCAACTGCGATAGAGATCACAGGATCGGGGAATGTCATAGACTCGAGTACGATAGGTGCCTCCTCTGAACAGAGTGTATCACCTGTACGGACATCCTTCATACCGATTACTGCACCGATATCACCGGCACCGAGAACCTCAACAGGATTCTGTTTGTTTGAGTGCATCTGGAACATACGAGAGATACGCTCCTTGCGGCCTGAACGGCTGTCAAAGATATATGAACCAGACTCAAGCTTACCTGAATATACACGAACGTAGATCAGACGACCAACGAACGGGTTTGTCGCAATCTTGAACACAAGTGCTGATGTACTGTCATCCTCAGAAGGCTTGCGAGACTCCATCTCGTCAGTCTTGGGATTCATACCTTCGATTGCCGGAGTATCGAGCGGAGAAGGCAAGAAAGCACATACAAAGTCAAGAAGTGGCTGAACACCCTTGTTCTTGAATGAAGAACCGCAAGTCATCGGAGTAATCTCCAATGCAAGAGTACCCTTACGGATAGCTGCGATAATCTCCTCCTCTGTGATAGACTCGGGCTCCTCGAGAACCTTCATCATCAACTCCTCATCGAAGTCAGCAGCCTTCTCAAGAAGGTGCTCTCTCCACTGATTAGCCTCATCAACCATCTCAGCGGGAATCTCCTCAACTGTATAATCCAAAGCACCGTCTCTGTAAACGAGAGCCTTCATGGTGATAAGGTTGATTACACCAAGGAACTTCTCCTCTGAACCGATAGGAATTGTCACAGGACATGGGTTGGCACCAAGAATCTCCTTCATCTGACGCATTACAGAGAAGTAGTCAGCACCTGAACGGTCCATCTTGTTCACGTAAGCGATACGAGGAACATTGTACTTGTCAGCCTGACGCCATACTGTCTCAGACTGGGGCTCAACACCACCTACTGCACAGAAAGCCGCGATAGCACCGTCAAGAACACGGAGTGAACGCTCAACCTCGGCTGTAAAGTCCACGTGTCCCGGAGTATCAATCAAGTTGAACTTATACTGCTGGTCTTTCCAGTTCCAGAAAGTTGTTGTCGCAGCAGAGGTAATGGTAATACCACGCTCCTGCTCCTGCTCCATCCAGTCCATTGTAGCAGCACCATCATGCACCTCACCTATCTTGTGTGAGAGACCGGTGTAGAACAATATACGCTCCGATGTAGTTGTTTTACCAGCATCGATGTGAGCACTAATACCAATATTACGGGTAAATTGTAGTTCGTTTGCCATCTTCTATAACTATTACGGATTAGAAACGGAAATGTGCGAATGCACGGTTAGCCTCAGCCATACGGTGCATATCCTCCTTACGCTTGTAAGCACCACCCTGGTTGTTGTATGCATCCATAATCTCGTTGCAAAGCTTCTCTGACATTGACTTACCGCCGCGCTTGCGAGCGAAAAGAATCATGTTCTTCATAGAGATAGACTCCTTACGGTCTGCACGGATCTCTGTAGGAACCTGGAATGTTGCACCACCGATACGACGTGACTTAACCTCAACCTTAGGAGTAACGTTCTCCAAAGCCTGCTTCCAAATTTCAAGTGGAGTTTTTTCCTCGCTCTTCATCTTGTTTCCTACAAGCTCAAGAGCACCGTAGAAGATTGTGTACGAAATGTTCTTCTTTCCATCATACATCAGGTGGTTAACGAACTTAGAAACCATCTGATCGCCGAAAACGGGATCCGGAAGGACCACGCGCTTTTTTGGTTTTGCTTTTCTCATTTTCTTTTGCGAAAATTAATGTTTTGTTTGGCTGCGTTATCGTATTTCTTCAACATCTCCACCGAGACATTTACTCAACCTTTATAACCTCAAACAAACCAAAACTGTTAAATATATGTTTCAAAAAGTCATATCCCGTTTTTTACAAGCCGGGATCACTTGAGCTACCGCTTGAAGACCGAAGCCTTGAATTACTTCTTCGCTTTAGGACGCTTTGCACCATACTTTGAACGGCGCTGTGTGCGGTTAGCAACACCGGCTGTATCAAGAGTACCGCGAACGATGTGGTAGCGAACACCAGGAAGGTCCTTTACACGACCACCACGTACCAAAACGATTGAGTGCTCCTGCAAGTTGTGGCCCTCACCAGGGATGTAAGAGTTAACCTCCTTCTGGTTGGTCAAACGCACACGAGCAACTTTTCTCATAGCAGAGTTAGGTTTCTTAGGAGTTGTAGTGTAAACACGCACGCACACGCCACGACGCTGCGGACAGTTGTCGAGTGCGGGTGACTTACTCTTCTCTACAATCACCTCTCTGCCTTTTCTTACTAATTGCTGAATTGTAGGCATTTTGTTAAATTTTTAATTATTATATATTGTTTTTTAAATATTTCTACGCCGATGAACACTATAGTCCATTTTGGACTGCAAAGGTAAAAATTATTTTTCTAATAAAAAAGGGTTTATTCTCTTTTTAAACGTAAGGTGCGCACAAGCACCCCTCCAGAAGCCCCAAAAAGGCTATTTTTAATGTTAAATATTCTTAAATGTAAAAATTCTGCATAAAAAAGCATAAAACGACACAAAACTCCGACAAAGAAAAGGAGCTGCAGCATACAAAACACCGCAGCTCCTATACCTTATATATATAATACGTCACTCCTCGTCGAAATCGAACTCATCATAGCCAAGATCATCGTCGTCGCACTCAAGGCCAGCATCATCGTAATCAGCCTCCCAATCGGCGAAGTCCGCCGCCAGCATACGTCTGTCATAATCACGATGAACAAGTTCATCACGCTTGACGGCAGCAAGACGGTTCTCCTCGCTATTCAGTTCAGACCAAAGCACATCCTTGAGTTCCTGAACGCCCTCACCCGTTGCAGCAGAAATGAACACGACGGGAACGTCTTCGGGCAGATTTTCCGAAAGCATCTCCTTCAGTTCCTCGTCGATAAGGTCACATTTTGTCACTGCAAGCACGCGCTGCTTGTCAAGCATTTCGGGATTGAACGTAGCAAGTTCATTCAACAAAACCTCGTACTCCTTCTTTATATCATCGGCTTCGGCCGGAACCATGAACAACAGCAATGAATTACGCTCAATATGACGGAGAAAGCGCAACCCCAAGCCCTTGCCCTGACTTGCACCCTCTATAATTCCGGGAATATCAGCCATCACGAAAGACTTGCCGTCACGATAGGAGACTATTCCAAGGTTAGGTTCAAGCGTAGTGAACGGATAGTTTGCAATTTTAGGTTTCGCTGCAGAAACAGAGGAGAGAAGTGTCGATTTTCCGGCATTAGGGAAACCTACAAGACCTACATCTGCCAACAATTTCAATTCAAGGGTCACAGTCATCTCCTGCATCGGCTCACCAGGTTGCGCAAAACGGGGAGCCTGACGTGTAGGAGTCGCGAAATGGACATTGCCAAGACCACCACGGCCACCTTTGAGAAGCGTTACAAGCTGCCCGTCCTCCATAACATCGCAGAGAAACTCACCCGTTTCAGCATTGTACGCAACGGTTCCACAGGGCACATCCACTATTTTACTCTCCCCGTCAGCACCTGTACTCTTGTTTATTCCGCCATTCTGACCGTTGCCGGCAAAGATATGCCGCTGGTACTTCAGATGAAGCAGAGTCCAGTAGTTTCTGTTTCCTCGGAGTATAATATCACCACCCTTTCCGCCGTCACCGCCGTCAGGACCGCCATTAGGTATATATTTAGCCCTGTGAAGATGCGCCATACCTCTACCTCCACGGCCGGAGCGGCATACTATCTTCACATAATCTATAAAATTCGATTCAGCCATACACTTTAAATTGCTATACTAAAACAAACGGTTGCCGCCTAACAGCGGCAACCCGACCACATAAAACAGAGGTTTATCAGATTCGAGCATCGATTGCCGCTACGATGTCGGCAAAGATTCGATCGAGTTCACCGGAACCCTTTATGTAACAGTGCTTACCGTCATTCTTGTACCATTCCTTGAGAGGTGAGGTCTGCTCCGCATAGACAACAAGACGCTTCTTTATGGTCTCTTCATTATCGTCTGCTCTGCCCGACTCCTCCCCGCGCTTGAGAAGGCGCACCATGAGTTCCTCTTCCGGGACATCAAGCTCAAGCATTGCAGTCACATCCTGACCACGCTCATTGAGCAAAGACTTCAGAGCCTCAGCCTGGGCAATCGTGCGCGGAAAACCATCGAAAATAACACCGTTACCGCCGGCCAATGAATCGAGTTTGGCAGCGAGTATGCTTATCATAAGATCATCCGGGATAAGCTGACCGTTGTCGATAAGTTTCTTTGCAGTCTTGCCGAGCTCGGTTCCAGCCGCAATTTCCGCACGGAGTACATCACCGGTAGAGATGTGATCAAGACCATACTTCTCTACAATCTTAACGCTCTGTGTTCCCTTTCCACTGCCGGGAGCACCAAAAATCACAATATTAAGCATATTATCAAATTTTATTTACTCAACAACGTCGTATATATCGGGAAGATTTCTGCCCAAACCGTCATAATCAAGACCGAATCCGACTATAAACCTGTCCGGTATGGTAAAAGTAGCATATTTCACTTCGACCGGAACCTGCAGTCGTGCCGGTTTGACAAAAAGCGAAGCAATTTCCACCGAAGCCGGATTGCTCTTCGCCAGAGTCTCAAGCATCTTCTGCATCGTCAGACCGGTATCGACGATATCTTCAATGACAATTATATCACGACCCTCTATCGATTCCGTCAGACCAAGCAACTGCCTCACCTCGCCGGAGGTTTCGGTACCCTGATACGAAGAGAGCTTAACAAACGAGATTTCACACTCTATATCAAGATTGCGCATCAATTCAGACGCGAACATGAAGCACCCGTTCAGCACCCCCAGCAGTATTGGCCGTTTACCTTTGTAATCCCTGTTTATCGACTCCGCCACGCGCTTGATTTCGGCGCATATCTCGTCATTGGCAATTGACTTGACGAACTCCCTGTCGTGTATCTTTATTACTGACATACCGATATGATTTTCATTAAAGTATATCCCGAGCCGGAATATCAACCACAAAAATAGAACAAAGTTCCGAAATATGCCACGCGAGCAGAACTTTTTACGCCCCGGATGGATAAAAAAAAGCTCAACGCCACATATCGGCACGGCGCATTGGAATTAGTTGGAACATTTTTGATCATGAATTGAAAAAAAATGCTATCTTCGCAACAAATTAGAGGCTTTGTACCCGAACGACAGCTTTACGAACATACAGAAACATGAAAAGAGCGTTTTTAACAATCGTGGCACTGGTAGCAGCACACTGCATGGCTCAGACCGAAGTCAACACCTTCTCTCCCGGCAAGAATGAAGGTGCCACATACGCATTGCCCGACACAAAAATAGAAATAACAGTCACTGCGACATGCGTCACACGCACTCCCGGCGAGTTCAGCAGATACGCCGAAAGGTACCTGCGCATAAACGACGCCATAACAGAGCACGAAAACCGCTGGACAATCGACGGAATAGAGATTGAAACAGTCGGAGTGCCCAACCCTGAAAAGAGATTCACCATAAAATTGAACAAAAGCACTGCCAGCAACATAACATTGGGAAGCAACGGAGTGATTGAGTCAATCAACTGCGAACCGTTGGAAGAGAATACCGTCAAGCCTTTGCCCACACATACCGGGGGACCAAAGGAGACCGCCACCCAATACATGACCGGAGAGATGCTGCAGGCGACCTCCACTGCCAAACTTGCGGAACTGACGGCAAAGCAGATATATGACATCAGGGAGAGCAAGGGTGAGATACTGAGAGGCGAAGCGGACAACATGCCTACAGACGGCGTTGGTCTGAAACTTGTGCTGGAACAGCTCGACAAAGAAGAAAAGGCACTCATGGAACTTTTTACCGGAAGAACAGACACCATATACAAAAGCATGAAAATCAGCCTGCTGCCGGGCATAGAAGAGTGCGACACGACCGATGCGGTCCTGTTCCGTTTCTCACGCAAGCTGGGCATTCTTGACAAGGAAGACCTTGCAGGAGACCCAGTCTATTACAGCATGAAGAACCTGAGGAGCGTGACCACCCGGATTGAAGTCAAGAAACCGCTCAAGAAAGAGGGCATATGTTACAATGTACCCGGAAGCGCAAGGATGGAAATCTACATGCGCGGACGCAAACTGACAAGCAAAGAACTCTCCATAGCACAGCTGGGAACTACAGAAATCCTTTCGAAGGATCTGTTCAGAAAAGAAAACAAGACGCGCGTACAGTTTGACAGGAACACAGGAGGAATCGTCAATATAATGAAATAATAACCAATAAATACACATAAGAGATGTTTGAAAACCTAAGCGAGCGTCTGGAACGCTCATTGAAGATACTTAAAGGAGAGGGACGAATTACGGAGGTCAACGTAGCGGAGACCCTGAAGGATGTACGCAAGGCCCTGCTCGACGCCGACGTCAACTACAAGGTTGCGAAGACCTTCACCGACACCGTAAAGAACAAGGCCATAGGCCAGAACGTATTGACATCGCTTCACCCGAGCCAGTTGATGGTGAAGATTGTCCACGATGAGCTTACCGCCCTTATGGGAGGCGAGGCCACAGAGATAAATTACGAGGGACACCCTGCCGTAATACTCATGTCAGGTCTTCAGGGTAGTGGTAAGACCACCTTCTCTTCTAAACTCGCAAACTACCTGAAGAAAAAGAAGAACCGCAAACCCATGCTCGTAGCCTGCGACGTATATCGTCCTGCAGCCATCGACCAGCTGAAGGTTCTGGGAGAGAGCATAGACGTTCCCGTATATAGCGAGCCGGAGAGCAAAGACCCTGTACAGATAGCACTCAACGCCATCAAGAAGGCAAAAGCCGACGGACTCAACCTGGTAATCATAGATACCGCCGGCCGCCTGGCCATCGACGAGGCCATGATGAAAGAGATTGCCGCCATCAAGGAGGCAGTAAACCCGACAGAGACCCTATTCGTTGTTGACTCGATGACCGGTCAGGATGCCGTGAACACAGCAAAAGAGTTCAATGACAGACTCGACTTCACAGGCGTCATTCTCACAAAGCTTGACGGTGACACACGCGGTGGTGCCGCATTGTCAATACGTACAGTAGTCACAAAGCCCATCAAGTTCATAGGTACCGGCGAAAAACTCGAAGCCATAGACCAGTTCCACCCCAGTCGTATGGCAGACCGTATTCTGGGTATGGGCGACGTGGTATCTCTTGTTGAACGTGCACAGGAGCAGTTCAGCGAGGAGGAGGCAAGGAAACTGCAGCGCAAAATGGCGAAGAACCAGTTCGACTACAACGACTTCCTCGCTCAGATACAGCAGATTAAGAAGATGGGTAACATAAAGGACCTTATGGCAATGATTCCGGGAATAGGAAAGGCCGTAAAGGACCTTGACATTGACGACAACGCATTCAAGAGCGTAGAGGCCATCATACACTCCATGACCCCGAAGGAGCGTGCCAACCCCGACATCATCAACAACTCCCGCAAGGAGCGTATTGCCCGTGGTAGCGGCAACACGCTACAGGAGGTAAACCGCATAGTAAAACAGTTCGAGCAGATACGCAAGACCATGAAAAACGTGGCAGGCGGCAAGATGCCGAACATGGCCGGAATGATGAGAGGAAAGAGATAAAGGAACTTCATCAACCTAAAAAAGAAACGTTATGCAACTTATTGACGGAAAGGCCGTATCGGCAGCTATCAAGAGAGAGATTGCCGCAGAGGTAGAAAACATCATCGCCAACGGAGGCAAACGCCCCCACTTGGCTGCGATACTCGTAGGACACGACGGTGGAAGCGAGACCTATGTCGCCAACAAGGTCAAGGCCTGCGAGGAGTGCGGATTCAAGTCAACGCTTATCCGCTACGAAGACGACATCACCGAAGAGGAGTTGCTCAAGAAGGTTGACGAACTCAACAATGACCCCGACGTTGACGGTTTCATCGTACAATTGCCGCTTCCCAGGCACATCGACGAACAACGCATCACCGAAGCCATAGACTACCGCAAGGACGTTGACGGTTTCCACCCCGTCAATGCCGGACGTCTTGCCATCGGGCTGCCATGCTTCCTTTCAGCAACACCAAACGGCATATTGGAGCTGCTGAAATATTACAACATTGACACGAAAGGAAAGAAATGTGTTGTACTCGGCCGCAGCAACATCGTAGGCAAGCCAATGGCAAACCTCATGATGCAGAAGCAGATACCGGGCGATGCCACTGTAACCGTATGTCACAGCCACACCGAGAACATTGCTGACGAATGCCGTCAGGCAGACATCATCATCGCAGCTCTGGGTCAACCGCATTTCCTGAAGGCCGACATGGTCAAAGAGGGCGCAGTGGTCATTGACGTAGGCACCACACGCGTACCAGACGCGACTCGCAAATCGGGATTCCGCCTATGCGGTGATGTCGATTTCGAGAATGTTGCACCCAAATGTTCATACATAACACCTGTACCGGGCGGTGTGGGACCGATGACAATCGTTTCACTGATGAAGAACACCCTGCTTGCAGGGAAACGCTCCATATACAAATGAGAACCACAGCTACGCGGTTAACCGCATTTATTTCACTCATGATTGCGCCCTTGATATCAATGGCGCAATTTCATAATATCCCGGTATGGGAAACAGACATCCTCTTTGCCGGAGACCTCATGCAACACGAAGAGCAGCTCAAAAATGCAAGGGGTTCGGACGGCACATACAGCTATTCATACTATTACAAACATATAAAAAAGACCGTACAGGAAGCGGACATAGCAGTGGCTAACCTTGAGACACCGCTCGGCAAATCGGGTTTCGGCGGCTACCCGGCATTCTGTGCCCCGGACAGTTTCCTGTATGCCGCGCTTGATGCAGGCTTCGACGTGATGCTTCTTGCCAACAACCACTGCTTTGACAAGGGAAAGAAAGGTGTTATGCACACACTGGCCGTACTGGACTCCACAAAAACTTTGCATTGCGGTCTCTACCGTAACCAGAAAGAGCGCGAAGAGCGTTATCCGCTGCTCATCAACCACAACAACACCCGTATCGTGCTGTTGAACTATACTTACGGAACAAACGGCATTGAGGCACCTGCACCTATTGTCGTGAACAGAATGGACAAGAAGGTGATGGCCAAGGACATCGCCAGAGCAAAAGAGATGCGCGCTGACTACATTATAGCGTGCATGCACTGGGGAGAGGAGTACCTGAGTATCGCACCCAGACATGTAAAGGAGATGGCAGATTGGCTTATCGAACAGGGCGTTGACCACATCATCGGCAACCACCCGCATGTCATACAGCCGATAGAGATAAGGGATGACAAGGAGACTCCCGACAGGCATGCAGTGGTATATTCAACCGGCAACCTTGTATCGAACATGACAAAACGCGGCAGAGACGGCGGAATAATGGTGAGGATGAACCTCAGAAAAATACATGAATACCCACAACTCCACAAACTGGAATACATGTTCACATGGATTGCGCCGAGAAAGGAGAACGGAAGGCGCGACTTCACAATATTGCCGGCCGCAACAACGATAACGGACGACAGCAAATCCGGGAACAGGCTCAAGCAGTTTCTTGATGACAGCCGCACGCTGTTCAGGAAGCACAACAAAGGTAACGTCACGGAGTTCACGACCGACACGGTCAGGATAGGACGGTAACAGAAGAGCGGCGTGACGCACCGGGAACTACTCGAGCGTCTCGCAGACGAAGCCGTCAGATGTCCATCTATAAACAAGTCTTCTTAACAGAGGTGCCACAACGCGGGCATCATCTTCATTCATATAGCCGGGCATCGTGTATTCAGCTACCAGAATATTACCTGGCTTGCCCAACTTCAAGGAGACAAGATACATGTCGCACATGTCAACATACTTGCCGACCGTATCGGACGGATGGAAGAAATCTCTTATCGCAGGGGGAGTGAATAGTACCTTGTTCTCAATCCTATTCCACCCGAGGTCATAGAAGTCGATACGGCTGTCCTCAACTTCAGCCTTCACGCTGTTTATCACACATACCAAATGGCTTTCATTGTATGGCAAAAGAGCCATTTGTATAGAAGAGGAGGCGGAAGGACGGAGAAAAAGGTAATCGGTTGCCAATGTATCGAGGCGGCTGACACCGTCCAGCAGATTGGTAACCTTCGCCTTCATTCCTGCATCGACGTAATCAACAAGGTCTGCCCGCATAATCCCTGAAAGCATCGGAAGCACGTTGTCCGGAGCTGTCATGAACAACGCGCGCATCTCCTGTGCCGACACTTTAGAAGTCCCGCCAAGGAGCAAAAACAGCATTATCGATAAAAACTTTCTCATTTCGAGCCCAAATATAGAAAGAATAATCCAATAATTATTAAAACAAGGTCCGCAACCTTGCTCTTTATATTCTTTTCGTGCAGTATAAACGCACCGAAAGCGAACGAAACAACCACACTGCCGCGACGTATCATGGAGACGACCGCTATAAGCGCTCCCTCCTGCGCCAATGACGAGAAGTAACAGAAATCGGCCATACCCAGAAAAAGCGAAATGAGAGGAATGGACCATCGCCATGAAAATTTACGCGAACGTTGAGCCGGATTGACGGCATTCATGACAACGATAATGAGCCCCATCAACAGACACTGGTAGAGATTGAACCACGACTGCACCACAATGGGCTCTACAGAACGCATGAGGTACTTATCGTACAACGCGCTTACCGCGCCGAACAGTGCCGCCAACGCCACAAAAGCGACCCAGCGGTTATTCACGAAATCTATTCCCTCGCGTTTTCCGCTGCGGCTCAACAGGAAAACGGAAACGATTGCTATCAATACACCTGCCCACTGATAGGCATTGAGTGTTTCTCCAAACAGGAACAGAGCCCCAAGCAGCACAAGCACCGGACGGGTTGACTGTATTGGGGAAACAATGGTTATCGGAAGATGTTTAATGCCTATGTAACCGCACAACCATGAAAGAAGCACTATGACAGCCTTCAAAAGCAGTTTGAGATGTGTCAAGATGTCAATATCCGGAACGAACAGATGTCCCGATGTAATTACACCCGCATGCGACAGCAATATGAACGGTGCAAAAAGCAGCGTTGAAAACAGGGTATTGAGAAAAAGTACCGCCAATACAGAATTGTCCTTAAGCGACACCTTTTTAAAAAAATCATAACAGCCTAGCAGAGCCGCCGACAGGAAAGCAAGGAGAGCCCACATCATACGAATATCGATTCAGGATATGTCACACTCACCAGGAAGAGAGCCTCGCCGGGAGCAGAATCACCGGCCTCGCCACGGGCTTTATTTTCTATCACGGCACGGAAGCCGTCAATACTCATTTTTCCCCTGCCGACCATAAGCAACGTACCTACTATTGCACGTACCATATTGCGCAAAAAACGGTCTGCCTCAATCTCAAAAACCCACTCGCTGTCACCGACCTGTTTCCATTCAGCATGCGTCACCTTGCAGTTGTTTGTCTTCACGTCGGTATGCAGTTTGCTGAAACTGGTAAAATCGGTATATTCGTACAACAGGCAAGCCGCCTTGTTCATGGATTCAAAATCGACCGTTCCCGACACCCGGCAAGCATACTTGCGTAAAAAAGGAGACTTCTCCGTCACCACACGGTACATATAGCGGCGTGAAACAGCATCGAAACGGGCATGTGCATCATCCTTGACACGACGCACGTCGCTGACCGCAATATCGGGCGGAAGAATCCTGTTCAGTTTGTATATCAGCTGCCCGGCGTCAATTTCACATGGAAAATCAGCATGCGCGACCATACATGCAGCATTCACGCCGCTATCGGTACGACCGGCACCGACAAGGGGTACAGGCTGGCGCATGAGTTTAGACAGGGCATCCTCAAGAACCTGCTGCACGGTTATGGCATTGGGCTGCACCTGCCAGCCATGATAGGCGGCTCCGTCGTATGAAAAGTATATGAAATATCGCGACATCAGATTTCATTCTTTAAAATGAAAGTATGGCATGCCACTAAGGCCGCAGTCTCGGTACGCAGACGCGAGCTGCCAAGGCTTACAGGCCTGTAACCTGCCTTGATTGCCATTTCAACCTCCTCGGGACTGAAATCACCTTCGGGACCTATAAGCACAGTAGCATCCTCACCCGGAACAAGCACATCCTTGAGCAGCACTCTCTCGCTGTCGTGGCAATGCGCAATGAATTTCTCTCCCGGGCGTTCTTCCGCAATGAATTTCTTGAAATCCACCATTTCACCGACCGCCGGTTTCCTGTATTTCAGAGACTGTTTCATTGCAGATACCACAATACGCTCCACCCTGTCGGTCTTTACCACCTTACGCTCCGAAAAACGGCAATTCAGGAAAGTCACGGCATCAAGACCAATCTCCGTAGCTTTCTCCACGAACCACTCTATGCGATCCATGTTCTTTGTCGGAGCTATCGCCACATGTATATTTCCTTTCCACCCCTTCGGAACCTCAGTGCCCTCTACAGCCTCCACGTAGCAATGCTTTCCTGAAACAGAAGCAACACGCGAGGTGTAAAGATTACCGGAACCATCGGTAATTTCAAGAGCATCCCCTTCACTCAATCTGAGGACGCGAAGCGCGTGGGCCGCCTCCTCTTCGGACAGTTCCCAACTGTCCGCAATGTCCGGAACATAAAAAAGTGCCATTATTCCTTGTCGTTTTCTTCCGTATCTGCTATTTCAGCTTCACCCCGATGACGCGAATCTATTTCCTCTTTCAACTTCATGGCAAGCTCGTAATTTTCCTCTTTCACCGCATTGTCCATAGCCATTCTGAGCGTATTCTCGTCGGCCGCAGTAATGGGAATGGATATTGCTCCGTTCCGCTCATCCTGAACGCACATGCGGTTCAGAAGTTCCTCTTCGATATATATTGGCGACTCCGCACGCAGGGCGATGGCGATGGCATCACTCGTGCGCGCATCGACGACCCTTATGTCGGCACCCTGTCTATAACAGAGTTTCGCATGGAAAGTACCGTCACTTATATTGTCTATGAGCACATGCTGCAGCTCAATGCCGAATTCAGCCGTTATAGAACCGAATAGATCATGAGTCAGCGGCCTTGAGGTAGGAATGCCACGCATGGCGAAGGCAATGGCCTGCGCCTCCAAAAGCCCCAGAGCCACGATAATCTTCCTCAGCCCCTCCTTCTCCCTGAGCAGAAGTACATGGGCACGCTGGTCCGAGACCTTGGACATAATATCGGAGACGACAAGCTCTACCATAACATCTGGAGTTATTTTGAACTTTTCTTATCCTTGAACATCACCGCAAAGAGCAATGCTATCACCAGAGCGTAGCCTGCAAAGATGTACCACGCGGTTGACCACCCTTCGAAATTCGCAAAATGCGCGGTAAAGTGGTTCACGACAGCCTGGGCCGCCAAGACTCCGATTGATGCACCGAGACCGTTCGTCATAAGCATAAAAAGTCCCTGCGCACTTGAGCGCATATTCTCCGGCACCTCATTATCGACGAACAGAGAACCTGAAATATTGAAAAAGTCGAATGCCACACCATACACTACCATTGAGAGCACGAACAGAAGCACTCCGGGCATACCGGGGTCACCGACCGCGAAGAAGCCGAAACGGAACACCCAAGCCAGCATGGCAATGAGCATAACTCTCTTGATACCGAATTTCTTGAGGAAGAACGGAATGAGCAGGATACACAAGGTCTCCGAAATCTGAGACAATGAGATAAGCATATTGGTGTGTTCTACAGCAAACGTACCCTTGAACTGCTCCATTGAACCGAAGCCCTCGATAAACATGTTGGCATATCCGTTTGACACCTGCAGGGCTGCACCCAGAAGCATTGAGAAAATGAAGAACAGAGCCATTCTCTTCTGTCCGAAAAGTTTGAAGGCATCGAGCCCGAAAGCCGCTGAAAGTGATTTTTTCTCGACACTCCTGTCAACCGGGCAATTGGGCAAAGTCAATGAGTAAACGGCAAGCAGTACACCCCATGCAGCAGATGTAAAGAACTGGCTGAAGGTATTCTGGAAACCGGTGAAATCAACTATCAGCATGGAAACGATGAAACCCACGGTTCCGAAAACGCGTATCGGAGGAAATGCCTTGACAGTGTCCAGACCGGCCTTGGTCAGGACTGTATAAGAGACAGAATTGGACAATGCAAGCGTAGGCATATAGAAGGCAACACTCACCGTGTATGTCCAGAAAAGATCATTGAAGCCGACAGCATCACCCTTAGTCATGCCTATGTAACCTGTTATACCCATGAACACAGCTGCAACCGCATGGCAGAAAGCGAGTAGCCTCTGGGCAGGCACCCAACGGTCGGCTATTATACCCATTATTGCCGGCATGAAAATTGACACGATACCCTGAACCGAATAGAACCAACCTATGTCACTTCCCATTCCTACACCGCCGAGATAACGCCCCATCGAGGTCAAATATGCACCCCAAACGGCAAACTGCAGAAAACTCAATATTATGAGTTTCGTCTTTACATTACTATCTTTCATATGTCATCAATATTTATTAAGATGCCCCAGTAAAGGGACAACTGCAAATTTACCTTTTTATTCAAATTAAACCATAAAAAAGATGAAGAAGTTCACCTTCAATCATCTAAAAACAATATCTGTTATAACCTGCGCCTTTACAAAACCGTTCAGTTTATGTACAAGTGCCTTGCGGTTCATGAGAAGCTCCTGACGCAACACCGACGATGTCACCGAAACATACAGCACCTGGTTATGTATTCTCAGGTCCTTTGTGTATGACTGCACGGCCGACCCAAGAACCTTTGACCAGGCTTGAATAAGACGGTATTCGTTCAACGGAGTCTCAAGCCCGTCCTCGCGGCACATCTGTCGGACAAGTTCAGCTATGGATTTCGTCTCCCCTCTTTTCATACACACCTTTCCTTTACGAGGCTCACGCCCCCTTGTTCCACTTCAAAGAGTTTGTACTCACCGTCAACTTGTTCAAGAATAGAATCAATATGCTCCCTATTGACATCCGTTATGAATATCTGTCCGAAATTCTCGCCGGCAACAAGATTCACGATACGTTCTACACGCCCGCTGTCGAGTTTGTCAAAAATATCATCGAGCAGCAACAGTGGAGTTTCGCCGCCTTTGCGGCGCAGGAAGTCGAACTGCGCGAGTTTCAAAGAAACAAGATATGTCTTGTTCTGCCCCTGCGAGCCCTCTTTCTTTATAGGATAGCCATTCAGTTGCATGACGAGTTCATCCCGGTGCGGACCTTTTGAAGTATAGCCGAGACGCCTGTCCTCGCCGCGTGTAGCGGCAAGCAGTTCTGCCAGGTCATTCTCATCCATATGCGAGCGGTAACGCAGGCTGACGCTCTCATTGCCGCCCGCCACAAACGCATGGAATTCCGAGAATACCGGGACAAGTTCCTTCACGAAACGCCTGCGGGCCTCATGAATCGAGACTGCTTCTGCCGACATCATCTCCTCTATGAGCGAAGCCATTTCGGGGTCCGGTTCACGTTCCGAGCGCAACAGGACATTGCGTTGCTGAAGAGCCTTGTTATAACGGATGAGCGAGGCAAGATAATTCTTGTCATATTGCGAAATCACCACATCCATGAAGCGCCGTCTCTCCTCGCTTCCGCCGGCAATCAGTTCATTGTCACATGGAGAGACCATCACCAGAGGTACCGTACCGATATGGTCGGAAAGCCGGTCGTAAGGCTTGCCGTTCTTCTTGAACTGTTTTTTCTCCCCCCTTTTAAGACCGCATGAAATTTCATCAACCACACCGCTGTCGCTGCTGTAGTTTCCCTTTATCATAAAGAAGGGCGAGTCGTGCATTATGTTGGAACTGTCGGAAACGACAACCGCACTCTTGCAGAACGACAGGTAATACACGGCATCGAGCAGATTGGTCTTGCCCATGCCGTTGCTCCCGATGAAACAATTGATTTTGGCGGACAAGGCAATGTCCACCTCATGCAGGTTCCTGTAGTTCAATAAAGATATGCCGTCAATTCTCATCGGTACAAAGTTGTTGGTTCATTCATTTACAGAAGTCACGGGAACATCTGTCGTGCAAAGATACCTATAAAAAACAGAAGTTCAGCACGCAAAAAAGCAAAAAAAACCGATATAATTTTCAACCTATTGAGATTTTGATTACTTTTGCATCCTGATTGTGGATAAAAGCGGAACACATAAACCCGTCTGGCGCAGACATTTCCGTTTTAAACGACAAATTGCAAATAATAAAAACGAAATAACTATGAGCAAACAAAAAAACGAGACACCTATTATTGCAGAGGAGATGCTCAGCAAATCCGAAGCATTCGTGCAGAAGTACAAAAAAGCAATCGTCGGAATTATAACAGTAACAATCCTTGCAATCGCAGGATTGCTTGCATACAACAACTTTGTACTTGAGCCAAAAGAGAACGAAGCTGCAGCAAACATCGTATATGCTCAGGACTATTTCGAGAAGGACAGTTTTGAGCTCGCATTGAACGGTGACGGTGTTAACCCCGGTTTCCTCACCATCATCAATGAATATGACGGAACACCGACCGCCAACCTCGCATTGGCTCAGGCCGGAATCTGCTATGCACAGCTTGGCCAGTTCGATGAAGCAATCAAGACTCTCGAGCAGTACGAAGGCGAGGACAAGATCGTCGCACCCAAGGTAAAGCACGCTCTCGGCAACTGCTACTCGCACAAGGAGAACTATGACAAGGCCATAGAGTTGGTACTTGAGGCAGCAGACGAGGCAAAGAACATTGCAGTAACTCCATATTGCCTGTTCGATGCAGCAGCAATGTACGAGGCTAAGGGCAATGCAGCTGAGGCTGTAAAGCTTTATGAGAGAATCACAAAGGAGTACCCCAACTCACCTGTGGCTACGCAGGCAAAGAATCTTCTCGAGGCAGCGAAGTAACTTGACTGCAGTTTAGAACAGAAGGCGGTATGTCGAACGGCAAACCGCCTTTTTTCTTAGATGAACGTTTACAGGATACAGAAAGAAAAAATATCATACCATGGCAACAGAACTGAAGAATCTCTCACAGTACGACCCGTCAAAGGTCGCAGACGGCAAAGGCCGCAAGGTAGGCATTGTATATGCAGAGTGGAACGATGAGATAACATACGCACTGCGTGACGGTGCAATCAAGACACTTCTCGAAAACGGTGTCGAGGAAAACGACATAACCCTCGCGAGCGTACCCGGCAGTTTCGAGCTCATATTCGGTGCATCACAGATGGTAAAGAGCGGCAAATACGACGCCGTGATTGCTATCGGTTGCGTCATACGCGGTGACACTCCGCACTTCGACTACATATGCGAGGGAGTAACAGCAGGCCTTTCAAGACTCAATGTAGAGTATGACACGCCTGTCATATTCGGCCTTATAACGACCAACAACCTTTTGCAGGCACAGGAACGTGCCGGTGGCCGTCTTGGCAACAAAGGCGATGAGTGTGCCATCACTGCTTTGCAGATGATGGCACTCAGACAACACTTTCAGCAATAAGTCACGCGAAGCACCGCGACAGTGGTGCCGCGTGGGTTGCTAATAGAAAGTGGTGTCAATGTGCAGTAACTGCGCTACACATGATAGCGCAGTTCAAACATCGATAACGCTGGCAGCAATAAGTCACGCGATGCGGCGCGAAAGTGGTGCCGCGTGGGTGCGAATCAAAAATAAACGACAATGGGGCAGTGCTCGCACTGCCCCATTGTCGTTTAAATATCCCCGTCTTACTTTCCGAAGTAACGGTTGTAAAGTCCCTCGAAGCCCTTGCCGTGGCGAGCCTCATCCTTTGCCATTTCGTGTACTGTATCGTGGATTGCATCGAGGTTGAGCTCCTTCGCACGCTTTGCGATGCGGTATTTGTCGCTGTTTGCCTCAGCCTCGGCATTCATACGCTTGTCAAGGTTTGTCTTTGTATCCCATACACAGTCACCGAGAAGTTCAGCGAACTTTGCGGCATGCTCTGCCTCCTCCCATGCGTAACGCTTGAAAGCCTCTGCAATTTCGGGATAACCCTCACGGTCGGCCTGGCGGCTCATCGCAAGATACATGCCCACCTCGGTACACTCACCTATAAAGTGGTTGTTCAAGTCCTTTATCATCTCGTCGTCACAACCCTTGGCTACACCTATAACGTGCTCCTGAACAAACTGGATAGGACCCTCCTGCAACTCGTTGAACTTCTCGGCAGGAACTTTGCACATAGGGCAACGTTCGGGAGCTGAATCACCTTCATGAATATAACCACACACAGAACAAATGTACTTTTTCATAGTCGTAAAATTTTAAATTTAGCCGTTAATATTTATTGTTTTATCCATTCTTTTTACAATCGGGACAAAATCCCTTCAAATAGAGCTGAGCATCTGTAATCACGTAGTCTTCAAGACCGTCAACCAACGTAGTATAATCCTTTTTGAGCTCAAAATCCACAATTTTTCCACAATTGTCACAGCGGAAATGGGCATGCGGACAACAATTGCCGTCGAAACAGCGGAAAGTATCGTCAATCGTAAGCATCATAATCAACCCTGAATCTACAAACAACTTCAGAGTATTATAAACAGTTGTCAATGACAAAGACCCCAATTCATCCTTCAACGCCTCATACACCACTTCTGCAGTAGGATGCTGACAACTGCGGCGCACATACTCAAATATCGCAAGACGCTGTACTGACGGACGTATGCCGGCCGCGATAAGTTCCTGTTTAAGTTCTGCTCTTGATACCATCATTCTTGTCTCTCTATTTGTTTTTGAATATTTCATTTCTGAAACCATTGCAAATATATAGGCATTTTATTAAACCGACAAACTTTTCGGCGATTTTTTTATAAAAATTTTGAAAAAAGTGCATAATACCGAAGTAATGGCGTTTAAAAGCATTCCATTTGTATATTTCATTACAAAAGAGTAACTTTGCGACTTCGTCGCACCGGGGCAGAAAAAAACCGATGCACAGCTTACATAGTTTCACATTATATTATAATAAGGGATTTTGCTTTCGATAGACAACATAAGGGTTGACTTCGGTGGAACGAACCTGTTCCACGATGTCAGTTTCATAGTAAACAAGAAAGACAGGATTGCGCTTGTCGGAAAGAACGGTGCCGGAAAGAGCACCCTGCTGAAAATAATAGCCGGGTTGCAACAGCCGGGAGAAGGAGCAGTCTCCAGACCTAAAGAGTTCACAGTCGGTTATCTTCCTCAGGTAATGAACCACACAGACGGAAGGACAGTATATGAAGAGGCAGAACTTGCATTTGCACATATACACGAAATGGAGGCCAGACTGGAGAGAATGAACAACGAACTGGCCGAGCGCACCGACTATGAAAGCGAGGAGTACCACGCCCTCATAGAGGACTACACTCACCTCAACGAACAATATACAATGATGGGCGGCAGCCACTATGAGGCTGAAATAGAGCGCGCACTGACAGGACTCGGATTCCGGCGCAGTGACTTCACGCGACCGACCAACGAGTTCAGCGGCGGATGGAGAATGCGCATAGAGCTTGCCAAACTGCTGTTGCAGCACCCGGACGTGCTATTGCTCGACGAGCCCACCAACCACCTTGACATAGAGAGCATACAATGGCTGGAGCAGTTCCTGGCACGCAGCGGAAACGCAGTTCTGCTTGTGAGCCACGACCGTGCGTTCCTCAATGCCGTGACCAACCGCACGATAGAAATTTCCTGCGGTATAATCTTCGACTACAAACTCTCATACGACAAGTTCATGGAAGCTCGCAAAGAACGCCGTGAACAACAGATTCGGGCATATGAGAACCAGCAGAAAGAGATTGCCGACATAAAGGAATTCATAGAGCGGTTCCGCTACAAGCCCACGAAAGCCGTACAGGTACAGAGCCGTATCAAGCACCTTGAGAAGATGGTACCGATTGTCATTGACGAGGAAGACACAAGCCGTCTGAGACTCAAGTTCGCACCGGCAACGCGCAGCGGAAATTACCCGATTATCTGCAATGACGTAAAGAAGGCTTTCGGCAGCCACATCGTCTTCGAAGGGGTGAACTTCACCATAAACCGCGGTGAAAAGGTCGCGTTCGTGGGACGCAACGGCGAAGGAAAAACCACTCTCGTGCGCTGCATTCTGGGCGAGCTGGGATTCGATGGAGAGATTACTGTCGGACACAACGTAGAAACGGCATACTTTGCACAACACGAGGCACAGATGCTCGACGAGAACCTCACCGTATTCCAGACGATAGACAATGTCGCGACAGGCGACATACGCCTGCGCATCCGCGACATACTCGGAGCATTCATGTTCGGCGGAGAAGCGTCGGACAAGCCCGTAAAGGTCCTTTCGGGAGGCGAAAGAAGCCGTTTGGCAATGATACGCCTGCTTTTGAGACAGATGAACCTGCTGATTCTTGACGAGCCCACCAACCACCTCGACATGCAGTCCAAGGATGTACTCAAGGATGCCATCCGCGATTTTGACGGCACAGTGATTGTCGTAAGCCACGACCGCCAGTTCCTCGACGGGCTTGTAACCAAAGTCTATGAGTTCGGTGACGGAAAAGTACGTGAACACCTGGGAGGCATTTACGACTACCTTGCCGCAAAAAATGCAAGCAACATAAACGAAGCCCTATCGCAAAGCAAGAGTGCAGCCCCCCAACCCGAAGCGGCCACAAAGCCGGCAAACGGGAACCGCTTGAGTTACGAAGCCGAGAAACTGCTGCAGAAACAACGTCGCAAACTCGAAAGGGTCATTGAAGATGACGAGAAATCGATAAACGAACTCGAAGGAGCCATTTCGGCACTTGAAACAGTTATGAGCAGCGCCGAAGGAAGCACACAGGAGAACTTTACAAGATATGCAACCCTCAAGAAACAGCTCGACGAAGCTGTTGCCCAATGGGAAAGCAACATGGAAGAACTTGAGAAATTAAATATATAGAAATGAAGAAATTACTTATTATGACAGCCATTGCACTTGGAGTTGCAGGCTGCGAAACAAAAGAGATTATGAAGACTAAATTGACAGAAAACCTTGATACTACCTACAAGGCTGGCGAGGACTTTTTCCAGTATGCTACAGGCGGTTGGCAGAATGCAAACCCCATCACCGACGAGTATGCACGCTACGGACAGTTCGACGCACTGCGCGAGAAGAACCGCGAGCAGCTCAAGGAGCTTGTACTTGAGCAGGCAGCAAAGCAGAGCGAACCGGGCAGCAATGCACAGAAGGTAGGCGACCTCTACAACCTTGTAATGGACAGCACACGCCGCAACAGCGAAGGTATTGCACCTGTAAAGCCATACATCGACGCCATTGCAGCAATAAAGGAGAAGAGCGAGATTATCCCCTTGATAGCACAGAACTACCGCGTGGGACTGGGCAACTTCTTCGGTACAGGCATCAGCACCGACATCATGGACAGCAACAGCAACCAGCTCGGCATCTACCAGGGCGGTCTCTCGCTCTCGGAGAAGGAGTACTACAGCGAGGATAGCGAGGTGGCAGCCAACATACGCGCAAAGTTCCGCGAGTATGTAGTTAACATGTTCAAGCTCTTTGGCAACAGCGAGCAGGAGGCTACAGCCAAAATGGAGGCTGTGATGGCCATTGAGACACGCCTTGCAGCAAAGCACTTGAGCCGTGTAGAGCGTCGCGACCCAATGAACAGCTACCACAAGATGTCATACGAGGAGTTGAAGCAGACTATCCCCGGTATCGACTGGGACACATACTACAGTATCCTTGGCATCAACGGAATAGAGGTATTGAACCTTGCACACCCCGAAGCCATAAAGGAGGTCGCAGCAATCATCAACGACACACCACTCAACGACATTAAGGCCTATCTCGAGTGGCGCATCATGCGCTCTACTTCAAACGAGTTGAGCGATGCTATCGAGGAGGAGACATTTGCATTCTACGGCACAGTATTGAGCGGTAAGAAGGTGCAGCAACCACGTTGGAAACGCGCCGTAAGTGCTGTTGACGGAGCATTGGGCGACATAATCGGAGAGTTGTATGTTGCTAAACACTTCCCTCCTGCAGCAAAGGAGCGCATGACCGAGCTCGTGAAGAACCTGCAGGTTGCACTGGGTGAGCGCATCGATGCACAGGAGTGGATGAGCGATGTTACAAAGAAAGCCGCTCACGAGAAGCTGAACACCTTTACTGTAAAAATAGGTTACCCCGACAAGTGGGACGACTACAGCGCACTTACCATTGACCCCACACTCAGCTATGCCGAGAACTGCCGCAACATGTCGGAGTTCGGATGGAAGAAACACATCGACGAGAAGTGGGGCAAGCCGGTTGACCGCGAGGAGTGGCACATGACACCACAGACCGTGAATGCTTACTACAACCCCACAACAAACGAAATCTGCTTCCCCGCCGGCATGCTGCAGTACCCGTTCTTTGACATGGAGGAGGACGATGCATTCAACTACGGCGCAATCGGTGTTGTAATCGGCCATGAGATGACCCACGGCTTCGACGACCAGGGCCGTCAGTTCGACAAGGACGGCAACTTCGTGAACTGGTGGACCGAAGAGGATGCCAAGATGTTCAACGAGCGCACACAGGTTATCGTAGATTTCTTTGACAAGATAGAGGTTCTTCCCGGCCTCAATGCAAACGGCAAGCTCACATTGGGCGAGAACATTGCCGACCACGGCGGTATCATGATTTCACTGCAGGCATTCCGCAAGGCAACAAAGGAAAACCCATTGCCGGTAATTGACGGCCTGACAGCCGAGCAGCGTTTCTTCATCTCATATTCAGGTGTCTGGGCAGGCCACGTACGCGACGAGGAGATACGCAACCTCACAAAGAGCGATGTACACTCACTCTCACGCTGGAGAGTAAACGGAACACTGCCACACATCGATGCATGGTACGAGGCGTTCGGCATAACAGAGGAGAGCCCCATGTTCGTACCAGCAGACAAGAGATTGAAGATTTGGTAATCTCCAACCCCTCAGTCGCTATGCGACAGCTCCCCTAAAACAGGGGAGCAATATTTCCTTTCTGCTAAAGAAAGTAAGTTTCACCTTTAACCACACTACGTGTGATTGAAACTTGGCTACGCTCGCAGTAAAACATCAAAGTAAGCTTTATGTTTGGTAATAATATAGCAGTTGACCCAAAGACAATTAATTTCGCGAAACTGTCATCCTGAACGGATGTGAAGGATCTTATTACTGCGCAGTGATAGATACTTCGCTACGCTCAGTATGACAAAGCATCCTGGGTCAACTGCTATATCATTGCTTTATGTTTTGCTCGCTTACACAAGTTTTCACCTTTCAGTTTTCAGTTTTCACATTTCAGTTTTCACATTAATTAGCTATGCCACTGAAAGTTCCAGCAGGACTTCCTGCGCTACAGAATGTAATTGACGAAGGCAATAGAGTGGAGTTGCTTGAAAGAGCAACTCCACACACCCTTCGCATTGCACTTCTTAACATAATGCCGATGAAGGAGACCACGGAAGCCGACTTCATACGCCTGCTTGCCACAAGCGACCATGAGATTGAGCTCATACTGCTCAAACTCGACACCCACACGCCCAAGCACGCAAGCCCCGAGCACATGGCGCGCTACTACACAGCATTCAGTGAGATACGCGACAGGCATTTCGACGGCTTTATAATAACAGGTGCGCCCATTGAGAAAATAGAGTTTGAAGAGGTCACCTATTGGCCCGAACTGTGCGAAATCTTCGCATGGGCCAGAGAGCATGTCACCTCTACCCTCTTCATCTGCTGGGCAGCCCAGGCAGGGCTTTACCGGAAATTCGGCATACAGAAACACCTGCTTCCGGCCAAGATGTTCGGCATATTCCCGCACAGCATCGCAAGTCCGGAACATCCCCTCTTCACAGGCCTTGACAGTACCATATACGTCCCCCACAGCCGTCACACGGGGATAAGGCGCGAAGATGTCATTGCTGAGAAGAGAATTGAACTTCTATCGGAGAGCACCGAGTCGGGAGTTTACATAATGCAGGAGCGAGGAACACGCGACTTCTTCATTACAGGGCATTCCGAATATGCCCTCTACACCCTTGACGGAGAGTACAGACGCGATATAGCGAAAGGACTGCCCATTGAGTTGCCCCTTAACTACTACCGCGACAACGACCCCACAAAAGAGCCCGTAAACTTGTGGCAAGCAACAGCGCGCAAGTTATTCGGCAACTGGATAAAATATTATTGTAGATAAATTATCATTTATGAGCAAGACATTTTCAAAAGACTACACCATCACCTGCTACGAGGCCGATGCCAACAAACTGATGCGCCCCACCGCAATGCTCGACATCATGCAGGAAGCAGCCAACGTCAATGCCACCACTTTGGGATTCGGATATGACGAGATGATAAGCAACAACACGGCGTGGGTTCTTTCACGTATAAATGTAAAATTCATCAACACCCCCAAGTGGCGCGATGAGGTAAACCTCAAGACTTGGCATAAAGGCATTTCCAAGCTCTTCTACCTGCGCGATTTCATCCTCAGCGACAAGGAGGGAAACCCTATGATTCTTGCCACTACATCATGGCTTATCATAGACATGAATACACGTCGTCTGGTACGCAACAGTGACCTGGCTTTGAGCGACACAGCCATGGACGCCATAGCCACACCAGCCGACAAGGTGGTAATACCGGTTGACATAGAGCCTGAACTAGTAAGAAAACACCCTGTAACATGGTCCGAGATAGACACAAACGGCCATGTAAACAACGTAAAATATGTTGTATGGGCAATTGATGCCGTAGAGCAGGAAACAATAAAGGAAAAACCCTTGAAGGAACTGCTTGTAAACTACGATGCAGAAGTAATGCCCGGTGACCTGGTAAAGATATACCGCATGAAGCAGGTGACCGACGAGGGAACTGCATACTACATAATAGGCAAGGTAGGTGACAAGCAGAATTTCAGTGTAAAACTGGTATTCTGAGCGTAGGACGTATTCCGGTGCAGACAGCCGGCCTATAAAAAATCAAACGGCAAGTGAATCCCCGAGCCCAACAAAGGGCTTTGGGATTCACTTGCCGTTTGCAAGCCCATCCGACACACCTCAAGTGATTCAGGAAAAATGTAGCTTAATTACATAAATCGGCATCCGCCAAGATTGTTCACAGGAAAAACAGGCTCTTTTTTATAAAAAATTTATATATTCGCACAATCAACATATAGAACATATGAAAAATTTCTGCCATTCCATTTTGGTCCTTTTTTTATTATGTGCGTGCTCGCCTGTGAAGCATGTGGCTGACAGCAACCATTTTCTTCCAATACCACTATTGGTAGAGAGCAGTACAGGACATTTCACTTTCAGCAGAGAGACCGGGCTCTCGATAGATGCTCCCGAGGCAGACCGTAAGGCTATTGCCGGGTTGCTTGCAGCCTCGCCGCTCGCATTGAAAGAGAGCAACAAAGAGACCTCTACCGGCACATTGTCATTGGCTATCTGCCAGGAGGTTGAAGGTATTGATTCGCCAGAAGGATACACCATTGAAACCACAAAGAAGAAAATAACAGTAAAAGCCAAGTCTGGCGCAGGCCTTTTCTATGCGGTGCAGACTCTACTTCAGCTAATCGGCGAGAGTAAAAGCATCCCTTGCGGCACAATAACGGACGAGCCACAGTTTGCCTACCGAGGTCTTATGCTTGATGTGAGCCGACATTTCTTCGGCAAGGAGTTCATCAAGAAACAGATTGACGCAATGGCACAGTTCAAGATGAACCGCCTGCACCTGCACCTCACCGATGCGGCAGGCTGGCGCATTGAGATAAAGAAATACCCTCGCTTGACACAATTCGCGGCATGGCGCAAGCCTGCCGTCTGGAAAGATTGGTGGTTCGGCAGCCGTGAATATGTAGAGGAAGGAACTGAGGGCGCATACGGTGGTTACTACACACAAGAAGATATACGCGAGATTGTTGCATACGCAGCCGAACGCTACATAACCATAATCCCCGAAATAGAGATGCCGGCACACAGCGAAGAGGTGCTTACAGCATACCCCGAACTATCCTGCACCCACGAGCCGTACAAGCAGGCCGACTTCTGCATAGGAAATGAAAAAACCTATGAATTCCTTGAAAACGTACTCACCGAAGTTATAGAGCTGTTCCCATCGGAATACATACACATTGGCGGCGACGAAGCAGGCAAGGCATCATGGCCACACTGCCCTCTATGCCAAAAACGCATGAAGGAAGAGAACCTAAAAGACGTGAACGAACTGCAGAGCTACCTTATACACCGCATCGAGAAGTTCGTGAACAGCAAGGGCAGACAGATTATAGGTTGGGACGAGATTCTTGACGGAGGACTGGCACCTAATGCAACTGTCATGTCATGGCGTGGAACAGAAGGAGGACTGGCTGCCGTAAACAGTGGGCACAAGGCCATTATGACCCCCGGCGGATACTGTTACCTTGACTCTTATCAGGATGCTCCACACACACAACCAATGGCATTCGGTCCATATATGCCACTCGAAAAGGTATATTCATACAACCCCACCGAAGGACTTGAAGCCGAACAGGCAAAGCTCATATACGGAATACAGGGGAACCTGTGGGTTGAATACATCCCCACAGAAGAACTTGTGGAGTACATGATATACCCCCGAATTCTTGCCATTGCCGAGATTGGCTGGAGCAACCCTGCAGAGAGAGACTATACAGCGTTCAAGGAGCGTGCAATAAAGGTAACAAACGACCTGCGTGGCAAGGGATACAACGCATTTGACATTGCAAATGAGTTCGGCCAGCGCAAAGAGGCACAGAACCCGGTTGAACACCTCGCCACCGGCAAAGGCATAATATATGCCGATGATGCTCCATACAGCGACAGTTACAGAGCCGGCGGCGACTTGGCACTCATTGATGGTGTGTGCGGTGGTTGGACATACACCGACAACAAATGGCAGGGATTCATAAGGAACGGAGTCGATGTAACCATTGACCTGGGCGAAGAGAAAGATATCACCGAGGTGAGTGCACAGTTCATGCAGATGTGCATCCCCGATGTATGGTTCCCCGCCGAGGTTATCATAAGCACATCGTGCAACGGTAAAGAGTTCATAGAGCAGGCTCGCATTGAGCACAATGTTGTAAGGGACGAAGGTCTCTCTTTCAAGGAATATGGCTGGAAAGGCAATGCAAAGGCACGCTACATAAACTACCGTGCAAAGTGCGGCCCACAACGTGGCTGGCTCTTCACTGATGAAATCGTAGTAAGGTGAAAACGGAAAGCTTGTGCAAGCGAGTGGACGGAAATTTATTTACGTACGCAACTCGCGCAGCCAAGTTTCAAGCACACGTAGTGTGGTTAAAACGGAAAACGGAAAGCGGAAAACGGAAAGCGAGCGGAAGCATGTTCAAGCGCACGAGTGCGGTTAAAGCAGTTTTCACCTTTCACATTTCAGTTTTCACATTTCAGTTTTCACCTTAACACATAGGCGACTAAGAAATACTTTAACAAAAAGACTTATGACAACAAAAAACATTCTAAAGAGTATCCTTGCACTGGCTGTGGCACTGCCTATGAGCTTGAGCGCACAGGTCGATGTAAACAGGGCTACATACCCCGACTACAGCGACAAGACAAACCCCGACTGGTCATTGATGCCAAAGCAAGGGGCAAACAAGACACAGCGCGCCGAAGGTGCTGCAAAATCGCAACGCCCGGCCTATGTAAACAATGCCGAAAAGAAATTCTTCCCGCCGGTCTTTAACCAGGACGGAGGTTCATGCGGTTCAGCATCGCGCATCTGCTACATGTTCACATACGAGCTCAACGCATACCGCAACCTCGATGGCAAGAGTGCCGAGAACTACTACCCCTCGCACTTCGTATGGTTGCTGACCAATGGTAATTCCGGCAAGAACGAGTTTGTAACAAGCATTGGAGTTCCCTCTGCTGCCACATATGGCGGACAAACATACTCTTCACTTTTCGGCAGCCAGGACTGCGCCAACAACGACTTCGGTTGGATGCAGGGTTACGACAAGTGGTTCGAGGCAATGCATAACCGCATGCAGGAGCCTGTAAATTTCCCTCTTGATGTGGGTACAGAAGAGGGGCGCGAGCTTGTAAAGAACTGGTTATGGAACCACAATGGCGACACAAGTTTCCAGGCCGGTGGTATCTGCGGTATCGGTGTGGCAAGTGCAGACGGAAATTATGATGCAAGAATTCCAAGCACAACGACAAACAACAGCATCGGCGTATCAGGGAAAAAATTTGTGAAGGCATGGGGTCCCCAGGTTGACCACGCCTTGACCATTGTTGGATATGACGACCGCATAGAGTTCGACTTAGACGGCAACGGTGTTGCAGGTGAAGCCGGCAAGGATGAGATCGGTGCCTGGATTATAGTCAATTCATGGGGTACCTGGTGGGGGAATAGCGGCTTTATCTATTGCCCGTACGCATATGGTGGAGCATCGTTCAACAACGACGGTACTTTTGCGAAAAACTGGTGGGCTCCCGAGATTTACAAGGTGCGTAAGGATTACCGTCCACTGCGCACTATAAAACTCGAAATGGACTACTCACGCCGAAGCGAGATAAAACTATCGGCCGGTATTTCTGCCGACATCAATGCTGAAGTTCCCGAAAAAAGCATTGAATTCGAGCACTTCAAGTATGCAGGTGACGGAAACTACGGAAACAGCAACCCTGCGCCCGAAGTACCTATGCTCGGACGTTGGGCCGACGGCAAACTCCACACAGAACCAATGGAGTTCGGATATGACCTCACAGACCTTACCGACGGATATGACCGCAGCATGCCGTTAAAGTACTTCTTTATTGTTGAGACTCGTAGTTGGGGTAAAGGCAAGGGTAATATCTACAATGCCGCCATCATGGACTACGAGTATGACAGCAATGGTATCGAGACTCCATTTGACCTACCCGGTGGAAAGGTTGAAATAAAGAGTGCCGGCAACAAGACCATCATATCAGTAGTGGTTTATGGCGAACCGTACTATGCTCCCCAGAATGCCTCCTTCAGCGGCACTACACTGAACTGGAACGCACCTCTGCCATCAACCAACAGAATTGAGAAATATCGTATCTATCACGATAATGAGCCTATTGCCGAACTCGCTCCCGGAACACTCAGCTACAACCTGTCATCAACGGGCAACATAGATGGAATATACAGCATTACAGCACTCTATGAAGGCGGTTACGAATCACAGAAACTGGACATCGCAGCCCCCATTGCCTTTGAGACAACAAATGTTGCCGTAAATCTCAATAAATCGGGATTCAGAATTCCCGACATATTCAGCACCAAATATGACAATGCAACCATCGAGTTCTACATCAGGCCAAACTCGCTGGTTTCGTGGAACCAGAGTGCAGGCCCCGGTTGGGGAACATTCATGATGCACGCCGATGCCGACGGCAGTTTCACCGCCGGTTGGGACACAAGCAACCGCAAGATAACATCGAGCGGCCTGCTGAAGGTCGGCAAATGGAGCCACGTTGCAGTTGTAGTACAAGGCAACAAGATGACAATATACGTTGAAGGACAGAACCGTGGTTATGTTACATCCGGTACATACAGCGGAATCGGAGGTTTCGGCGACCTCGTCTTCACTGCCGATGTAGGCTCATACAACAACGCATATACCGATGCCGGCATCGACGAGATACGTATATGGGATAAGGCGCGTACAGCATCTGAGATCCGTAACGGAAGAAACTTCCAGTTCTCCGGAGAAGTCATTCCCGATGGACTCATCGCATACTACAAGGGAGACCTGGTTACTGTTGAAGGCCAACAGATGATGCGTGAATATGTCAATGGCAACCACGCTGAGATTCTCAACAACAACTACGAGGCTACAACAAGCAGCGTATCCCTCAATAGACCAACGAGCACACTGTCGGCAAGCATCAATGCTGTAAACGGTAATGTATATGCAGGAATGCCTATAAAGCTGTCTGCGACATACAGTGATGCGGTCTCCTCTCTTAAATGGACTATCGTAGATGCCGGAATGAACAATATCCCGGTACATGAACCGACAGTAACATTCAAGACTGCCGGACAGCAGCAGGTGCAACTTATTGCAGAAGATGGCAACGGAAACAGCAAAACGGCAACTGCAACCATCAACGTGCTCCCCGAAAAGCCAATTGATGCAACATTCAGGGCAAGCAAGAACAATGTAGTCATGGGCGAGAAGGTATCGTTCATTGTGGAAAACCCTGCGTTCGGACAGATGTACGAATGGAGCATCCCCGGTGGTGAGGAGAAGACCGTTTATGGCCTGCACGCTGCAGCAGTGTTCCGCGACACCGGTGAACAGGAGGTAACATTGAAAGTAACATCTTTGACCGGTACTAACAGTGCTACATCTACAATAAAGGTCCATGTAGAGGAATCGGCACCAGTTGCAGCTTTCGAAGTAACCCCGGCAATAATCATCAAGGGAGAGAAGGCCTACCTGGAAGATGCATCGAAATATCACCCTACCGAGTGGGAATGGGTTGTAGAAAGCCCCACCAAGAGTTATGTAATAAATGGCCAGAACAGCAGTTTTGTACCTACCGTAAGCGGTGTATATAACGTAACATTGAATGTAGGCAACGAAATCGGACGCAGCAGTAACACACGCGAACGTGCGCTGATAGTCTGCAATGCCGACAGCAAGAACGGCCTGAACTTCAGCGGACGCGAGAACGCAAAGGTAACAGCAACGACAAACGGTTTCTCGGGACAGAGCACTGAAATAACTGTAGATTGGTGGATGCGCCCCGATGAACTGACAAACAATTGTCTGGGTATCGGTGAGAGCGAAAGCACATTCATGATAAAGACCGATGCCAATGGTATCATGATGCTATCGGCAAACGGATATACAGGCAAGAGCAAATCAGGATATGTCATTGCCGATGAGTGGCACCACTACGCCGTCAAAATAGACAACGGCTACGCCGACTTCTACCGCGACGGTCTCTACTTCTCAACAAGCTACGTTTCCTACAACGCATATATTACCTCGCTCGGCAAGTTTACAATAGGCAACGACAACGCCAGGATGAACGGCCAGATTGATGAACTGCGCGTATGGAACATAGCTCTCGATAATGAAGAGATATATGCAGTCTGCGGACAGCCTATTGAAGACCCCGCATCATACAGCAACCTTGTACTCTACTACGACTTCAACCAGAGCGGTGGCAATGTCATCGACCGCAGTGCAAGAGGCAACGACGGAGTACGCAGCGGCTTCGGCCCCGACGGCGATGCATGGGGATTGTCAAGAGGAGTGTTCTGCATTGACACCGAGGCAAGCTCATCGAACGGTGACATCACAGCCGACTACCTGAAGAACTACCAGACCGCATTCCAGACAGATAACGGCAGGATAATAAACCCGAGCGTAAGTAACCGTTTCTACGCCATCAAGGACTGGACACTGGAGAACAGTGTTGTTTCGGGCAGTATCACCACTGGTGCCCACGTGGATAACCAGAAGAGCAACTGTATGACATTCACATCCACATGGGACGGATTCAGCACCCTCACCGACCACAAGGTATATCAGACCATTACCTTGCCGAAGGGCAGCTACACATTCACTGCAAAATACCACAACACATGGGAGGGCCAGTGCGATAATAGCTATGTAGTAGTTGACGAAGGCGTAGGAATCCCCAACACAGCAGACATCGCCGACGCGCTTGCCTACACAAAGATGGTTGAAAAGGGCAGCGCAACTTCCAATAGTACAAAGTTCTACCTGGATGATGAAACAGTTGTTTCACTGGGATTGCTTGTAAACCTCGGTGGCAAGCAGTGCATGACAATACAGAGTTTTGTACTGGAGTGCGACAACACGGAATTCATTGATGCCAACGGAGAGACTGCAACATCAATCGGATGCATTGAAGAGGTAAAAACTGAAAACGGAAAAGTGAAAGGTATTTATGACCTCAGTGGCCGCAAGGTACTCCACCCAGCAAAGGGCGGCATATACATAAAGAACGGAAAGAAGTTCCTTGCAAAGTAAAGGAACATGCTATATTAACATTGTGGGGTGGCTCGTTTTGAGCCACCCCACAATGTTAATGCGTCAATGGTTTTCTCTCTATCTTACAATATTAATACACCGAAAAAACTTAATAGAAAATTAATAAAGCGGTTGTTTAAATCTTAGCCTTATGGTAGTTTTTACCCTTAATCTTTAATCGTATATTCTATTTAAGATCTTGCCATATTGTCCTTTTTGGGAAAAAGGACGAAAAACTTCGGCACACGAGAAAAATCTTCACAAGCGCCTTTTGCTCACACCGCATGGCGAGCCTTCGGTCAGGCATTTGCTCGTCTCTTCAGGCTACCGAATGTTTTAAGGGTGCTGTGGAACTCGCTCTACGCGGCTATATAAGAAAAATTATACCCGCGCTCCGCTCAAACAGCCTCGCACTATGGCCTAAGAACAAGCGACCCTCCGTTGGATTTTTCAACGGTGCCGTTCCGCCATTGGCGGGGGAATAACCTTTGCAATACCTTATCAGGAGACAGCTTTAATGCAACCTTCTATAAATAAATTCCACAATCATAACTATAGAATACAAACTCACCTTGTTTCTCATAGGACTCTACCATACCACTATTTATAATTACCTTTGAATGTTCTTGCACAAGTCCTTTCCAATCATTCCAATAGCAACAATAAACATGTGCAATACATTTATCCTCATAGTCATTTTCCTCTAGAACTACCTTAGGTAGAAGTAAATCGCGCTCTTCTATCGCGGAGAGATCAAAGTCTTTAATTTGGCCGATATATTTTAAGTCGTTTTTATTAAAAATGAAATTTCTCTTAATATAACATCCATGTCCTAAAGCCGGCATTACAGTAGAAGAGGTCATCAATAGATATACTTGCCATGCAGACATAGCAGTAGGAGCAGCAGAAAGATGTTTAACTAAATCATTGTCTACATTTCCGCAATTATCATAAATGTAAAAACTTGATTCATCATCAAAGTCCTCCGCCAACCTTAAACCTAGTTTCTCGCCACCAGCCAAACCAAGAGAGGATAGTTTTCCAAAAACCTCCCCCTTATCTTTTAATTCTGTGGTCCTCAACACAGATGTCAATAATAAACGATGAAACTCAACACCTTTCTCCGCATAAATATTTGAACTACCTATAAAAGAAAGCAAATTCTTTGCTTTCTCTAGCATATGGGTTTCTTGCTCACATATTTTATCTTTATCATAGTCTGCAATCATAGATAAAATCTGCACCGACTTATTCACATCCTGCTTCATTAAACAACCAGGTTGAGAATCTCCCATATAATAAAGATATGCTAAATTCCACAAACACATTAATGACGGATTCGGTTTGTTTAGCATATTGCTCAACATTGCCGATGCCTCTAAATATTCATCATTGTTCCAAAGTACTGTAAATTGGTTAATCATCGCATTTTGAGAATCTCGAAAAGCGGCATAATCAAGCCAACGATTACCTTCTTCCGCATCATCTTCATAATTGAACGCTAGAACACCAAGATTATTGGCTGCTTCATAAATACCATCATCAACAGCTTTTTTATAACAAGACTTGAATATTTCTAGTGATTTGCTATCATTAGAAACCATATCTCTTATGAAGAGCCAATCGCACTCTTCAATAACATCCCTTAATTTCTTTGTAACATACGGGTCATCCTCAAGCAACCTTGAATGGTCAAGCCTTTTAACAATAATATCTTCGGGAACTAACTCTAGATATTTAGTACCTTTAAGAGGTGTCGCATTATAGAAGTTGCGAAGCCCCATCAAGTTGAACTTTTCAGCAATATCCTTATCCGGAATCCCATAAAATGGAGCAGCCATCATGTCTGCACGAACAATCTTACCGTTGTCGAATTTTACAACAATGACAACATTCTTACCATCTTGATTAACAACTAGCAGCTTATCTTTTAACTCTGCTCTAACCTGCGAACCTGTATCTGAAATCTTTTGAAGTTTAGCTGCAAAATATTCAATATACCCAGCTTTGTCAAGATCCTCATACACCCACATAGAAGAGTAATGAAAATCATCGGCAAGGAAATCTTCAAGTCTGCCGATATTTTTTTCATTCCAACATCTAGCATACTCTTCAAGCATATCATACTCATCAAATACAGGTGCTTCCATTCTGTACCTTAGTTCAGTAACATACTCAACAACTTTTCCGCATTTAGGGCATATAGACACGATTCCTTTATATCCATGAAATCCTATCTTAATATTTGTACTGAACCAATTCAATGTTTCTGATTTTGCACCACAAGAAAAACACGGAAGTCGATTTTCCTTAACAACGGGAGAGTGATATTCGTCTGCTTCTCTTAAAGGTTCAATATAGCGTTCTATATATTCTAAACTAAAAGGATAATCCTTAACCAAGTCATCATTATGAGTGTAAAAACCGCCCGAAATATGACGTGTCACAAGCACTAGTCTTGATATTTTTGTACCGTGCATCATAAACAGAACCAACATAGTTCCCATATGTAGACACGAATTAAAATAATAGTTGCTATGTTTGACCTCATATTCTGTAACTTCTTTCGTAACAGTCCACTTTTCTCTCCAACCTTTCCAATATGACACCACCTGCTCCTTGCCTATGATGCACTTATTTCCTCCACACAAAATAGTTTCAACATTAGCATCTAGCATTGAACTGAAAAGATTGAAATCACCAGAAAGTATTGCTTTCCCAAGTGTTATAGCAGCAATAGTATGCGGAGTATCAAGCAAATTGTCATCAAAATTCAGTTCGCCAAATTTCGATGACTTAGTGTCAAATTCTTTCTTTTCGTTATCTGTCAAAGAGGCTTCGTACCCTTTACCATAAACCTGATCAAGTGTATATTCTGTGCCGTGGGTGTAATTGTATTCATACAAAGAAATAGCCTTGTTGTTTTCATCAAGAACAAAATCCTTTTTATAGAACCCTCTCAATTTACCTGTAATTGGGCGTGGCCTATTCTTATATCTCAACCTATCAATTAATTTATAAACCCGATATATAAGAATAAAAGGCATAGCGATAGGCACTATCAACCATATAGATAGATGCGTAGAAATTTTCTTTCCAACAGACACTTCACCTGCAAAAAGGTTTTTGTATGACTGTTTTTTACTGTTGTGGTGTCGAACGACGTATGTAGCGACTACTGATATAGTCCAATACACAAGAAAAAGAATAAAGGTTGTCATAATTTTATTTTTAGGAGATCAGCATACAATTGTCATTGTTACATCTATAAAGTCCATATACAATTAAAAACATCGTAAATATAAAATACAAGCTATTATGCTACATAATATCAACAATGTTCCAACAATCCTCTTTACTCTTAATTTTTTAAACAAATCAGTCGGGTCTTTTGCAAAATAAGGATTAACAAGTGCTAAAGGTATTTGAAGTATCAATGCTGCAATTTTTGATAATGGAAGTCCCGCTACATAAACAAGGAAATACCACCAATTCTCTGCAATACTCAACCACACAGCCATGATAATTACAAAAAGCCATCCGATAATTCCACTCCAAATATAAAAATATTTCAATGCAGGCGAGGAAGTCCATGGGCAGCCCCAACTAGGATCATCACCTGATTTTTCAATATCACCATCAGGAACAGATATTTCAAGACCAACTAAAACAACAAAAGACAATAATAGGATAATCGAAATTTCCATGATTTAATAAATTTATTTGGTTACATGATTGAAGAACTCTTTGATAACAATAATCCCGTTTATATATAATGACTTGAAAAACACTTTTTAAACATCAACCTAATATAGATAAAATCATATTATCAGTACCCATTCAATCTGTTTTTAAGTTCTATGTTTTGAGCTTCAAATAGTTCCTTTGCAATTTCTTCTTGATCCATATTTTCCGGAAAAGAGCGCTCTATCTTCATATTACCAAAAAGAGGATTGTTCTTTATGATAATTTGAACAGTTAACTTACCAAATGTCTGATGCAAAAGATATGACTGAGATCCTGCTGGACCAGAAATTCCAACATTGACAAATGTATTTGTCTCTTGAATTATCCTAACTCTTTTATCAGAATCTAGTATCATTTGGATAAGTTGTGCATATTTTTTTCTTACTCCTCCTTGCAATTTCATTTCTTTAGATTGTTTTACACTATCAAAAATGAATTTACCAACAATTAGTCCAAGTATAACAATAATAAAAGTCAACATAATTTTGATTTTTTAAATTTATAAAAAGCATGTATTTTTCAACTAGAATCTTATATGAATAAAGATATCCCCAATGTAGTAAATCCGATTATCAAAGAAACCAAGATATCTACTCCGGCTCCTTTTCCTGAAGCAATTCTCCTTAAAACAAATCCGGTTATGGTTGGTCCTAATATAAAAACCAAAACGGCATTACCTAAAAATATCCACAACCAAAAGACATCTTCTAATAGAATCGCTTCAGGGATAACAGCTAATACAAAACCGCTAATCCAAGGTATTGCTGAAAGAGCTGGATTTGCCATATAACCACACCAACTCAAAGGGTCGCATTTTGCAAACATATGTAAACCATATGCCGAAATAAAACCGATAACAGAAATTAACAAAAGAATAATCTTCATAATTTGTTTATTTTAATAATTGTTTGTTGTTTTTATACCATAGCAATACTAACATTATAGCGACAGCAACATCAATGATATTCCATATTGTCTTTTCAAGAAAGATCTTGCAGAAAGGTTGAAAAAGTAAAGCAATAGAACCAGCAATAACACATAAGGGCATTTTGCTATTTTTATAAAAATCAAATGCCATACACCCCAAAACTATCATTGTTACAAATCTTATCAAATTGTAATAACCATATGGCATTGGGAACAAGCATACGATTAAAGCAACAGCAAGGCCAAGTCCAATTTTATAAAGCATATTCTAAGTTTTTAAATATCATTTATATTCTTTTGGGCAGCCTAACAAGTTCCTTATTAAAACAAAAAAAACGTAGAGCTACCGCTATACGTCATCAAGGCTCACCACAAGCCCACCTACTAATAGGGCGCTCTACGTATGATATACGCAGATTGCCAATAGTAGGTTCGATTTTGCTCGTGTTCATTTCGAGGTGGTGATTCTGATGACATTGAGCAAGTATTTTCAAATGTCTTGTATTCGGTCATGAATACATCGCAAATATAAAGAAAAATTTAGAATATGAACAAATTAATACGGATAGATGTTTTTTTCGTGATTATTACCGCTCACAATAGTAATTCAGGGCAAACGTAACAGCAAAAGTGCCTTTTGAGCCGCCCATATTGTTAAGAGGTTGAATAAAAAGAGCTATTTTTAGGCTTGCGAAGGCTACAAAACCGCAGTTTACTTGAGGTAAATGAGGATTTTGGAGACAAGCGTAACAACAAAAGAGCCTTTTTAGTCAACCTCGTTTTTAATGTCCGAAGCGAGACATATCCACCTCCTTCGTCTCCTTCTTCTTGTAGCCACCGAAACGGTATGTAAGCGACAGCGTGAAATTACGTGTGTACATATTGTTTCCCTGCTCCACATGCTGCCCCTGGAAGTCCATCTTCATCTTGCTCAGGGTACTGTTGAAGATGTCGTTGTAGAAACAGCTGAGAGTTCCCTTGCCGCCGGCAAAATTCCATTTCGCACCGACCGATACCTGCCACATCGTCTCCACGGAGAAGGTTCCCTGCGTCACAGGTGACTGCACGAAGCCGTTGAGTTCAAAGACAAGGTTCTTGTTCACTCTGAAACTGTTGTCGAGGTGGAAAAAGCCGAACCAACCGTTATCTTTGAAGCCGATATCGAAGAAGTTGTCGCAACGTTGCGACATGTAACCGCCGACCAGTGTCGCCTGCGTACTGAACCAGGAGACAGGAGAGTAAGGAGCCGTAACGAACACTCCGCTCTGCAACATATAGTCCCAATTGATTGTCTTGTATATGAGCGTCAGGCGGTCTGTAGCCTGATACATCGTCTGACCGAACATCTTGTCGATGTAGTTGCAGTATGCACCGAACACATACTTCTGCTTGAATATATAGTTAGCGTTCAGGTTATACATCTTCGACGGTTCAAGCCCCGGAGTGTTGTGCATTTCGGAATAACCGTCAAGATAGCCCACCGCCGCCTGCATCTGCCAATAGGATGGATAGAGTTTTGTGACCTGCAGCGTACCCTGGAATATATGATTGGGATTGCGCATATAAGTAACGGAGCCCTGAGGGTATATTGTCCACCTTTCACTGTCGTTCACCTTGTAGAATTCCGCCGTTGCCGACAGGGAGAACGAAAGGCCCGCCATTGACTGTTTACCGAACGACACGTACGCTTCGGCAGTATGCTCCGACAGGGAAGAATTGACGTCGCCTCCGTTCAGGGTGCTTTCAGACGAGAAATGCTGAAAATCCTCACTCTCGCTGTTGCGGTACGACGCTCCGTAGCCCAACGTCCACCCCTTTCCGAGCGAGTGCGACTGGTCGGCATAGGTATGGAAAGAACGTATCTTCTGCCCAGCCTTCTGCTCCATCAGAGCACTGTTGCCTGCAGCAAAATCAACATCCATGCGGTTTGCGCTACGGCTCTCATAGATTGTATAGTCGGCACCTGCGGAGAGCCCAATACCAGTATGTGCCTGCAGTGAGAAGTTATGCATTCCGTCATTGTCAATCACCTTTCGGCTCAACGATGTCTGGAAGTTTCCGGTCGAGGCTGTAGCACGTTCTCCGTTAGCCTTGTACTGGAGGTTGTAGGCAGCAGTGATACTATTCTTGTCGTTGAAATTATAGTCATACGATGCGCGGGCATTGTGCAGCCACACATTGCCGCGTATCTTCTGCAACTGACGGATATCGTATGTGACACCGGCCAAAGTATGCAGGGAGACCATATCGAGGTCCTGTACCTCCTCGACATAATTCGCGCTGTACATCACATCGAAAGCCTGTTTTGGAGTCGCAACACGCAGGAAAGCATGCGCGCCGCCGGTGTCGCTGAAACGGTTCTTGTAATCGGCACCCACCTCGCCCTGCAGAGAATACTGTGTATCCTTTTTCAGCACAATGTTAATTGCCGCGCCGCGGACATGATACCGGGGCGGCGCACTGTACATCACTTCGGCCTTTTCGACACGTTCTATCGGAGTGCTTTTCAGCAGTGCCGTAACCTGTTCGGCCGTCATAGTGGATGGCTTGCCGTTGATTATTACCGTAAGCGAGCCTGCACCCACAAGCGACAGTTTCTCCTCCTTCTCGCTGACGCCCGGCAATTTTGTCAGAGCCTCGTACGTATTGTTCGCCACTTTGTCTTTTGTCAGCTGCTTTAGGTCATAGGTAAGCTTGCCCTCCTCCACCTTCACCAGCGGACGTTCGGCACTCACAACCACCTCTCCGAGCTTGACGTCGGCCGGTTCAAGAATAATGTCACCCGGCTGACCACCTAAGACAACCACCTCACGCGGAACATACGCCAGATGATGCACCACAAGCCTGAACGAATCCGCAGACGCGGCAAACGAGAACCTGCCGTCGGCACCAGTTACCGCCACATCCACGAACGTGGAGTCAATCTGCTGGAGCACAATGCTTGCATCCTGTACAGGCTCACCGCCTTTTCCCATGACACGGCCGCATATACTCTGAGCATTAGCGGCAACAGCCCCTGATATCAGGAGCAATAAAAACAATATCCTTTTCATTTCTGTCCGTTTCAGAAGCCTCGGCTTCTTATAGCGGTGCGAAAGTAACACTTTTTCAATTAATAAGGAAATAAAATTTACCCCCCCCATTTTTAACACACGTTAACATTGTGCAAACAAACCTGCAATACTCTTTGCATTTACTCAAAAAATAGCTACTTTTATGCTCGGCAAACCGTTTGCTATTACAGACAATCATAAATATCATACCAATGTATAAATTCAAACCCATTTTGAAATCCATGCTTTGGGGCGGAGAGAAACTTATCCCCTACAAAGGCCTGGAATCGGACAAGACATCAGTAGGAGAGAGTTGGGAAATATCGGGAGTGAAGGGCAATGAATCGATAGTTGCCGAAGGCCCCGATGCAGGCATGAGCCTGCCCGAACTCATTGCACGCGACAAAGCCTCGCTGCTCGGAAAGAGCAACTACGAGAGGTTCGGCAAGGAGTTCCCCCTGCTCATAAAGTTCATAGACGCACGCCAGGACTTATCCATACAGGTACACCCCAATGACAAGCTCGCCTGGGAGCGTCACCAGTCGAAGGGCAAGACCGAAATGTGGTACGTTGTCGATGCCGACCCCGGCTCACGCCTTCGTTCGGGATTCGCCAAGAGCGTTACTCCCGACGAATACGAACAGAGCATTGCAGACAACACAATCACCGACCTGCTGCAGGAGTACGACATACATGCAGGTGATGTATTCTTCCTCCCGGCCGGACGCATACACTCCATCGGTGCCGGCGCATTCATTGCCGAGATTCAGCAGACATCGAACATCACATACCGCATTTACGACTTCAACCGATGCGACGACAACGGCAACCCTCGTGAACTGCACACGGAGATGAGCAAGGCTGCAATAGACTACACCGTACTGCCCGACTACCGTACATACTACGATGCACAGCCCGACACACTATCGCAGCTTGTATCGTGCCGTTACTTTACCACATCAATCCTTAAGCCCACAAAGGCATATGACTTTGAGCTTGACGGGCTCGATTCATTCGTGATACTTATATGCACGAAAGGCAACGGAACTGTAACGGACAACGACGGAAAGAGTGTTACCGTACGCCAGGGCGAAAGCATACTGATTCCTGCTACCGCAACATCATTACATATAGTACCCGAAGGGGAACTCGAGTTGCTCACCAGCTGGATAACGGAATAACATCATCCCTTGATAAGCAAGAGGGTGACTAAAAGCCCTCCTTTTTAACGAGCAATCCCCACCAGAGCATATTCTGATGGGGATTGCATTCTTTGTAAATGACTTTTGAATCACCTTCTTGTTATGATATAAGCATTGTTATTCTACGACATCGTCTTGTCCAAAGTGCCATTGTTCCCTATCTGAATACCAACGTTCTCCGTTGTAATGGAACCAGTAGGAATATCTAACTGCCGGTTGGTTCTCATATATGAACTCAAAATTATATCCGACGACGTCATTATACTTATGCGCCACCTCAGAGAATTCAATATTGAATGTTGCTGAATCCTTTTTAGTAACGGTAAAAATGGTATCCTCTTCTACTTTATATACAAAGATATCTTTTTTTTCTTTGTTGTTGGTAATATCAGTGCCCCACAAATCGCTGACAAGGAAATCACCAGGATAATCAAAATGGCTAACGCATGAGAAACGGTAAAAGGACATTAACCCTTTATTATTGCTAATACTATTGCTAATATTGTTGCTAAGTTCAAACTCATGAGTTGATATAATCTTAAAGTTGTCAAATGATATTTTAACTACTCCAGGAGTAGGAAGTTCTACCTCATCATCACTACAGGAGCTGATACAAAGACTCATCACAAAAAGCGGAATAAGAAATAAATAATTTTTCATAACGGTTGATATTTATTTGGTTAGTTCTTATGATATTTTAATAAAAAACGGTCATTAGCGTTCCATTAAAATCTTCTATTCTTATATAAGTACCTAATTAACAACTTTTTGTATCAATATTTGAAAGAAACAGATTTAAAATTGAACTTCTGGAGATGTTGATTCTCTAAAAGAACTCCATTGCTAATTATCAGCAAGTTACAAAACTCATTTTCTCAAAAATATCTTGGATAAAAATTTAACGGGACACTATTGAAAAACGGCATAAATCATATACTTTATGCAAACTTACATAAAAATGACTTCCCGAATAAAATCTTTGATAGTTAGTTATTTGGCCTTATATTATAAATAATCGTCTTGTTGTTACTGTATCCATCGAATACATCCAAAAACCATGTATTACCACCGTTTGGTCCCCATCCCCAATTACAATGATAATAGACATTATCCATAGATGTTGTAGTAAAAGCAACCGAATATGGCTCATAACTATGGTAGTATATGGATATTGTCTTCGTTTGTCTGTATGCGTCAATAACCCATGCATGATAACCCTCGCTATTCCCCCCTACCATATATACAGGACCATATAAATCCAAGGAAGATTTCACTCTTTCCGAAGTAAAATTAGATGGTCCATCGCAAAGATAACCAAAATTTCTAAACATATCATCTGTTTTGTCCAAAGGCATTCCACTTTCGACGCCATATTGTGTTTCTGCACATACCCCAATTTCCTTTAGCAATTTTGATGTAGCCTTAGCTTCTTCAGAACATCTTTCATAAAAAGAATAAGGCTCATAGTAATAGGGAAATGATAATATTAAATTCCAATCAAAAACCACTCCATTGTACGTTTCTGGATAGCGGAAGTAAGACATTATTTGACCGGCTGCAACAGGACCACAACCAGCCGCATCACGATAACCACACTCATAATCAGCATTTTCGTTACGTTCACAATAGTAATTATACGGCCAAACTTGGTTCCACTGAACATCTACTAAAATTCCACCGGGATTAGTGCATAACACATCACTAGCACTCAAATAATATGTAACACCATCAACCTCGACTACTGGCAAATGAAGTATCGGATTTTCTGGAACTGGAGTTATTGGGGTCGGTGTTCCAGTATCTATAGTATCAGGGAGTGTCGGGAAGATTATTTCATTCATGTAGAACTCTTCTGCAGCTGCCATGAAATCGCCGAATCCGCTATTCTCTATAGCATCATCGATGTCAATATTACCGGTCTCAGAGTAGGCATAGACTGGAGTTGTTCTGCTGTCGGCAGAAACAAGTGCGAAGCCTTGGTTATCTTCAAAATTGATGACATGAAAACGAACTTCAACTCCATCATTTGCAGAACGTGTCATTTTATTTGCTACATACTCATAATGGCTTGCCACACGGCGTTCAGGAGAAGCCGAACGTGTAGTAGCCGTGTTCCCGTTATCTATTGCTTCAAGTGCATGTTTCAATGCTGTCTCATAAGGTACATAAAAACTGTCAGTAACTACAACGTTACACTCTTCGTGGAGAACAAGTTCTGTAAGCTCGTCATTAGTACAGGCTGTGATAGCCAAAGCACACATCAAATAAAGAAAATATTTTTTCATAATTAATTGAATTTATAGTTAGTTCAATACACAGAATTCAATATTCAAAATATCCTTTGAAATACATTCCATCAATTTCAAGGACCAAGCTATAGGTTTTGCTTGGTAAATGTGGCAAAGGAATTGACTGCACAACATTACGTGGCAAACTTATTTCGCAGCTTTTGAAAACAGCACCATATTCATCTGTTATATAATATGTAACAGACTCAAAAGCGATGTGTTGGCTTTCTATAAGAATACACTTGTTGAATGTGTTGTACATTGCAACCGGCAGCAATGATTGCAATTCAAGGTCGCGTTTTGTGTTAGCTTCATTTACTTCGTCTTTTTCATTATCCAAACTTTCCTGCAATACAAAAACTATGTCCTTGTCCGATTGCGAGAATACGCATGAAAAAGATAAGACAAACAATATTAAGCAAATTGTTCTCTTTAATAATTTCATAATTTTCAGTTTTTTTTTGCAAAAATATGCTGTAGTGTTTCTTTTTCCAAAGTTTCTTTATCCGAGTATATCCGAGTTTTGTTATTTTTTACAACCCACTTGCTTTTATTTAAAAATCAACGGGTTATAAACAAGACAATGCAGTGGTGAAAATATTTTATCGGATGTGTTCGGATAAAAAAACATTCTGTAACTAATTATTTTGTACTAATTTTGCAGAAAACCTATCTTTAAATATGACACGCAAAAACTATATCCATTTATTCCTATTCGTGTTGATTCTTATTTCTTGCAACAAAGAAGCTAACGATACACTCCTTTCTAAACTCGCAGATATTCAGAAACAGGGCGACACCTTCCCACAAAAAGCAATATTGCGTCTCGATTCCATTAAACCTTTGTTTGAAGAGGAGTCGGAATATATGCGCAACAAATTTGCATTACTCGACATAAGACTGCACGACAAAGCATATATTACACACACAAGCGACAGTACCATTAAAGAGGTGTGCAAATTCTTCGAAGAGCACGGAACTGCTAAAGAGCTGCAAGAGACATACTATTATATGGGCAGTGTATATCGCGACCTTAAAGACTACCCAAGAGCCGTGACATATTTTTTGAAAGCTATTGAAGTTGCAGAAAAAGATGGTAATGCAGATTTGGCAATTTTGGAAGTTTCCTGTTTGCAACTATCTGCACTATACAGGGAACAATACATCTTTACAGAAGCTTTGGCGACAGCTTTGAAAGGGCTTGAAATTGCAGAATTAAATGGAACAGCTGATGAAAGAACATATATCAACATAGCTAACTCTTATTTTAAAGTCGATGATGTCGCAAACACGATTATATTCTGTTACAAGGCCGTTGAATTAATAGAAAAAAACGGAATAAATAAGGATAATGCAGATCTGATAGCAAATGCAATGTCCTTATTTGCGAAATTAGGCTACGGTAATGATGCTGAACACTGTTATAATATGTTGAATAAAATCAAAGAGGAGGAGAGACCACATAATTATTTAGCTTCAGTTTCCTCCTATTATGAGGAATGTATATCTATTGACAGTGCAGCTGTTATTGAACACAAAATATTTGAGACCACAGATAAAATCAATTATATATATAATTCTGCGAAGTCTTTGACTATATATTATGCAAACAAGGGTGACTATGAAAATGCAACAAAGTACGCAATTTATTTCATAAGAGCTAATAATACTATTAATATTAACAAGGATACCGAAAATACCGATAAAGCAAAAAATATATACCAATACCAACGTGATAAGGAAGAGGAACTGAAGATAATCGAGAATGCAGCCAATAACAGGCTTCAGTTGATAGTCGGAATATTAGTTTCCGCAATCGTTGTCATTTTAGTGTTTTCCATATATGTTTATAGAAAGAAGCAGTTGCTGAAATTGATATTAAAAGGGAATGATGAGATAAGTAGAATCAAACAGCATATAAAGCATAAAGAGAAGGAACTGGAATCGTTGATGCAGAAAAATGCAGAGCTTTCAAAGGAAGTCGACAATGCAAAGTCAACTTCTAAAATGCTTGTTGAACAGAATTGTGAACTTACAAGACAGGTAATAATGTCTGACCTGTCAAAGGACAACGGTGATATTATAACAAAGTTCAAAAGTTCGTCAAAAGGGCAACACAGTTTCAGTGATGAAGAATGGAAAGAGTTCCTTCGCGCAATAGACAAATTATATCCTGAATTCACCTATGAGGTTCAAGAAAAATTCAAAAAGATTAGTGAACCAATGCTCCGTGTCTGTTATCTCTGGAAAATCAAATGTACAAACCCCGAAATTTCAAACTTGACAGGCTATCCGCCACAGACTGTGTGGGACAGGGTTAAACGCATAGAAAAAATCATGCAGACAGATAAGATATCCACACAGGAGTAAGGACTACTTCTACACAATGAGGTTGACTAAAAAGATTCTTTTGTTGTTACGCTCGTCTTCAAAGCCTTCGGCACTCCTTGGGGGAACTAAATGTTAGTGCTGAAGCAAACCTCAACAATATGATGGTAACCCATTTTGAGTTTTAGGCCACCATCGTGTTACTTACATTGGCAACCACTGGAAACCGGGTAGTGCCGTCTATTTTTTCCTCTTGGGGTTTGCAGGGAACCATCCCTTCTCAACTCTCTTCTTTTGCTGGAACACCTCGCCGATGCTCCAGAATGAGGAGAAAGCAACAACACCCAAAAGTATTGAGATTATAAGGTGCGAGACCAGCAATGATGCTATAGCAGACAACACACCAAGCAACAGAAACAGCCACCAGCTCTTTACGCCGATGTAATACTCGGCCTTTATCACCAATGGGTGGAAGAGACCTATAATCAAGAATGTAGCTACACCTATAATTACTCCCGAGAAGTTGAAATCCATACTGCGAATATTTTGCTTTTAAACAATACAATCAAGCCCCGGTTCGGGCCAGGGCTTGATTGTATGAGATTAATTTACCATTTTAAGAATCTGTGTGTTCGCACAGCACCATTCTCCTTGATAACAAGAATGTATGCGCCCTGTGGCTGGCCTGCAAGCGACACCACTGCATTGGAGCCGTTGGCAACAGCCTTGCCTACAGATATACCGCCGAGATTATATACCGCAACATCGGCACCGGCATTAACACCACTGCATACAACTGTTTGTGTAGCCTTCTCATATTCTACCTCGCAGGCATTCACACCAACCTCACCGATACCGGTTTCGGCACCATTTATTGTGCTCACGCGCAGTGTGTGGGTGAACTTTCCAGAAGAAGGACAGTGGTACTGGCTCTCGGTACCAGGGCCGCAGCTTCCGTTACCCAAGCCTCGCTGCATATAATCGAATGTTGCATAGACAACATCGTCCTTTTCCAATTCCCAAGGATGAAGTTGCGGGGTAAGATATTGACGCTGGTCATAGTGAGAAAGCGAGAACGACACCTGTCCGGCGGTCTCAATCTTTATGGCATTGCCATTCTCGGGGTTCCACAATGTGAGGTCGCGCAATGCCATACGGTTACCATGTGACTGCGGATGAGGATACATCTCGAACATATCATCTACAGTAGTTGTATAACGTCCAAGGAACGAGCCTGCCTGACGGTCGATATAATTCTCCCATGGTCCTTTTGCATAATATTCCACATTCTCGAAACCGGCAGGGAACAACATGTCAAGACCAATTCGACGCAAGCCCGAAGCCTGTGGATTATACTCCACCTTCATATCTACAATACCGCTCGAATATACCGAATAGGTAATCACATAGGGACATTTGCTATGTTTGACATTGACGATAACGTTGCAGGTCTTGCCATCGCCTGAGCGTGCACTGCTTACTGTTGCCGAATTAATAGAGGTGGCATTATCACCGAACTTGTGCTCACCATAAGGGCTCTCATTCTCAATCCAGCGGATATTGCTATAGATTGGGTACTTACCCGGTTCAACAACCTGTACACCATTGGCTATCCATTCAGTGATGAAACCTTGAGCATCGACCTTGAAACTGATTTTGCTATTCGATACAGAGACGCCATTGCTCTTGCTGACAGTCAAGGCCTCATCGCCTTGAGCTACATTGGTCAAAGCTGTGCGTTCTTTGAGGATAAACTGCTCTGTAGCGACAGGATACCCGGCATTGCACCAGTCTGTTGCGTTCTTAGCAAGCAACTCCACAGTCAATGCATACTCCTTTCCGTCCTCGATATCCGTTGCGAAGTTCAATGTAACTGCGCCCGTCGCACTTGGAGCAATCGATGGAACAGCAACAACATTCTCCTCTACTGCAACACCATCACAAAGAAGCATATAATGCAAATCGAAGTACTCTTTAAGGTTGATGAAGTTGTACTTGTTCTTCAACATCACCTTACCTCCACTATAGGTAAACTTCACATTCTGGTACACCTTTTTCACCTCTGTAAGCTTGGCTGTCCATGCACGGTCGGCTGTGATGATACCGTTATTCAAGAAGTTGCCCTGATGAGGGCCGGGATAGTCGTAGCCGCTTGTGTAGTAAGGGAAGCCGTTCTTCTCGAGCTGACCGTTCTTTATTGCCTGCGGGTCGTAGATTCCCTGATCGACCCAGTCCCATATACAGCCACCGATACCATACTTGCTGCCTTCGATAATATCCCAATAATCCTGCAGGTTACCTACCGCATTACCCATGGCGTGAGCATACTCGCAAAGGAAGAATGGCTCGCCACCGATGCTGTTGTCGCAATGGCTGCGTGTATATGAAAGATTCGGGTACATCTTTGAATCCATATCGGTATTCTTCGCCGAGTTCACGTTCGAATAGCCCTCGTAATGTACAGGACGTGAATCAAGAGCCTTGGTTGCCGAATAGGTTGCATCGAAGTTGACACCGATACCCGACTCATTGCCAAGTGACCAGAACACTACTGAAGGATGATTGCGGTCGCGGATGACCATGCGCACGGTGCGGTCAACATACTGCGCCTGCCATGTAGGGTCGTTAGAGATACTGTTGTCTTTCTTGTCGCTCCAGCTCTTGTGACACTCTACATCGGCCTCGTCCATCGCATAAAGTCCGTAGTAATCGAACATTGCGTACATCTTGGCTGCACGTGGATAGTGGCTTGCGCGCACAAGGTTCACATTGGCCTGCTTCATAAGTTCAATATCCTTGAGCATCATGTCAACATCCATTGTACGGCCATAGAGCGGATGGGTATCCTGTGTGTTCACGCCCTTGAAATATACACGCTGGCCATTGATGAGCACCACGCCGTTCTTTATCTCAATGGTACGGAAACCGTACTTTGTTGAGAATACCATCTCCTCGTTGCCGGCAGCATCCTTCTGACGGACAATGACGGTGTAAAGGTTTGGTGTCTCCGATGTCCATGCCAACAGAGATGAGAGTGTGTCAAATGTAATATTCTTCTTCATGCTCTTGGCACCGGCTGAAAATTCCACAGCCTCGCTCTTTGTCGCCACTACATTGCCGTCGGGAGTAAGGAGTTCAACCTCTACAACCTTGCTTGCAGCCTCACCGCCACGGTTGTCTATCTCCAGAGCGACATTCATGCTGCCACCGTTGTATGTACCGTTGAGTGTGCTTGTAATATAATGGTCGCAAACGAAAGTCTTTGGAGTCGCATAGAGATATACGTCACGGTGCATACCGCTCATGTGGAACATATCCTGGCCCTCGAGATACGAAGCATCGCTCCAACGGAACACCTGTACGCAGATGTTGTTCTCACCCGTGCGCACATGTGCACTCAGGTCAAATTCATGGTCATTGTTTCCGCCCTGTGTGTAGCCGACATATTTACCGTTCACCCACACGAATGCAGCGCTGTAAAGACCGTCGAAATGGAGGAATACATTCTTTGCTTCCCAGCCCGCGGGCAAGGTAAATGTACGGCGATACGAGCCCACAGGGTTATCGCCCACGCCCGGCACCTTGTTCTTGATATAAGGAGGATTGTTCAAAAAAGCATACTCCACATTAACATAGAGTGGGAGGTCGTAGCCCTTCATCTCCCAACATGATGGCACCTCAATATTGTCCCATGCAGATACATCGGCATCGTCGGCCCAGAAATCATCCTCGCCCGGACGCACCGACGGCTCGGGAACGAAATTGAATTTCCATGTACCGTTGAGAGAGAGGTAATCGGCCTTCAGGGGAGTGAGCCATGCCTTGTCGTAGTTCACATCGGCCTTCATTGCATCTGTTGAGGTATAAGGGATGAATGTGGCACGTGCCGCCTCCTTGTTCTCCTCATATATCTGCTGGTTCTCCCAGTAGTCACCTACAGGGCCTGCAGCCATGGTAAAGAAGAACTTGCTGTTGTCACCATCCTTGTCGGTAGAAGCAACAAACCTGCCGTTACCCGACTTCAAGTAGAATTTTGTACCATTGTAAGTCGCGGTAAGGTAGAAGTAACCGTCACCGGCATCTTCAAGAGTTACATTTTGGTTTTCATTCGTGGTTTCTGTCGTATATACAAGCGGTGTTCTGTCACCCTGCAGATACATATCCATTGAGAGGTTGCAACTATTCGATGTAAACACCAGGCCGGTCTTTCCGTTAGAGATTCTCCATGTCTGGGTATCATCGCCCTCCACGTATGGTTTCAACTCGATGAGAGCCGCAAGTTTACCATCGGCCGGAGCTGTCAACACATTCCTTGTAGCAACGTTGCTTATTACATAGCTCTTGCCGACATATACCTTGGCCTGCGAGAACTGCTTGCCGGTATTGTGGAAGAAGTAGAGAATATCCTGGTCGGCAAATTCCGTGAGCATCATAGGATATCCATCGGCCGAGGGTGCAAGGTACTGATAGGGGTTCGATGCATTTGCCATGCGGTTGTAGCCATCGCCCGGAGCCACAATCTTGAAACGCTGGTTGGGATTTGACGGCTCATAGTTCCACTGAACAGGATGCCCCACTCCGGGTGCCATGTCCATTGCCTTGCCCGATGTGGGATTCACAAAGGAGAATACGCCGTCGGTCTCGGTGGGGTACATGGCCCACTCCTGTCCGGCACTATTTTCGTTACCGTCGGCAAAGATTATACGCGCATCGTTGTTGACATTGTCACCATTGGAGAGAAACTTTCCGTTGGCAAAATTCTCGATACGATAAACCGTAACTTTTTCCACTGTCGGTTGCAGTTCCTGGGCAACCAGTTGCTGCAATGGTAGAAACATTGCGAGCAATGCCCAAAAGAGTTGAGTTGCTTTTTTCATATTTGATTGTATTGATACTTTAGATATTTTACGTAAATGCAAAAATAAGATAAAATAATTAAAACAAAAGAATAATTTGTACTTTTCACATTGTTCGTCTATTTTTGCATAATAGGACTAATAAAAAACACACGATATGAAATCAATCAAAAGAATCATGCAGGCAGCAGCCATTGCATTGTTGCTTGTAGCGCCAACAGTCTCAAAGGCGCAGTATGTTCCTACCGCCGAGAACTTGAAATCGCGCCAGGAATTTGCCGACAGCAAGTTCGGTATATTCATTCATTGGGGCATCTACAGCATGTTTGCACAGGGCGAATGGTACTTGCAGAACTTCCCCATCGACAAGAGCGAATACGCAAAGGCTGCTGATGCATTCTACCCTCACCGCTTCGATGCCAAGGCATGGGTTGCAGCCATAAAGGATGCCGGTGCAAAGTATATCTGCTTTACAAGCCGCCACCACGACAGTTTCTCAATGTGGGACACCGAGCAGAGCGACTACAACATCGTCGATGCCACACCATTCGGCCGCGATGTCATCAAGGAACTTGCCGAGGAGTGCCACAAGCAGGGAATAAGACTGCATTTCTACTATTCGCATATCGATTGGGCACGCGATGAATACCCCCTTGGACGCACAGGCAGACAGGTGATTGGCCGCGACAAGACAAAAGCCGACTGGCCCGCATATTACGATTTCATGAACAAACAGCTTACCGAGTTGCTCACCAACTATGGCGAGATTGGTGCAATATGGTTCGACGGCAAGTGGGACCGCGACCAGGACAGCATACCTTTCAACTGGCAACTCGACGAGCAGTACGCGCTCATCCACGACCTGCAACCGGCCTGCCTCATCGGAAACAACCACCACGAGACACCGTTCCCCGGCGAGGATATACAGATATTCGAACGCGACCTGCCAGGTGAGAACAAAGCAGGCCTCAGCGGACAGAGCGTAAGCCGCCTGCCGCTCGAAACTTGCCAGACAATGAACGGCATGTGGGGTTACAAGCTCGTTGACCAGAACTACAAGAGCACAGAGACGCTTATCCGTCTGCTCGTGAGCACATCGGGCAAGGGCGCGAACCTGCTTCTGAATGTAGGGCCACAGCCCAACGGAGAGATACCGGCCGCAGCCCTTGAGCGCATGAAGGAGATGGGCGAATGGTTGCGCGCCAACGGCGAGACTGTCTATGGCACAACAGCCGGCGACATCCCTGCACAGGATTGGGGCGTTACAACGCGTAAGGGCAACCGCCTTTTCGTTCACATCTTCGACTGCAAGGAGAAGGAACTCACCCTGCCGCTCGACTGCAAGGTGAAGAAAGCATTCACTTTTGCCGACAAGGAGCCTGTCAAGTTCAAAAAGACAAAAGAGGGTGTTAAACTGACATTCGACGAAGTGCCGGCAGGCATTGATTACATTGTGGAGTTGATAACAAAGTAACCCAAAACACAAAACAGCTCTCCCCTTTGCTCGCAAGGGGGAGTGGCTGAAAGCCGAGGGGGATTAATATAACGAACAAAAATCAACCTATAATTATGCCTATACTTGAAATTTGTGCAGGAAGTGTAGAGAGTGCCATTGCAGCACGTGACGGAGGAGCGCAGCGCATTGAACTGTGCGCAGCATTGGAGGTTGGCGGTGTGACACCGTCGGCCGGGCTGATAGCCGAAGCACGTAAAATAGAAGGCCTTGTGCTGAATGTGATAATACGTCCGCGTGGAGGAGATTTCCTCTACAACGAACATGAAGCCGCATGCATGGAACAGGACATACGCACCTGCAGGGAACTGGGCGTTGACGGTGTTGTAATTGGAGCACTCACTGCCGAGGGCGACATAGACACCACGCTGTGCGGCAGGCTCATCAAGGCCGCAAACGGAATGAGCGTCACATTCCACCGTGCATTCGACATGTGTCGTGACCCCAAAGAGGCACTCGGACAACTGATCTCGCTCGGTTGCCACAGGGTACTCACATCGGGGCAGGCCGCCACGGCCGAAGCAGGCATTCCGCTACTCAAGGAACTTGTACAGCAGACCGGTGAACGAATCATAATAATGCCTGGCTGCGGAGTGAACAGCGGAAACGCAGCAAGAATACTCAAAGAGACAGGGGCAACCGAAATACACGCATCGGCACGCAAGAGCGTGGGAAGCGGCATGCTGTTCCGCCACAGCGGTGTATCCATGGGCAACCCCGACAGCGACGAGTTCGCACGCAAGGAGACCGATGTAAACGAGGTAAGAGCGATAGTAAATAGTCTCTACGAATAACAAAAAGCCGAGGGGAATAAAACACATTTGTGAAAAACATCCCCGACCCGACAGCACAAACAGCTCTCCCCTTTGCCTGCAAGGGGGAGTACCGAAGGGGAGGGGGATTAATCATATCTGTTGTAACCAGCTTAGCTATGCTGTTGTTTCTCAACTCCCTCCGCTTCGCTCGTCCCTCTTCGTTAAGAGGGACAGTATTATTGCTTTCTATTAATGTAAACAACTCTTCCTAAAAGAAGAGAGGAACTTTAAAGACAAAAAGGGGGAACCGATATGAAAAGAAAACCCGACAACAGCACAAAAAGCTCTCCCCTTTGCTCGCAAGGGGGAGTGGCTGGAAGCCGAGGGGGATAAAAAAGAGAATATACCCCACCCCTCAGTCAGCAAGCTGACAGCTCCCCTCCACAGGAGTGGAGCAGCTAAATTCCCCACAAAAACAACAAAAATATAAACAACACTATGAAACAACTCAAAGAACGCATACTCAAAGACGGCCGTTGCCTCGAAGGTGGAATACTGAAAGTCGATAGTTTCATCAACCACCAGATGGACCCGGCACTGATGATGGAGATGGCCAAGGAGCTTGTGAGCCGCTTCAAGGGGACAGCCATCGACAAGGTTGTAACAATTGAGGCAAGCGGCATAGCCCCGGCTATAATGGCAGCCTACCTCCTTGATGTGCCTATTGTGTTCGCCAAGAAGAAAGTGCCGAACACAATGGACGGAATAGTGAAAAGCGAAGTATTCTCGTTCACAAAAAGCCGTTCATACAACATCTGCCTTTGCGAGGATTACCTGCAGAAAGGTGAGCGTTGCCTCTTTGTCGATGATTTCCTTGCCAACGGCAATGCAGCATTGGGAATCCTTGACCTTGCTGCGCAGACAGGTGCCGAGATTGTGGGTATGGGATTCCTTATCGAGAAAGCCTTCCAGCGCGGCGGAGTGCTGCTACGCAGCAAGGGCATTCACGTTGAGTCGCTTGCAATAATCGAAAGCCTCGACAACTGCGAGATTAAGTTCAAAGAGTAGTGATGAAAACAGAATCATAGGCTTACCCAAGCTCTCCCCTTTGCTTGCAAGGGGGAGTACCGAAGGGGAGGGGGATTGAAAAAAGAGCTCCCTCAAAGAAGGGAGCCGCTGTAAGAACTTAATTATATTGGCTGTTGGCTTGTTTGCGTTTGCCTAAGATTTTTCACATACGTTCAAAATGACAAATCCGCAACAGTTCATTCTGAGCGAAGGTAATCAAGCAACTTGTCCTATTCGGTAAGTTGCTTGATTACCTTTACAAGTTGCTCTCCAAGGCTTATTGAATAGCCCTGTGACATAAAGACCACGCGGTTGAAGGTGTCAGCCACCAATATTATGGGGCGGTTGGGGTTCTGCAACTTCATGTTAGCAACAATCTCGTTGTAGATTTTGTCGTTGATATCGGTGCCCCACACCACTGTCGATGGCAGTTCCGGGAAATCGTTCACAAAGCGTCCGGCCTCGTCCTGCCCACGGAAAAGAAGCACCATCTTCTGGCCCCACTTCTCGAACTCCTCCTTGTAGGGCATAACATCGCGCAGGAAGTGGTTGGTTGGCTCGCTGTTGGGGTCTATCAGTGCTATGATGTAGTAGCCGCGGCCCGTTGCCGACAGGAGCGAACGTTCGCGGTTCTCTTTTGTATCGTAGAAGAGATTCTCGCTGTTGAAATCTCCGATGACCTGCAGTTTCTCGTCGCTCTCGCGCTGAACATACTGCAACTCGGTGGTCTTTCCCTCCTCTACGGTAAAGAAGGTAAGGTGTGCAAGCACGCTGCCGTCGGCCATTCGTGTACCGGTCATCATGAAGTAATCACCGGTATCCATTGATGCTCCGTTCTTGAAATGCGAACCGACTGTAGTGGCCTCTTCGGGGTATCCGAGCAGTTGCAGACGGCCGTCAACAATCTTAGAAATAGAGAAGTGCGAGTAGTACTTTGGATCATCTATGAAACGTGTAGGTTCAAACGCAATCTTCAATGTGCCCTGCGGTGCATTCTCTGTTGTAGCCGCACCGAAATCGACATCTGTCCATTTGCCTGCCATCAGATACTGGGTCTTGCCGGTCACCTCGTCGATGCGTGCCGGGATGCCCATTGCCCTTGCACCTGCAACGAAGAAGATGTCACGCGAGTGAGGGTCTGCCGTGCGCATCTCCCATACGCCTTGGGGCGACATACATATTGACAACGGATTCCATTCACCGTTCACGGTTATGTTTTCGCGGCACCAATTGACCCAACGCTGGGGGTCACCTGCAAAGAACTGGCGTTTGTCGGCATCGAACTGCGCTCTGAAGAAGGCCTTGTAAGGAGTAAGCATCTCGTTGCTGACACGCGGGTTGAGGATATATCTGCGGAAATCCTCGTCATACGCACCGTTGCGCACGGTATTAGACAAGTGGTCATCGAGGACTTCGAGACTTACATCGCGCAGGTCCTTGTCGGAGATTACAGAAAGTAGATAGTACGCCAAGGCACGCTCACTCTGTGGAGTAGATGAGAGGAACTTCACGATGGTGGCATGATTACCGCGAGACTTGCGCAACAACTCTACGATATCCCTTTCATGAAGGTTGCTGAAGCCCAGGAACTGGGCGAACATGCCTGCTTTCTCCTTGCTCATGAAGGTTGCCACGTATGCATTGCGGATAGAGTCCTCCTGTGCGAAACGGCGTACATTCTCTGCGGCCTGCGCTTCGCTGACGTACGGCACCGTATTGCGTTCGCGCGGAGGGGTGATGTTCATTTCCAAAGTGGCTGTATAGCCAGGAGCCTTGTCAACAACGACCTTGACCTCCTTGTCCTTGCCTGCCGTAAACTTGGCAAAGCCGAACTTGCCGCCGTGCGATGCCCATACTACCATGTCACCATGGCCGCATGTAATGGAAGTTCTTCCCTTTTCATCGGTCACTTTCGCCGCAGCTGTGAAGAACTCGGCATAGTTGTATATCTTGAACTCGACTGTTGCCTTGACGGGCGCGCCGGACTCATCAACTACCAGCACCTTGGTGGTTGCTACCGGTGCATAGTTCGAAGTGACGTTGATTTCGGTGTAGCAGGGAGTGACGCTCAACACCTCCTCGGGACCGCCGTAACTGCCGAAAGCATTGGTATGCATGAGCATTCCGCGCGACGCAGGAGCATTGAACCATGCAAGATCGAGCACGGGTTCGGGCTCACATGCTCCAAGGAAATGCCACTCGCCATCGACCCAGGCCTCTACCCAAGCGTGGTTATTGTCGGTATGCGCCCATCGCGGTGTATATACCTGACGTGCAGGAATTCCCACCGCACGCAAAGCGGCAACGGTGAAGGTCGATTCCTCGCCGCAACGGCCGTATGCGGTGCGTACTGTGGCAAGCGGCGAACTTGTACGTATGTCGCTGGGGGTATATGTAACCTTCTCGTGGCACCAGTGGTTAACCTCGAGTACTGCTTCGCGCATGGAAAGACCGGCAACCCTGTCGCGGAGTTCGGTGTAGAAGACCTTGCGGCTGTCGTCGAGGTCCTCATTGTTGACTCTTATCGGCAATACGAAATGGAGGAACTCCCTGACGGGAACCTTTTTGCCCCATGGCATGGCCTCGCGCGCCATGAGTGAATACTCGACATTCTCGAGATAATACTCTGCCGGGTGGTCGGCAACATCGGGCAACGGCATATAGGCATAAAGAAACTGCATCAGTTGCAGCTTTGCGCCCGACAGATTATCCAATTTGGCGAAGCGGTCTTTGTCGGCAATTGTCCTGCGGCGCGATTCGAAATCGGCACGAATCTTACCGTTCTTGTCGAAATTCTCCTGCGCAGCTACTGCGGTGAAAGAGAGCAGCATTACTGCGGCTACCACAAAAAGATTGATATATTTTTTCATTTTCCAAATTTATTTTCTGGTGTAAATATAGCCAATATAGCCGAGATAAATTCAAAAAAGTGCAATATTTAATCATTCGAGCCACTTTTTGCCCATGCAGAGACGCCTTGTCGCGTTGTTTTTATATATTTGCAAATTAATATATAATTTTAATTGTGGAAACAAAAGTCAACATATCTTCGAAGAGACTGCTTGTATGGCTCTGGAAAAATTCCAAAGGGGCACGGAAACAGGCCTTGACGAACACCGCCATAGGGCTTGTGGATGTGGTGTGCCAGCTACTTTGGGTCCTTGCCTGCAAAGAGGCAATAGACATTGCGACGGGGACATCGGAAGGTTCACTTGCCACGACAGGCATCATAATAGGCGCACTGATGTTCACGGAGATAGTTTCGCGCGGCATAAGCCGGTGGATACACTCGGTCGTGGGCAACAAGGTACGCAACAGAATAAGGCTAAAGATATTCACGAGGCTGCTGCGAGGCGACTGGATGCAGTTGCAGAAACACCATACGGGTGACCTCACGAACCGTCTCGAAGGCGACGTGAACAGCATAACCGCACTAATGACGGAGACTGTACCCGCAACCGTAGTGGTACTGGTACAGCTCGTGGCATCGTTTTTTATACTCTTCTCCATGAGCCCGGTGCTCGCTGTCTCAATTCTGATAATACTGCCGGTATGCATTGCGGTGAGCCAGTTTTACGTACGCCGCATGCGCCGCCTTAACCGCGATGTCAGGGACAGCGACAGCCGCATACAGTCGGTGCTGCAGGAAAGCCTGCAGCACAAGGAGCTGATAAAGTCGCTTGAACAGAACAACTCGACTGAACAGCAACTGACAAAGTTGCAGGACAAGCTGCACAGCCAGGTTACAAGCCGCACTAAGTTCTCAATAGGCGCATTCACACTGATACAATTGGGATTTGCGGCCGGCTATCTGGTAGCATTTCTGTGGGGGGCAGACAGCCTGCGCGACGGAGTGATAACGTACGGAACAATGACGGCATACCTGCAGCTGGTGGGGCTGATACAAAGACCCACAATGGACCTGAGCAAGTACATACCGGGAATAGTATCGTCACTTACCGCAGCCGAACGCCTTTATGAGCTCGATGACATACCGCTTGAGAAACAGGGCGATGCGATAATACTCGAGGGTACTGCAGGAGTAAGATTCAATGGAGTGACATTCCGTTATACCGACGGAAGCCGCACCATCCTCGACAACTTCAGCTACGATTTTCCACCGAACAGCAGCACCGCCATAGTAGGCGAGACCGGGGCAGGAAAAACAACGCTTATACGCCTGTTGGTGGCACTCATAAACCCGGTTGGCGGAAACGTGGAGCTGTACAACAGCAAGGAGAAGCATGATTCATCGACGCTGACACGGCGCAACTTCGTATATATTCCGCAGGGGAACAGCCTTGTGAGCGGCACCATAAGAGAGAACCTGCTCATGGGCAACCCAGATGCTACAGAAGAGCAGATAAGGCGCGCACTGTACATTGCCTGTGCAGAGTACGTATATGAGTTGCCCGAAGGATTGGAGCACCCGATTACGGAGAGGGGAGGAGGATTGAGCGAAGGACAGGCACAGCGTATAGCCGTTGCACGTTCCATACTGCGACCGGGAAGCATCCTCATACTCGACGAGGTGACATCGGCACTCGACGAAGAGACCGAACAGGAGATGCTGAGAAGACTGACGCAGAGCCAGATAGGAAAGACACTGATTTTCGTGACACACCGTCCGGCGATAATGCAGTACTGCAATCAGGTACTCAAGATTGAGAAGCCGGGAAAGGAGAACACGGACACCACTGAAGAATGAAGCGGCAACGGGGATACAATAAAACGGACGGCATGCCGTTTATTAATAGAATATAACAGACGGGACTATGATTGAATACCTCAGAGGAGAACTTGCGGAGCTGACGCCGGCCACGGCTGTCGTGGAGTGCTGCGGCGTGGGCTACGAGACAAGCATAACACTTAACACATACAGTGCCCTGCAGGGCAAGAAGGATGTCAAGCTCTACATCTACGAAGTTATACGAGAGGACACGCACCAACTCTACGGCTTCTGCAACAAGGCCGAACGGGAACTGTTCCTGTTGCTTATCTCCGTATCGGGAATAGGCGGCAACACGGCAAGGACCATACTTTCGGCATTCACCGTGAACGAGTTGTGCGAGGCCATTGCCACAGGCAACGAAGTTGCTATAAAGGGAGTGAAGGGAATAGGCCTGAAGACCGCGCAACGCCTGATAGTAGATTTGAAAGACAAGATAGGAGGCATTGGCAACGGCACGGTTGCCGCAACAGCCGGAGCAGTACAGGTTGCTGCGAACAACGAGGTCGCCGAAGGTGCTGTTTCGGCACTCGTGATGCTCGGCTTTCCCTCAGCCGCAGCGAACAAGGCCGTGCAGTCGGTAATAAAGAGCGACCCTGCGGCAACCATAGAACAGGTAATAAAGGCCGCGCTTAAACTGCTTTAACGGAAAAGAAACTGAAAAAAACAGATGAGACGACGTATATTGACATTGTTGACCGCCCTTGCCGCAACTATCTGCATATTTGCGCAGGGTAACGTGCGCAGTGACTCTATACGCAGGTCCATAAGAGAGAGAAACAGAGCCAGGCTCAGCGCGAAGAGAGATACGGTTCCGGCCCGCTACCCTATCAGCGAGACGGCACCGATGACGTTGGACGACATGAAACGCAATCCGCTCGACCTGAAGAACCCCGAGAACATAAAGACCGACACAGTCTATAACGAAAAGGACAGCAGCTATACATTCACCACGATACTCGGTGAAAACACTATGCTCGGAGCCCCCATCCTGCTAACTCCCGAAGAGTATGCCAAGTGGAAGGAGAAGCAGCAGATGCAGTCATTCTTCCGCAAGAAAGGCAACGAGGAGTGGGAGAACTCAAACAAGAAAAGCAAATTCGACTTCACTGACATGCACTTTGACCTGGGACCGGCGGAAAAGATATTCGGCCCGGGAGGAGTGCGCATAAAGACTCAGGGCAATGCCGAGATAAAGATAGGTTACTCGCTGCAGTCGATAGATAACCCGTCACTACCCTCACGCAGCAGAAACACCAACAGCTTTGACTTTGACGAACAGATAAACCTGAATGTAAGGGGTAGCGTGGGTGACAAGATGAACCTCGACTTCAACTACAACACCGAAGCCACGTTCAGCTACGATGCCAAGAAGATAAACCTGAAATACGAGGGCAAGGAGGACGAGGTGGTAAAGCTGCTCGAAGCCGGAAACGTATCGTTCCCTACCAATTCAAGCCTCATAAGAGGTGCCTCATCATTGTTCGGACTGAGAGCCGACTTCCAGTTCGGCAAGCTGTCGTTGCAGACCGTAGTATCGCAGAAGACGTCGAACAGCACGGTGGTGAACTCGAAAGGTGGCACACAGCTCACCACATACGAGATAGAGATTACCAACTACGACGAGAACAAGCACTTCTTCCTCGCGCACTATTTCCGCGACAACTATGACCGCTCGATGTCGCAGCTGCCTACAATCCTTTCGGGCATAAACATAAACCGCATCGAGGTGTGGGTCACTAACAAGACCAGCGACTACAACAACCCGCGCAACATCGTGGCATTCACCGACATCGCCGAGAACAGGCACATAAGCAACGGCATATGGGTCTCATCGGGCACATCGCCAATTCCGTACAACGGTGCCAACAACCTGTACATGCAAATGACCACGCAGTATTCGGCGATACGCGACATTGACCAGGCGAACAACATTCTGAACGGCATTGAAGGCATCAGCGGCGGACAGGACTACGAGAAACTGTCGAATGCACGACTGCTGTCACCGTCGGAATACACCCTTAACAGGGAACTCGGTTTCATCTCGCTCAAGACGGCACTCCGCGCGGATGAGGTGCTGGCAGTAGCGTATGAATATACATATGGGGGACAGACATATCAGGTCGGTGAATTCTCGAGCGACATAAAGGAGTCGAAAACGACGCTCTTCCTGAAACTGATAAAGCCCAACGCCTGTTCGCCCAAGAACGGTTGCTGGGACCTCATGATGAAGAATGTGTATTCTTTGGGAACAAGAAACCTGAAGAGCACAGGCTTCAAACTCGATGTCTATTATGCGAGCGACAGCCTGGGAACGAACATCACGTATCTGCCGGAACAGCAACTTAAAGGTAAGACGCTGCTGCAGATGATGGGGCTCGACAGGCTCGACAGCAACAACAGCAAGGAGAACCCGAACGGTGTGTTCGACTTCATCGAAGGCTACACGGTGGATGCCGCAGGAGGACGTATATTCTTCCCGTCGGTAGAACCGTTCGGCAGTTATCTTGAAAGCAAGATTGCCAACAGGCAGCTGTCCGACAAATATGTCTTCCACGAGCTTTATGACTCCACGAAAACCGTGGCAAAACAGATTGCCGAAAAGGACAAATTCTACCTGATAGGTGAATTCACCGGTACGGCGGCAAATGTAATACATACAGGTTCAACAAACATTCCGCGAGGTTCCGTAGTGGTTACGGCCGGTGGCATGACACTGGTAGAGAACAGCGACTATCAGGTCGATTACTCATCGGGTACGGTGACCATCCTTAACCAGAACATCATAGATGCAGGAACGAACGTGCAGGTGTCGCTCGAGAGCAACACACTGTTCAACATGCAGCGCAAGACTGTACTCGGACTCAACTGGGCTTATGACTTCTCCGATGACTTCAAGTTCGGAGGTACACTCCTTTCACTGTCGGAAAAACCGCTAACTTCAAAGGTTGACATGGGTTCAGAGCCCCTTAACAACTTCCTGTGGGGATTCAACCTGAACTGGAAAAAGGAGAGCCAATGGCTCACGAACATGATAGACAAACTGCCGTTCATAAGCTGCACCGCACCGTCATCGATAACGCTCTCGGCGGAGTTCGCAAGGCTGGAGGCCGGGACATCGAGTGACGTGCAGAGCGAGGCCTCGTACATCGACGACTTCGAGAGCACGGAAAACGGCATAGACATAAAATCTCCGTCACAATGGATGCTGGCTTCGTCGCCGGGAGGGATGCAGTACAGCAACCTGAGCAATGACCTGCGCACCGGATTCAACCGCGCGCACCTGAGCTGGTACACCATTGACCCGCTGTTTACGCGCCGCAGTTCGTCACTGACCCCAGCACACATCAAGAGCGACGTGGAACAGCTGTCTAACCACTACGTACGCGAGGTCTATGAGAGGGAACTTTACCCTAACAAGGAATCGACATACGGCGAGTCATCGACACTCTCGCTGCTCAACGTGACATACTACCCCAACGAACGCGGACCGTACAACTTGGACACAGACCTCGACTACAACGGAAAGCTCAATGACCCCGAAAAGCGTTGGGGCGGAATGACGCGCCAGCTCACGACTACCGATTTCGAGGGAGCAAACATACAGTATTTGGAGTTCTGGATGCTCGACCCCTTCATCTACGAACAGAACGGCATGGGCGGAGAACTCTACTTCAACCTGGGCGAGGTATCGGAGGATATTCTCAAGGACGGCAAGAAGTTCTACGAGAACGGACTGCCGGCCGAGGGCAACAGCTATGGACACGAAGAGACCGTATGGGGAAAGGTCCCCACGACGACCAGTCTGGTGTATGCATTCGACAACAATGCCGGCAGCCGAGACCAGCAGGATGTAGGACTCAACGGACTGAGCAGCGCGGACGAGGCTGAGTTCCCGGCATACAAGGAGTACCTTGCAGCCATCAAGGGACGTGTAAGACAGGAGGTCTATGACAGCATCGCAGCCGACCCGGCCGGTGACGACTACCATTACTTCAGGGGCGGCGACTACGATGCGGCGGAACGGAGCATCATTGAACGATACAAATATTTCAACAACACCGAGGGCAACTCGCCGAGTTCTTCGGACGACAGTTTCAGCAGTGCGGCAAAGACAACTCCCGATGTCGAGGATGCAAACCAGGACTTCACCATGGACGAGTACGAGAACTACTTCCAGTACAGGATATCGCTCCGCCCCGAGGAGATGCAGGTGGGAAAGAACTATATCACGGACAAGCGTACCGTAACCACCAAACTGCGCAACGGAAACACGGAAAGTGTGAACTGGTACAAGTTCCGCATCCCCATTGACGAGTACGAAAAGGCTGTGGGCACAATCAGGGACTTCACGTCGATACGTTTCATACGAATGTACATGACCAAGTTCCAGAAGCCCATAACCCTGCGCTTCGCGACAATGCAGTTCGTGCGCGGCGACTGGAGACCATACCAGCAACCCATAGCATCGAAGAACAACACGGCACCGACCATTTCGGGCGAGTTCACCACATCGGCGGTGAGCATAGAGGAACACGGCGACAGAAAACCTGTAAACTACGTGCTTCCACCGGGAATCACACGTATCCTCGACCCGAGCCAGCCACAACTGAGACAGGACAACGAACAGGCACTGTCGCTGAACGTCAGTGACCTGGGCGGCAAGGAGTCGCGTGCTGTATATAAGAAAAGCAACCTTGACATACGGCAGTATGAGCGCATACAGCTCTACATACATGCCGAAGCACCGGAACTGGATGCCACACAGTTGAAGAACAACGACCTTTCACTGTTCGTACGCCTGGGATCGGACTACAAGAGCAACTACTATGAGTACGAGGTGCCGCTCACCATCACCCCACACGGTTCTTACGACGGCAACAGTTCTGTCGCCGCCGCGCAGGTATGGCCCGAGGAGAACATGATAGACATCCCTATAGGAAAGCTCACCGATGTGAAGGTAAGACGCAACACCCTGCGCAACAGCAATGCCGAAGGGGTGACCAACACCACCATATACAGCGAGTATGACGAGGATACGCCAAAGAACAGGATAAGCGTTGTCGGTAGCCCGTCACTCGGACAGATAAAGGTGATGATGATAGGTGTGCGCAACAACAGTTCAAGCAACAAATCGGCCATCATATGGGTAAACGAGATGCGACTGCTGGGATTCAACAACAAGAGCGGATGGGCAGCACAGGGCAACCTGAACATAAAACTCAGCGACCTTGGCTCGTTCGCGGCACAAGGCAAGATTGAGACTGCCGGGTTCGGCGGGCTCGAGGAGAAGCTGGCCGCACGCCGCACCGACGACTATTACCGCTACTCTCTGACCGGTACATTCGATGTAGGACGATTCTTCCCGAAATCGTTCAAGCTCTCGTTACCGACCTACTATTCGTTCACCGAGGAGGTGACATCACCTCTCTACAGCCCGTTCGACAGCGACCTTGAACTGGATGACGTGTTAGATTCGTACAGCGGAGAGAGCAAGGACTCGCTGAAGAGTATTGCCCAGGTGCGCTCGATAATGAGAAACTTCAGTGTAAGCAACGCAAAACTCAACATCGCGAGCAAGACTCCGATGCCCTATGACCCGGCAAACTTCAGCTTCAGCTACTCGAGGTCATCGACCGACAACAGCGGAAGCACGGTAAAGTGGGAGAACCGTCTCGACTGGAAGGCATCGGCAAGCTACAACTACGCAAGCCCCATAAAGACAATAAAGCCTTTCGAGAAGATCAAGAGCAAGTCGAAATGGCTGAAAATACTCAAGGAGTGGGGATTGAACCCTCTGCCGCAGTCAATCGCGTTCAACACCGACATTACGCGAACCTACCACGAACTGCAGAGACGTGACATAAACGCTATGGCCGGAAGCGAAGAGATACCTCTGACATTCTCGCAGCAGTTCTACTGGAACAGGTCGCTCGCCATCAAATGGGACCCGACGACCAACCTTCGCATGAGCATCAACACAGGAACCAATGCCGAGGTCGAAGAGCCGTTCCTGCCAGTGAACAAGGACCGCTACCCGAACGAATACACAATGTGGAAGGATTCCGTCAAACAGAGCCTGATGCACCTGGGACGTCCGCTCGGATACCAGCAGAGTTTCAACGCCTCATACACCCTGCCGCTGAACAAGTTACCCATATTCGAGTGGCTCACGGCCGATGCAAGCTACTCGGCCACATACAACTGGCAGAGAGGAAACAGCATAGGAGGAGTGAACTTCGGAAACAACATCTCGAACAAACGCAACGTTTCGCTGAAGGGAACATTCAACCTTGAGAAACTGTACAACATATTCCCATACCTTGAAGAGACCAACAAGCGTTTCGCAAGCAGCGGAAAGAAGAGCACGACAAAAACAAAGAAAACCAAGAAGACCAAGCCGAAACCGTTCACCAAAGAGGTTGAACTGAAGATGGACACTACGGTTACACTCAGCCACAACCTGAAGAGCAAGAAACTGGAGGTTACAGCAAGGACCAAAAGCGGCGAGAAGTACAGGCTGAAGTACAAGATTGTTGACGAGAACAAGATACTTATAAAGAACAACGACAGCATAAGCGTAAAGGTCACCATTCTGGCCAAGGGCAACGACAGCGAGCGCAGCGGCTTCGCCAAGGCGATGCAGTACCCCGTGAGAGCATTGATGATGGTGCGCAACGTCTCGTTCACTTACACGAACGCATACGCGATGAACCTGCCGGGATTCCTCCCAAGTGCAGGCGACATATTCGGACAGAACAGCGTTGACGGCATATATGCTCCGGGACTCGACTTTGCGTTCGGACTGACGGACGACACATATCTTGAAAAGGCGCACAGGCGCAACTGGCTGCTGCGCAGCGACAGCATAGCATCGCAGGCAAGCAGCACCGCCGCCGAGGATCTGCAGATAAGGATGACCGTGGAGCCGCTCAAGGACTTTAAGATTGACCTTAACGCGAGCTGGACAAGAAACAGCAGCAAGAGCATACAGTTCATGTACGAAGGAATGCCGGTTAACGAATCGGGCGGTTTCTCCATGACGACAATATCTATAGGAAACTCCTTCGGCGGAGGCAATGCCGACAACAACTACCAGTCGGACGTGTTCGACAACTTCGTAGGCAACCTTGACAAGCACCGCAGGAGACTCGAGGATGTTTATGCAGGGACAAAATACCCGGTTTCGAGCCAGCTTGCAGGAGAGCAGTACGACCCTGCGAACGGAGGCGTTGACATCTATTCGGCAGACGTAATGGTGCCGGCCTTCCTGGAGACATATACAAGCGGCGGAGGCAACGACATATTCCCCAACATGCTGCGCATGCTGCCGAACTGGAAGATAAAGTATTCGGGACTCTCCAAGCTGCCGTTCTTCGAGAAGTACTTCAAGAGCGTGAATATAGAGCATGGTTACAAGAGCGTATATGCAGTTGGTTCATACAGCACATACGCGACATACATGGAGTACAGCAAGGGCATAGGTTTCGTGAACAACACGGCGACAGGACTGCCGGTGCCCAGCAGCAGGTACAACATCGGTTCGGTATCGGTGAACGAGAGTTTCTCACCGCTCATCGGCCTTGACGTCACGACACACAACAACCTTACAATAGGCGGAAAGTTCATACAGACCAGAATGCTCAACCTGAGCCTCACGGCGATACAGATGGTGGAGACATTCAGTCAGGAAATCGCATTCAACGTGGGATACAAGATAATAAACCTTAAGCTTTTCGGCGGCGGAAAGAAGGCCAGCAAGGATAAGAAGAAGAGCAGCGGCAATGACATAAACATAAGAGCCGACTTCTCGTTCAAGAACACATCTTCGATATGCCGCAGCATAGACAAGGGCACAACTCAGGCGACAAGCGGAAACAAGTCGTTCAACTACTCCGTAACAGCAGACTACGCATACAGCAAGATGCTGACGTTCAGTCTCTACTTCGACAGGCAGAAGACCATTCCGCTGATATCGACAAGTTCATACCCCACTGCGACGACCGACTTCGGCATAAGCATGAAGTTCTCGCTGACAAGGTAAATTCATTAAGAAGAGAGCATGAAAACAAAGAGACTCCTTATAGCACTGTTCCTGTTGTTGCCTGCGATAGTGATGGCAGGCAACCATATTGTGATATCAAAACAGAAGATGAGGCTGTACGTGGTAAACGAAAGGCAAGACATCATTTTCCAATGCCCTATTGCATGCGGCATGTATGTGGGCAAGAAACAGCGTGCAGGAGACCACAAGACCCCGGAAGGAAAGTTCAGGATAAATATGATACACGACTCCTCGACATGGAGGTACGACTTCAAGGACGGCAAAGGACCCAGAGCCGGAGCCTACGGCCCGTATTTCTTCAGGCTCGATGTCCCGGGATTCAGGGATATAGGAATACACGGTACAGTATTCCCGGAATCCATCGGCACTCGCAGCAGCAGAGGGTGCATTAGACTCAGGAACGAGGATATAGAGAGACTGTACCCCCTTTGCTATGTAGGAATGACGGTCATAATAGGGCCGGACGAAGTAGTAGAGAGTGCGTTGTAAAAATTATACAACGAGGGAAAGCTCAGCGGATATAAGGACCGCCGTAACAGGCATCCCTTCTTGACAGAGTGCAGTCCGTAATGGATTGACTTTTTTCCAATACACCATAAAAACACTTCAGCCGCAGACACTCTTTTAAGTTGTCTGCGGCTGAAGTGTACCTCGGTCGGGAATCGAACCCGAATCTAAGTCTTAGGAGGACCTTATTCTATCCATTGAACTACCAAGGCAGGTTGCACCGTCCTGCAAATCCGCCGCGAAGATAAGCAAATTATTCGCAAACTTCAAATGCTGTGATGCCATTTTATACACGGAAACGCAAAAAACTGTTATATTGTTTTAAAGTTTGGAGAGTATGGGGAACACCTATTTAATATTTATATTATATTAGCGACAAAGAATTTTGACAATGAGAATATACACAACAATACTGGCAATGTTGATGTGCCTGGGATTGCAGGCACAGAATTTCGACGAACTGTGCGAAAGCGGAGCGGCCGCTCTCGGAAAGGGAGAATACGACAAGGCCGCGAAACAATTCGGCAAGGCACTGCTTGAAAGCAGAAGCGACAAAGAGAAGATTTATGCTCTCCTGAACCTGGCTTATTCTCAACAGATGGGCGGCAAGTTAAAGTATGCCCTCGAAAGCTACGACAATGCCGCCGCAATGAGCGGAAACAATACACAGGTACTGCTGCTGCGCGGCAGGCTTTTCATGGAGATAGACAGCACCGCCAAAGCGGCAGAAGACTTCAGCGAAGTAATAAGAAGGGAGCCCGGGAACTGTGACGCGCTGTTCGCAAGGGCGCATGCTTACACAGACGGAGGCGAGTATGAAAAAGCCATGGAGGATTACAGAACACTGATGGAGACGACACCGAACGTCCCTGCCGTGAAGTTGGGGATGACAAGGCTGTACCAGACTCAGGGAAAGTACAGCGAAGCCATGACAATAGTAAACCTGCTCATTGAGGAGGAACCGGGCAATGCCGCTTATTACATAGCAAGAAGCGACATCGAGAGGAAGCTAGGGCAATATGAGCTGGCAATAATGGATGTAGAGGAGGCTGCAAGGATTGAACCCGGCAATGCAGACCACTACACATTGCTGTCCATTCTATATAAGGAACTCGGAAAAGTGGAAACTGCCGGCAAATACCGGAGAGAAGCCGACCGACTCATAAAGGACCGGCCTGAACAGTGAGCCGTTTTGCTCATATTCAGGACAAGGAAAACAGTTTTCAACGTTTTTAACATTAACGGGATGATTTTAAGTTCATTTGTTTTGATTTTATTTAACAAAAATGTAGTACATTTGGGATGAACATTGAAAACAACCATTATGACAGAAAGACCATCTACTCCTTACAATATCAGAGAGAAGCAGGAGAAAAACGCTGCCTACCGCTCCCTGATACGGGCAGAGCTTGCAGACGAACTGTATGAAAGAATTCTGAACATCATCGTAATAGAAAAGCGTTACCGCGACAAATGCTTTTCGGCAAAGGAACTTGCCAAGATGCTCAACACCAACACGCGATACATCTCGGCAGTAATCAATTCGCGTTTCAACACGAACTTCTCGTGTCTTGTCAACGAGTACAGAGTAAAAGAGGCTCTGTACAAGATGACAGACAAGAGGTATGCCGACATGACCATCGAAGAGATAGGCACAGCCGTAGGCTTCGCAAACCGCCAGTCGTTCTATGCATCTTTCTACAGGATTATGGGCGAGACACCAAACCACTACAGGAAGAGACATACAACACAGAAATAACAATATGCCTGACGAAATCCACGAAACCATAAAAGAGATAAAGAAGAGCCTGCGCCTTTCAATGAACGGCGTAGTATCGACCCTGCAACGCAGACAAGGTCTCGACTACAGAATAAACTTCGGAGTCGAGATTCCGCGTCTTAAAGGGATTGCGGCAGACTACCCTCAGAAGAGGGAGCTTGCCGAAACACTTTGGCAGGAGAACATCAGGGAGTGCAAGCTGCTTGCGATAATGCTCATGCCACAGGAGGAGTACGGCAACATTGCCGGGAAGTGGGTCGCAGAAGTGAAATACCCTGAAATTGCAGAACACCTTGCGATGAAAATACTCTGCCGCATGCCCGATGCAGCCGAGCATGCGCTCGAATGGTGCGGCAGCAAAGAGGGGTTGACCGGACACTGCGGTTTTCTCTCCCTTTCGAACATACTGCGCAACGGGGGGAGCTTAGACATCGGCCACGAGAAGCGACTGGTGAAAATATTTCTGGAACTGCAGGGAGACCAACCCGGTTCACTGCTCACACGCCGTGCCACAGACACCCTGTACAGGTATCTTGAAAGCACTGACGGCGCAGCCGAGAGGATTATTGCGGAACACGATGACCTGCCGGAAGAGGTTGCAGAGATACTACGGGACTACATACAGGAATAGGCGTATCACGCGCAATGCGCAAACATTTTCTTTGAAAAATCAAACAGTTTCCGCCCCGTTCTGCATTTTTATGGAATTTTAAAGGATTCAGTACGCTGTTTATTGCAAAAAAATCGGTAATTTTGTAGCAATTGGCGCAATATGGAAAACGAAAGGATTGCAGAGACCGCAAAACAGCTCTTCACCGAGTACCTGAAAGAGAACAGGTGCAGGTGCACTCTGGAACGCTACGCCATCCTCGATGCCATCTATTCGATAAACGGAAGTTTTGAGATTGAGGAGCTGCTGAGACACCTCGAGGAGAACGAAAAGTTCAGGGTCAGCAGAGCCACGGTATATAACACCATATCGCTGCTGATAAAGGCAAACCTTGTAATCCACCACCAGTACGGAACGGCATCGAAATACGAAAGATGCCTTGGCGCGGGCAAGGCGCACGCCGTCTGCACCAAATGCGGAAAAGTTACGGAGATAAACAATATTAACCTGACAGATACAATAACTGCGAACATCAAGAAATTTCATTTAACCCATTATTCGCTGTACGCGTACGGACTTTGCAACAAATGCCACCAGGCGGCAAAGAGACGCAAGACACGGATGACTAAAAAGAAATGATTATGAAACAGAATATAGACGTACTATTGGGTCTCCAGTGGGGAGATGAAGGCAAGGGAAAGGTTGTTGACGTGTTGACACCCGGATACGATGTAGTAGCACGTTTCCAGGGCGGACCGAACGCCGGACACACACTCGAGTTCGAGGGCAAGAAATTCGTTCTGCGCTCTATACCTTCGGGCATATTCCAGGGCGGAAAGACAAATATCATAGGAAACGGCGTCGTGCTCGACCCGGCACTCTTCAGAGGAGAGGCCGAGGACCTGATAAAGGCCGGTTACGACCTCACGAAGAACCTCTTCATCTCCAAGAAGGCTCACCTCATACTGCCTACACACCGCGTGCTTGACGCGGCATACGAAGCTGCAAAGGGCGACGCGAAGGTCGGGACTACAGGCAAGGGCATTGGCCCCACATACACCGACAAGATAAGCCGCAACGGTCTCCGCGTTGGTGACATCCTGGAGAACTTCGAGGAGAAGTACGCACAGGCCAAGGGCCGTCATGAGCAGATTCTCAAGGACATGAACTACAGCTACGACATCACTGAGATTGAGAAGACATGGCTCGAGAGCATCGAGTACCTGAAGAAGTTCCGTCTCATTGACAGCGAACAGCTGATAAACGACCTGATGAATGAGGGCAAATCAATACTCTGCGAAGGTGCACAGGGCAGCATGCTCGACATCGACTTCGGAAGCTACCCCTTCGTGACATCATCGAACACGGTATGCGCAGGTGCATGTACCGGCCTCGGTGTAGCACCCAACAGGATAGGCAACGTATATGGTATCACAAAGGCATACTGCACACGTGTAGGCGCAGGCCCGTTCCCCACAGAGCTTTTCGACGAGGTTGGCGCAGAGATGCGTGACAGAGGCCACGAATACGGCGCAGTTACCGGCCGTGAACGCCGCTGCGGATGGATTGACCTTGTAGCACTCAAATACACCATCATGGTAAACGGCGTTACGCACCTTATCCTGATGAAGAGCGATGTTCTGGACACATTCCCGACAATAAAGGCATGTATCGCATACAAGAAGAACGGCGAGACGCTCACCCACCTGCCATACGACATTGAGGGTGTGGAGCCGGTATATACCGAAATCAAGGGCTGGATGACAGACCTCACCAAGCTGAAGAGCGAGGAGGAACTGCCACAAGCATTCAAAGATTATATCAAATTCCTCGAGACGGAGCTCGGTGTTCCCGTGAAGTACCTCTCCATCGGCCCCGACCGTGACCAGACAATCACACGCGACATAGACTAAGAAACGCAACTATACTGTCATTAACCAAAAACAGAACATATGTTAAGTTCATTCATACATTCCTACATCACGAGGACCGAAGGAGGAGCCGACTATACCTACCTGATAATCTTCATCGGAGTAGCGATATTGAGCTACATCATCCAGGCGAACCTCAAGAGCAAGTTCGAGAAGTTCTCAAAGATACCTATCGGCATGACCGGACATGATGTTGCAGTAAAAATGCTTCATGACAACGGCATATACGATGTAAAGGTAGTAAGCACGCCGGGCATGCTCACCGACCACTACAACCCGGTGACAAAGACGGTGAACCTGAGTGAGGGAGTCTATAACTCGGCAAGCGTTGCGGCAGCAGCCGTTGCGGCGCACGAGTGCGGACATGCAGTACAGCACGCAAGGGCATACGCGCCGCTCAAGATGCGCTCTGCACTTGTGCCCGTAGTATCATTCTCGTCGAGCATTATGATGTGGATACTGCTCCTCGGAGTAATCATGGTAAACACCATGCCCCAGTTGCTTCTGGTGGGCATAATACTGTTTGCCACCACAACGATATTCAGCTTCATCACACTCCCGGTCGAGATAGACGCAAGCCGCAGGGCACTTGCATGGCTGCAGACGGCAGGCGTGACGAACGGCAGCAACCACAGCTATGCATGCAGCGCGCTACGTTCGGCGGCATACACATACGTGATTGCAGCAATTTCCTCGCTTGCGACACTCCTCTACTATGTGATGATATTCATGAACAGACGCGATTAAAACAGACAAAATGGCAGCAAAACCGTCAATACCTAAAGGAACAAGAGACTTCTCGCCTATAGAAATGTCGAGAAGAAACTACATATTCGACACCATACGCGAAGCATTCCACCTGTTCGGCTTCCAGCAGATTGAAACCCCAGCAATGGAGAACCTCTCAACGCTCATGGGCAAGTACGGCGAAGAGGGCGACAAGCTCCTCTTCAAGATACAGAACTCGGGCGACTACTTCAAGGGGCTCACCGATGAGGAACTGTTGAGCCGCGATGCGGCGAAACTCGCTTCGAAATTCTGTGAGAAGGGACTGCGCTACGACCTTACCGTACCCTTCGCACGCTATGTTGTAATGCACCGCGATGAGCTCGTATTCCCGTTCAAGCGTTACCAGATTCAGCCCGTATGGCGCGCCGACAGGCCGCAGAAGGGACGCTACCGCGAATTCTACCAGTGCGACGCAGATATGATAGGCAACAACTCACTCATAAATGAGGTTGAACTCATACAGATGATAGACTATGTGTTCGGCAGGCTGAATATCCGCGTAGCGATAAAACTCAACAACCGCAAGGTGCTTGCCGGAATCGCCGAGGTAATAGGAGAACCGGAAAGAATCATAGACATCACTGTAGCTATTGACAAGATAGACAAGATTGGGCTTGACGGAGTCATTGAAGAGCTCAGGAGCAAAGGCATTGGAGAAAGTTCCATCGAGAAACTGTTGCCTATACTCAAGGCACAGGGAAGCAATGACGAGAAGCTCGCTATTCTGGCAGAAATGCTGAAGGGCAACGCTACGGGCGAGAAGGGTGTCGAAGAGATTGAGTTCATACTGGGAGCATTCAAAGGAATTGAACTGAAGAGCGCGCTCGACCTCGACCTTACTCTCGCACGCGGATTGAACTACTATACCGGCGCGATACTCGAAGTGAAAGCACTCGACGTGGCGATAGGAAGCATCACCGGCGGAGGACGTTACGACAACCTCACAGGCGTGTTCGGACTTGAAGGCGTTTCGGGCGTAGGAATCTCGTTCGGAGCCGACCGTATATACGATGTCATGAACCAGCTCGACCTCTACCCCAAGGAGGCCATGCACACGACGAGTATCATGTTCGTGAACTTCGGCGAGAAGGAGGCGATGTACTCGCTCAGGATTGTCACAGAGCTTCGCAAGGCCGGCATTTCGGCAGAGCTGTTCCCCAGCAGCGAGAAGATGAAGAAACAGATGGGCTATGCCAACAGCCACGGCATACCATACGTTGCCATCATCGGAGAAAATGAGATGAACGAAGGCACAATTGCCGTCAAGGAGATGGCAAGCGGCGAACAGAAGAGCATGACCGTTGATGAACTGAAGGAGATGCTTGCATAAATAGAAAGTACAATATACAACGAAGCCCGTGATTCTGAATCACGGGCTTCGTTGTATGAATGCTTTATCAGTCAATTGTCCTGTGAAGGACCGAATAAGGGCCATCGACCTTCCACCACCCCTCCACGTCAACAAGCAACACGGTAAAACGCGTCTCTTCGCCAAGTGCAGTAAGTCCCACAAGTTCAACATACGCGGAATCTCCGCCTGCCGTCAGAGTCTCGGAGACAGCGCGATAGTTGGCACGGTAACCGGTCGTGCGGTCCCTGTAATCATCGGACTTCAACGCCATATCATAATAGGCAAGGAAAGTTTCACCCTCTATCGTGTCGGGAAAATGAATATTGCTCTCTACAACGAACCTGTCGCCATCGGTAAGCGCATTGAAAAGAGCTACCGCAACCTGAGAAGGCGTTTCATGAAGTGCCTGTTCGAAAGATGCCACATTCGCCAACCTATCCGATGAGATATTCTCTATCTTCAACTGCATTTTATCCGACTTGGCAGCATTGCCGCCCTTTCCGCAGGAAAAAAGAAGAAGTGCCGCAGAAAGTAAAAGGGAATATACTGTAACTTTTTTCATATTCTCAATCTGTTTATATTGCGAAAATAGCAATAAAAATCAAAGTAACCGACAAAAGGGAGAGAAAACCGGACTTTTTGCTGAAATTACTGCGCAAACCACAAAAAAACAGCCTACCTTGCCCTGTTTATCGCAGTTTATTGTTAACTTCGCTGATATACAACTGATGCGAGTGGCCAGGAACAGAACATACCGGTAGCCAATTTACGACAACAAAAAAGCCGACAAAAGACAGCTTCAAGGTCGTTCAGGACAGAAATATTAAAGGACAGTAAACATACAATTCAAACATAACAAGACTATGGAAGCTAACAAAAAATCTAAATGGAACATTCTGAGGATAATGCTTGGAATTTCTTTATTGGGTATTGCAATATGGGGTATATTGTTCTATGTGCAGACAGCAGGTTCGGATACCTCTGACGAAGAGGCATTGTTGATTCCGCTATTGGACAACAACACCGGTAAATGGGGATTTGCAGACAGGGAGATGAATGAAATCATCCCTTGTAGATATGACAATGTACAGACTTACGAGAATGATATGGCAGCTGTTGAGTTCAACGGAAGATGGGGATTCGTTGATGAAAACGGGAAAGAGATTGTTCCTTGCAAATACACTTCGGTACAGAATTTCTCCGAAGGACTAGCTGCTGTAAGCGTAGGCAGTTACCAGAACAAAAAATGGGGAGTCATAGACAAAGACGGAAATGAAATCATTCCTTGTAGATATGACGATATACGGACTTACGAGAATGGTATGGCAGCTGTTAAGTTCAACGAAAGATGGGGATTCGTTGATAAAAACGTGAAAGAGATTATTCCTTGCAAATACACTTCGGTACAGAATTTCTCAGAAGGACTCGCTGCTGTAAGCGTTGGCGATGACCAGAATGAAAAATGGGGATTCGTTGACAAGACAGGAAAAGAGATTGTCCCCTGCAAATATGGTTGTGTGGCAGACTTCTCCGATGGAATAGCAGCTGTATTAAAAGGCAATAGTAATCCATTCGTTGATGAAATGGGTAAATGGGGATTCATTGATAAGACAGGAAAAGAGATTATCCCCTGCAAGTACACATCCGATTATGAAGAAGAAGGAGGATTGACACCTATACCGTTGACCTTCTCCGAAGGACTAGCGGCTGTATGTGTAGGCGATTGGGGAAACGGAAAATGGGGATTCATAGACAAAACCGGAAAAGAGATTATCCCCTGCAAGTATGATGGGGTAGAGAGTTTCTCAGATGGAATGGCAGCAGTACTTGAAGGTGATTGGGAAACCGGAAAATGGGGATTCGTTGACAATACCGGCAAAGAGATTATCCCCTGCAAGTATGATGACGTCAACCATTTCTCCGAAGGAATGGCAGCAGTATATGAAGGTGATTGGAAAACCGGGAAATGGGGAGTAATAGACAAGACCGGGAAGGAGGTTATTCCTTGTAAATACGACAGAATCGGTTATTTCCAAGATGGAATTTGTGCAGTTTTGACAGGCTACACAGGAGAACACTTTGAAGAAGCAGATGGCAGATGGGGCTTTATCGACAAGAACGGCAATGAGTTATCTCCTTGCAAATACTCTCTTCTTGACGAAGGTGAGTATTTTGACTTCGGACCGGTTCTCCAGGAAGGATTGGCTGCAGTACACAATGCAGAAACCGGAAAATGGGGATTCGTTGACAATACCGGAAAGGAAGTTATTCCCTGCAAGTATGACTATGTCAATAGCTTCTCCAAAGGAATAACAGACGTCCACTTCAATGGAAAACAGTTCTATATTGACAAAACCGGTAAAGAGTATATAAAATACTAAAAGGCAAACCGGGATTTGAAAGGCCGACGGCCGGGAGCGCATTGGAGAGTTGCCGGTTAGTTGCGAAGAATGCGGTATGGGACAAGAAGAAAAACTGTTTATAAAGCCAAAATAAAAAGAATTTATTTTGTTCTACGGGCAGTTTAGGCTAAATTTGCAGGACAAATGCGGTTTATCGTATTTTCACAAAAAAGTTGCCCCACGACCGTCGCCCGACAAGTGCAACAGCCAAAGCCGCCCGACTCTTTTGCCGGCAACCTTATGCCTGCGTGACAACGCTCCACAGACATAGACATAGAATTGATATTTTTTTAATTTAACAAATACAACTATGGATGTAATCAAGAACCTGATTGAACGCGCTCAGCAGAACAAGCAGCGCATCGTTCTCCCCGAAGGTACCGAGGAGCGTACATTGAAGGCTGCCGACAAGGCTATTGCCGACGGCATCGCAGAGATAATTCTGTTGGGCAACAAGGAAGAGATTCTTGCACTCGCACAGCAGTTCGGCCTTGCAAACATTGAAAAGGCAACTATCATCGACCCTTGCAACAACCCCGATGCGGAGAAGTATGCGACACTGCTCTATGAGTTGCGCAAGGCTAAAGGCATGACAATGGAGGATGCACAGAAGCTCGTTTGCAACCCCTTGTACTTGGGCTGCCTCATCATAAAGAACGGTGATGCGGACGGACAGGTTGCCGGAGCACAGAACACTACAGGAAACGTATTGCGCCCTGCACTCCAGATTATCAAGACAACTCCGGGCATCACATGCGTTAGCGGCGCGATGATGCTTATCACAAATGCCAAGGAGTATGGCGAGGACGGCGTTCTCTTCGTTGCAGACGTTGCCGTTACTCCGCAGCCCGATGCAAACCAGCTCTCACAGATTGCCGTTTGCACAGCACAGACAGCAAAGGCCATCGCAGGCTTCGAGGAGCCCCGCGTTGCAATGCTCAGCTTCTCTACAAAGGGCTCTGCAAAGCACGAGATGGTAGATAAGGTAGTTGAAGCCACAAGACTTGCACACGAACTTGACCCCGAACTTTCACTCGACGGCGAACTGCAGGCAGACGCAGCACTTGTTCCTTTCGTAGGCCAGAGCAAGGCTCCCGGTTCAAAGGTTGCAGGTAAGGCAAACGTGCTTGTATTCCCCGACCTCGGTGCCGGAAACATCGGCTACAAACTCGTTCAGCGTCTTGGCCACGCCGAGGCTATCGGCCCCGTACTCCAGGGTATCGCACGTCCCGTGAATGACCTTTCACGCGGTTGCTCTATCGAGGATGTCTATATGATGGTTGCCATCACAGCCAACCAGGCTATCGCTGCAAAGAAGTAAAAAACACTAACATAAACAACAATTACATTTGACATGAAGATTCTTGTATTGAACTGCGGAAGTTCATCAATCAAATATCAGCTTATCGACATTGAGTCAAAAGACGTATTGGCAAAGGGCGGTATCGAGAAGATAGGTCTCGAGGGTTCATTCATCAAGTTCAACCTCCCCAACGGCGAGAAGGAGACAATTTTTGCATCCATCCCAGAGCACACGGTAGGCGTACGCATGATTTTCGATATTCTCACAAGCGAAAAGTTCGGTGCAGTAGGTTCTATCGACGAAATTGACGCTATCGGCCACCGCATGGTACACGGCGGCGAGAAGTTCAGCCAGTCAACGCTGCTCACAGACGAGGTTCTGGAGGTATTCGAGTCATGCAATGACCTTGCACCCCTCCACAACCCTGCCAACCTAAAGGGTGTTAACGCTGTAAAGGAGGTGGCTCCCGATATGCCTCAGGTAGGTGTATTCGACACATCTTTCCACCAGACAATGCCCGACTATGCTTATATGTATGCGCTCCCCTACGAACTGTACGAGAAGTACGGTGTACGCCGCTACGGTTTCCATGGAACATCGCACCGCTACATAACAAAGCGCGCGCTTGAGATGATGGGCGTACCGGCAGAAGGCAGCAAGATTATCACTTGCCACATCGGCAACGGCGGTTCAGTAGCTGCTGTCAAGGACGGCAAAAGCATCGATACATCAATGGGTATGACTCCGCTTGCTGGTCTCATGATGGGCACACGCAGCGGTGACGTTGACCCGGGTGCGCTTCCCTACATCATGGAAAAGACCGGGCTTGACATACAGGGACTGAACGACATGCTCAACAAGAAATCGGGTGTTGTAGGCATCTCTGGCGTATCATCAGACATGCGCGAGGTGGACGCTGCTGCCGAAAGCGGCAACAAGCGCGCACAACTCTCCAACACAATGTATTTCTACCGCATAAAGAAGTATATCGGTGCATACGCAGCTGCAATGGGCGGCGTTGACGCTATTGTATTTGCAGGCGGTGTGGGCGAGAACCAGGCAGGTTGCCGTGCAGAAGTACTTGAGGGTCTTGAGTTCCTCGGCGTTGAGCTCGACAAGGAGGTTAACGCAAAGATGCGTGGCGAAGAGGCTGTACTCTCTACCCCGAATTCACGCGTAAAGGTACTGCTCATTCCCACCGACGAGGAGATGATGATCGCAAGCGACACATATGACATCATAAAAGGGATGAACTGATACCCCCCCTGTCAGATAATAAACAATCAGCCGGCAACACTTCATCGGTGGTTGCCGGTTGATTGTTTATTTATAACCGTAAAAGCTTCATTTACCCGCAGATACGGAGTCTGCCTTCAGCTGCTTGGCAGCAGCCTCCTTTGCTGCATTTTCCTCGGAAATTTCCTTGTTCTTCAGCAATATCTTCAGAGAGACCGCAGCGTCGTCACGCATCTCGCGCATGCGGTTGAGTTCAGTAATGAATTTGGACAAATTCACTATGCTTTGAATTGCCGCCGCATCACTGTCGCGCAACGTATATGAATGGGTGCGGTTGCCTCCGAGAAGCTCCACCTTGAAAGGTCCCTTTGTCATGGCAATGAAATCCATGAGCCCACCGTCCTCGCCATACTTGTAGTCACAGCGTTCATTAATGACTCCTGCCGAACGGAATGAACTGGACGTAAAGGGCTTGTCGCACTGCACAAAACTCTCCCCGGCCGTCACTTTCACGGTATTATACCCTATCTTCGAACCGCGATAGAAAGATGCGATATATGCAGTTCCGTCCTCATTGACACTTGCGCGCAGGAAGCTATTGCTTGCGTTCTTCGACAGATCCTGCGAAGTGGCCGTGTAGTAGCCGGCATCCTGATAACGGTCCTTCTTGTTGAACTTGTATCCCTTGACCATCTCCTTGAGCTGGGCCTCCAAGCCGATACACACGCTGTCAAGATATGCAAGGTCACGTTCCTTCTCCTTTATCATTGCATCGCGACGCAGTATTTCCGCCTCACGACGTGTCTTGTAAGCCTTCGGGTACTCAGCAGAGAGGCTGTCAATAATCATCCTCGCATTATTGTAGTGCCCTGCGTCATACTCACTCCTGGCCTTATCGAGCAAAGCCTTTGCCGGGTCCTCGACCTTCTCTTCGCAGGAGGCCATGAGAAGGGCCGCGGAAAGAGCCGCAAACATTATCTTCAAATTCTTCATAACGTACATTATTTGTGGCAAAAGTACAATTATTTATTCTTTTTATGGTGAATTGACGGACCGTTTTTCGCCACAAACGGACTATTTGAAGAGTTTTAACAATGGGCAATAAAAAAATACGGCAGAAATGAGTATCTTTACAGACACAAACGAAGGCAAATGGCTACCGGGTCAACAGCCACACATTTCCCAAACAAAACCAGAGAAGAGACAATGTATAAACCGACCAGAGAGGAACTCTGCAAGATACTGGATACCCCGATATTCAGGACAATCTCCGAAACGGCCGATTCGCTCGGAATGGAGTGTTACGTAGTAGGCGGCTACGTACGCGACATTTTCCTTGAACGCCCATCGACAGACATAGACGTGGTTGTCGTGGGAAAAGGCATTGAGATGGCACGCGCCTTCAGCAAGAGACTGGGGCGCAAGGCACACTTGGCCGTATATGCGAACTACGGCACGGCGCAGGTAAAATACGGTGAACACGAGATAGAATTCGTGGGCGCACGCAAGGAGAGCTACAGCCGTGACTCACGCAACCCGATAGTGGAGGACGGAACCCTTGAAGATGACCAGAACCGCCGCGACTTTACCATAAACGCAATGGCAATATGCCTTAATGCCGAGCGTTTCGGCGAACTGGTTGACCCGTTCGACGGCATACTCGACCTTGAGGACCGCATAATATCCACCCCTTTGGAGCCGGGTATCACATTCAGCGACGACCCGTTGCGCATGATGCGCTGCATACGTTTCGCCACTCAGCTGAACTTCTACATAGAGGACGAGACATTCGAAGCCCTGTGCGAAAACAAGGAGAGGATAAGGATAATCTCACGCGAGAGAATAAACGATGAACTGAACAAGATAATGCTCTCGCCCGTTCCATCCAAAGGATTCATAGAGCTTGACCGCTGCGGTCTGCTCGAGATAATATTCCCTCAGCTCACCGCTATGCAGGGCGTGGAGACAAAGAACGGATACAGCCACAAGGAGATGTTCTACCACACGCTTGAGGTTCTTGACAACATTGCCAAGAAAACCGACAACCTGTGGTTGCGTTGGGCGGCACTGCTCCACGACATAGGCAAACCCAAGACAAAACGTTGGGACCCCGTGATGAAATGGACGTTCCACAACCACAACATCGTGGGCGAGAAGATGACCCTGAAGCTGTTCCGCGACTACAAGATGCCGCAGAACGAAAAAATGAAATATGTGGCCAAACTCGTATCGCTGCACATGCGTCCTATCGCCATTGCCGATGACGAAGTAACAGACTCAGCCGTACGCCGCCTGCTGTTCGATGCCGGCGCCGACATTGATGACCTGATGACACTGTGCGAAGCCGACATAACATCAAAGAACGAGATACGCAAGAAGCAGTTCATGAACAACTTCCGCATAGTCAGACAGAAGCTGAAGGACATTGAGGAAAAAGACCGCATACGCAATTTCCAGCCGCCCGTAAACGGCGAGGAGATAATGCAGATGTTCAACCTTGATCCCTGCGCAGAGGTCGGAAAGTTGAAGAGTGCCGTCAAGGATGCCATTCTCGACGGGATAATACCCAACGAACACGATGCGGCAAAAGCATTCATCATTGAGCAGGCCGCCAAGATGGGCCTTACCCCATGCTGCGGGTAACAACAGATGACTGACACAAGCGGTAGAATCACAAAAAGAACCATTGCACGGCAATACAAATGCAACTAAATTTGCGACAAAAAGAGTTATGAAAAAGCTACTGTTCATTCTTACACTGATAGCGACAACAGCTACAGCACAGGAGATATCCTACGGTGAGTATATGCAACGCGTATCGGACGGCAACATCGCATTGGCGGCAAAAAGGCTCGACATTGAGATTGCTGATGCAGGAGTAAAGAGTTCCGAGGTGCGCAACGACCCCACTCTGGCACTCACATACACAAACAACGAGGATTGGAGCAAAGGGCTGGGACAAGGTATAGAACTTGAGCTTAGCCGCTCATTCACATTCGGTGTGCGCCGTAGCCGCATGGACCTTGCCGAGAGCGTAAGGAAAGAGACTGTTGCCATGTTCGAAGAGTACATGAGGAACTTCCGCGCCGATGCTACAATAGCCTATCTTGAACAACTGAGGGCAGAGATGATGCTCGAAGAAACCGTAAAGATATACATTGAGATAAGCGAAGTGGCTACAAACGACAGTGTAAGGTTCATGAAAGGAGAGATTGCGGAGGGCGACTGGCTCGAGAGCCGTATGGCGCAGGGAATAGCTCTGAACGCAGTGCTTGACGCAGAAGCAGAAGTTGACCGTTGCGCCATAAAGCTCGGTTATTACATGGGCAATCTTGACCGCGCCGAAAAGTTGCGTGCGACAGGGACGCTTGAGATAAGCGAGGAGGTTGCACCGCTTGACAGCTACACAGCCGCAGCCCTCGAGAACCGCGCTGACCTTGTCGTGGCATTGAGCCGCGTTGCAACAGCCGAGGCAATGCAGAAGTTCAACTCAGCCACACGCCGCCCTGAACTCGACGTCGTAGTGGGTGCAACATACAACATTTCCGACCCGGACTTCATGACAATAAAGGCAGGTGTAGCTGTTCCGCTGAAATTCTCAAACCTCAACAAAGGTGCCCGCATCATGGACGAGATTTCAGTGAAGCAGGCCAATATGAACGTTGAGGAGGCACGCCTGCTTATCCAGGCAGACGTGATGCAGGCATACAGCGACTTCATCTATGCCGAAAGGCAGAGCCGCACATTCTCGGACAAGATGCTCAATGACATGAACAAGGTAGTAGAGGGAAAGAAAAAGGCTTACGAGGTTGGCGAGACTCCTTTCATTGAATTCCTGATAGCAGAACGCAGCAGAAACGAGATGAAGAAAGAGTATATAGACGCCCTGTTCAGCAAAGCGGCGGCATGGGTGGAACTGCAACGCGCAACAGGCTTCAGCCTTGAATTCGGAACAAAAACGATAACAGAGTAATACGAATACAGCAAGACTTTGTCTTGCCTTAGAACAATCAAAGTTCCTTGCTCTCCCCTTCGATGAAATATTTGCGTTCTATGGTGTTGCCGTCGAGCACAACGTAAGCGAACGTCGATATCCAGTCCCCGAGATATATGCAACGCGAGGCGTCACCGAGAGGAAGGTCCTCATCGACATGACGGTGGCCGAAGATGAAGCAATCGACTGTAGGATGCGACTCGAGGTACTTGCGCGCGAATATCATGCAGTCCTCCTTTTCGGGTCCAAGGAAGGGGGTATCACCCTTCACCTTATGCTTCAGCATGCTATGTCTTGCCCAACTATGACCCATCCATATGCTCCAGCGCGGATGTACCATGGAGAACATCCACTGCAGAAAGCGATTGTGGAACACTGAACGCAGGAAACGGAAACTTCTCTCGGTGGAGAACTCATCGCCATGGGCAAGATATATCTCCTTGCCGTAGAGTTCCAGAAGGCACGGTTCCCGATGTATGGTCATTCCGCACTCCTTCTCGAAATAGTCGAGACACCATATGTCGTGGTTTCCCGTGAAGATATGCACCTCTACTCCCCGGTCCGTAAGTTCGGCAACCTTGCCGAGGAAACGTGTAAATCCTTTGGGCACGACATAGCGGAACTCGTACCAGAAGTCGAACATATCGCCAAGCATATATACAGCCGCAGCCTCATCCTTTATCTTGTCAAGAAAGGAAACGAGACGGCGTTCGTGGGTACGTCTGTGTTCAATGGCCCACGAGCCCAGATGTGCATCGGAGAGGAAATATATCTTCTTTCTCATAGTACGGCAAACTTACATAAAAATAGTGTTCCAACAACCATTTATGGAACAAATGTTTCAATATCGGCAAATCCCGGCCACAAAAAGAAAAGCCGGAAGACACCTACTCAAAGGAGCCCCAGTTCAAGTTTGGCCTCTTCGGTCATAAGGTCCTGGCTCCACTCAGGCTCGAAGACAAGATTCAGGTTCACGGCAGAGATCCCCTCAATTGACTCCACCTTCATTTTAACGTCTTCCATCATAAAATCGGCAGCCGGGCAGTTCGGAGCAGTCAGAGTCATGTCAATATCAACGCTGTCGTCTTCCTTCAGTTCAATACGGTAAATAAGCCCGAGGTCATATATATTCACAGGAATCTCAGGGTCATATACCGTCTTTATCATCTCTACTATTTTCTGTTCGAGTTCAATCTTTTCCATATACATCAACCGCATCAGAGGCGGCCCTCGTCATTATAACTGTAATATGCTCCATCTGTAAGGACAATGTGGTCGAGCATACGTATATTCATAACCTTGCACGCCTGTGAAAGGTTTTCCGTAAGTTTATCGTCGTCCCTGCTCGGCTTGATATTACCCGAGGGGTGATTGTGGCACAACGCTATGGTAGTTGCCCTCTTGAGGAGAGCCTCTCTTATCACGAGCCTTATATCCACCGCAGTCGCCGTGAAGCCGCCGCTGCCTATGAGGGAATGGTCTATAACCCTGTTCATGTTGTTAAGCAGCAGGACATAGCAACGTTCAACCGGCGAATCGCACAGCACAGGATAGAAATATTCGTACATATCCCTCGATGAGAGAATTCTCCTACTCTCGTTTTTTTCGTCACCCCTGCGTTTCCATAATTCGCAGGCTGCAACAATGGTTATTGCCTTTGCGGGGCCTATTCCGCGAAACTGGCACAGGTCATCGACCGACAGCCTTGCAAGTTCCGCTATGCTGTCACCGCAGGAGGCCAGCACACGTTTCATGAGACCCACGGCTGACTCCTCGTCATTGCCCGAACCGACAAGTATAGCAAGCAGTTCCGACTTGCTGAGCGATGAGATACCGTGAAGCATCGCCTTCTCACGCGGACGTTCGTCTATCGGCCAATCCTTAATGCTCGTTTTTACCTTTTCACCGGACATTTTACCCTCTGTTATAGAGTTTGGTCAAATTCTCCTTGGTTTCAAGCGGACGCTTAAGTATCTTCTTGAACCATAGAGCTTTCAAAAAGCCCGTGCCGTATCCAATTATCTGCACGGCGGCCGCAAGCACCGACAGTGCGGCAACCTTGACGCTCCTGTTCTTCACAAGCGAGTCGAAGAAGATGAGCATTATGTACAACAGTGGCAACAGCAACAGCCATGGGCAGAAGAACGCCGCAACCAACAGCGCGATACCGAGCATCAGCAATACAGCCGGCGCAGTATGCACAAGTTTCAAGGAGCCCGGATGTATTATCTGCAACCAGATGCGGGCCTGGCCGAAGTTATTCACCTGCTTGTAGAAACGGCGAAGGTCGATGCGGCGTTTATGGAAGACATAAACCTCGCGTATGAGGCGTATGCTGAACCCGGCATTGCGGATGCGGATGCTCAGGTCAATATCCTCGCCCATCATATCCTTGAAGTCGCCCACCTTCTCATAGACCTCTTTCGAAAAGCCCATGTTGAATGTACGCGGACAGAATTTCTCCATCACCGCCTTGCCGCCACGTATTCCGCCTGTTGTCCAGAAGGATGTCATGGCATGGCTCACGGCCTTCTGCATCGGCGAAAAAGAGCTGTCAGCGGCATCGGGGCCACCGAAACAGTCGCAATAACCGGCTGCCATAGCTGCTTCGAGTTTCTCGAAGTAGAACGGAGGAAGTATCACATCGGAATCGAAGAAGAGCAGATAATCGCCGTTCGCTCTTGCCATACCGTAGTTACGCGTGTCGCTACGGCCCGAATTCTCCTTGTAGTAGTAGCGGATAGTAAAAAAAGAACGATAGTGATCAAGCAAATGATCACACCGTTCTTTTGAGCCATCCTCTATAATAACCAACTCAAATGGCTTTACCGTCTGAGCCGACAGGCTGTCGAGCAGTTCCCTGACCTCGCCCGGCCTGTTATATACCGGAACAATTATAGAGTATAACAAAACTTTGTCTTTAATTTAAAGTTAAACTTGTCCATTAAAAAGCAGAAGAACAAGGCTTGCGGTAAAGGCGTAATACCGGAGTTTACTTTTGGTAAATGAGGATTTACGCCTTGCCGTATGCAGTTATCACCTTTTAACGAGTCAAGATTTATGCCTTTACGCGACCTACATAAGAACCGTCACGGGTATCAACCTCGACGAGCTCACCTTCATTAATGAAGAGAGGTACGCGGATTTCCGCACCGGTCTCCAAAGTAGCGGGCTTTGTGGCGTTTGTCGCAGTGTCACCCTTGAGACCCGGCTCGGTATATGTGATTGCAAGCACAACCTTCACGGGCATGTCAGCGAAAAGGATTGTCTCTGTAGAAGCATCGGTAACGACCTCAAGAGTCATACCCTCCTTCATGTAAGCAACACCGTTGATCTGGTCTGCGGAAATGTTCACCTGCTCGTATGTCTCCTGATTCATGAATACGTAGTCCGTACCCTCCTGATAGAGGTACTGGTAAGGACGGCGCTCAACGCGTACATCCTCGAGCTTCTCACCGATGTTGAAGCGACGCTCCAATACATAGCCGTCAACAACGTCCTTCAGTTTTGTACGCATGAAGGTGTTACCCTTGCCCGGCTTTACGTGAAGGAAGTCGATGCAGAAATACAACTTGCCATCCATACGGATAGCTGTACCGATTTTAATGTCCTGAGCATTAATCATAACTATATCTTTTTTGTGTTAATATATCCGCTTTAGATGCATCCGTGCCCGAACGCACGGTCAACAGCGTGCAAAGATAATAAAAAACGGCAAGATTTGCAATCTTATCACCGGTTTAATTGATATATGGAAAGACCAATAATTTATTTTAAAATAAGAAGTATAATTAATTAAACCTTTACAAGGTTGAAGACTCTAATAATTTGAGTAAATTTGCAAAATATAAAAATCAATAACAAACAGACAAACACAAGGAACCATGAACAAGAAATTGAAATGGACTCTAATAACCATTCTCGCCATAGCTTTGGGTGCTTTCGGATACTACCAGTTGACACCCAAGGAGAACGAAGAACTGAAGGAGGAGATGCCGCAGGGAAAGAAGAAAAAGACACTCGAGGTACACGCCAAGATACTTGAACCGCACCTGCTGACCGACGAGATTCTCGCCGTGGGAGACCTCGTTCCCGACGAAGAGGTACAGCTCTCGTTCGAATCGGCCGGAAAAATCACGCAGATTCACTTCTCCGAAGGCAGTTATGTAAAGAAAGGTACCCTGCTTGCAAAGGTGAACGACTCACAGTTGCAGGCGCACCTCAAACGCCTTGAATCGCAGGTACCTCTTGCCGAGGAACGCGTATATCGCCAGAACGCGCTTCTGCAGAAGGACGCCGTGAGCAAAGAGGCACTCGAGATTGTCAAGACCGAGCTTGCCACATTGAAAGCCGACATTGAAATGGTAAAGGCACAGATAAGGATGACCGAGCTGCGCGCGCCGTTCGACGGAATAATCGGTTTGCGCCGGGTCAGCGTCGGTACATACGCCTCGCCCACAACCGTAATAGCGACACTCACTTCGGTAAAACCCATCAAGATAGAGTTCTCCGTTGCCGAAAAGTACGCCGGCGAAGTAAAGAAGGGGACAAACCTCGCTTTCAGGGTGGATGGAAAACTGGAAGAGTTTCAGGCACAGGTATATGCAACGGAATCGAGTATAGACAGCGAGACCCACAACCTGCAGGTACGCGCAATATATCCAAACACCAAAGGTGAGCTCATTCCCGGACAGTTCGCGGACATCAGACTAAAGCAGAAAGAGATACCCGGCGCAATATCGGTACCATCTGAGGCTATAGTACCCGAAATGGGCAAAAGCAAGGTGTTCGTTTACCGCGACGGAAAAGCCGTACCGGTTGACATCATCACAGGAATACGCACCTCGACAGAAGTACAGGTTCTGGATGGAGTTTCGCAGGGTGACACTGTCATCACATCGGGCACGCTGCAGCTCCGCAAGGACATGAAGGTAATAATCACTGCATTCGAATAAAGCAAAAAAAGCATGAACATATCGGAACTGAGCATACGCAGGCCGGTGCTTGCAACAGTGCTTACTATCATTATAATAATATTCGGAATGATTGGGTACGGAGTACTCGGTGTACGCGAATACCCCTCTGTTGACAACCCTATAATTTCGGTAACATGCAGCTATGCCGGTGCAAATGCCGATGTCATAGAAAACCAGATAACCGAACCGCTTGAGCAGAACATCAACGGAATACCGGGAATACGTTCGCTTACCAGCGTCAGCCAGCAGGGAAGCAGCCGCATAACCATAGAATTCGACCTCTCGGTCGATCTTGAAACAGCTGCAAACGACGTGCGCGACAAGGTATCACGCGCACAACGCTACTTGCCGAGAGACTGTGACCCTCCGACAGTGTCAAAGGCCGATGCCGACGCCATGCCGATACTGATGGTCGCGATACAGAGCGAAGACCTTTCGCTGCTCGAACTGAGCGAAATTGCCGACCTTACGGTAAAGGAGCAGCTGCAGACCATACCTGACGTGAGTAGCGTGCAGATTTGGGGAGAGAAGCGTTACTCGATGCGTATATGGCTCGACCCGATAAAGCTGGCTGCCTATGGCCTCACGCCGATAGACGTGAAGAACGCCATAACCAGCGAGAATGTGGAACTCCCGTCGGGAAGCATCGAAGGCGACAATGTGGAACTTACCCTGAGGACCATGGGACAGATGCACACCGCAGAGGAGTTCAACAACATCATACTCAAGGAGAGCAACGGCAACATCGTACGTCTGAGGGACGTAGGACTGACGGAACTGGGCCCGGCCGACCTCAAGAGCTATATGAAGATGAACGGTATCCCCATGGTAGGAGTCGCAGTAGTTCCGCAGCCGGGAGCCAACCACATTGAGATTGCCGATGCCGTTTACGAGCGCATGGAGACTATAAAAAAAGACCTTCCCGACGGAATTGAATACACATACAGTTTCGACAACACCAAGTTCATCCGCGCATCCATCGACGAGGTAAAGAGCACCGTTTATGAGGCCTTCATTCTGGTGATTGCCATCATTTTCCTGTTCCTGCGCGACTGGCGCGTCACTCTCATCCCATGTATTGTGATACCCGTATCGCTCATAGGCGCATTCTTCGTTATGTATGTCATGGGATTCTCCATAAACGTACTCACCATGCTTGCCGTGGTACTTTCGGTGGGCCTTGTGGTTGACGATGCGATTGTGATGACAGAGAATATTTACATCCGCATTGAGCAAGGCATGAAACCTTTCAAGGCCGGAATCGAAGGTGCCAAAGAGATCTTCTTTGCGGTAATATCCACAACAGTAACCTTGATCGCGGTATTCCTCCCCATCGTGTTCATGGAGGGTACAAGCGGACGGCTCTTCCGCGAATTCAGTTTCGTTGTAGCGGGTTCTGTTGTAATATCTTCGTTCGCAGCCCTGACATTTACCCCCATGCTCGCCACCAAGATTCTGAAAAGGCGCGAAAAACAGCAGTGGTTCTACCGCAAAACAGAACCCTTCTTTGCGGGCCTCAACAGACTGTACGAGCGTTCGCTTGCAGCATTCCTGAAAGCGAGATGGATAGCACTCATTGTAATGGCAGGCATGTTCGCGCTCATAGCACACCTGTGGGGAGAGATTCCCGAAGAGATGGCACCGCTTGAAGACCGTTCTCAGATAACCATAAACACACGTGGCCCCGAAGGGGTAAGTTACGAATTCATGCGTGATTACACCGAAGAGATTGCCATGATTGTAGATTCCATCGTGCCCGACGCACAGGCTGTGACATCGCGCGTGTCGAGCAATAGCGGCAACATAAGAATAACCTTAAAGGACATTGACAAGCGCAGCTACACACAGATGGATGTGGCCGACAAACTGACTGCGGCCGTAGGAAATATGACCAAGGCACGCGCATTCGTGCAGCAGCAATCGTCGTTCGGCGGACGACGCGGAAGCATGCCCGTGCAATATGTGATACAGGCAACGAACATCGAAAAGCTTCAGAAAGTGTTGCCGGAGTTCCTACAGAAAGTGAACGAAAACCCGGTATTCAAGATGGCGGATGCCGATCTCAAGTTCAGCAGCCCTGAGGCTCGCGTGAACATAAACCGCGACAAGGCAGGAATGTTGGGCGCAAGTGTACGCGATGTCGCGGAAACACTGCAATACGGACTCAGCGGACAGCGCATGGGATACTTCTACATGAACGGCAAGCAGTACGAAATCATAGCACAGGTCAACCGCCAGCAACGCAACACACCTTCGAAGATAAAATCGATATATATACGTACGGACGACGGAGAGATGGTGCAGCTCGACAACTTTGTGGAATTCGTCGAGTCCGTGACACCCCCGAAGCTGTACCACTACAACCGCTTCCTTTCGGCAACAGTATCGGCAGGACTGGCCGAAGGCAAGACCATCGGTGACGGTCTGAATGAAATGGACAAGATTGCCGAGGAGGTACTTGACGATACGTTCCGCACAGCCCTTGCCGGAGATTCCAAGGAGTTCCGCGAGAGCTCATCGAGCCTGATGTTCGCATTCGTCCTCGCCCTGGTGCTCATATACCTTATTCTTGCCGCACAGTTCGAGAGTTTCAAGGACCCGCTGATAATAATGCTCACCGTGCCGCTTGCAATTGCCGGCGCACTGATATTCATGGACTCCAACGGCATAACGATGAACATATTCAGTCAGATTGGTATAATAATGCTCATCGGCCTTGTGGCTAAAAACGGTATCCTCATCGTTGAGTTCGCCAACCAGAAACAGGAGAACGGAGAGGATAAGATGTCAGCCATCAAAAGTGCGTCACTACAGCGTCTGCGTCCTATTCTGATGACCAGCATCTCGACGATTCTGGGACTCGTACCGTTGGTGTTCGCAGGCGGCGAAGGCGCAAACCAGCGTATAGCGATGGGAACGGCAGTAGTGGGAGGTATGATTGTATCCACAATCCTTACCATGTACATTGTTCCGGCAATATACAGCTACATTTCAACAAACCGTAAAAAGAAGGAGGAGAACGCATGAAACGACATCTCTGTATAATATTCGCGCTCATATTAGCACAGGCCGGAGTGAACGCACAGACATATACCCTGCAAAGTTGCCTTGAGGCCGGATTGGAAAACAACTACTCCCTGCGCATAACACGCAACAAGGAGCAGATAAGCCACAACAACGCTACACTGGCGAATGCCGGATACCTTCCCACCATTGACTTGAACGCAGGATACGACGCAAACCTCGCGAACAGCGACTCCAAACTGCGTGCCACCGGCGAAACCCAAAGCGTGCGCAACTCGCTGGACCACACGCTCACGGCCGGAATAGGATTGGACTGGACCATTTTTGACGGATTCAACATAAGCACGAACTACAAGCAGCTGAAGGAACTGGAGAAGATGGGAGAAACCACAACCCGGATAGAGATTGAGGACTTTATCGCCAACCTTGCTGCCGAATACTACAATTTCATCCAACAACGCCTGCGCCTGGTCAACTATTATTATGCCGTATCGCTTTCCAAAGAGAGGTTGAGGATTGTAGAGGAGAGATACAACATTGGAAACTTCTCACGCCTTGACTACCAGCAGGCGAAGGTCGATTTCAATGCAGACAGCGCGCAGTACATAAAACAGCATGAGATTGTCATAACATCGAGAATCGCGCTCAATGAAATGATGGCGATAGAACAGGTTTACACACCCATAGAGACCGAAGAGAAGCACATTGCCATAAACAGCGAGCTCGACTTCAATGACCTGTGGAACAGTACCATAACGAATAACGCGAACCTGCTTCTCGCCGACCAGAACAGCAACATGGCAAAGTTCGACTATAAAAAGGTACTGTCACGCAACTACCCGTACGTAAAGCTGAACGCCGGATACCGTTACACATTCAACAAATATGACACGAACAGCTATACCCGACGCAGCAACTGGGAAGGAAGCGCCGGTGTAACAATCGGGTTCAGCATATGGAACGGAAACAGAAGGCGCGAAAAACGCAATGCAGAGATTGAGATAAAGAACATGGAGCTGCAACGCGAACAGCTCGAACTCGCACTCAAGGCGGAACTCGGAAATCTCTGGAGCGCATACCAGAACAATCTGCAGCTTCTTTCCCTTGAAAAACAGAATGTAGTGACCGCTCGGGAGAACCACGAGATTGCGAAGGAGAGATACATGCTCGGCGACCTGTCGGGAATTGAGATGCGCGAGGCACAGAAGAGTCTCCTCGATGCAGAAGAACGACTGCTTTCAGTTGAATTTGACACAAAGATGTGCGAGATTTCACTGCTACAGATAAGCGGCAAAATAACAGAATATCTTAAATAAGGACAACAAATTATAGGTTTATATTCCAACATTCCGTACCTTTGCGGACTCGATTATAAAAACATTATGCGAAATATGAAAAAAGCCGTACTGACTCTGTTCCTGATGCTTGCCATTGCAGTCCAGGCACAGGCACAAGGAGAGATAAAAGGTAAGATAATCGACAAGAGCAACAAGGAACCGCTAAGCTACGTTACGGTAGCACTTATTCCCGAAGGCGGTACAGCACCTGCAGGCGGTTGCAACAGTGATGACAATGGAGCGTTCGTCATCAAGAACGTGAAGGAGGGCAAATACACGCTCGCCTTCTCCTTTGTAGGATATGTGAACGAGAACAGAAAAGTAGAGATTACATCGTCAAAGAAGAGAATAGATGTAGGCACAATGACAATGACCCCCGACAGAAAGCTGCTCAAAGAGGTCGTAGTCACAGGACAACGTTCACAGATGAGTTTCGAAATTGACAAACGAGTCTTTACGGTTGACCAGAATATAGCATCGACCGGAGGCTCCGCAAGCGACGTGCTCATCGACATACCGTCGGTAGAGGTTGACAACGAAGGTACAGTATCGTTGCGCGGAAGCGAGAGCGTGACAATATGGATAAACGGCAAGGCGAGCGGCCTTACAGCCGACAACCAGGGCGACATTCTCCAGCAGATGCCGGCAGGTTCTATTGAGAAGATTGAGGTCATCACCAACCCCTCGGCCAAGCATTCGCCTGAAGGTACAGCAGGAATCATAAACATCATTCTTAAGCGTGACCGCAAAGCCGGCTACTATGGCAGTGTACAGGCCGGCGGCGACTCCAAAGGCGGCTACAACGCAGGTGCGAACATTAACTACAGCAGCGGTGCATTCGATGCATATGCCGGGCTGAACTACAGAAACATGAAGTTCGACAACGAAGGTACAACAAGGACACAGTACCTCCATAACGGCAGCTATCAGAACCAGCATACTACCGGCAGCCACAACCCAAACAACATCTTCGGACGTGCAGGCTTCACATGGCGCATGACAGAAAAGGACGAGATATATGCAAACCTCATGGGAATGTACGGCGGCGGAAAGCACAAAAACGACATTGTGGCCGAAAGTGGAGCAATGAACCCTGACGGCACATACGGCGAGCCATTGAAACGCGTCACCCGAAATACCTCCCAGCAGGGAAGCCCGCGTATGTTCAACGTCGAATTGGGATACACCCACCGCTGGAGCGACAGCCATTTCATCGATTTCTCCGTCGGGCACCACCAATGGATGCAGATGCGCGACGCCACATACCTGCAGACAACCGAAGTACTCGGTGCGAACCCCGTGACCTACGAAAGCTACCAGTTTCAGGACGGAGAGAACAAGAGCATGAACACGGAGATAAAGCTCGACTACGAATACAAAATAAACGACAACCATCGCATAGAGGCCGGTTACAAAGGCGACATATCTGACGACAACAGCCCCGTAATCACCTACAATGATAGAGAGCACACGGAACAGAACATCGACAGGAGCCTCTACAACCAGTTCCGCTACAAGCAGGACACGCACGCCCTCTATGCTACATATTCGGGACGTTTAGGCAAGTTCGGATACCAGATAGGACTCCGCGGAGAATACTGGAACGTGAGGACACGTTCATACGGCTGGGACGAGAAGCAAAGCGGACAGCTGCCCGACTACAAGAGCAACGATTTCTTCAAGCTCTTCCCGAGCGCGTTCCTCAGCTATGAAATAAGCGACGGACAGGAGATACAGGTAAACTACACACGCCGACTGCGCAGACCTTGGGGAGGCCAGCTGAACGACTTCCAGAACATCAGCGACTCAACGAACATCTCATTCGGTAACCCGGGGCTTACTCCCGAGTACTCCAACGCTTATGAGCTGAACTACATAAAGAACTGGGAGAACCATACATTGTCCGTTTCGGGATACTACCGCACAACTGAAGATGTGATGGAGCGCATCAGCTACAACGTAGGCAACGTCATATTCACCACCACCGAGAACGTGGCAAGCACACAGTCGGCCGGTCTTGAGATTGTCAGCAAGAACAGATTGTTCAAGTTCCTTGACCTTACAACAACCGTAAACCTGTTCTATTACAAGCTCGATGACTTCAAGTACATCATAAACAACCAGGCCATAGAGGGCAAGGCCGACGAGAACTTCTCGTGGAATGCGCGAATGACAGCAAGCGCAATGCTGCCTTGGGGTATAACCATGCAGGTTACAGGCCGCTATAACGCAAAACGCATCGTGGCACAGGGACACCGTGAACCGAGCTATGCTCTCGACTTAGGACTGCGCAAATCCTTCAACAGAAGCTGGAGCCTGAGCATCAACGCACGCGACCTGCTTGATTCACGCGGCGGACACAGCATAACAGAGAACATGTCGTTCATCCGCGATTCCAAGAACTCGCGCGGCGGACGCACGTTCGGAATCACACTGACATACAGCTTCGGAAACATGCAAGCCAAGAAGCCGAACCGCAAGCAGCAGGAAATGCCGCAGAACGGATACGAAGATATGGACGGAGGCATGGGAGATATGTAAAAAGACATATAGCAATACATTATACAGGTGCAGCACAAAAAATGATGCTGCACCTGTTTTTTTGCTCTTCGCCGCAAATTCTCTTTTTTTTCATTTTTACACTTAAAAATTTCTCCAATTCACAAATGTTTGCGACATTTGAAGCCATAATGTACCAAACGGGAAATCTTTAACTAAAAAGACCATAAAATGGCAGACACAAACAAAACCAACAAAGTTGACCAGGTTGTAGTCCGCTTCTCGGGTGACTCGGGTGACGGAATGCAGCTGGCCGGAAACATCTTTTCAACAATTTCGGCTACGGTAGGAAACGACATATGTACCTTCCCCGACTACCCTGCCGACATACGTGCCCCACAAGGAGTGCTTACAGGAGTATCGGGATTCCAGGTACACATCGGAGCCGACAAGGTGCTTACTCCCGGTGACAAGTGCGACATCCTTGTTGCAATGAACCCTGCAGCACTGAAGACACAGTACAAGTACTGCAAACCTACAGGAGCCATAATCATAGACAGCGACTCTTTCACAGAGAAAGACCTCCAGAAAGCGGAATTCAAGACAGATGACCCCATCGCAGAACTCGGAATAACATGCGAAGTCGTGCCCTGCCCCATTACATCCCTGTGCCAGGAGACCCTAAAGGAGAGCGGACTTGACAACAAGAGCATACTGCGCTGCAAAAACATGCTTGCACTAGGACTGGTATGCTGGATATACGACCGCGACCTTTCGCTTGCCGAGAACATGCTCCGCGCAAAGTTCGCGAAGAAACCGGAAATAGCCGATGCGAACATAAAGGTACTGCGTGCAGGATATGACATGGGACACAACACCCACACCTCAATATCCCACACATACAGCGTCGAGAGCGACCCGGCCACAAAGAAGGGACGTTACATGGACATAAACGGCAACAAGGCAACAGCATACGGTCTCATGGCGGCAGCCGAAAAGGCCGGGATGAAACTGTTCCTTGGCTCATACCCCATAACCCCTGCGACCGACATTCTGCATGAGCTTGCAAAGCACAAGTCAATGGGCGTAGTCACCATGCAGGCCGAGGATGAGATTGCCGGCTGCGCATCGGCAGTAGGTGCCGCATACGCTGGAGCACTTGCCTGCACATCAACTTCGGGCCCCGGCATCTGCCTCAAGAGCGAAGCGATAAACCTCGCCGTGATAACAGAGCTTCCGCTTGTAATCATTGACGTGCAGCGCGGAGGACCTTCGACAGGTCTCCCCACAAAGAGCGAGCAGACAGACCTTCTGCAGGCACTTTACGGACGCAACGGCGAGAGCCCTATCCCCGTAATAACAGCCACATCGCCCACAAACTGCTTCGATGCAGCATATCAGGCATGCAAGATTGCCGTGGAGCACATGACACCGGTGATTCTGCTAACCGACGCGTTCATAGCCAACGGTTCAGCAGCATGGAAACTGCCCGACCTCAACGCATACCCAGAAATTGTTCCGCCATACGTGACACCTGAGATGCAGGAGGGATGGACACCATACAAACGCAACCCGGAGAACGACGTACGCTACTGGGCCGTACCGGGCACACCGGGCTTCACGCACCGTATTGGCGGACTTGAAAAGAGCGCGGCGACCGGTGCTATAAGCAACGACCCGGCCAACCACCACAGCATGGTTGAGACACGCGCAAGAAAGGTTGCCGGAATCGCAGAATGCATCCCTGCACAGCAGGTGGAAGGCGACAATGATGCCGACCTTCTCATAGTAGGTTTCGGAGGCACATACGGACACCTTTGCGAGGCTATGCAGCAGATGAGAAGCGAAGGCAAGAAAGTTGCTCTCGCACATTTCGAATTCATCAACCCGCTGCCCAAGAACACCGAAGAGATTCTGCGCAAATACAGGAAGGTTGTAGTTGCGGAACAGAACATGGGACAGTTTGCAGGTTACCTGCGCAGCAAGTTCCAGAATCTTGAACTGCACCAGTACAACGAAGTTAAGGGCCAGCCGTTTGCCGTGGCATCGCTGGTTGAGGCATTCACTAAAATTATGGAGGAATAAGACATGAGCGAATATAAAGCACAGGATTACAAGTTCGGACAGCCACGCTGGTGTCCGGGTTGCGGTGACCATTCTTTCCTTGGTGCACTGCACAAAGCAATGGGAGAACTCGGAGTCGCGCCTCACGACATAGCGGTAATTTCGGGTATCGGTTGCTCTTCACGACTGCCATACTACATGAACACATACGGTTTCCACACCATACACGGACGTTCGGCCGCTATCGCCACCGGAGCAAAACTGGCGAACCCCAACCTTACCATATGGCAGGTTTCGGGTGACGGCGACGGACTTGCCATTGGCGGAAACCACTTCATACATGCGGTACGACGCAACATCGACCTGAACATGATTCTGCTTAACAACCGCATCTACGGCTTGACAAAAGGACAGTACTCGCCCACATCGGTACGAGGATTCGTAAGCAAATCATCGCCCTACGGCACGGTAGAAGACCCCTTCCGCCCTGCAGAATTGTGTTTCGGCGCAAGAGGCAACTTCTTCGCACGATGCGTAGCCACTGACATGGCGGCGGCAGTAGAGTGCCTGAAGGCGGCAGCCAAGCACAAAGGAGCATCCGTAACCGAAGTCCTGCAGAACTGCGTCATCTTCAACAACGGAACACACGAGAGCGTATATACCAAGGAGGGGCGTGCAAAGAATGCCATATACCTTGAGCACGGCAAGCCAATGATTTTCGGCGAGAACCGCGAATACGGCCTCATGCAGGAGGGATTCGGGCTCAAGGTCGTGAAAATCGGCGAGAACGGAATCACGGAAAACGACATTCTTGTCCACGATGCACATTGCAAGGACACCACCCTGCACCTGAAACTCGCATTGATGGAAGGCCCTGACTTCCCCGTCGCATTGGGTGTTATACGTGATGTCGAAGCGGTAACCTACAACGATGCCGTCCATGCGCAGGTCGAAGAGGTGAAGGGAGCAAAGAAGTACCACAACTTCAGCGAACTTCTCGAAACGAACGAAATATGGGAAATAAAATAACCTTTCACAACGGATAATGTAAAGTCACGCGGGGTTCTCGCGTGACTTTTTTTGGAACGGAACAGGAAGCCCTCTCCCGGAAATACTTTTTTACATCAGATGAACAAAAAAACAGTATAAAAATTTCTACCCGACAAAATATTTCATTATTTTTGAATGCGGTATTTTTGGAGATTTTATATAAATTTAAATATAAATATTTACCGCAGCACAAGAACAACGACAAATCATTAATTTTAACCACGGGAAAACCTGCGGTGGCCGCCGCAATAATCCCAAACTTAAAACACATAATATGAATCTAAAAACGGTTGGAAGGTCGCTCTTAGCGGCAACTTTTCTGGGAATTTCACTTTCCCTGGCGCCCACTCCGGTTTGGGCAAAAGCTACAGCCACACAGCAAAAGCAGAATGGCACGGTAAAAGGTACTGTAACCGACACGAAAGGTGAAGGTATGATTGGTGCCGTTGTTCAAGTTGTTGGCACAAACAACTCGACCTACATTTCTGACTTTGACGGCAAGTACGAAATCAAGAATGTAGAAAAAGGCGCAACACTCCGCGTAATCATGATGGGTTACAAATGCGATGACCAGGTATGGAACGGCGGCGTGCTCAATTTCGTAATGTCCGAAGAATCGGAGATGCTCGACGAGGTGGTTGTAACCGCGATGGGTATCATGCGTAAGGAGAAGTCACTTACCTATGCAACACAGATGCTCAAGGCCGACGAGCTCATGAAGACCCCCGACGCAAACCTCATCAACTCGCTCGAGGGTAAGGTTTCCGGTATAACCATTACTCCAAGTGCAGGTGGTGCAGGCGGTGCCTCTAAAATCACTCTCCGCGGTAACAAGTCTATTATGGGTGACAACGCTCCACTAATCGTTGTTGACGGTGTGCCTATGACAAACAGCATCCGTGGCCAGATTGGTGATGCAGCCACACTGACATCGGGAAGCAGCGCCGAAGGCAGCGACCCGCTTTCAATGATCAACCCCGACGATATTGAGTCAATGAACATCCTTAAGGGTGCCAATGCTGCGGCTCTTTACGGTTCACGCGCCGCAAATGGTGTCGTGATGATTACCACAAAGAAGGGTAAAGAGGGTAAGATGGAGGTCACATTCAACTCCAGCACAACCTTTGACACACCTCTCCTCACTCCTGAATTACAGAACTCATACGGAGGCTACCGTTCTGCAAACAACACGTTACTCAACAACAGCTGGGGTGATCGCCTGAGCGGTAATGGCAAACACATATTCCAGTATGCTGCCGACAAGCAGTATTTCCAGACAACCAATGCTGACGGAACACCGAATATGCTCAACGCATATTTGCGTAACTATGCAAACGATGATATTGCAGACTTCTACGATATGGGTGTGAACACCACAAACTCAATTTCAGTATCGGGTGGTACAGAGAAAATCCAGACATATGCATCTTACTCAAACACACACTCTATTGGTATGATTGATGCGAACCGTTACAACCGTAACACATTCGCATTCCGCCAGACATATAAATTGTGGGACCGTATCACACTTGCTGTAAACGTGAACTACAACCAGGCAAAAACAAGGAACCGCGTAGGTGGAGGTACATTGGGTAACCCTATTTACCACCTCTACACAGCACCACGTGATTTGGACATGGAGTACTACAAGGAGAACTACTCTGCCAAGGGACAATGGTGGTCATCAGGTAATGCTGAGGGCAACGGTACTCAGACTTGGTACGAGGACATGGGTGACGGTTGGTGGTACGAGCACCGCGACCACATGCTTCTCGAAGGTCCTATGCAGCAGTACGCTTTCCAATCACCGGCTATCAACAACCCATACTGGCTAAAGAACATGAACTTCGGCACAAGCAACGAAGAGCGCTTCTCAGCAACATTCAATGCAACTGTAAAGATTATCGAAGGTTTGAACTTCCAGGCCCGTGTATCAATAGACCACAGCAAGTATCAAGACGAGGGAGGACGCTATGCAACCACTTGGTATGACACTGAGATGTACCGATACGGAACATATTACCTGAACAACAGCCGCACCAATGAAATCTACACCGACTACATGCTCTCATATAATAAGGAGTTCGGCAAAGATTGGTCATTGTCTGCAACGGCAGGATATGTAGGACACACAATCAAAGGTACCAGCACCAATACCTACATTGGAAATGCCACAGACGACATGACTGTCGGAGGCATTGCTATCGGTATCCCCAAAAGTGTGAACATGTTTGAGCCGAGCTATGGCGGCGCAGGAGTCACAAGCAAGGGTACAAGTTCAAACTGGGATCAGGCTGCACTTGTTACAGCACAGGTTGGCTTCAAGGATGTTGTCTTTGTCGATGCATCATACCGTCAGGACTGGTACCGCCCATTCCGTCAATTCTCTTACCTTGGAACAGACGAGAGCTATGGTTATTTTGGAGTTGGTGCAAATGCAATTCTCAGCGACATGATAAAGTTGCCGAAGTGGTTCACATACGCAAAATACCGTTTGAGCTACTCAGAGGTAGGTAACTCTATTCCCAATACGCTCTACAACATAATCTCAATCAACAACAAGAACAACACGACAAACATCTCATCGAGAAACTTCTTTGTTCCCGAGCCTGAGAAGACAAAATCTTTCGAGACAGGTCTTGAGATGCAGTTCCTCCGCGATTGTCTCACATTCGACATCACATACTACAACTCTGCAATGCACAACTCATATCTTGAGGTTGCAGGAACAAACGGTAAGTCACAGCCTGTCAACAGCGGTATTATCCGCAACCAGGGTGTCGAGTTGACATTAGGTTACGATTGGAAGATCAGCCGCAACTGGCGTTGGAAGACATCTATGAACTTCTCTTATAACCATAATGAGATTGAGGCTACCAGCAAAGACAAATATGGTAACCACAAGGATATGGCAACCTCATTCGCAGAGGGTAAAATACAGCTACTTTACAGAAAGGGCGGTGCATACGGTGACCTCTACATCACTGACTTCACACGCTACAAGGACGATGTTTACAAATATACTACTAAGGAAACTGTAATTATTGACCGTATTCCAACAGAAGTTGATGTTGTCAAGTACAGCAGTACTCCTGTGAAAGATGCCAACGGCAATGTAATCAGCGAGCTCGTAAACAAAGCCGGCGACATCTACATCACAAACGGCAAGCCATCACTCGGCGGTTATGTATCAGTTACAGACGGTGGCAAGCTACGCGTACGTGATGCCAGCAAGAAGTTCCAGAAGTTTGCAGGTAACGTAAACAGCAAGTACCAGCTCTCTTGGTCAAATACATTCTCTTACAAGGATTTCACACTCTACTTCCTCATCAATGGACGTATCGGCGGTAAGGTTGTATCTTTGACAGAAGGCTACCTTGATGAGATTGGTGCATCAGAGCGCACCGGTGCTGCACGTCTGAACGCAGAGAAGAACAACCTTTATACAGAGGACGGCAAATTGGGCATGTACATAAACGATGGCCGCAACCTTGTAGGTGTTGAGGATTATTATACATTCGTAGGTTCAAGCTATGTTGGAGACTATATCTACGATGCTACCAACTTCCGCTTGCGTGAGCTCTCATTGGGTTACACATTCCGCAACCTGTTCGGCGAGTACAAGAACCTGAGCCTGTCACTCGTATGCCGCAACCTGTTCTTCCTTTACAAGGATGCTCCAGTTGACCCGGACGTATCGCTCTCTACAGCTAACGGCCTTGGTGGTATCGACGTATTCAACTACCCGTCGGGACGTTCATTCGGTCTCAACATCAAGGTTAACCTCTAATCATGTAATGCAACGATTAACAACTAAATCAATTTGAAAACTATGAATAAGAAACATATTTTGCTTGCAGGCTCACTTCTATTTGCTTCTGCAGCAATGCAATCATGTCTCGACTTCGATGACCCCGGTACCGAAGCCAACATGAACACCATACAGACCGAGACAAAAATCCACGTTGGAAACGTCGATAGCATTCCATACTGGAACACCCCGACACCGGAAGGAGTACAGGCAGCCATTGACACACTGCAAGGCAAGTACAGATATTTCGGACAGTGCCTCAGCGGTATCTACATGATGCGCGGTGGTAAAGAAGGCCAGCTGCCAGGTGACCACGCATACCAGCGCCAGTATAGCCTTGGCCCAGACCTTTACGCACAGTACTTCACAGTACCTCACAAGGACTTCATGTACGGTACATTGACCTCGACCTACAACGTATCGGCAGAGTTCAACGGTGGACCACTTGGTGCATACACAATGGCTAAGAACGCCTTTATGCCGGTGCTCAACCACCCGCTCATCGACTCTATCCCCGAGATAAAGGCCATCAACCTGCTCTACTACTGCCTTATCGCACAGGAACAGGCCGACCTTTCAGGACCGTTCACATACCTCGAGGACAAGAAGAACTCACAGGAGCCGGAGGAGTACAACGATGTAAAGACAATCTATTACGGCATTGTTGAGAATATCGATACAATCGTTGCCTGTCTCAAGCACTATGAGACACGCCCCGACTGGTACAAGGAGCAGATCCAGAACATTGTTGTGGAAAATTTTGCTACCGGCTATAATCTGTTGGTCGGTGATATGAGCCTTAATTCATACATCAAGTTTGCGAACTCACTGAAGCTTCGTATGGCTATGCATATCGTAAAAGTTGAACCCGAAACGGCAAAGAGATGGGCCGAAGAGGCTGTTGCAAGCGGTGTCATCGAGGATGTTTACGACCAGCACGGCGTAATTCCTATGATATTCAGCTTTACACACCCACTTGCAAACATTGCAAACGGTTGGGGCGACTTGCGCCTGTGTGCTTCGTTTGAAAGTTTGCTGATGAGCCTTGACCACCCATATTCAAAATACCTCTTCTTGCCAAACATCAACGACATTCCTAATGAGAAAACCGGTGAAGTCTTGCCGGCAAACACACGTATCTGCGGTATCCGCGCAGGTGTCCTTGTAGGCGACGGACAGACATATGCCCTCAACAAACGACAGGCATACTCTACTATCAGCACCGATATCCTTGCCACCAAGCGTTGCCCTGCATACTTCGTAAAATGGTCTGAGGTTGACTTCCTGCGTGCCGAAGGTGCTCTCCGCGGATGGAACATGGGCGGCACAGCACAGTTCTTCTATGAGCGCGGTATCCAGAACGCGACCTTGGAAGACCCGATGTCAGGCCCTGAATACGACGCATATGTCAACGAATATATGCAGTTGGAGAAAGCGATTGATTATACAAGTGTTGACCCCATCGGTGACGGTGAGCCTTGGGAAAGTGTGACAAAGATTGGTGTAAAATGGAATGAAGGTGATGACAACGAGACAAAACTCGAGAAGATTATCACACAGAAATATATCGCATTGTTCCCACTCTCAACAGAAGCCTGGGCCGAGATGCGCCGTACAGGATACCCCAAGGTATTCCCGGTACTGAACACCGATGACGGTGACGGTTCTATCGAGCAGGGTGATATGATTCGCCGTATTCCTTGGGTTCCTACAGACCCTGTTGCTGTAAGCATGGTTGAGGCAAGCGGTATCCCGGCTCTCGGCGGTCCCGACGAACAGGCGACACGTCTGTGGTGGGATGTTGATGCACCTAACTTCTAAAGCAGAGTTTATATTATTCATAAAATGCTCCCTGATTTCGGGGAGCATTTTTATTTACAACACCTACATTTTAGTTAGAAGACAGATACAAAATTATGTGACAAAAAGTTTGTTATTCTAAAGTAAATCACGATATTTGCTATGTTAAAGGCGTTTTAGAGCAACACAGTTTAACATATTGCAAAGCCTTTTTCTCATTTGGTTAAAATTGGACAAAGATAAAAGAACAATTAAAAATATTTTATTCACAAACTAACCTAATTTCCAACTTTATGAAAAAGATCTACTTTACACTCATCGCTCTCTTGTGCACAGTTTTCGCGGCACAGGCAGCAAAGGTGACCGATCTCTCACAGTTGAGCGACGACAAGCTTTACACAATCCGTTCGGAGCGTGCATTCCTGTTGTATGCCAACAACACCCTTGCATCAAGCAATGGTCAGTCAGTGAGCGCGACACGCAACCCACAGGATCCTAACCAGCAGTTCCAAATCAAGAAGAGCGGTTCAAACTATCTTCTCTACAGCGTTGGTGCTGGCAAGTATGTAATGGTCAATGCAAAAAACACAGTTACATGGAACGCAACCCGAGGTTCAAATGTAGCAATCACAAGCACAGGCAACGCTGCCTATCCTTGGAAGATTAAGGTCGGCAACTTCTACCTTAACTCACAGGATGCCGGCCAGACTGCTACCGGCCTTGTAATAGACGATTGGTCAACAACCGACGCAGGTAACAGCTATATCATTGAGGAGGTAACTGACGATGCAGGCGAAGGTGGCGAGACAGGCGGCAACAGCGAGGAGGTCTACGATTTCTCAGGTTGGGGCGTTGAATCAATGCTCGAGCTCTTCAACAGCGCATTGGAGCAGGGACGCAACTACCCCACAATGGAGGAGTTCGCAGCTGCCGGTATTCAGGCATCAGACCTTGCATTTGTACGTTCACACGTTCGCCGTGCAAACATCATGAGCCGTGCCGACCGCGTACGCACCAACACATACGAGAACCGCAACCTCTTTATGAATGTTCCTATGGATTACGGTAAGGACGGTTCTGTGGGTCACCCCTCGGCAAAGTTCAACGCCGACGTATTCTCAATGTGGCAATATACCAACCTCTTCGGTTCTTGGAACCACGGTTTCTTCCAGGCTGCCGGTGCTTGGGTTGATGCAGCTCACCGCAACGGTACAGACATTATGAGTGGTATCGCATTCTTCGAGAGCTGGACAGGCGACGGCGACAAGACCTTCAGCGCAATGATTACAAGAAAGAACAGCGACGGCACATACAAATATGTGAAGCCACTCATCAACATCCTCATGTTCTTCGGTTCAGACGGTATCAACTACAACTGGGAGGACAACAGCTGGAGCAACAGCGACATCGTTGCTTTCCACAAGGCTCTTTGGAAAGAGGCAGCAAGAGTAGGTTTCGACAACTATCACAGTGCAATCTACACAAGCACATCATCATTGTCAAGCAACCAGACAACTACCATCGATGCCCTCTATGGTACAAAAGCAAATGGCAAGACACACGACCTGATGCTCAACTACCAAGCAAATGACATAGCGGCAGGCTTGGGTTCTACATACGAAGCAGTAAAGGCTGCATACGGTGAGGCAGACAATATGTACGCCGGTGTTTGGATTGCATCTATGGACCGTCGTTGGACCAACCTTGAAGGCAACAACACAAGTATCTGCCTTTGGGGCGAGCACGACCAGAGCCGTTTCTACAGCTTCAACGCCGGTGACGGTGTATATGACATTCAGGGCAACTACCAGAGACTGCTTGAGCGCGGTTTCTCAGGCGGTAACCGCAACCCGGCCAACACACCGGCACTCAGCGACACAGGCAACAACTGGACTGCAGCAGATGGCAAGCTTCCCTTGCAGACATTCGCAGGTATGGCACACTGGATTCCCGAGCGTTCTGCAATCCAGGGCAATATGCACTTCCGCACACACTTCACACTCGGTAACGGTGACCGTTACTACTATAAGGGCAAGAACTCACACAACAGCGAGTGGTACAACATGGGTTCACAGGACCTTGTTCCTACATACCGTTGGTTGCGCTACAAGAGCAACACAACAACTGTAAGCACAGACATTGATGTAAACTACACTCACCTTGATGCCTACACAGGTGGTTCTTGTATCGAGCTCACTGGTGCTGCAACATCAACAGGCACAGATATCGTTCTTTACAAGACAAGCCTAAAGGCCGGCAACGGTGCTTACGCAAAGCTCGCAGTGAAAACATTGAAGGACGCTACAGCATCAAACCTCTACCTTATCCTCAAGAAGAAAGGCAGCGACGCTTGGATTGAATTCCCATATGGTGACCTCGCAGGCAAGACTTGGGAAGAGAAGAAAATTGCTCTTAACGGCATCAACAACGGCGACATTATCGAGCGCATCGGTCTTCGTGTAAAGGGCAGCAACAACAACTATCAGATTTATGTCGGTAAGCTTGAGCTCAACGACGAAACATACATTGACCCGGCAAATGTAAAGGACCTTGTTGCAGAGGTAAAGAACGAGACAAAGAGCACAATGAATCTGAAGCTTCACTGGAATGTCGATGCAACAGCAAAGACACGTGCAGAGTGGGGCTTGGTTTACAACGACGAGGCAAACATCGACCACTTCGAGGTATTGTACAAGAACGGCGAGGACGGCAAGGTTGCTCTCGTGGGTACAACATCACAGTGGGCAACATTCGTAGGTAACATTGAGTTTGCAAGTGTAAACGATGTTCCATTCATCGGTGTACGTTCAGTTTCTACCGACCTCAAGAGCTACTCTCCTATTGTTTGGGTTGAGGTTCCACGTGGCAACCAGGCAAACCTGCCCGAGAAGGTCGAGGAGGACACATACGGTATGAGCCAGATTGACCCGAGTTCAAACGGCATTGAAAATGCACGCGCACAGCGTTTTGTTTCAAAGGTTACAACAACCGGCGCAGTAAAGAACTTGAACTACACAGCTAATAGCCCGGTTGCAGATGGCACACAGTATGCCGATGCACGCAGCCATGTCCTTGAAATCGAACAGGGCCAGAACATCACAATGACAATTGTTGGTGCAAACTATGACGACGGTTTGAAATGGTGCTATGGTGGAGGTTGGTTGGACCTCAACGGTAGCGGCGACTTTGACCACCCACTACCAACGGAGCGTACAGCTTCAGAGATTGCAAAGGGAACAACAGAAGTTGACCCCGAGGGCGAGCGCATCTTCTTCGTTGGTACACACGAGTCTGCAACACCGGAGATTCAGAACCCCGGTATCACATTCACATTCAAGGTTCCAACAGATGCAACACCGGGCGACAGCCGCTTGCGTATCGTATTCTCTGATGCTTGGTTTGCAGGTGCATTCAACCCGACAGGTTTGACAAACAAGGGCTTCACAATTGACTTCGGTGTGAAGATTACAGGTAACAACCCGGGCCGCAAAGCAGCCGACACACGCGACCAGGGCGAAGCCGAGGAGCCTGAGCTACTCGATGGCAACACATCTGTTAAGGACGTAGCCGGTAACATATCTGCAGCAGAGGCTGTTGAGGGTGCAATTGAGATTGCAAACGCTGATATGGCATGGATATACACAGCAGACGGCAAGTTGGTTGAGTTCGTTCAGAACCCATCAACAGTTGCAGTTCCGGCAGGTGTTTACCTTGTAAAGATGCAGCTTGGTAATGTAATCCGCAGCGCAAAGGTACTTGTAAAGTAAAGATTTGCAAGTAGCTATAAATCATAAAGAAAAGGCGTGCATGCACGCCTTTTCTTTATGATTTTTTCATCTCCGACCCTTGCACTAAAACCGGGATTTGCTATATTTGCGTTGAACAAACCAATAAACTGATATTACTATGGGACTTTTCAGCAACATTTTGGGCAATGCCACACAGGTTGATTTAGACAAAATCAGAGAAGAATTCACTCCGATTCTCTATCCCGGAGAAGAACTTGACGCCGCATTCCAGATTTTTCGTGACAAATGGGTTTTCACGACGTCGCGCCTAATAATAGAGGATATACAGGGCATGACAGGCAAGAAAAGGGAATACCACTCTATCCCTTACAAGGCAATCACCCATTTCCTCATTGAGACTGCCGGCAATTTCGACTCTGACTGTGAAATGAAGATATGGATAAGCGGCACAGCAGAACCTTTCTGCCAGGAATTCAGCAAAGGCATAGACATAAAAGGAATACAGCAAAGACTTGCTTACCATGTACTGACAGGAAGATGAGAATCCCCTTATGTAAACAGCAGACAGAACAGGCACCGTTCCCTAATCAAAGGGGGCGGTGCTTTCTTTTACCGATGAGAATGGATATCAACAGTACAGCACCCACGCATAACGGATAGTAAAGGTGCGGCATTATTGCCAAAGGAGAGATTCCTGCATACTTGGCAGCCGTAAGCAGCTGCGCACCATAGGGAAGCATTCCCTGCACAAAACAGGACGATGTATCGAGCAGACTGGCTGAACGGCGCGGAGTTATGCCGTTACTCCTTGAAATATCACGCGAAATATCACCTACTGTAAGTATGGCAATCGTATTGTTGGCAGTGCATACGTTGGAAAGGGCCGTGAGCGCGCAAATGGCAAACTCTGCCGAACGGCGGCCTTTGAGCGAGGAGGTCACGAGCCTTACAATGAAATCAAGTCCTCCGTTCAGGCGGACAAGTTCAAGCATTCCCCCGGCAAGCATGGTCACTATTATGAGTTCAGCCATCCCCATGACACCGTCACCCATGACATTAAGGAACGACACAGGCGTGAATGAACCGTAAAAGAGACCTGTCGCACCGGCGGCAACGATGCCTACGGCAAGGACCAGCAGCACGTTCATTCCGAAAAGTGCCAACAATATAACGAGGAGATAAGGCATGCATTTCAGCACATCGGCAAGAGTTGCATCATCGGTAATCGGACTACCCATACCCTCCCCCGAGAATATATAAATGAACAGCGTAACGACAGCAGCCGGCGTTACAAGAAGTATGTTTGCCATGAACTTGCTGCGCATTGAACATTGTTGAGTCTGCGTAGCGGCAATAGTAGTATCCGATATGAACGAAAGATTATCGCCGAAGAAAGCACCACCGACCACAATGGCCACAAGCCATGGGGTCCCGCAATTGAGCACTCCGGCAAGCTCCGTGACAATTGGCATCAAAGCGACTATAGTACCGACAGATGTTCCTATGGCCATTGATATAAAGCAGGCTGCGACAAATATTCCGGCAGGAATATAGTCGGCTGGTACAAGATTGAGCGTAATGTTCACTGCCGCATCAATAGCACCCATATGTTTGGCTACAGCCGAAAATGCACCGGCGAGGACAAATATCCATATCATGTTCATGATACCGGCATTCGCCGCACCTTGCGAGAATTTTCCGATGCGCTCCTGGAGCGGCATTCCGCCAGTTATACAGACAGCATATACCGAAGCTACAAGAAAGGCCACGGCAATGGGTATGCTGTAGAAATCACGCGTAACGAGCGAACCTACAAGATATATCGACAGCATCACCACAATGGGCGTAAGAGCGAGTAGCCCCTTTTTGGAAGATTTTACGGACATAAAGAATTGATTTATTGTGCAAAATTACAAAAAACAACCGATACTGCAATATCATGTTACCACAAGGGAATTGCAGGAGAGCGTAAAGCGATTCCAATACAAAGGAGATGAAAAAGCACCGTGGACCCTTTGCAGGTTAACCCTGAATAGCGGCAAGGAACATAAAAAAGCGGAGCTTTCTTTCGAAAACTCCGCTTAACTGTTCCGGCGCAGATTATCTACGCAAGCCAAGCTTAGCGACAATTGCACGGTAACGGTTGATGTCACGGCTCTTAAGATAGTTAAGAAGCGCACGACGCTTACCTACCAACATTGTCAAAGCTCTCTGTGTGCTATAGTCTTTACGGTTAGCCTTGAGGTGCTCCGTCAAATGTGCAATACGGTATGAGAACAATGCAATCTGGCTCTCTGCTGAACCAGTATCTGTATTAGACGTTCCGTATGTGCCAAAGATCTCTTTCTTCTTTTCTGAATCCAAATACATAATTTGAAGTTTTAAAGGGTTAAAAAATATCTTTTGGCCGACAAATGAATGCGCCCGGGGCGCACTATGTTGCCAACGCGGGTGCAAAGATACAACCATTTTCCGTAACATCAATCACTTTTCACTGTTTTTTTGCAAAACATCCCTTTAGAACAGAAAAAAGTCATTTCATTTTCAAACATTTACATACAAAGAGCCCTTAAACAGCCATTTTCTCGCTATTTTTGTGTAACTTTGCAGTCGCTTGCGACTGCTCAACCACAGAGCATGCAATACCGATATAAACAAAAGAAAACAAGAACAGCAGTACCCCTCCGTTTTCTGTCATACTGAGCATAGCGAAGTATCTCTTTTATACGACATTTTGAGATCCTTCACATCCGTTCAGGATGACAAATACGCGAAGGAGTATTGAAATTGTGGCAGCAGCTATATTACTCAAAAAAAAAAGGAAACAAAGATATATATGCAGAACTTACGTAACATCGCCATCATTGCACACGTTGACCACGGCAAGACTACACTTGTCGATAAGATGATGTTGGCAGGAAACTTGCTCAAGGAGCAGGACAACGACAAACTCACACTCGACAACAACGAACTGGAACGCGAGAGAGGTATAACCATCCTTTCAAAGAACGTGTCTATCCGTTACAAGGATACCAAGATAAACATCATAGACACTCCGGGACACAGCGACTTCGGCGGTGAGGTTGAACGCGTACTCAACATGGCCGACGGTTGCATCCTGCTCGTTGATGCCTTTGAAGGCCCCATGCCACAGACACGTTTCGTGCTGCAGAAGGCATTGCAGATTGGTCTGAAGCCGATTGTCGTAGTCAACAAAGTTGACAAGCCCAACTGCCGTCCGGAGGAGGTTTATGAAATGGTCTTCGACCTGATGTTCTCTCTTGAGGCGACAGAGGAGCAGCTTGATTTCCCTGTGCTCTACGGCTCGGCAAAGAACAACTGGATGAGCACAGACTGGCGTAAGGAGACTACAGACCTCACTGCCCTGCTCGATGCGATACTGGAACACATTCCGGCACCCGAAAAGCTGGAAGGTACACCCCAGATGCTCATCACCTCGCTCGACTACTCGCCCTACACAGGCCGCATCGCCGTTGGACGTGTACACCGCGGCACACTCACCGAAGGTTCTAACGTCACACTCGTTAACCGCAACGGCGAGCAGAGCAAGATGAAGATTAAGGAGCTGCACACCTTTGAGGGCCTTGGCCGCCGCAAGACCGAGAGCGTAAGTTCGGGCGACATCTGCGCCATTGTGGGACTTGACAAGTTCGAGATTGGCGACACCATCTGCGACTTTGAGAACCCCGAGGCATTGCCGCCAATCGCCATCGACGAGCCTACAATGAGTATGCTCTTTACCATCAACGACTCGCCGTTCTTTGGCAAGGAGGGCAAGTTCGTTACATCGCGCCACATTCAGGACCGTCTTGACAAGGAGCTCGACAAGAACCTTGCACTGCGCGTGAAGAAAGACCCCGAGGAGGATGCATGGACAGTGTTCGGCCGAGGCGTGCTGCACCTTTCGGTGCTCATCGAGACAATGCGCCGCGAGGGTTATGAGCTGCAGGTAGGTCAGCCACAGGTTATATACAAGGAGATTGACGGTGTGAAGCACGAGCCTATCGAGGAACTCACAATCAATGTCCCCACCGACTACTCAAGCAAGATTATCGACATGGTTACACGCCGCAAAGGCGAGATGCTCTCAATGGAAGCACAGGGCGAGCGTGTAAACATAGAGTTCAACATACCTTCACGCGGTATCATCGGCCTGCGCACCAACGTGCTCACGGCATCGGCCGGCGAGGCCATCATGGCACACCGTTTCAAGGAGTATCAGCCATTCAAGGGCGAGATTGAGCGCCGCACTAACGGTTCACTGGTAGTAATGGAAAGCGGCACGGCATTCGCATATGCCATAGACAAACTGCAGGAGCGCGGAAAATTCTTCATAAACCCGCAGGAAGAGGTATATGCCGGACAGGTCGTGGGCGAACACATACACGAGAACGACCTTGTTATAAATGTCACCAAAAGCAAGAAACTCACCAACATGCGCGCCAGCGGAAGCGACGACAAGGCACGTATCGTGCCGCCTATCGTATTCTCGCTCGAGGAGGCTCTTGAATACATAAAGGAGGACGAATACCTCGAAGTGACCCCGAAGTCAATGCGCATGCGCAAGATAATACTCGACGAGTTGGAGCGCAAACGCGCGAACAAGATCTGACAGACAATGAGAAGGGTTGTAATATATACACTACTGTTGTTCATCCTTACGGCATGTCTCAATGGCTCCTCCACTGAGACATCATACACTATAAGCGGACAGTTGGAGAAGGAGGGAGAGACCGTCTATCTTTACGGCTGGGACAGCCGCTACACCAAATGCGACTCCACGACAAGCGACAAGAACGGCAACTTCTCAATCTCTATTCCGACAGACACCATAATACCTCTTGCCCTGCACATGCCCGACGGGCGCATAGTCACACTCTATGCCGAGCCCGACTTGAAGGCAACGCTCAGCAAAGACTCCCTGACTGGCTGCGGATGGAGCGTCAACGGCGGCAAGACCCAGGCACTGCACGACAGTATCTCGCGCATACTCGACAGCAAGAGCAGTTACATGGCCCGTACAGCCGTAATAGACAGTTTCATCGCCAGTCACCCCAACAGCGAGGTGTGTATCATGTTGCTAAGAAGATACATGATAGAGATACCCAAACCGGACAATGCGCATATAAGAACCCGCATAGCCAACCTCAGCGGAAACCTGCAGGACCACGAATACATAGTATCGACCAACAAACTGATAAACCAGAACCACAGCAACATACTGCACAAATCGTTCCCGGGATTCGAGTACAAGACCATTGATGGGAAAAAGACAACACTCACCGACTTCTCCCAAAAATACACATTAGTAACCTTCTGGGCATCATGGGACGAGAAGAGCCGCACGGAAATGTGCAAGCTGAGGGCATTGAGTGACAGTATCAAGAGCGAAACATTCAACATGCTCAACATTTCTCTGGACCATGACACCGAAGCATGGAGAAGCTTTGTCAACAGCGACAGCATTGCCGGTGTAAACGTATGCGACACGGCCGGATTCAACTCCCCGATACTTGACAAGTTCAACATAAAATCCATCCCTTTCAGCATGCTCGTCACACCATACCAGAGAATCAGCATGTACGGTGTATCATTTGACAGTTGCATCCATCACATAGATTCCGTTGTGACAAAATACGACAAGGAAAGAGAGGAGAGCAAGAAGAAAAACAAGTAACGACAAGACAAACATTCAGTTCGCATGTTGGTAAAAGTCCTGGCTGCAGCCATACAGGGTATAGGCGCAACACTCGTAACAATAGAAGTCAACGCACTGCGTGGAATAAAATTCTTCCTCGTAGGATTGCCCGACAATGCCGTCAAGGAGAGCCAGCAGCGCATCAACTCGGCATTTCACCAGAACGGCCTTCGGTTCCCGAGCAAACAGATAATCGTGAACATGGCCCCTGCCGACATAAAGAAGGAGGGATCGGCATACGACCTGCCGATAGCGGTAGGAATACTGGCCTCGGACGAGGTCGTCTCTACAGACAAGCTCGACCGTTATCTCATAATGGGTGAATTGGGGCTCGACGGACTCCTGATGCCAATCAAGGGAGCATTGCCAATCACCATAAAAGCAAAAGAACTCGGCTACGAGGGCATAATACTCCCCAAGAGCAATGCCGCAGAAGCAGCCGTCGTAGATGGCATTGACGTCTATGCGGCTGATGACCTGATGCAGGTGATACGGTTCCTTAACGGAGAAGGCGGAATTGCCCCATACAAAGTAGATATAGAGAACGGATTCTATTCAAAGCAGAGCACGTTCCCGTTCGACTTCAACGAAGTTCGCGGACAGGAGAGCGTAAAACGCGCCTTCGAGGTCGCCGCAGCAGGCGGACACAACCTTATAATGGTAGGCCCTCCGGGAAGCGGAAAATCAATGATGGCCAAGAGACTGCCCAGCATTCTGCCACCCCTGACCCTTGATGAAAGCCTCGAGACCACCAAGATACACTCCGTGAGCGGAATGATGCCCGACGGAGTATCGCTCATAACCCAACGCCCCTTCCGCAGCCCCCACCACACCATATCATCGGTAGCCCTGTGCGGAGGCGGAAGCAACCCCAAGCCGGGCGAGATTTCATTGGCACACAACGGAGTACTGTTCCTTGACGAACTCCCCGAATTCAGCCGCGACGTATTAGAGGTGATGCGCCAACCGCTCGAGGACCGCAAGATATGCGTAGCACGCGCCAACTACAAGGTAGAGTACCCTGCAGGAGTGATGTTCATCGCCTCGATGAACCCCTGTCCGTGCGGTTATTACAACCACCCGACCAAGGCATGCACATGTAGCCCGGGACAGGTACAACGGTACCTCAACAAGATAAGCGGCCCACTTCTCGACCGCATCGACATACAGATAGAGATTGTCCCCGTTCCGTTCGAGAAGATATCGGACACAGTCCCCGGGGAGCCCAGTTCAGCAATCCGCGAACGCGTCATCGCTGCTCGCAGGATACAGGCCGCACGCTTCAAGGAGGAAAAAGGCATACACTGCAACGCGCAGATGACTCCGAAACTCATTGCAAAATATGCAGTTCTCGACGAAACAAGCCTGGCCATGCTGAAAACCGCCATGACACGCTTTGACCTCTCGGCCCGCGCATACGACCGCATACTGAAGGTCGCACGCACCATAGCCGACCTTGCCGGCAGCGAGGAGATACAGCCCATGCACATAGCCGAAGCGATTGGTTACCGCAACCTCGACCGCGAGTCATGGGGAACATAGCGACCCAACTTCGGCACCCCTGGCGGCAAATAGTCGTGCGGAGTGCAGACGAAGTTTGCACCGCAAGGGATGCCAGACAGACAGGGTTGTCAAAGCAAAAACGCAGTGCCACGACTTCGGCAACCCTGGCGGCAGATAGTCGTGCGGAGTGCAGACGAAGTTTGCACCGCAAGGGATGCCAAACAGACAGGGTTGTCAAAGGTGGGGATATGACAAGGTCAAAGGTGAAACCAGAAAGCGAAAAATTAAAATAAAGAGTGCAATATGAAAAGGATAATATTCATACTCATGCTGTCGGTCAGTGTTGCGAACACGACATACGCACAGGACTGGCTGAAGTTGCTCAACGGCACATTGAAGGCCGGCAAGGCTCTGACCATAAGTGACGAGGAGCTTGCCGAAGCGGTAAGTGAGAGCGTAAAGGAGATGGACAGAAGCAACAGCGTCTGCCCCGAGAGCAACAGCTACACCAAGCGGCTGCGCCGCATAACGAGAGGCATGACCAGTGCGGATGGAATATCATTGAACTTTAAGGTTTATAGAGCCAGTGAAGTGAACGCATTCGCCTGCCCAGACGGTAGCATACGCGTATATACCGCACTTATGGATATACTTACCGACGAAGAACTGCTCGGAGTCATCGGACACGAGATTGGACATATTGCCCTGCGCCATTCCAAAAAGGCATGGAAGGATGCACTGCTGCGCAGTGCCGCATCAGATGCCATAGGCGCGTTCAGCGACACATGGGCATCCCTGTCGAGTTCAGCGATAGGAGATATTGCCGGAGTGGCAATGTCGGCCAAGCATTCAAGGAAACAGGAAAACGAAGCCGACAACTACGGATACAACTTCCTGAAGAAGTGCGGCAAGAACCCGTGGGCAATAGGCGTTGCATTCATCAAGATGAAGAAACTGTCCGAAAGCAACGAATCGCAGTTTGACATCCTGCTGAAGCCATTTGCATCGCACCCCGACTTCGACGAGCGCATAGAGAACATAAGAAAAAAAGCAAAGAAAGACGGTTACCCGTGCCGGTAACCACACTACAGAGATGGAACTTAAGAATATCTGCATCTACTGCGCATCGAGCAGCAAGGTTGCGCAGGAATACAACGACGCGGCATACGAACTGGGAGCACTCCTGGCAAAGGAGGGCATAACTGTAGTTACCGGTGCCGGAAGCATCGGCCTGATGCGTAAGGTTGAGGACGGAGCACTGGAAAACGGAGGAAAGGCGATTGGTGTTATTCCACAGTTCATGGTTGAGCAGGAGTGGCACCATAAGGGGCTCACGGAACTGCATGTCACACAGAGCATGCATGAACGCAAGCAGATGATGGCCGACCTCAGCGATGCCGTTATAGCATTGCCAGGTGGTTGCGGAACCATTGAGGAGCTGAGCGAGATAATCACGTGGAAGCAGTTGGGACTATACCTCAACCCCATTGTAATATTGAACATCAACGGATATTACGACCATTACATCGCGCAATTGGGCAAGGCCATCGAGGAGAATTTCATGGGAGAGATACACGGCAGCATATGGAGCGTGGCAAAGACTCCGGCCGAGGCGTTGGAAATCATAAGGAACACCCCACATTGGGATGCGACAATAAGAAAATACGCGGCACTATGACAGATATTCCGGCACCATACAATATGATGAACGATGACATAATCATGTCACTCTTCATACTGAACCTTGCAGGAATATCATACGTATTCCTGATGAACGGGGCAAGCATAATGGAGAGACTCAAGTGTACCTTCTATTACGGCAACAAGAGCGTGCCCTTCAACGACAGGACACACACTACCAGAATATGCAACCTGCTGATGTACATGCAGACGGTATTCCTGTGCGTAATACTCCTTACAAAGTATCTGCAGGGAAATATGTTGCTGGCAGCCGACAGCAGGCAGACGGTACACATGTGCATCTTCGCATTAGCCGCGACAGCCGTAATACTGCTCAAAGGATTCGCATACGACATCGTGAACAACATACTGTTCAACGGCAAGGATGCAGCTGAATGGAGAAGCCAGTATCTCTTCACGGTAAAGATCACAGGTTTTGCCCTTCTGCCGGCAGCAACAGCCATATTGCTCATGCCCGAAACATCTTTCTATTATGTAGAAATTTATTCAATTCTGATACTCATTGCATATATCTACACGATTACCAGCAGTTTAATCAGAATCATTTTTCGCGAAAAGAAGAGTTTTTTGGATATTTTTTTATATCTTTGCGCACTCGAATTTTTACCCATGGCTTTGGTGTGGAAATCGGTACTACAATTGAATGAATTTATAACTACAAAAATTTAGGACATTGAAGGTTAGCAAGATTTTGGTTTCACAGCCTAAACCAACTACAGGAAAATCTCCATATTTCGACATCGCGGAGAAGCATAACGTGCAGATTGATTTTTGTTCCTTCATCAAGGTTGAAGGAGTGACGGCTAAGGAGTTCAGACAGCAGAAGGTTTCGATTTTGGACCATACAGCAATCGTATTCCTTTCACGCCATGCCATAGACCACTTCTTTACCCTCTGCAAGGAGCTCAGAGTCAACATACCTGACGACATGAAGTATTTCTGTCTGTCGGAGACCATTTCGCTATACATACAGAAGTATGTTCAGTACCGCAAACGCAAGGTGTTCTTCGGCAACGGACACATTCAGGACCTTGAGCAGCTGTTCGCCAAGCACAAGACCGAGAAGTACTTCGTACCGACATCTAACGTGCACAATGCCGAAATAAACGAGCTCTTCGACAAGCACGGAGTATATCACTCACAGGCAGAGATGTACCGCACGGTAAGCACTGAAATTGCACCCGACTACATAAAGTCATACGACATGCTCATCTTCTTCAGCCCACACGGTATCGACTCGCTCAAGAAGAATGTCCCCGACTACACACAGGGTGAGCAGTTGATAGCATGTTTCGGCAATGTGACCGCAAAATGCATCAAGGAAAACAACCTGCGCCTCGACCTTGAGGCACCGCATGCAGGAGCCACCAACATGCCGGCAGCACTTGACGCATATCTTGCTGCGAACAACAAGTAATACCGCATATGAGGCTGTGTCAAAATGCAAATTTTGGCCCAGCCTTTTTGTAAAACACAAAGCACAGGGAATTAGGGCGAAAGGAGTGTAATCGAATTACATGACTGAGCCCTAATATTGAAAACAGCACATTGTTCTATCAATTACGATACACCGTTTTTCGGCAAAGAGCCTTCGTTACGTATGAAAAGAAACACTTTTCCACTCAAAGAGCACCTCAAGAGCAAGAGCGTCATAGAACAACTCTATGCGAACGGTTCGTCCGTAACGGCATATCCGCTGAGAGCGGTATTTCTGGAGCAGGAGTGCGAAAAGCAGCAGCCGGCTGCCGTCATACTCATAAGCGTAGCCAAAAAGAGGTTCCGCCATGCAGTTGATCGCAACCTCGTAAAGAGACGCATACGCGAGGCATACCGCACAAGCAAACACACATTTGTGGAGGCACTTGAGAACAATGGCAAGAAGCTTGCCGTTGCAATACTGTACATTGACACAAAGCACAACAGCACGGCATTCATAAAGCGCAAAATGGAAAAATTGCTCGATGGTATAATTTCCAAGACTGCCGTAAAATGAAGAAGCTCCTTATAAAGATACTAATCCTTCCCATAAGGTTCTACCAGAAATTCATATCACCGATGACACCTCCGTCATGTCGGTTCACCCCAACATGTTCGCAATACGCCATTGAAGCGTTGCGTAAGCACGGCCCGTTCAAGGGGTTATACCTTGCAATAAGACGCATCCTGCGCTGCCACCCCTGGGGCGGTTCAGGATACGACCCCGTACCATGAACAACAACGCCACAAGCAGCATGGAATACTTCGACATACACACCCACACGCCTGCACGGGAGCACAGCATATACGGCAGCGGCACACTGTACGTCCCCGACATGACAATATCGGTAGGCATACACCCATGGCACATTCCCGCGGAGTGGGAAGAGACCTTCGCAGCAATAGAAGCTGTCGCAGCGGAGAAAAACGTTGTGGCCATAGGAGAATGCGGAATAGACAAACTGAGAGGGGCGGCGGAGACGGAGATTCAGAAAAAAGTATTTCTGGCACATGCCATACTTGCCGAAAAGGTAAGGAAACCGCTGATTGTACACTGTGTAAAAAGTTTCGATGAAATCATTGAAATACGCAAACAGATGTCGCCTTCACAGGCATGGATAATACACGGATTCCGAGGCAAGCCGCAACAGGCCCGACAGCTCACCGGCGCAGGCCTCTACCTGTCGCTTGGCGAACATTTCAACCCCATGAGCGCAAAAGCAGTTCCGCTCGACCGGCTGTTCGTGGAGAGCGACGAAAGCCAGAGACCCATTTCGGAGATATATGGTTCAATAGCCGGGGCAAAAGGGATGACTGCAGAGGAACTCGTATCGGCCATAAGGGAAAATACCAGCATTTTCGGACAATTTTGACGGCTACACTGCGTTTATTACATAAATGGGCCAAATGTTGGCAATGCCAGACTTTTTTCATAAATTTGTATCATACAGCAGGGACAGGAGCCGCACAGCCGCTACACTGCCCGAAACCGTAAAAGAGCAGATATGGATAAACTAAGGACCTTCACCGACAGCCGCGGTAACCTGACCATCGCAGAGGAAGGGATTGAAGTCCCGTTCAAGATACAGCGCGTCTATTGGATACACGGAGTCCCCGAGGGAGAAGAACGCGGCAAGCACTCGAACCGGGTATCATCGGAATACGTCATTGCCGTAAGCGGCAGTGTCGATATAACCCTTGAGGATACCGAAGGCAGGCGCACATACCATCTCGATTCAAGGGAGAAGGGGCTCCTGATTCCGCCCGACACCTGGGACGAGATAAGAAACTTCTCGCCCGATGCAGTACTGCTCGTACTTGCATCACACTCTTATGACGAAAGCGCATACATAAACTCCTACGAAGAGTTCCTCCAAAGCATAGGCAAATGAAAGACGCGACCGGAAACAGGATAACGGCAGAACGATATACCGGCGACATGGCCGATGTTTGGAACCGGTTTGTAGAGGAGAGCCGCAACGGCACATTCCTCCACAACAGGGGCTATATGGACTATCACAGCGACCGTTTTTCGGACCACTCCCTGATGTTCTATTGCAACGGAGAGCTTATCGCCCTGCTGCCGGCACACATGAAGGACGGGATGTTCTGTTCGCACAACGGGCTCACATACGGCGGCCTGCTGCTTGGCAACAACGCGACAGCCGAAACCACGCTGGATATATTCGCAGCTCTCCGCCGACACTTAGAAGAGAGAGGAGGAGTCAAAGGAATCATCTACAGGCCAGCCCCGCATATCTACCACCGCTATCCCTGCGAAGAAGACCTTTATGCCCTTTTCCGCAACGGAGCAATACTCACCGAATGCAAAGCCTCATCGGTTATCGAAATGTCAAATGCAATCCCGTTCAGAGGACGGCGCAGACTGACGGCGGCAATGAAGAACCGGCTGCACATAAAAGAGGAGAACAACTTTTCGAGGTTCTGGGAGATACTCGGCGAGCGTCTGCAGAGCAGATATGGCGTAGCCCCGGTACACACGCTCGAGGAGATTGAACTCCTGCACAGCCGTTTCCCCGACAACATAAAGCTGTTCACCGTTTCGGACGACAACGACAACATTCTTGGCGGAACAGTACTGTACATAACCGGACAGACAGTACACATGCAATACAGCGGAACAACAGCGGAGGGACGGCGTACAAGCGCGCTCGACCACCTGTACGAACACCTTATAGGCGAACGCTTCACCACAAAGAGATATTTCGATTTCGGCATATCGGTAGAGGATGGGGGCAATTATCTCAACAGCGGCCTGATAGCCTACAAGGAACGCCTGGGCGGACGCACAATCACCTACGACACCTACACGATTGACCTAAAAACGACATAGAGATGACAAGATACTGCGACCTCAAGAAGATAAACGGTGCATACATGGATGAGATAAATGCCGCGTTGGCACGGGCGGCCTCAAGCGGATGGTATATCCGCGGAGAGGAGTGCCGTAAGTTCGAGGAGGAGTTCGCGGCATATTGCGGCTGCAGTTGCTGTATAGGAACAGGAAACGGGCTTGACGCACTTGCCATAATACTTCAGGCATACCGCGAAATGGGGACGATGAAAGAGGGTGACGAAGTAATTGTTCCGGCCAACACATACATAGCAACCATACTTGCCGTAATGCAGGCAGGAATGAAACCGGTCCTGTGCGAACCGGATGCAATGAGTTTCAACATAGACCCTAAAAGAATAGAGCCCTTAATCACTGAACGCACGCGCGCAATAATGCCGGTACACCTGTACGGGCAGACAGCAGAGATGGAAGCTATAATGAAGATTGCAGGCAAGCACTCGCTGAAAGTCATAGAGGATGCCGCACAGGCGCATGGTGCGGAGTACAAAGGAAGACGCGCAGGCAACTTGGGCGATGCGGCAGGATTCAGTTTCTACCCCGGAAAGAACCTTGGCGCACTGGGTGACGGCGGCGCGATAACGACCAACGACAAAGAGCTGGCGAAAACGGCACGCGCCATAGCCAACTACGGTTCGCACAAGAAGTACATAAACATATACAAAGGCGTCAACAGCCGTCTCGACGAGCTGCAGGCTGCCGTGCTTGGCATAAAACTGCAGTACCTGGACAAAGAGAACGGAAGGAGACGTGAGATTGCAGCAAGATACACCGAGGAGATACGCAACGATGCCATTTCACTGCCGGTAATCGAAGAAATGAACAGACACGTGTTCCACATATTCCCTATTCTTTGCCAAAGCAGGGACAGATTGCAGGAACACCTCTCAACCGAAGGGATAGAAACACTTGTGCACTACCCTGTCCCACCGCACAGACAACAGGCTCTCAAGGAGTTTTCCGCGCTCGAACTGCCAATCACGGAACTCATACACGACCGCGAATTGAGCCTGCCATGCAACCCCGGAATGAGTGACGATGAGGTCACGGCTGTCATTGAAGCAGTGAACCGATACAGAGCCTGAGAAGCCTGAGAAGTTGCGCAAACCCAAAAACAAGTTGAAATATTTGCGATTTCAAATGAATTGTAATACCTTTGCACCGCTCTTCGAAAGAGAGCGCAAGAGGATTGTCCTATGGTGTAATGGTAGCACAACAGGTTTTGGTTCTGTTTGTCCTGGTTCGAATCCGGGTAGGACAACAAAAAAAGAAGTCAGTTCACGAACTGACTTCTTTTTTCATACGGTATCATATCATGTGGGATAGTTCAGATTCTCCTCCGTCGCACACTCAAGCACCTCACGAAGATACTTGGCGGCCTCCCAACGGGCCTCGGGCAAATTCATCAACAGATAGTTGCCGCAGTCGCGTGCTGTGGCACCGGGAACCTCGCCCTCGTACGATGCGACAAACGAGAATGTCTCCTTGACGAGAGGCAATATCTCAGCCGACGAGACATCACCTTTCACAATGAGGTAATTACCCGTAAGACACCCCATTGGCCCCCAATAGACAATACGGTTTGCCCACACAGGATGGTTCCTGAGGAACGTGGCCGCAAGGTGTTCAATCGTATGTATTGCACTTGGACTGAGGACCGGCTCGCGGTTCGGTTCCTTCATCCGCACATCGAACGTGGTAACGGTCTCGCCGCCCACGCTGTCCTGACGCGACACATATATGCCGCGTTTCAGGCGTATATGGTCAATAGTAAAGCTCGGTATCTTCTCCATAGCGGTTCAAAGTTTTGAAAGGAAGCTGCGTGTCACGCCGAATGAACGGTTCGCCATCTCGCCCCAGAAATTCTCATACTGCTGAATATGCTTGTCAATGCCCGGAGTGTCGCTTATTATGCGGAAACTCACAAAAGGCACACCATAGACGTGGCAGGTCTGCGCAATGGCAGCCGACTCCATATCAACAGCCAGACCGGCGGGGAAGTTATCCTTAATCTTGTCAAGTTCGTCGCGGTTGGTAATGAACTGGTCGCCGGTACATATGAGACCGGCATGTATGCGGGTCCTGTTGTCGGCATCGTCATTCAGCGACTCTGCCGCACGGCACATGGCCTCATCGGCAGCAAACACAGCCGGCATGCCCTGCACCTGACCATACTCGCACCCCATTCCGCACCACACGTCGTGGTACACGATTGAGGAGCTCACCACAACATCCATCACGCCCAGGCAACAGTCTATGCCACCGGCAACACCGGTGCTCACCATTGCATCGGGCGAAAAAGCGCGGATTAGCTCGGCAGCACCAAGCGCTGCATTCACCTTGCCTATTCCGCACTGGCGCAGAATAATCTCGTTCCCGCCGACATGCCCCACCAGGTAGCCTATACCGTTTCTCTCGCAGTCGGCAACCCCGTCGAGCATAGCAGCAAGCTGCTCAAACTCAGAGGTCATCGCCGTCAATACGCCTATCTTCATTGTATAATAAATATTTTATCTACATTCAGGTTTTAACCTTTACAATATCATCGACACGAGCACATACATCCAATGCGCTGCAATTCCTGCCGCAAGACCACCAATTGTGTGCGAAAGAATATCCTTTGAAGTAAGACGACGATAGCCAAGAGCATCCAGCATCGCTGTATGAGTACTTAGGAAACCGCTCCAGCACATACCTATGGCTGTGAACACAGCAATAGCATTGCCATCAATCCAACCCTCGGCTGCAAAGTTAGGAATTAGACCCAACGCTGCACCGACAGCACCGATAGCTGTGATTGGGAATGCAATAAGGTGAGGGTCGGTAAAACCGAACAGCCACTCGAAAAGGAAACTCAACTTTGAACCAATCCTTGGGAGCAACTCAACACCCTGATAAGCTGCACCGGTGAAATCGCCGGTTGCCTTGTCGGGGCCGAATGTAAATATCATCACTAAAGTAGATATCACAAGTACACCCGGAATAATCATCATACCCACGTCTACACCTGTACGTCCACCATCGAGCAACGAATCAAGGATACGGAGGAAAACAGGTTTTCTATTATGCACCTCTCTGCTATCCTCAACCTCATCCAATTCCGCCGCATTCTCCTCCTTGAAGCGAGGGTAGGCCTTGACCACAAAATACTGCATAAGCCTTGTAGAAACTATACAACCTATCATGGCACCTATGAATCCCACAAAAGACTCCATAAAATAGCCCTGGCCAATCATAAACACAATAACCAGAAGACCCATACCGAAGGATGTTCCGAAGTTGTTGAGCGAAATGAACTGATACTTCTTGAAGTATGACGCAAACTTCTTATCCTGGGCCAATGAAATAATGGCAGGGTTGTCCGAGAGGAATGTAAGCACAGCACCCAACGAAGCCACACCGGGAAGGTTGAAAAGAGGTTTCATCAGCGGGCGAAGCAACTTCTCAAGCAGATTCACGACACCGAACTCGACAAAGATTTTTCCAATGGCACCGGTCAACACGCATATTGCCATAAGGTAGAACACGGTATTGAGCAAAAGATCATGTGCCGTATTCATCACAGTGTTGAGCATGTTGGCTGTACCCATCTTGCTGCCAAGATAACCGAAAAGCAGGATTATCACCGCAAGACATACGATTCCTCCAGGAATCCAGCGACTTAATTTTTTAAAGATTTTCATATAATAGATCTATTTGTTGTGTTTCCGCATACTCCCGTAGCTCCACAAGAGAAGCCATAATAAATATTCTGCAAAATTATATGTAAAATATGAAACCACAAAACAGAAACGGCTGATTACGCGCACATTGCACAAAAGAGGCCGCACCCGTACAAACGCATGCGGCCATTCGGGAAACACAAGCCCCGGAGAGCCCTTCACCAGCACAAGACAACACCACCCGGCCCTCTACCGCACACAATGCGGTTACTGTACAAACAGAAGAAGGGCACATATTGTTCAATGGCAAATTAGAACGGCTTTTGTTTGCATATTGAAATATTTTGCCGTACTTTGCAATGGAATATCGGCCAGACACACGGGCCGGGCACAACATAGTGAAATAACCTAACACACAAAGATATGATTCCAGCAGAATTTGACGAAATCCGTCCTTACCTTCCCGAAGAGTTGCCACAGGTATTCGAAGAGCTGATTGCAGACCCCGAGTTCCAAACAGCAATGGGATACGCACTGAAGGATATACCCTTCGAGAACATCGCGGCCATGATGCGCGCCTCGAAAGACAACCTTGCCTTCCAGTTGTCAATTGTATATCCGTTCCTCAAAGGCGTGCTTCAGAAGTTGTCGAGCGGATTGACCGTGAGCTATGAGAACAAGGAGAATATGGCAAAATCGCTCTGTATCTCAAACCACCGCGACATAATCATGGACTCGGCCTTCCTTTGCGTCGCGTTCATTGAGACCGTGAACGACACCGTGGAGATTGCCATTGGCGACAACCTGCTCATACGTCCTTGGATAAAGAAACTCGTACGCGTGAACCGCAGTTTTATAGTCCAGCGTTCCGCATCGATAAGAGAGATGCTGGCATCATCAAAGAGACTCTCATCGTACATGCACCATGCCATAGCCGAGCGCAAACAGCCGATATGGCTCGCACAGCGCGAAGGCCGTGCAAAGGACAGCAACGACCGCACTCAGGAGGGTCTTATAAAGATGCTTTCGATGTACAGCAACGGCGACATCATTGACGCTCTCAAGGAGCTAAACATCGCACCTACCACAATCTCATACGAGTATGACCCGTGCGACTACCTCAAGGCGAAGGAGTTCCAGCAGAAACGCGACAACCCCGAGTGGAAGAAGGCACCGCAGGACGACCTCACGAACATGAAGGTGGGCATGTTCGGCTACAAGGGCGGCATACACTACCACATAGCCGACTGCATCAACGATGAGATTGACGCCATTGACCGTAGCCTGGGCAAGAACGAAAAGACTGCCGCAGTGGCACGCATCATTGACAAGCACATACACAGCAACTACAAGTTCTGGGCAATCAATTACTATTTCTATGAACTGCTCACCGGCGATACACGCTTTGCCGACAAATATACAGCCGAAGACAAGGCTAAGCTCGAAGCCTACCTACAGGGACAGATTGAGAAGATTGACCTCCCCAACCGCGACGACGCCTTCTGCCGCACGAAGATTCTCGAAATGTACGCCAACCCGGTAATCAACTACCTAAAGGCAACAGAGGAGTAAAGAACACCACACAAGAAAAACGTGAGGGCGACCCGTAAGTAAATTTGGGTCGCCCTCGCTTTGTTTGGTTGAATAAAAAGAGTTTTAAGCTCATATCATGGTTCACCTGCAAAGCCTACAGTTGGAGATTCCGCATCAATATCCCGAATATTTTTCCATATTCTCCTCATACTCGGCCTTTCTCTCCTCTTCCCTCTCCCGTTTGGCGGCCTCTATATAATTTTCGAACGTATCTACCGACGTCTTGTTTACATACACCCTCACTCCATTCATCTCATAGAGATAGACCTGCACATTCCCGGACTCGGGATAAAGCACGCTCTCTTTCCTGAACTGCTTGAACGACCTTTTGAGACCTTTTACGGCATCCTTCAATTTATTCACCTTTCCACCGGTAAGAAATGCAATCGCATCGTCGTTGGCAAACTTGTATTCGACAACAAAATCCTTGAACATGATTGCATTGTCGAACTTGAATTTCTCAATCATTTCATCAAAGCCCGGGTCGCCGACCAAATCCCTTCTGATGTAGAACTGTCTCTTGCCGTCACTGTAATAATACAGTTCATAGTTACTCTCCGACGGGTACGGAACAATGGAAGAGCGCATATTGTCAAATTCCCTCTTGGCGTTCTCAAGACTCTTCAGAGTCAATGAGCCGTATCCACCGGAACCCTCGACATAATTCAGCGCGCCGGTGTATTCCGGATGGAGAGTTCTCATCACCTCCAATATGGAAGCGGCCGTTTCCAACTTGAAATCCTCGAACCTCCCGTTCATGTCAATGTCATTGACAGAGCGCAAGGATATATATATGTCTTTTCCCCCATGTCTGTAATGATAGAGTACGGGATTCTGCTGCGACGGATACGGCTTCATACTTGCCTTGACGTCATTGTATCTCTCCATGGCCTCCTCCATATCTTCGACGCTCAACGAAGAGGTATTGTTGCCGCTTCTGTCAAAATAGCCGAGTGCATCGGCACAGTCAGGATGAATCATCTTGACCGCTTTTATCAACGGGAGTGCCGTTTTAAGCTTGTAATCCTCTATTTTCCCGTCAATATCAAAATTGTCAACGGAACTCTTGTCCAGACAATAGAATTCGTATCCATTCTTGGGATAAGAATAGGCCATATGATTGCTCTCCGATGGATAAGGACTGAAGTTGTTCCTCAATGCGGCATATCTGCCGCGGAGAGACTCCAGTTCCTCTAAAGAGGTATTGCCTGCACTACCGCCCGAGAGATACCTCATAGCCCCTTCGTTTCCGGGCAGCACCGCCTGTATAAACTCTTCAACAGGCATCGCGTCCCTGCACAATATCGCATCGGCAGCCTTTTCTATCTGCTCCATATGCTCCGGCAGTATATACACCTTTTCAGTAGAACTCTCGAACTTACGGTTTACGCATCCGGCATCTATGTAGCTCGCCTGATCGTATATGCTCATTATTATATAATACGCACTGTATTGATTGTCGTATTTGATACAGCCGTATTTGTCGTTGCTGTAAGCATTGGAATATATTCTGTTTCCGAACTCCAGGTCCGATGTCAGCCGTTCGCAGACCTGGGAGGAGAGTTCCGCTGCACCCTTGTCGGTAAGCGTCATCAGCTCTTGCAGGTATTCATAACTCACATAGCCCGATTGGCTGAAATCGTAACCGCCGAGCCTGTCAAAATCGACGCCAGAGTAGCGGAGTATGGCCGTGCGCGCATAGTCAACAAGAGGTACGCTGTCAACCCGGACAAAAACAAGCCTTTTTTCCAAATCGCCCCGGCTCAGAGTTCCGGTCGCATACTTCTTTGAGAGTTCCACAAGGGCTGGAGGCGTAGATTTTTCCTTGCTGCTTATATTGATACGGACTCCATTCTGGAATGTTGCCGTCAGGCCATTGAAGTTCCATTTTCCGGTAAACTTGCCGTTCTGTGTAAACGAACCGCTATACTTCACATCGCTGTATCCATTATATACCGAACAGGAGTATGCGCCCACCGGCACACCCTTCTTGAAATTTGCATTCAGCGCACTCTTTCGCACACTACACCGCACTACAAACGCGCCATCGGGCACACCTTTGGTGAATTTTCCTGCAATCGAAGCCACAGAGTTTTCTGTGGAATTGCGGTTCTTGAGCGAGACATTACAGTTGGACTTCAGCGCACCGTCAAGCAAACCTCTCTTGAAATTGGCATTCAAAGAGAAGCGCGCGGTCATGGAGTAATATGAATACTTCTCGTCCTTACTGCAGTTGGCCGTAAACGCACCGTCTTTCAGATGGTAGCCGTCATCACCGACAACATAGCTGTATGACGCTTTGCCGTACAGATAAGGAGCATTGTTCAGGAAGCTGACTCTGTTCGCATACTCCGAACTTATTCTATGACGTTGTGCTGCGGCACATGCCGGGCACAAAAGCAACAGCAGCGCACAAAGCAATGGTTTCATTCTAAAGGATAAATCAGCGGAAAGCATATTTAGAATTACATTTTTATACAACAATCATCATTCCCGCCGTATGTCTCCACAATACGGTCAAGTATCACCATCAGTTCGTCAACCTTTTCGGCACGGAGCATCTCTATGCGCAGGGGGCGGAAGTCGGGAAGCCCTTTGAGCAACGGAGTCGCGGCAAGATGACGGCGCACATGAAGGATTCCCGGACGCTCGCCAAGCCACTCGACGCTGTCGCGCACCTGCTCACGCAAAATATCCATGCACTCCTTGAATGTGAACGGCACAGCAGGCTCCCCGTTTATGAGATAATGCTTGACATCGCGGAATATCCAGGGCTGGCCGAAGCTTGCACGGCCTATCATCACCGCATCGACGCCATACTTGTCGAAGCACTCTTTGGCACGTTCGGGTGTTTTAACGTCACCGTTTCCTATGATGGGTATGTGCATTCTTGGGTTCTCCTTGATTTTGCCGATTAGCGTCCAGTCGGCATCGCCGGTGTACATCTGCGCGCGCGTGCGGCCATGAACCGTAAGCGCGGCTATTCCGCAATCCTGCAACCGCTCGGCAAGATCAACTATACATTTACTGTTCTCGTCCCAGCCCAAGCGGGTCTTAACGGTAACGGGGATGTTCACAGCATCTACAACGGCTTTTGTAATCTCAAGCAACTTTGGGATATTCTGCAACATGCCGGCTCCGCAGCCCTTGCGTGCCACCTTCTTTACCGGGCAACCGAAATTGATGTCAAGAATATCGGGGCGCGCAAGTTCCACACGCTTTGCGGCCTCAACCATAGGTTCTACCTCATTGCCATATATCTGTATGGCCACAGGACGCTCCCGGTCATGGATATTGAGCTTGCGCACGGTGCTGTTTATGTCGCGTATGAGAGCATCGCTCGAAACGAACTCGGTATATACCATATCAACCCCGAAACGCTTGCACAGAAGGCGGAACGCCTCGTCTGTCACATCCTCCATCGGAGCAAGAAAGATGGGATATTTCCCGAACTCTATATTGGCAATCTTCATTATCTAATAATATGCTTTGAGTTTGTTATTTCCTTGCAAAGATATATCTTTGTAGAGAAATTACAAACAGTAGACACTTTTACATAGACAAGTATTCATGTCATACTGGGCAACGCGAAGTATCTCGCAAATACAGATTCTTCACATCCGTTCAGAATGACAAATACACGATTCCGTTATTTCCAACTGCATCAACCATGAACTACAAAAGAAGCGATTTTGAGATAATGGCACCTGTGGGTTCACGCGAGAGCCTCGCGGCAGCCATACAGGCAGGAGCAAACTCCATCTACTTTGGTATCGAGCACCTTAACATGCGCGCCCACTCGGCAAGTGCATTCTCTATAAACGACCTGCGCGAGATTGCAGAAAT
>JAZRLO010000016.1:0-26687 GCA_045646845.1 Bacteroidaceae bacterium
AGCCTCTATAGCTGCATCTATTTCTTTTCTCTCTTGCTGGATATAATACCAACCAAAACCACCACCGCAGAGAACTACCGCAACAATCAAACAAATAACAAATTTCCGTATTTGTCCGCTGTTCTCTGCTTTATACAATGGGTAACCACAATTAGGGCAGTTCTTTGCTTCAGAACTGACCTGCTGATTACATTCAGGACAATTTATAAGTACCATAAAATTTATCCGTTAAGTGTATCTACAAATTTCTGTACGACCTCGGTGTAATAGTGCTCGTCAATGATTTTACAAAGGTCGGTCATTATCTTATTCTTTGAAGCCTCGATATCGCACTCCATTCTGCTTGAGCAACAAGAGTAGTCCATAATATGGCGTTCGATTGGCGAGAGGTTGTCATATTCAACATCTATCATATTGTTTAAGATATCCTCAAAACCGTCGCTTATCTCTTCAAGCGAACAAGACTGATACTTTATAGCGACCTTGTCAAAATAGGTCATTCCCAATGCATCGTAATCGTCACCCTCAATGCCGTTACATTTATTCAAGGCTGCGATAATATTATCGCATATCCTGGCACGAATATCCTTTGCAAAATATTCGCATTGTTCTTCAATTTCAAAGACAAGATGTGCTGCTTTCATAAAACCAATTACTAAAACTCTTCTATTTTTTCAAGAGCCAATCGTTTCAACTTGTCTTCATTTATATCAAGCTCGCCATTGTTGCGAAGTCTAACGAAATATTGTATATTGTACTCCTCTATCGTTTGGCAATCCTCAAGTTCGTCTATCATCATTTGATAATCTTCTTCTGTAGCTTCTTCCAAATTCTCAGGATTGAACACTTGTATTTCAAGCGGAGAAAAGGTTATGCCAAGCACTGCATTTTTATCAAAGCCTTTATTTATATAAAATTCATTAATAGCATTTTTTGCTTTAGACACAAAATCATCAATTTTCTCAATAGGAAAGAAATCAAGAATAACAATATCTATTCCTACTTCATCAGGTTCAAAAGTGAATGAAGAGGCACTTTGCTTTATCAAATAAAACAAATCGTAATATCTGCAATTTTGAAGCCTTTTTTCACCTCTTCTATGGCGACTCCAAAAGCCGACTTCCAACGTAACTTCATTTACGGTAATGTAATCGCCTGAATGGAAATCATCTGCGTAAATATGACCGATGTAATCATTAACTTGATTAAGTATGTCATATCGCAAAGGGTTATTAGGTATATGCGATTTATTTTCTGTGCGAAACATAATTTATATAATTAAGTTTAGATTGTCAATATATCCGTTAAATCCCCCGTCCAAGATTATTTATCTATCTTCTTTGCAGTTTGCTTGAATTTAATAGCATTTTCCAAGAACCAATCATAAGCTGATTGCCAAAGTGATTCATCTGATATATCAATAGATTTGTAAATCATAATTCGAGTGGCCTTTGCAGCTTCTTTCCATTCGCCCTCTTCGTTAAAGGCTTTGAAGAACACATCTTTGTTCTCTTCAAACAAATGGAATAGTTCTTTATCATCGGGTATATAAATACCACAACTCAAACGTTTCTTTTGAACACTTGCCGTCATACAAATATGATAGGAAGAGTTTCCTACACTCAAATCGTACCAATGTTGTGCCTGTGCTTTGCGAATGGTAAAATGCTTCGTATATTCACTGTTCTTGCTCATATAATCATTGAAGTTGCTCCAAAAACCAAGCAACAACTGTTCTCTTTCATTCAGGTTGGTTATCGACTTCATCTGCTTTCCCCAATCGTTGGGACGTTCTATAACACTGAACTTGGGAGCTATGGCAGAGTCGTCAATCTGCCACAATTCAATCTCAACGAGAAAGAAACCGAGATTAGAATCAGTGTGCTGGTTAAGCCATTCTATAGCTTGGCGATGCTCATCACGTCCACGCTTAACAACCCAAACTATTACTTCTGCACACTTTCCTGAAGCATAAGTAATAAGCTTTCCTAAATGGTCGTGGTCAGTATCTTCCAACTGATTTTCTATAATGACTTTTCGTCCGGTGCTTTCCTCGGTCGCAAAAATATCAACACTAAAACCACCTACAGAAGATTCCCTTTCTTCAAGAACGAGATCGATACCAATTTCTTCTCCTAACTTTGACAAGTTTGCCTCTTGTGCAAGCCATTTTGTAAAACTGTTAGCCTCGTGTGGCCATACTGTACGCAAGTCTGTGATGCGTTTTATTTTTCCAAGTTTCATTCTTATTTATTAACAGATTCGTGTTAGTTACAGAGCACATGTAGCCAAGGTTGCACATACTGCAACCAAGCATACAATTATTCGTTTCATAGCAATAGAGATGTTATTTTAAGCAGCTATTGAGATTGCGCTTAATATGACAACTGCATTGAGATTCGAGTTTCAACATCTATATAACCCAAAAATCAATCGTAATACCACTCATAGCAAAGAACATCGACAACCTCGTATTCTACATCTCCGTCCAGCCACGATTTCAGTTCCGGTTCCAATTTAGAGATATAGCCATCCTGAATCCAAGTTCTCACATCATCTTTGCTTATCTCCCGCAAAAAGTCCATATATCCCACCGTTAATTCTACCTGTGGGATATTGTACCGTTCAGCAAAAGCCTCCACTGCAGGCAGTGAGACTATCGGCAGTTCCACACGACAACGTGGACAACTGTCGTCACGTTTTTCAAACATTCTGATTTGCGTTCCCATTGCCATAGCTTAAAATGTTTTTTAATTGTAATACTATTCGATTGAATTCTTTGAAATATTTTTTTACAGAACCAAGATGTGAACAAACGTTCCTACCCGCCTGCACTGCCGGCGATGATATCCTGCAGTTCACTCGTGATTTCCTGCTGACGGCCTTTGTTGTACTCAAGTGTCAGCTCCGAAATGAGGTCATTGGCATTTTCTGTGGCAATCTGCATGGCAATCATTCGCGCGGCATGCTCTGCTGTAGCGGAATCGAGCAAGGCCGTATAAAGACGCAGTGAGATAACCTTCGGCAAAAGAGCATCGGCAAGTTCCGCTTTTCCAGGTTCTATTATATAATCCGTTACAGTGGAGGTGTCTCCGTCCTCCGCCGTAGTGAAAGGAAGGAACTGTTCTCTGACGGGAACCAACTTCGACACCGAACCGAATGACGTATATATGAGTTCAACCCTGTCGATGAGACTTGAGCCGAAACGTTCCATAAGAGCCGCTGCAAGCTGCGCCACCTCGGCATAGTGCGGTGCCCCGGCCTGCGCGAGCAATGATGTGTCCGGGGCAAAACATAGTTTTCTTGCAGCCTCATCCATTTTCTTGCCTACGACGTAGAGTTCAACCTCCGCCCCCGCAGCCCTGTACTCCTCCACCGCACTGCGCATGAGCTTTGTCACGTTGGAATTGAAACCTCCGCACATTGTGGAATTGGAGGCTACAGCCACTATCGCCACACGTTTCACATCGCGTTTGGCAGTGAATATGTTGCCGGCCGGCAAAGAGGTGACAAAAGAGGAGAATATGGAATCGAGTTTTCTCTGGTAAGGACGCACACCCTCTATCGCACTTTGGGCGCGATGCAGTTTGGCTGCAGAAACCATCTTCATCGCCGAAGTTATCTTCCGCGTGGTCTTTACCGAACCTATTCTCTGTTTTATCTCCCTGAGACTCATATATCGTTCTTATAGGATAAGACAACCTCCTGTGCCACTTTTTCTATCTCGCTCTTAACTCCGTCATCAATGATGCCGGCTGCGAGTTTGTCGAGCACACTCTCACGGCATCTCGCACGCATCACCTCGAGAAAAGTCTTCTCGAACTCAGCGACAAGCGAGACCGGGATATCACGGAGCAAATTGTTTATTCCGCAATAAAGGACCGCAATCTGTTCTTCGACCGGCATAGGGGCATACTGTTTCTGGACCAAAAGTTCATTGGTCCTGCGTCCTCTCTCTATCACCATCATCGTTACCGGGTCCATCTCGCTTCCGAACTTGGCGAAAGCCTCGAGTTCACGGTACTGTGCCAAGTCAATCTTCAGTGTTCCGGCCACCCTCTTCATCGACTTTATCTGTGCGTTTCCGCCCACACGCGACACCGATATTCCCACATTTACCGCAGGACGGAAACCACGATTGAAGAGGTCGCTCTCGAGATATATCTGTCCATCTGTAATTGAGATGACATTTGTAGGTATGTATGCCGACACATCGCCTGCCTGAGTCTCAATTATGGGCAACGCCGTCAGCGACCCGCCCCCCTTCACTCTGCCGACCAGACTGGGAGGAAGATCATTCATCCGTTCAGCCACTTCCTGCTGGTTTATAATTCTGGCAGCACGTTCAAGAAGTCTTGAGTGAAGGTAGAAGACATCTCCAGGATAGGCCTCGCGTCCCGAAGGACGGCGCAGAATAAGTGAAATTTCACGATATGCCACAGCCTGTTTCGATAGGTCGTCGTACACCACAAGCGCATGACGGCCGGTATCCCTGAAATACTCTCCTATAGCGGCACCGGCCATGGGAGCATAATACTGCAGGGCCGCAGTCTCGGCAGCAGTAGCGACAACCACGACCGTATAGTCCATTGCACCGCGCTCGCGCAAGGTATTGACGATTGAAGCGACCGTCGAGCCCTTCTGCCCTATTGCCACATATATGCAATATACAGGATTCCCGGCTTCATATGCGGCACGCTGGTTGATTATGGTATCTATCGCGACAGCAGTCTTACCGGTCTGCCTGTCGCCGATTATCAGTTCACGCTGTCCGCGACCGATGGGAATCATGGAATCTATTGACTTGAGACCGGTCTGCAAAGGTTCCGAAACAGGCTGTCGGAATATCACACCAGGAGCCTTGCGGTCGAGCGGCATTTCGAACTTTTCGCCCGTGATGTCACCTAAGCCGTCAAGAGGTTCGCCCAACGGAGTTATCACACGCCCGAGCATACCGTCGCACACATCAATAGATGCAATCCTGCCGGTACGCTTTACAGTCATACCCTCCTTTATCTTGTCGGTGGGACCAAGCAGTATCGCGCCCACATTGTCCTCTTCGAGATTCATCACAATGGCCTTTATTCCATTGTCGAATTCAAGAAGTTCATCAGACTCCGCATTGTACAGTCCATAAATGCGTACGACACCGTCACTGACCTGCAGCACAGTACCCACCTCATCGTACTTGATGGTATCCTTGATATTTCTCAACTGTTCGAGCAGTACGCCCGAAACCTCACTCGGTTTTATATTCATCAGACAAGTTTTCTGTTTTGTTCAACCAATAGTTTCCTTGCTTCGCGGAGTCGGGAACTGACGCTTGCATCGAGACGTCGGGAATCGGCCTCGCACACGAAACCGCCTATTATCGACGGGTCAACGACAGCCTCGAGTTCCACAGCCACTATACCCTCACCTTTTATTTTGTTAGCCAGTTCTTCCTTAAAGGAATCGGTCACAGGAACCGCCGTAGTAAGCGTAGCGGCAAGTATTCCTTTCTTTTTGCGATAAAGGGAGATGTATGAGTGCGCCATGAAGAGCAGCAGTTCCACGCGTTCCTCCTTGACTACAAGGTGCGCGAAACGCTTGAACGACGATGAATTTTCGGCAACGGAACACAAAAGTTCTTCGCGCCTGTTCATGGGCAACATGGGGTCGCGCAGCATCACGGGCAGTTCCTTGACTGTCTGCAAGGTGTGCATGAGCTGCTTCATGTCGGTATATACGGCATCCTCATCGCCCTGCTCCACCGCATATTCAAGAAGAGCCTTCGCGTAACGCATCGAAATAACACCCGTATTCATGACTCACTGTTCTGTTCGTCCTCAATGGAGCCGAGCAGTCTCTCGGCATACTCCTGTTGTCTTTTCCCATCGGAGAGTTCATCACGCAGAATCTTCTCGGCCACTTCGATGGAGAGTTTTGCCACCACGGAACGTATCTCACGCATCGCAGTCTCCTTCTCCTGCTGTATCAGCCGCTTCGTCTCTTTCAGCAGCCTCTCTCTCTCACTCTCGGCAACCTCATGCGCCTCCTTTATTATCTGGTTGCGCATCGTGGCAGCCTCTCTCAATATACGGGCCTCCTCTTCGCGCGCATTCTCAATGATCAGATTGCTCTTATGCTCTGCCGCGGCAAACCTTTTCTCCACCTCCTTGGCCTTTTTCAAAGAGGCATCGATATAGTTCTTGCGTTCTTCTATCATCGACAATATGACCGGGAAACCATACTTGTACAGAACGAAGAACACAACTCCGAATGCCAGAAGCATCCAGAACAACAGACCTGCATCGGGTACCAGAAACGACATTGCTCAAATATATTCCGTTACACGAAGAGTACCAGGAAGCATACAACCACGGCGAACATCGCCACGCCCTCGATAAGAGCGGCAGAGAGAATCATGCCCGAACGCAGGTCCTGGGCAGCCTCGGGCTGACGCGCAATTGCCTCAAGGGCAGAAGTTCCGATACGGCTTATGCCGAATGCCGCTCCGAGAACGACGATACTTGCCGCAAAAGCGGCTCCCATTTTAGCTATGCTCGCCCACATTGCCGCATCCAATAAAATCGCTGAAATCATAATCTATAAATTAAAGTTAAAAACAATTGTTATTTTCCCGTATGGTGTTCAGGCTGCGACAGTCCTATGAAGACCGACGACAGCATGGTGAACACAAAAGCCTGTATGAACGCAACAAGCAGTTCAAGACAGTTCATGAATATCGTGAACAGCACGGAGACGAATGTCATGGCACTGCCTATGGCCATGCTCACCTCCATGGTTATGAATATTATGCACACTATCGCAAGCACCACCGTGTGACCGGCAAGTATATTCGCGAAAAGACGTATTGTCAACGCAAAAGGTTTCACAATCACGCCGAACAGTTCTATGAACGGCATCAGCGGCACCGGCACCTTGAGCCATGCAGGCACGTCGGGCCAGAAAATCTCCTTGTAATACTCCCTGTTTCCGAAAAGATTCACCGCAACGAAGGTGCAGATTGACAGAGCTAATGTCACCGCAATGTTTCCCGTAACGTTCGCACCTCCCGGAAATATCGGAAGAAGCCCCATGAGATTGCTCAGGAAGATGAAGAAGAAAACGGTAAGCAGATAAGGAGCATACTTCATGTACTTCTTGCCTACATTAGGTTTTATTATATCATCGAGAACCATCGTTATGAGCATCTCAATAACACCTACAAAGCCGCGCGGCGCACCATCATGCAGACGATGTCTTCTGTACCACCTTGCCGTACATAGCACTATGACTACAAGAAGGAGGGAGTATATGAAGACAGAAACCACTGTTTTTGTAAGCGAAAGGTCGAGCAGCGGACGCACCTCATTGCCGTCGGCATCGAGTTCCACCACCTTTCCCTCATAGTCTCCCGACTGTGAAATACGGAAACCTTTGTACTCCTCTCCATGATGGAACACCGAGGAAGAAAAACACTCCCATCCGGTACGCGAAGAATAGACTATTACAGGCAGAGGAATTGTTATATGCCTGTCGCCCACTGTTGTAATATGCCACTCATACGAATCCTTTACATGCTCGAAAATAACCTTACGTACATCCACACCGCTATCCTTCTGCGCATTCTCCCCGCACCTGGCGGCAAAGGGCAAAAGGCAGAAAGAGAGAAGAAGTATGTAACGCAACAGCCTCATCGTTTGTCGATATTTTTTCTGATGTACATTATACAAGCACTCTCGGGCACAATAAGCAACAAATAGAAGACGAGAAAATCCACTATAACACCCTTGGCATTGTCACGGAACAGCAGTGCCATGACCAGTAGCGCAAACAGGGAAACGACCATCTTGAGACTCTTCAGCCATACAAGGTTCTTTGCCAGCAGTCCGCTGTCGAGTCTTTCCGGCAAGGCATATATCGACACCGTGTAGAAAACCCAGAAATAGAGCGGAACCACCAGATGCGTCCTTGACGTGCAAGCAGGAATCAGATATGCAATCATCACCTCGCCTGCCGCGGCGAGCAGTATCATAAGCAACGTAAACAGCAATATGGTCTTCTTCTTGTTTATCATAGCCATTTAAGAGTTTCTAAAAAATCATTCGGTACAGACCGTAATAAGGTTATCCTTCACCTCAACGACACCGCCGGACACAGCGATGCGCGACTCGCCCGACTGCGTGCTCCACACTATCTCGCCCTTCTGCAGCAGCGAAATCATCGGCGCATGGTTGGCAAGCACCATGAAAGGAGCCTTGCTTCCCGGCAGGAGGACCTTCTCGACCTCCCCTGCATACAAAGTCTTCTCGGGTGAAATTATCTCCAGCTGCATATAATCTTTCATCAAATCATCCAAGTTCCTCGAGCATCTTCTTGCCCTTTGCAATAGCCTCTTCAATAGTCCCCACATTAAGGAAAGCCTGTTCGGGAACATCGTCAACATCGCCGTCAAGAATCATATTGAACCCGCGTATCGTATCCTCAATCGGAACCATCACACCCTTTACTCCGGTAAACTGCTCGGCAACCGTGAACGGCTGTGAGAGGAACCTCTGCACCCTTCGCGCACGGTTCACGGTCATGCGGTCCTCATCTGAAAGTTCCTCCATTCCCAGAATCGATATTATGTCCTGCAGTTCCTTGTTTCTTTGCAGAATACGTTTGACACGCTGTGCGGTGTCATAGTGTTCCTGCCCCACGATGTTCGCATCGAGGATACGCGATGTAGAATCCAGAGGATCGACTGCCGGATATATTCCCAGTTCGGCAATCTTGCGGCTCAGGACGGTAGTTGCATCCAAATGGGTAAACGTTGTTGCCGGAGCCGGGTCGGTAAGGTCGTCGGCCGGAACATAAACAGCCTGAACAGATGTAATGGAACCGTTCACTGTAGAAGCTATGCGTTCCTGCATCGCGCCCATCTCGCTTGCCAGCGTAGGTTGATAACCCACGGAACCGGGCATACGCCCGAGCAACGCGGAGACCTCGGAACCGGCCTGGGTAAAGCGGAAGATATTGTCTATGAAGAAAAGTATGTCGTTCGACTTACCCTCCTTCGCGCCGGCATCGCGGAACGACTCGGCTACGGTAAGGCCGGAGAGTGCCACTGCAGCACGGGCACCGGGAGGTTCGTTCATCTGGCCATAGACCAGTGTCGCCTGCGACTCTGCGAGAGCCTTGTAATCAACTTTCGACAGGTCCCATTCACCTCTCTCCATTCCTTTTCTGAACTCCTCGCCGTAACACACCACATTGGACTCTATCATCTCACGGAGAAGATCGTTTCCTTCACGGGTACGTTCACCTACGCCGGCAAATACGGAATAGCCGTCATGTCCCTTTGCAATATTGTTTATCAGCTCCATTATAAGCACGGTTTTTCCCACGCCGGCACCGCCGAAAAGTCCAATCTTTCCGCCCTTGCAGTAAGGCTCCAGCAGGTCTATGACCTTTATGCCAGTATATAAGACCTCCTGCACCGTAGAGAGTTCCTCGAATTTTGGTGCTTCGCGATGTATCGGGTATGCACCTGTTTTGTCAAGCATGGCCATTCCGTCAATGGACTCGCCCACCACATTCATCATGCGTCCCTTTATCTGCTCGCCCACCGGCATAGTTATAGGCTTTCCCGTCGCAACGACCTCCATTCCGCGCGACAACCCCGACGTACGGTCCATCGCCACGGTACGCACGGTCTCGTCGCCAATATGCTGTTGCACCTCAAGAATCAGTTCTCTGCCATCAGGCATGGCAACCGACAACGCCTCATGTATGGCAGGCAAGGATATTCCGCCACCGTCAACACTGAAATTGACATCTATTACCGCTCCTATCACCTGAGCTATACGACCAATCAACTTTGACATCAAAATGCTTATTTATTATAAATAACTATATACTTTGTAATAGTGTTGAATGCAAATATAGCTATTTATATGAAAATTCCTAACATTTCATTCAAAAAAGGTTAAGTAACACGGCCCTGCCGGATGACGCCCGGTTTCTTTTTGATATTACTATCGTATGCGGTAAAGTCCGCTCCACGCGGATTATGTAAAACTCGAATGAATAGAATCCGCGCATGCTGTCATCCCGACAGAGTAATAGTCAACGGTGAGATTTTTTTAGGCAATAATATAGATGTTGACCCAAATATTGTTTGTCATACTGAGCAAAGCGAAGTATCTATTTTAAACGCAGTTTTTAGATCCTTCACATACGTTAGTTCGCTACGCTCATCGAGAACCTCTTTTTAATATTTTTCATTAATGTATGGTCAGGATGACAAGTTCGCGAAGAAAAAAGTCGTGGGTCAACTGCTATATTGTTACTATTTTTTATACCCCCGACTTTTGCAGGTAAGCCCTCATACTCACACGGAATTGCGGCAGAAACTAAAAAAGGCAGAACACATAACTGCATTCTGCCCTGAAACAAACACCAGTAACTGTTTTGCACGTATATTTATGATGTCACAAGACATCATTCACATCGGCAATGCAAAAATACATACAATATGCGGCACAACCCTTTACATTAACAAAGGAGTTCTGTCCTTTTTTTTAAAAAACAGTAAATGTCGCAGTTCCGCAGTTTCCTTATAAGAACGACTCAATCCTGTTCACGACACGGAAAAGAGCGCACACATCATTCTTATGTATCGGGAACGACGGATAATTCGGAGAGACACACCAAATAAGGTCGGGGTCATTGTTGTCGTGATAGCAACGCTTGATCATACGCGTATCGTTCGTGACCACCATATACACGTCACCGTGGTTTATACCTTCGGAACGGTTCACCCTCTTGACACCTATAATGTCACCATCATTTATTTCAGGCTCCATGGATGTTCCCGAAACAGGGAAATAGAATTCCGCGCCCTGCATTGGAATGGAGATATACTGCGAAGGTTTCTCGCCAAACTGGTCAACATTGTCACGGAGACCGGCCGACACAGGCAGGTTGTTATAATACGGAACCACCGAAGCACACTTTGGAGCCGCATTTCCTTCAAGCATCATCTCGCCTTCGCCAAGCAGAAGCCACAAAGGCGACACATCGGGATAATTGTCTATAATAGCATATACGAGTTCCATACCCACGTTTCCGTCCTCATTGACCTGTCTGTTCAATGTTCTCTGCGGTATTCCCAGAATCTTGCTCGCGCGATTCACATTGATACCCTTGCTCTTGAAAAGCGCACTGACTCTCCCTTTAATTCCTCTTTCAATCATAGTAGTGTAATTGATTATAAACGCTATACAGAAGAGACGTTATCAAGACTCATTCTAAAATAGCGAAAAATGACTATTTTAACAACTCGTTTTCTTTTTTCGGTGTTATATTTGCAGCCATTAATGGCTATTTTAGGATAAAAACCATTAAAAGCGCACATACGACACCACAAATAAGCGCAAAAAAAGCACTTACAGGGCAAACATAATACAATTCAATCAAAACCACAAACAATAGAGTATCAATATTATTTATGAGAAGCAGGAATTTGGAGAGAGGCAAGATACTTTGGGATATTCTTGCCGAAAAGTGCATGGAATGGAGAGACTGCATCCTCTCGTTGTTCAGGAGAAGAAAAGAGTACCGCAGCACTCTTATCGAGGAGTATTCCATCGAGAAAAGATTCATGAAAGAGGATTACGTCATTGAATTCTTGAAGGAGAGAGAAAAGGCGATAAGGCAGAACAGGTACAGTATGCGGATAAAGGAAGAGGAGAACAGCTTCGGCGACGGCAATGTGATTGGCCGGGTAACCCTTCTCAGGAACAAAGAGCGCATAGACGAAGCAAAGCTGATAACCAAGGAGGGAGACAGCAGCAATATAATCTATTGGAGTTTCACTTGAAAAACATACCGTGACAATGGACGCAAAGATACTTTTCGGGATACAATTGGCCTGCCTCATAGTAATGTTGGGCACGGCAGAAGGAGTCTTCATATGCAAGGCACACACTATACTGTTCGCTATTTCGCTTTTTCTGTTCGGGAGATGCAGCGTTTATATATGCAAGAACGAGAAAAGACTGCTAAGAGACAATATGGAATACCAAAACAGCAAAATGAAGTGACATAGAATCAAATGCCCCGGCCTCATCGATGAACATAATCATTGACAGAGACCGGGGCATTTAATTTTGCCGGGGAACGGCAACAAAACAGTGTGGTTTATCACTGAATTCCTGCAGTTTATCCCTTTATCCAAAACGGTTGTTCCACGCCACATTAATATCGGCTTCAAGGGCAGTGAGTATGCTGTTTTCCCCCATATTGCCAATTACGGCAAAAACGTAATGGCTGTACGACTGCGACGGATACCATGGAAAAACCACATCCCTGCAGGAGTCCTCCTTTTCCACACCCGCGGTCAACTTGTAGTTGATACCATCGTTGCTGCACAGCATATAACAGGCAACGGCCGGAATATCCGACGTATCGCCTTGCCGACTGATTGCACTGCAATGCAGCATCAGTTGCATTATGCGTTTGCGCAGTTTGGTTCCCCAGAGCATAGGACGCGTAAAGAGCATCACCCTGTTACTGCCCGAAACTGTGTTCTCAAGCTGCAACACAGTTACGGCACCCTCTCCAGCCACTATCATGCCATGCGTGTAAGAGCCCTTCACAAAGCAGTCCGCACTCCACGAGAGACGCCCCCACGAAGCGTATTCCAAAGAAAAAAGATACGAATAGCCACACCCGGCACAAAAGAGCAACAACTCTTTATGGGCGGCAAGATAGCATATACGGGCATTTGAAAGATAGGTTCTGAAATCCGTTTTTTCGACACACCCTTCCATGGAGACTATGGAGGCCAATTTGCCGAATATCTTGCCCGACAGCACCTCGCCGCAAGAGGATACATCATCCATCTGCGCAGATATCCTTTTAATACTGCTGCCGCGCAAAAGCATCAGCCCCTCTTCCCCTGCAAAAACCACACCGCTGTCAATACCGCATACCGAAGCCGCGTTGACACACCTCTCCCTCGACAACGGGAAACAGCCCGAATAGGCTACGCTCCCCGAGGCATCAACCGCCAACGCCCATATGCCGTCATTACAGAAGAGATAGAGCGGATGCTCGCCGAACTGTCCCTGAGACAGAGCCACCGTATTGCTCGCCATAGCCACTACGCGCTCCTGCGAAGGGGCGAATGTAGCTTCCGGCGGAAAGACGAACGGATTATCCGTCGCCGCCACCTTCAGCACATTCCCTCTATCCTCACAAACATCATCGTCAACATCAGGGATAGTACCGCACATAAGTTCCCATGTAGAGTCGAAAGGGATATTGTATATATCGGTAAAAGCAGAATCCTCCGTTGCTTTCTCAACAGTAAAGACAACCGCATCTCCGTCAACCGCATCTCGCGGAATCGCGAATATCCTGTACGTACTGTATTTCTCATCGGGGAAACGCTTTCCGTTGTACATCCACGACCCCTCCGCAGCAGAATAGACAACTATGTGCACACCGGGGGCAGCTCCGAAAATTTCAAGCACGACATCATCCTCGATGCTGGCTTCCTGAATGCCGTTCGCAAACCGCATCTCCACTGTCACAATGTAAGATGAATGCCATTTGTGCAGATACATCGACATGTTCATATACCTGTGCGGAACAAGCGGGAATCTCTTCATGAAAAGTTCAGTATCGTCGTACAGATAAACAGTCATCTCCGTAGCTCGCGAATCGGGGTACGACAGCAACGGGGTCAGCTCATACGTTCCGTGTCCGTGCCCCACATCAATACGTCCGAGATTATTCTCTACCACATAAGTGCCGCCCGACGTCTCAATTTTCGTATGTACCACTATTCCCTCAACCGCAGCTCTGTTTTTGCCGGCAGGCACCAGTGAAGAGGCATCATACCCTTTGAAGAAATGCTCCTTCAGCGCGGCCGCATGCAGTCTGTTGTTGAGCACATAGCTGCAGCCGGCCGAGTAGCCGGCAAGAGTAGCCGAAACCTGCTGAGATTGCAAAGCCTGCTGCAGAGCAAGGTTCACGTCCGAAACATCCTCGAGACTCGAAATCAGTCCACCATATATATCGAATTCCGCAACCTTGTAGAAGAGCGAAGCCGACAATATGTCGTCATGCAGTTCATCGAGACTCCGTGCCACATACGTCTCCTTCACAACCTGCGTGGCATTACCCTCTCCCGGGTCCCGGTGTATGCCATGTACCGTATCGAGCCGCTTGCCGGGAATGGAGCCTGTAGTGAAGACATCTATCCCCGTCACTATCCCTTTCCAGCCCTCCAGATTGAGATTCCTTAACGAGAATTCAGGCTTGAAGCCCCTCACCGTCACCCTGAAGTCGGCGTACCCGTCAACCGCACCCAGTGATTCCGACTGCATATTATCCGAGTCGCGACCCACCCCATCGTCAAACGTCTGGTCACATACATAAATCACATGCGACGTATATATGTACGAACCGTCATACATTCTCAGTCCGAACCTGAAAAGAGCCCTGTCAACATAATAGCCGTCCATGTTGAGCAGCGAGATGCATTTGTCAATGTATCCCTTTTCGTTATACTCCCACGAAGCCTCCAGGTTGGAAAGGGTTGTCTTTATGGCATATTTGGCATCTGTTGTGACACGCATCAGCTTCGACTCGGGCAGGATGTCGAGTACCGGCACCGGCGGGCGCTGCCCCAGAAGGCGGTAATGTCCGGAATCGTACAGCAGATATTCCACGGCATTATCCGTGAAGCAACACACGACATTGCCCACAAACTCAACCCTTTTCACGCCCTTGAGAGCATCACCGGCCTGCCACTCCATGGCAAGCGGTTTCCACTCCCTGTCATAGAAATGCAGTTCACCGCCATCGGCTGTGATGCAGATGTTGCACCCGGCCATAGCGTGCCAATAGGCTTCGGAATAAGCCACCGGCAACGAAGCCTTCACATGGGGCTGCGGAAACGGCTCAAGCGAACCGTTCACCATACGCATGTTCAGCACATCCATACACTCACCCTCCTGCGCAAGCAGGTTGTCGGTATTACGGGTTATACCTTTGAACGAAAAAATCTTCTGCATAAACAAACATCAATTCTTTTTGAAAAAACCGGACAACAGATCAAACACTCCGATACGCCACAGCACAAGCAGAAAGAACAGCAGCAACCACCAGCGTGCAGTGCCGCCGTCCTCCTCTTCTGCACCTGCGCCGCCCGTCTCCACCACCTTCTCTACAAAAACGGTATCGTGCAGCGCAATTGTATCGCGGCTTATCCTCTCGCGATAAACGGTCCTGTATTGTGTCTGATAGACAGTATCTGCCGCAACACGCACATAAATGCTGTCACGCAACACAATGCTGTCGTGTACCACACGTTCAACCACATTTTCCCTCACCTCAAGAGTTGCGTTCTCCACGCGCGCCGAGCGGCATCCCGCCGCCAACAGCACAAGGAGCCCGATGCTAAACCATATTCTTGCCGCCCTTGCCATAATCGAAATACTTGCTCAGCCACTGGCTCTTCTCGAGCACGCGAAGGCTGAATACATAATACAGGAAATCGAGGACACGGAACTGAGTACTCTTCTCATCCGTAATCATACGCGCATTGCGCAGTATGTTCGTAATGTAGAAATACATCGCCACATAAATCATGAACGACACACAGTGCGCCGCAGTCTCACCTTCACCCTTCAGGTGCCCCAGCAGATATATCGATGCAACCATTACGAAGTATATCGCGGCATCCCTGAAGAAACAGAAAGCCTTGCGGAAGCTCCACTCTCCCCTGTTGCAAACATCGGCAAGCAGCCCCACCACGAAGTTCACGGTAAATAGCAGCAACAGCACGAACATGTCATTCTTTATCGGGAACATAAGCCCCACAATATTGGCAAGCACCGAAGCCGCCACCAATCTAAGGTTATCCATCATCCTATTGTTGTAAAATTTTCACAAGCACCAACTCACTGCGCGACACGAACTTGACGGACAGCCCGCGCATGGCACCTTCGAGAGTCACCTCACACTTCAGTTCATCGAGCCCGAAATCATCATGTTTCAGATACTCCTCCACGCCGTCAATGCTCACCATCAGATTCACCGGATACGGTCCCTTCTTGTGAACGCGCACCCTGATATCTCCTCCACGGCAAACCACAGGCTGCGTCTCCCACATATCGCCGCATTTAACCAATGCAATAGTCTCTACTCCCATAAACTACTTTTTCTCATTAACCTTACCGTTGCACGATGCAAGCGCAAGAGAGTGGAACATGTTCGCCGCATCGTAACGTTCAAAAACAGTATATAGCAATGCCGCGCACTCATAGGCAACAGCATCGGCCATACAGGCATCACACGTCCCCAGCCCCTCGGCCTCATCGTACTGCGCCTCATAGAGGAACTCCGTCACGGTATCCGCCCCGTCCGGGAGCGGATAAAGATACAGAACCCCGTCGCCGCAACCCTCCACGCATACAGGCCTGCAACAGCCGGCAGAGGCATATCCGTTCTCCTGCAGTGCAGCCATTGGAGAGCCGGCAACAAGAGCTGCACGGCACGGGCGTCTCCACCCCTCCAGCCTTACCTGTACAAGCGAAACGTAATCGCGCGGAAGCTCTACGCGCGCACCGGTACCCGAAGCCTCGGCCACAAGACCGTGCGCACTCTTCACGTTCACCCTCATCCCCGGGAGCCCCTTGTTCCTCTGTACAAAAGCCACCGCTTGAGGCATCAGTTCCCTGACATTCGTGTCGAACGAGCAGCGGTCAACGGCCATCAACGACACGGAAGCATCATCTTCCGCCTCGTTGACAAGCCGCCTTACCCTTTTTACAAGTTCGTCACCGCTTATCATGGCCAGTTGGGAAAAGAGACGTTCTTCTCAGCCGCCATAGCCCTGACAGCCCCCTTGTTCTGCAGCTGCGACAACGCGCAGTTGTACGGTGCGGCCATGAGCAAAGCCCTTGCCTGCTGCATGTTGCACACCTCGGGAATCTCAAGCGGCACGGTTCCGTCTCCAGTTGCACCCCGAGCGGTTGCAACCGGTTCCACGACCTCAACCTTTCCGCACCTTATCTCGCCCTTGCGGAACGCGTCGCTGTTCTCAATGGCGCGCTGGAAAAGCGGATTATCCGTGACATACTGCGCAGGACACACCCCGCTCGAATTGATTGACCCGCCAGTAAACTCCACCCTGACCAGAGCCTTGCCTATGCGGAAGAAGCAGTTCCGCTCCACCTGTCCGTGAATCTCATAAGTAACTATTCTCTTCATAACAGCATTTAATCTTTAAAGGAGCCGCTGCCTTCGGGGCAGCGGCACCAGGTTATACAACAGTAAACGGTCAGACAAGAATCTCTCCTGTATATTCAACCCATGTAGTACCGTTGAAGGTAACCACCGTACCTGCGGCGAACCAGAGTTTCTCTTCACCATTCACGTTATGCTTCACGTCGGCCGACAGAATCACCACATCGTTGAGTTCAGGCTCAGCCGGCAACGAAGCCGCGCTTGTCACACGCGAAGCACCGGGGATGTCACTCTCCTCGGCCGCGCCGTTCACCCAAATGTGCGAGTACCCCTTGAGACAGAGACAGTCTATTGTCATCACCACCTCGCGTTTAGCCTCCTCGCCATCGACATTCTCGGTCTTCGCATCCTCGTTCTTCATATAGTAGCGTACAAGACCGTTCTCGTCTATGAGACCACCGCAGTGAGCGTAGCCCAGAGCGTCGAGCGTAGGATCGTGGATGAGGTCAATGTCACCGAAGACAGTATGTATCTTGGTACACTCAATGCCGAACACCTTGTCGCCCGTCACGCTTATGTTCTTGTGCAGCGTCAGATCAATCTTCTGAATGTCGTTCAGCAACTGCTTGCCCAACAGCCAGATAGCTTTCTTTGTACAGTTGAAGCCGGTGAACTTGACCATCGAGAGGTTAATCAAGTCGGCAAAGGTAATCTTTGACGAAAGGTCATACTGGCGTTTGAACTGCCAGCGGATACCCTTTGAGAAATAATCCCACTGGTAACCCATCGCATTATCCATGGCCTGCACCTTGAACTTACCCGGCTGTCCCACCCACGCGGTGCGGCAGCTCTCGAGACGGAACTGGCGCAGCACAGCCTCGGCAATCTGCGACTCGTTGAACTGGATGCGCTTCTTCTGCGCCGCAAAGTAGTCGCTGACAATGCTGTTGCATAGCTGCTTCTGCAGGTACATACGCTCGGGCACAGGGACAATCGTCGATGGAGCGATGAACTTCTGTGTCTCGTATGCAGCCGATGACAGAAGAATTACCTCTGTTCCGGCAGGTATTGTAGGCACCACGCAATACTCGTCGCTCGCGTTCACCTTTGGGCCGTTCACCGCCATTGCGATAGGAGCCTCTGTTGTGCTGTTCTTGTCAACGAAGAAGAGCATCAGGTCAACTCCGGGAAGCTCAATCTGTCCGGTAGCATCATAACCGTTCACCCCTTTGCAGATAGCAGTATAGTACTCCTGGAAAATCTTTCTCTCGCCGGTTGTCGAGAATGGTATTTCGGCACGTGTAGCCTTGATGCCCGTGTAGGTCGAATTTGTATAGGCTTTTGAACGCTTGTCGTCGATGAGATAGTGATCGACCTCGAACGAATTTACGCGTACCTGACGGCGTACCCTGCGCTTGATGGTGTCAATCACACTCTCATCGCTTGCGATGCCCACAATCTGGTCATCAACGTCGGCATCGATGAAGTCACTGCCGAGTTCCCTTGCAGCCGACACCGTAGTAGCCTCACCGCCGCCCTGCGTTGCAAGCCCGCCTATGCCGTTTGAAGGCTTTGGTGAACCGCCCGGCACCACGTTCACCGCCGCAAGCATTGTACCCGACACGCTGTCGCCCATAATGTAAAGCGCGACCGAAACCAAGGAGAGAACCACAAACAGCGGATTCTCCTTCAAAAACGAAATGATTCTTTTCATAAATACTGATTATTTGATTAATAATAAATAAGAAAATCCCTTACCCTTATGCCTGGAGAGCCTTTTCGATGAGCGAGTTGCGCTGACGCTTGACCTCCGTGTCGGGAGCAGCGCTGTTCATCCCCTTGGGAAGACCGTCGCCATAATCCTCCTTCATGCGCTGTATGTTCATGTTACGCCCCTTCACATTACCGGCCTCGAATGCATCGGCCACATCTTTCTCATAAGTTATCGCATGGTCAAGTGCCGTGCATACGTCAACCGTATATCTTCCGGCCATTATCGGGAACACCACCTGCTCCCACACATTGTCCATGAACTCCGAAGCATCATAACCGCGTTCGGCGCAGAACTGCTCAATCACAGGAAGGCTCTCCTCGAGATTCCTCTCATATTCACGTCTGTCGTTCGCAAGACGCAGAACCTCCTGCTTGCGTTCCTCATCGGCAAGCATAATCTCTTCGAACTCGGGACTATCCTCATCGACCCTCATCATCGAAGTCCCGAAATAACGCGCCATGGCACTATGCGCGTTCCGTTTCCCGTCAATCATGTCCGTAATCATCTGCGCAAGACGCGGATCACGCTCAAGCACCTCCGCCAGTTTCTCGTTCTGTTCACGGTTCACGGCAAGATGTCTAAGCAGCAACCCCTGCGAAAGCTCGTCATTAATGTCGAACTTCTCGCCGAATATGCGTTTAAGTCCCTGTTCAAGATTTGCCATGGAGGCAGTCACACCACCGGCCGGCATGGCACCCACGCCAACCTCCCCGGCAGCCAGCACCTCAGGTACTCTACCGGCATTTGAATTCTCATTGTAATTTTCCATTGTTCAATTCATTTATCGGCAGCAAAGTAACAACCGCCACAGCACACAGAGGTTGCTGATTTGCCATTTATGGCCAAAATAAAACAAACAACAACAATGAACAACAAAAGAGCGCAACAGAGAATCACACAGCAAAAGGAAGGAGAGGCGCACGCGCGAATGAGAAAAGAATACACAAGCAAAATGTGGCTTACAGCTACCTCTGGAGCCTGTTGAAAAATAAATTAGTAAAACAACAACGCAATCAGCCAATTCTGACTATATTTTTGTAGTCAAAAAAGCACTATGTCAAACGCAGTCAGCTGTTCCGTCCGCGAAATACGCCGTCGGGACGTAATCAACAGTTTTTTTGAATCACTCAAGGAGTTACGCAAGACAAAACCGTTCGCCACCCAGAACGAAGTTATTGAAACCGCATCAAGAAGCAGTGCCCCGAGGTTCTACGTGACCTTCGAGAATGCAAGACGCTTCATTTCGCTCCTCATGCGCGGCAAGCCCCTCCCGATAGTGAACGAGAACAAAGTAAAAATGTACAAAGAGATCTTCCGTCGTTACAAGGCAAGAGTAAAGGACGCCAACGCCCGTTACAAGTACCTGATCCTTGAAAGCATCATAGAAGAGCCTGCCCCCTCGTTCTACCTCGACGAAGAGACGTTCCGCGGCATAGTCTATACCACCCTGCGCAACAACAGCAGGAAAGCCGGACACAACACCGGAAATGCAAAACTTTAATTGTAAAACTATAGAATTATGAAAGTATTGAAAACATTATTTGCACTTACGTTAATCGCAGTGCATGCAACTGTCGCAGCCCAGAGCAGCGACGCCACGGAAGGAGAAATGTTCTCCTATTCACCTACCCCACAGACCCGTGCATTCATACGTTACGGAAACAACACCGTCAACCGGAATACCGGAACACTGTCAGTAAACATACCCATATACACCTACAAGGACAACGATTTCGAGTTGCCGCTTTCAGCAACATACTCCACACAAGGGCTCATCCCCGGCCAACAGAGCGGCATCTTGGGCCTCGGATGGTTCCTCAACTGCGGAGGAACGGTCTCTCGCGACATACAGGGCCTCCCCGATGACCATACATCGGAGAACGGCACCAATGGATTTCTTATGGGAAATAACACATACAACGAGGAACAGGCCATGGACATAACTGGCGGTTCGCTCGAGAGCGAGTCACTCCGTTACTACACTATCGGCGGACGGGAAACCACGTCCGACATCTACCATTTCAACTTCAACGGGCACAGCGGAACCTTCCATTTCGACGGCGCAAGACAGGCCCATATATACGACACAGGAGGCAACCATGGTACATACAGGATAACAGCCATTAAACAGGCAAACAATGAACTTCACGGTTTCATTATAATGACCGGCGACGGATACGAATACACCTTCGGAAGTTCCGACCTGCAGCAACGCATCAACTCTGTTGAGCGCAGCATAAGCGGCAGCCTGACAGGCTCGTCCATATTCACGTTCAGCAAGCAAGGCCTAACAGAGAATCCCATCGTTACATGGAACCTCACCAAGATAAAAGCCCCCAACGGACGCACGGTAACCTTCAGCTACGAACAGGTTCCAAGCAATATCGGTACATACATCAGCCCGACAAGCGGCAATAACCCATTCCTTGTCACCACATTCTCACCAGGTCTCCCGGCAAAGGACCAGACCGGCACACAACACATGCGCAATGTCGGCGTGGTACAGACAACCTACCTTTCGGGAATCACCGTTGACAACGGTACAGAGATAGAACTTTCAATGTCCCTCAAGAATTGCAGCGACAGACCTTCAAGCCCATCGGTCATCAATGGCATAGAACAGGACCACTGCATTACGCAGAACCTGAAGAAACTCGATGCCGTTGCTGTCACAAACAGCGAAGGCAGGATAGTCCACAGCACACAGTTCACCTACAGGGTCAAAGACAACCGTCTCATGCTCGTCAAAGTCCACACCGACGGTATCGGCGACTACACCATGTCGTACCACGAAGAGGAGACATTCCCTGCAATATCAACCCCGGACGTTGATTTTTGGGGTTTCTACAACGGTCGAGGAAACGGATACGAAGTCGTTTCCGCAACAGAAGTTGATGCCGACTACAACGACTACATCTCCGGTGATGAGAAGAACCCCGACTGGCATTACAGCAGGCTCGGATGCCTCAAGCGCATCACCTACCCCAGCCATGGATTCAGCACATTCGAGTACGAGCCGAACAGGGCTAACGAGATAATTCTCAAGAGAAAACACCCAAGCACCGGCTTCACCCAAAACCAAGGCGGCAACATGACCGTTCCACCTCTTGACATGGACGATGAAGAAGAGATTGCCTACCTGGTTGACATCCACCCGTACAGTACCCTGTTCGCCGACAACAGTGAATGCGGCGGAGTCAGGCTCAGCCGTACAACCGACTACGATGCACATGGAGGCTACCTGACGCGTACCTTTACCTACTCGGGCGGAATTGTCAATAAGTTCCCCAAGCACAACACAGCCGTACTGCATACAGTGCAGATATACAACCCATTGCTTGAATACCCTTGTAACTCTCTCGACAAGCAACACATATGTTACTCCACTGTACGCGAGACCAATGCCGACGGTTCATACACCACATACCGTTACACCGACTACCACGACTTCCCCGACGAACACGACGGACAGTCACACAAAAAGATGTCCGACTTCGGCAATATCGTTTACGCTTATGCTCCGGCGTTCATAAACAATATACTGCGTTCAGCCAACAGCAGACACGCCATGCGCGGCAAGGTAAAGGAGATTCGGCATTGCGACAGTGACGGCACGCCGGTCAAGCAGACAGAATACCGTTATGCCCTGCACGACAGTTCATATACAGCACACGTGGTGATGAGCGGAAAGTATGCAAGTTCAGTCAAACGCTACACCGGAGATTGCCGCCCCATAGAAATCAGAGAGAAGGAATACTTCTCGGGCGACAGCATATGCACTCTTCAGCAGCTCACATACGACAGCATGGGACGCATCTGCACGAATGCCACAACCGGCCCCGACAACATCCGTATCAAATCGCACACTGAATACTGCAACGACCAGGTCCGCAACATATACCTGTTACCTGTTGCTACAAGCGTCATAGAAGAAAAGGAAGGTATAGAAGTACTCACCTCCGCCACAAAGTACGATTATGTTTTGGCAGGTGGTACACTGCGTCCATATGCCGTTAAAAAGGCACTGCTCGAAGCCGGCACGCCTTATGAGGGCACACAAGAGAGTGACCTTACATACATACCTCTTCAGCGCATAGTGTCGTACGACACCCAAGGCAACCCAACCGAAGTGATAGACAGGCACGGGGTACACACGGCTTATCTGTGGGGATATGGAGGAATGTACCCGGTAGTCAAGGCCTACGGAATGACAGCGGCCGACCTGAAGCAGCTTGCAGAAATAACAGACGACGACCCGCTTGAAGAATCGCTTGACGCCTCGGAACGTGCCCGAATCTTCGGCAACACGGAATCACTCGTGGAGATATACGAGCACGAGCCACTTGTCGGAACAACAAAGCATTATATGCCCGACGGACGTTGCATGCAATACAGTTACGACAACTTTTGCCGCCTTATCGGCATCCGTGACAATGAAGGCAAGCTCCAAGAGTACATCTACACCCCGGCTCAAAGCCATTGAGAACTATAAAGGAAACAACTCCTGCATAATGCAGACCTATTTCCGTAAGGAATCAAAACAACTACCAAAACAACAGACAATAACATTCAAGAACCATGAAAACAAGAAACATTATAACCTGTCTGCTCCTGCTTATTGCGAGTCTGAGTGCACATGCAGCCTCAGAGAGGATATACACACTGAGCAGAATGCAAATAAACAACGTCAACCACAAAGAGAGGTACATCGTCAAGATAAACTACAACACTGGCAGCGGAATCTCCCTAACCCCATCGGGTGACATAAAATTCCAAGGCTTCGCCGACAATGCCGGGCAAGTGAAGAGCGTTACGGCAAACGGTTCTACACTCTATATAGAGTTCTTGAGACGCAAAACACCAGCCGCCATCAACGGCAGTGTAAGCATCTACTTCTATGCAAGACCCTCTACCGGCTCCGATGACATGCTCTTCTACACCTTGCCGTTGGCCTACTCCTACCCTGGGATGACCGGGATAGACCCGGGTGCCATCTCTGCACCGTCAAGGTTCCACCTCAAAGGAGAGAAGCCCGACCGCATAAACTCAGTATATGCAGCCATGTCCCTTGCCGGGGGCATCACTTACACATGGGAGAAGAGAACCTCCGGCGGCGACTGGGAAACCGTGGAAGGAGCCACCTTGGAGTTCCTCTACCCCGACCCCGTGGGAGAGACATCGGACTGTTACCGTCGCCGTGCAACAGACTCAGCCGGCAATACCGCCTGTACGGAGATAGCCGAGATACTCCCCTTACCCGATGCCGGCGAGATAACCATGAGCTACAGCGACAGCGGTAGCACGATTGCCCTCTCCAATGTACGCATGCCCAACATCACAGAAGGCACAATCAGTTGGCAATCCTCCACCGACCTTGAGAACTGGACACAACTTGCAGGCAACCTGAGCAACACCACAGCCGCCAAGCCCACAGTCACCACATACTACCGCCGCTCAGTCACCGCGCATACAAGTGACACATACGACACCCCCATTACAATATACTCCAACACAGTCTGTTACAGTACAGACACGCCTGCCGGCATAAGCACAATGACATACTGGAGTGCCGACAGCTGCACCACAGACAATACATACTTCGACGGACTCGGGCGCAGAATGCAGAGCGTAAGCAAGGGAGCATCCATGGATGGGAAAGACATAATAACCGCACACCTCTACGACAACAGAGGACGCGAAATTGGCATCACACTACCCTTCTGCCACAGCGGCAGCGGAGAGTTCGCAAGGAACGCCGCATACAAGAACAGCACATTCCACGGCGACAACCATGCCATTACAAGAACCGTTTACGAAAGTTCACCCTTAGACCGTCCCATAGCTGCATACAAGCCCGGCGACACATACCAGGGAACCTCTTCGCAACACAGCATATCTACAGAGTACGGTGTGAATGCAGAAAATGAAGTCATCATGCTCTCATCCACCCCTGCAGGTTTTGCCACCGACGGTTTCCACCCGGCAGCCACCCTGTACCGCACCCATGTCACCGACGAGGACGGAGCCACGCTCATAACCTTCACCGACAACCGAGGAAAGACCATCCTTGAACGTAGGGCCATTGGCGAGGGAGTCTTTGCCGACACATACTACATCTACGACAGCAAGCACCGGCTCACCGCCGTGGTATCACCCGAGGGGAGCGCGAAGCTCACAGCCAACACCCAATACAACAACAGCAGCACCCTTGCAAAAGAATACTGCTACATATACAGCTATGACAGCGAAGACCGCCTCACCATGAAACGCCTTCCGGGACGTTGTGCCGAATTCTATGAGTACGACACCGAAGGACGTCCCACAATCTATTACGACGAAGAGATGCAGAAGAGCGGACTTAAGAAACTTATCGCATATGATGCGCTTGACCGCGTTGCCGGCTTCCGCTACGAAAGCGACAAAGGTGCATGTTGCCAACAGAGATACTATTATGACGATTACTCCGCACCGGGAGTAACATCATTCCGTGCAGTCGATGGCATCGTCACAGCCGCCGACCTCGCATCATCGGTCAAAGGAAAACTCACGCACGAACGCACCTTCGAACTTTACAGCGAGTGGGCCAGCGAAGCACGCGAGCGCACATACTACTACGACAAACGCGGACGTTGCGTGCAGACAATCACCGACTATTCCACGTATGTCAGCTGCCGCACCAGTGTCAAGTACGACTATGCAGGTAACCCATTGAAGACCCTTGAGGAGTATTCAAACGTGGGAGAGAGACTCGATATTCTCACCGAATGCACCTTTGACAACCGTGGACGCAAGCTCACCGAACGTAAAAGCGTCAACGGAACGGAGGTCGGATGTGCTGCCTTCACCTACGACGAGCAGGGACGCGTGACAAAGACGCGCCTGGGCAACAGGATAAACATCACCGCTGCCTACAACCTGCAGGGATGGCTTACAGCTACCGAAGCCGTCACAAGCGGCGACGGTATCACTGCCGATGCTATTCTGTTCAACACCGCGCTGCACTACTACGACACACAGGACAGCCTTGCTACTCCGCGCTATTCGGGCAAGATAACCGAACAGTTATGGAGGAGAGGTACAGAAGCACCCGGCATAGGCAACATGTTCGTTCACGGTTACGATGCTATGGGAAGACTCACTTCCACCAAGCACCGCACAACCATGCAGGGCAATGGCAGTACTGCCGGGATATACGGGGAACAGATAGCATATGACAAGAACGGCAACATCCTCAGTCACCATGCAAATATAGAGGGCGTAAGCCATCGGCTCAACTACACCTACAACGGCAACCATATGGCATCAGTTGCCAAAAATGATATAGCAGCCGGCACTGCTGAATACGACTCCCGTGGAAACATAACAAAAATTCCCGGCAAAAACTTGCAATTAGCTTATAATATTAGTAACTTGCCACAGTCTATTACAGCAGCCGACGGAACAAAAGTAAATTACAGCTATTTCAGCGATGGTTCCAAGTTCCGTGCTGTGAGCGACAACGGAGAGAAGTTAATCTACGCAGGCTCTTTGAGATTAAAAGCAAAGAACTACAATGCAGTGCCCGAGAGTTTTGCCATTGCCGGCGGTAGAGTAAAATACGACAATGGCAGTTGGCAGACCGAGTACTACATAACCGACCACCTTGGCAGTGTAAGGGCTGTTACCGATGCAAGCGGCAACG
>JAZRLO010000017.1:0-15505 GCA_045646845.1 Bacteroidaceae bacterium
ACTCCGCTTGGAATGTATTGCGATAGATACAAATACAAACCAAGAGAGCGTTCCTCTACATTATCCCGTCTATTACTTGTAAAGTGTCCAATTTTACGCAGTCGGAATAAAGCAAAAATACGCTTTCTAAAATATGTCTGCACACGCTATTTGCGTACACGGGGCAAAAGTAATAATATTTTCGTTGATTATCAAATAATCTTTTAGATTATACTGAGCTATAAATATCCGCTGGTCAGAGGCAAAAAGAAGATTATTTTGATATGGAATTATATTGAGCTATTGTGAACATAAAAATGATGAGGCACTGCATTGGAGGTTGCCTCATCATTTGTTATTAGTCCAAATATAATCCGAGTTACTGGTAATTGACATTATGACTGTTTTTCTTTTTGACTGCAAATCTCATAGGGGTTGCACCCCTGCCGAATTGCTCTTGGCTACCCTGCTTTTTCGCCTGCAAAGTGCAGTCGTAGGGCATATTGTTATCATACCCTCTCACTGCAATATTTCTTGCCAATCCAAATGCTTTCTACCTTTATTGAATCGGAGTAAAGAGGAAAGATGTGCGAGAAACATACCGTCTAAAAACTCTTGGTCAGTAAGGAGGGTTACATCTTGAACAGCACCTTTCAGATAGTCCTTGATATCTTGACAATTCTGGTGAATTTCGAGGCGATGCAATGTCTTGGGATAAGCATAAAATTCTCTAATATACTCCTTGTTTGAAGAGGTTGCAATCTCATTGTTCTTATTGTAGGCACATAGTGTCAAGCCTTTTGTTTTATCCTTTCTCGCTTTTTCTGGCAGAGGTTGAGTGTTGGATTCTTTGTCTTATAGAAATTGAGTGTATGCGTCAATTTCCCACAATCTATATCTGCACGCTTGTCTATTACCTTGCCATTCACCAAAACAGACACCTTATCATCTTTTGCTATCTTCCGGATTTTTGACACCACATTAAATTTATAGTCACGGCATAGATCTATTGAGGTAATATGTTCAAATTCCACTCCAAGCATCTCCGGAAATCTCAATGTGGTATTAAATAATTCTTGATCATACAGAGTTTCGTTCTCAATTCGATATATGACATATTGGGGGAATCGTTGTTCTCCGTAACGCCCAAATTTGAATGTTGCAACCTTTTTGCGGTCATAAGAATTTGAAGTATAAAGAACATCAAAACCGTACTGGTAATGTTCGCACACAACTCTAAAAATGGTAAATTTGTCAAAGTCTGCCCAGCCTCCAAGTTGAATTTGTGATAATTCATCCAGCAGTGACAATTCTGCGACATAACAGAGTTTAAGTTCATCAATAATGGTACGCCCTAGATCATTCTTCGCCATTGTTTAGAGTATTTCCATCTGTGTTATTCTTAGAGGGAACACTCTTCCAATAGTCCTTTAATCCCTGTGATATTGCTTGGCAATGGCTTTGCGACTTCGCCCTATTACGAAGTGAGTTGCTGATCTTAATTTTAGTCACTTCATCTCTTTCTCGATACTTTCTTGCATAATCTTTACTCATAGTATTCATTTTTTAAAATTTGTTATTTACTAATAAATATTAGCAAGATTAGAAAAATTGATATGTTTGGTAAGATTACTTCATTTTTTCTATGATCCAGATAAAATATTCATAGCAGACAAGTGTATGCCTATTATACCTACCTCCGGTTATAAAAATTATAAGGGGGCTTACGGAAAAACCTTGAAGTAAGAAGCATAGGGAGGGGTATATAAAAAAGGATAGCCTCATAAATTACATAAGACTACCATTTTTCTGAGGTGCTGAATTTTCTATTCTAATGATTGTTTTTATCTGTAAAAACATATCACTTCTTAATCATTCAAACATTACCTTCAATATCAACGGATTTATTTTGCAAAAAAGAAGTCGTTATAAATCAACACTTTACAGAAACAACTGATTTTGTTTGAAAATAAACTTACGCATAATAAGGTTTGTAAGTAGCAAACTTCCTAGAAGTAACATCAGCATTTGCAAATTTGATAAGACCTTGCTCCAAAGTATCAGAAATAATTCGGGATGCTTCTACTGATTTATTCTTATCAAGACCAAACCTTTCTCTTACTGATTGATTATTTATTGCTTTATCATCTTCATTCATTAAGCAAGCATGTTGATAGCAAGCTGCAATTTTCTCACCCTTAGTCATTTCTGATAAATTTTTCTTAGGATATAATGTAACTTTCGTACTATCATCGTTCTTGGAAATTTTAACAGGAGGAAGTTGCATCTTTTCAATAGCCTCAATCGCTCTATCTACACCACTACCTCGACGTTCACACATATTAAGTAAAAACATTGTTTCAGCCAATCTCTCATTTCTTGAATGAGGTGGCAAATCAATAAGTCTATTAACATCATTAAGGGGAACTCCTGGATTGGTAATAACTAACCTATTTGTAAAAATCTCAATACATATTGGAATTCCAGTAACCGAAAAATCTTGATGAACAATTGCATTAGCGACAAACTCTCGAACAGCCACTTTGGGGTATTTATAATCATAATCTCTTGTCACTTCAATATTCTCATCATCAACTACATTTTTCATTATAAAATCAATAAGTCCTGCAAATCCAATTGCATACCCCAATTGACCGTGTTGTTCAAATAATTGATTGCGATTATTTGTTCCCTGATATTTTCTTACTATAACTTCTCTACCTTTTAATTGTGGAAAATCTGAAAAGTTATTTGCAAACAAAAGAGCGCCCAAATTTGTAATTTCATAATGTTTGCCATTCCGTTCACAACAACCATATTCCAAAAGCTTATTTATTATAGAATCGGTAGAGGATGGTACATTCTTATCTAATAATTCAAAGAGTTTATTATAATTTAATAATGACAAGACATCAACAACTTTTAACTCGGTTTTTACGATTCTGCTTTCAAAAGATAACCCCTGCGATTCTGCAATATGATTATGTACCTGTTGTCTTGACATTTTTACTGTTTGCTTTGCAGAACGACAATATGACTCATACACATCTTTACCTCTTAAATGCACTGGTCTTTCTTTTTGTTCAGGTATATATACGAACAAAAGAGATTCTCCTTCAAATTCTAGAATTGTATGATCTATCGAAATGGCATACGAAAGATTATTCTTAGCGATATTTCCCAACTTGTGTATAATTTGGTCTATTTCTTCTTGTGTTGGAGAAAAAACTGTTCCATCATCATTAACGCCATACACCAATATGCCGCCGCCTTTATTATTTGCAAAAGCAGATATATGCTGAGCCAATCTTTCTGTTTTACAAGACAAGCCACTTTTCCAATCTAATTCATTCAATTCAGAAGGAATTGGATACAAACTTTCTTTAAGAATGTCTATTGCATTATCTTTCCAACTCATACAAAAGGATTTAATACTATAATACCAAGTACCAATATTTATTCAATCAATGCAAAAATAGCATTTTTTTTGTTTCTGAAAAAATATTAGCAACTTGCGTTAAGAGTATTATATATAGACTTCACAAACTATTCCAGCGATAGTTTTTTATGGGTTATATGCTCCATTAGAGGGTTGAGCCACTCGAAGTTGTCATCTATGAATTTCACAACCTTTTTGAAGTCCTCCCAAAGGTTCAATATTTCGATATTTTGGCGTACAAATAAAATCTCTTGTAAATCAACGATTTATGAGAGATTTTTCTTTTTATGCAAATTTCATTAGTTAATCTTGAAATAGGCTGTTTTTGATGGTTTTTATACGGTTTTTACGCTGTTTGTGTAAACCAGTGTGTAAACCGGGAATCATTAGGCGGTATCCTGACTTGAACTGAAAAAAAGTTGACACTATACGGGGCTCAAAAAGTATAGTGCAATACAAGAAAAAGCCAAGACACTTGTTTACACAATTTTTAACTTTTTGGGAACACAAGCCAATATTCAATGCCAATTTTTCACAAAGTCCATTAAAACAACAACATTTTATTATAACATTTTATTATAAAAATTCAACAACTGATATTTTTTTCTACTATATTCGCAAAGAATTATTCCACAAAATGAATATTTTAATTTGAAAGAAGACTATTTTATTAACCAAAATCCAATTTTTATGAAAAAATTTTTACTTTTATTCGCATCGATGTTCTTTATGCTTGGAACATCTGTTGCACAGGACAAGGGTGACGGTAAGGACGAAGGCAACGTTGCTTTCGGTTTAGAGTATTCAAGCCCTTACGATGGCGAGAATGTTTTCACCGTGTACAACATACGCCTGAAGTTCAACAAGGATGTTGTTGCAACACTGCCCGAGGGTGGTATTGACGTAAAGAACAATACTACAGGCGAGGTTGTAAAGATTACACGACTTGACAACAACGAGTGGCTGCAGAAGTCAGAAGTTGTATTCCTGTTCGAGCAGAAGAGTGTTTACGACGAGAAAGAGGGCAAGGAGCAGCTGCAGGACCAGTACATTGAGACCCCGGGCCAGTGGAGCTATACAGTACCTGCTGGTTGCATTAAGAGCGTTGACGGTGAGGAGTTTGCCGAGCAGACATTCACATTCAACATAGCATCGGCAATGGATATTGAGAGCGTATCGCCTGTAGGCGAGGTAACAAAACTCGACAAGATTGAGGTTACATTCCCAAAAGCAATTGCAAGTGTCAATACAGGCAAATTGTCACTCCTTGACAACTATTGGATGCCGGCTTCTGCCTTCAAGAGCGAGGTTACATACAGCGATGACCGCAAAACCGTGACATTGGAGCTTGAAACACCTGTCACAACTCCCGGAACATATAACCTTGACATATACCAGGGTGTGTTTGTTAGCGAGGATGGTGCGCTGAACAACTACAAATATGTATCGTTCCAGGTTATTGACCCAACACCTTCATACTCAACAAACCTCAATAACGGTGACAAGGTGAAGGAGCTACCTGAACTCCTTGAGTTCACATTCAAGAATGTAAATGAGGTTAAGCTTGTTGAGGGCGCAGAGCCTGTTTATTTATACCTCCCGGGTGGTGCCGAGATTGAAGGTACAGCAGAATTGAAGGATAACAAGGTTGTTGTGGCGTTTGGCCAGAAGTTCACTGAAGAGGGTGTTTATACATATTGGATTCCCGACGGTCTGTTCACCATGGACGGTGTGCCCAACGAGACATTCACCATGGATGTTACTCTCTACTCATTCGAGATAGTTCCATTGGAGGTTGTAAGCGTTACACCGGCTGCGGGCAACGTTAACCAGATTGACAAGATTGTCGTTGAGTTCAACCAGCTTGTAACACTCTCATACGACGAGGACTGGCAGCAGATTTCACGCGAAATCACTCTTAAGGGCGAAAAGCAGAACTACACATTGACATACGCGCCAAGCAGTTGGAGCGCAACCAACAAAGTAGAGTACCTTGTAAATGCAAAGTGGAACGGATATGATGCATACGAGTCGACTCCTGTTCTTGATGAAGGAACATACACATTAAGTCTCAAGGACATTGTTGTCGACTACGCTGCCGAGGATTATATTGACGAGTGGGGCTACTCAAACAAGACATGGCATGTAAAGAATGCATGTGTTGACCAGACTTACACATGGACAATCAGCGGCAGCGGCACACCCGATGTACCTACACCTGAGATTGACCTGACAAAGGCTTACCGTGTGAAAGATGTCGTTAGCGGCAAGTACCTCCACGTAGGTGACTACGAGGCACACCCGGGCGGCGTAAACGGTGGTGTAAAGGTTGAAGCTAAAGAGGAGAGCGGCGACCAGATTTTCACCATTGAGGATGCCGGTAACGGACAGTACTACCTGAAGTCACTGAAGGGCCACTACATCACATGCCGCACATGGAACGTTGATGGTTCTGTAGAGGAGAAGAGCGCTCTTGGCTTTGAGTTCACCAGCGAGACAGAGTTCTACATAACAAATACTAACGGTTACTTCAAGGTTCAGAACATTGGCGGTGTGGATTATCCATTCTGCGATGCCCCATTGAACATGGCAGCAACATGGGTTCTTGAAGCGACAGATATACCTGCAGGTATCAAGGATATCACTACAGGTGACGTTGAGAAAACAATCTATGACCTCACAGGCCGCCGCATAGAGAATATCACAAACGCAGGTATCTATATTGTCAACGGCAAAAAGGTATTGGTTAAGTGAGAGAGCAATGATTGATAAGCTTGTATAATCAAGCCGACAAAAAATTGATTGGGCAGGGATAAATCCTTGCCCAATTTTAATTATAAGCTACACATAAGGTAACTTTTTGGTATCGCAGAACTTTTAGCGAAAACCACGATTAAGCAAGTAAAACATAAAGCTTGCTTTAGTGCTTTACAGCGAACAAAGTGGTTTCGCGAAAGCAATAGTCGAGGATAATGCCACTCCCCTCAGTCGGCAAGTCGACAGTTCCCCTCGGGCAGGATGTAATGAGATATTTCGGTATCCGCGATTTTAATCGCGCAACCTCACACATTACAAGAAGGGCGGACACTCGGTCCGCCCTTACATTCGTTAAAAAAATTGTTCTCCGGGCTTTTTAGCCCACTTCCATTTACTTATATTCGGCCTGGTCGAAGTAGTAGAGGTCGCCCGAGAGAATCTGCTCTACACGCATTACAACCTCGTCAATATCCATGTCGAGCGACACGGCACGTCCCTCCTGCTCAACGAGTACTATTTTGGGAGCTTTCTCCACGCCAAAGAGCTTTGCTGCAGGCGAATCGGCACCAACAAGGTCACATGCATTGAGCCAGCCTTCGCCACCCATGCCATTGCTCTGCAAAGCGCCCTGCCAAGCGGCAGCATCGCTCTCAAGAGCTACGCTGATGATTATGAACTGGTCCTGATTTTCCTTCACGACATTGTATAGGTTCTTCATCTCGGCAATCATCTCGTCCGACTTTGTACAGCCGTTTGCCCAGAAGTTGAGCACCACGTATTTGCCACGATAGTCGCTGAGCTTCTTCACCTCGCCACTGCTCAAAGGCAATGTAATATCGGGAACCTCGTTACCCACCTTCATATCGTTGGCAAGCACCTTGTTGCGGAGCGAGAGATAGTAAGGGTGTTTCTGCAAGTCAACGTGTATGGTGTTTACCATCTGGTCGGCATAGGCAGGAGTAAGAAGCGGCAACCATCGCTCAATCATAAGCGGGGTCATAGGAGATGCATTGTTGTCGATAAGCATCCTTAACAAATTAGCCTTTATCTTGATACTCTCACGTGCTATCCGGTTGAGGGCATCCTTACCCTCGGGAGTGGCAAACCATCCGGCACCATGCTTGCGCTCAAGGATATCCTTAGCGAAAGGCAAAATATAGTCATCTTTGCAAGTCGCACAGTACTCAAGATACAGATCATTTGTCGGGGTACCGGTAGCAATGCTACTCATATTGCTATATGTGTTTACAGCTACTTCACCCGGCTCAACAAAGACCTCCACATCATTTCCTTCGCCAAAGCCCTTGATTGCGTACATAAAAACAGGTTCGTCTTTGGCAAGTTCATACCTGAAAGTATACTTGCCTTTTTTTACCTTGGCTGTTGCAACCTCAATTGTCCGGCCAAGCTCGTCGGTGCGTGTAAGGGTGAGTTTCTTTATCTTGCTTCCATCGCTCATGCGGTCGTCGGCAATATTTCCATTGATGACACAAACCCCTTGTGCACTTGCTGCAATGCAGATGAAAGCCACTGCTATTGTAGATAATATTCTGTGTAGCATAACTGTACCTCCTTTATTCATTTATACCGTCTACTATTTTCTTCAATTTCTTCACCATCTCCTCGCCACGCAGTTCAAACTGCACAACCTTGCCTTCGGGGTCGATGAGCGCGGTGAAAGGAACACCATTCACACCGAAGAACTTCAGAGCCTCGCTGTTCCATCCTTTAAGCACAGAGATGTGTACCCAGTTGCGGTGCACAAGCTCGTTGTCGGCAATGCAACCTGTCCAGTCCTCATATTCATCGTCAATCGAGTAGCTGAGAACAACGATGTTGTCACTCTCGCCCGAGTATGCGAGTGCCTCCTTGAGATAAGGAATCTCGCGGCGGCAAGGAGCACACCAGCTTGCCCAGAAGTCGAGGAAGACATATTTTCCCTTGAAATCGGACAATGAGAGTTCCTTGCCATCGGGGGTGCGGCCAGTGATATCGGGAGCCACGGCACCAACCTTGAGGTTTGCAGAACGTACATCGTTCACAAGCTCCTTGTACATTGGCTGCGAGTGCAGCGCCTCGGGAACGGCATCAAGGAATGTCTGGATGACATCGGCGCTGAATGCAGGCATCATAGAGTATTTGATGATATACAAAACCACAGGTGAATCGATGTTCTTGTATATGAAATCCATAATCGCCACCTTGAAGTGCATATTGTTCACATGGAAGACTGATGAGATATATTTTGACTCGGCCCCGAGGTCGCCTTTAACCTCGGCTGGCATGTTTGCCTGTGCCTCCTTCATGCGCAACTTTGCCTCATTTACACACTGGCTATTCAGGTCAATATATGCCTGGTACATGTCGTTATTGGGTGTGCCGCCTATCTTTGCTCCGGCCGGGTATGCAGCATCGAAAGGCCCCACTATTATCTCGCCCTCCTCAAGGAACAGCTGTATGGCACCATTGTCAAAACCCGCAATGTTGCACAAGCTAAGCTCCTCGGGGACTATGCCCTCGAACACAAACTTGTTGTTCTCTACCACGGCCGTTGCTGTTACAACCGTAACACCATCGACCAGCTGCTCAAGTTTCAGTTCCTTCACAGCTTCGTTGCTATAACAGAGCATGGGACTGCTCATCTCGCCTTTTATGACAAACCTTTTTTCCTGTGCCATCATCACTGTTGATATGGCCAGCAATGCAAAAACAAAAATTTTTCTCATAGACGTATGTTTTTATTTAAGGTTCTCCTGCAGGAACACTCTCAGTTGTTCATCGCGCAGGCCTGTTGCTATAATATTGTTGTTCTCATCGAGCACGAAAAGCGCCGGGATGCCCTTTACGTTGTAGAGGCGGGCAACTTCACATTCCCAACCTTTAAGCGAAGAGACATTGACCCAGCCAAGGCCGTCCTTCTCTACTGCAAAAGCCCAGTCCTCCTTTTCCTCATCAAGCGAGACACCGATAATTTCCAGTCCCTTGTCGTGGAAATCGGCATATATCTCTTTGAGTGCAGGGTTGTTCAAACGGCAGGGGCCGCACCAGCTTGCCCAGAAATCAATGATTTTCACCTTTCCCTTGACTGCACTCATTGTCACGGGATTTCCATTGAGGTCATTGAGTGTAAAGTCGGGAGCCTTTGCGCCATTGTCGGTCTTTGACAGGCGGTCAATACGCTCCTTTATGATGCGGCCGAACTGGGTATCCTTGGCACCCTTACCCATGGAGTCGTACATACCACGTGTCTCCCTGAAGCCTGAATTGCGCATGAGGATGTTTGAATATATGGTATAGGCCATTATAACGTTGTCATTTGCGGCAAGGAATTCCTGTGTCAGTGTACGCAGGGTCTCCTGTTCGCGCTGCAGCGTATCGTTAACAAGGCTTGCACTTCGGAACTTACGCCCGGCACGCGCGGCCTCGTAACGCTCCTGCAAACCCGTGACAACGGCACGCAACGAGTCGGAAGCTTTCATGTGGGCAGTGTAGCTGTCGTTCAGGCGGCCACCGTTGATGTAGTAATCGGCGCCGTCGGCAAGATAGGCATCATACACCACTCCCGGCTCCACAAAGAGTGTAAAACCACCCGAAAAGCCTCCGACCATAAGCTGTGCGAATTTCGGTTCATCGATTGTTGCCGACATTTTGAATTTGCCTTTCTTTATTTTGCAACAGCCCAGAGTATCGGTTTTCTCCTCGGATGACTGTGCAAGCAGATAGAGTGTTCCGTTCTTTATTCCGTTTACCTTTCCCTTAATGGAAAGTGCGCCTCCCTGTGCAACTGATGCCATAGCACAACAGAAGAGAAGCAACGCCGACAATATATACTTTTTCATACCTTTTTGCTTTATCAATAAATCATTTCGTATGTATAGTCATTCACAAACTGGATATCCTTAATCTCGCCCCACAGGTTACCCTCGTTGTCGCTGCCATAGAAGAGTGGAGCGAAGTCGCCGTCCACATCGGCTGCTGTTGTGAACTTTATTTCAGCCACAGCACCGTTGGTACCGTTGAACATCACAACATTCATATAGAGGCCAAGGTCGCTGCTGAATGCAGAGCTGTCCTCGGTGCGGAACTTGATTTTTGTAACATCGTAACCCGCAGGAGCCTCATAGACAACGAACTTGTCACCGTTGGACACATTGTAGCGGTAAACGGTATTACCCTCGGCAAAGAAGAGGTTGTTGGTGGTGAACCACGAATTATATGTGATGGTTGACATATCGGTAGGAGTAAGACCCGTGAGTTTCTTCTCGCCAATGATTGTATAGGCCGAGAGAACATCCTCCTCGGCACCGTCAACGCCACGTTTAGTAGGCGCCTTGCTACCATCACCTATATCCTGCTTGAGAAGTTCATAACGGTAGTATTCACCTGTAGTCTCATCCTTGAATATGAAACAAGGGTTTTGCTGGTCATAGTTGTCGCGGTAGTTGATGTATCCCATAACAGCAGTCATGCCCACTGGTGAGTATTGCAACCCTTGGAAGCGGACATGTGCATCAAGTACCGGATTGTTTGACACATAGCTTGCCTTTATAGAATTGCTTTCGTCTATAGCAAAGCCTCCGTCGCTCTTTGATGAATAGAGGAAACGATTGTTCTTTGCATCCCACATGAGAAAACGGTTATGGGTGATTGTGGCAGCTCCGATTTCATAATCGCCCTGGTGCGGCAGGTCGGTACTGTTCTCGCATGCATGACCCGGTTTGTAGAGGGCATGCACAAAGTTACCCACATACACCTCACCATTTTCGGTAAGAACCACTTTGTAGAGTGTATAGTTCGAGGGGTCACCGGTCTGCACAAGCCTCTTGAACGAGAAGTTCTCACTCTCGGGCTTGAAAATCTGTTGCGCGGTAAACTTTACATTCATGCCATGAGGATCATACACCCTAGTCTCGCCATTGTCACTAAAGAGTGTCAGAGCCGATGTCTCACCAATCTGTGTCAAATCGTCGGGGATGTTGATATAAGTGGTATAGGCAAAGCCGGTAGCATTATCGTAGTTGTTGTTGTCCTTGGTAACACTCTTTACATCGGTATATATCTTTGTGTCGTTGCCAATGACCTCAATGTTTCCAACCTTGCGGCTGCCCTCGCTGCCATGCAAGACAAAAAGGCTGTTCTTGAACAGAGGACGTGTCTTTATTGTAAAACCTGAGTAGTGCGACAGGTCGGTAGTCCTGTCATATATCTGCAGGAAGATGTTGTATGACATTGCCTTGCCCACAGGAAGGTCGAACTCAAGATAACCCTTTGTTGTTATGGTATCATTCTGTATGTAGCCTCTCTCGTCAACGAATGTCCTGCACCAATAGAAATCCAGAGCCTCAATATTGTCGGCAAGTGTCTGCTCCACAACAACATCCACACGACGGTGGCGGTCATTCTCGTCCAAAGCCTGCTGAACCTCTATGATATCGCCTCCGGCCGATTTTGTCACCGACGGAGTAAAGGTAACAGAGGTTATCTCGTTCATTGTGTCCAGCTTGTAGTCATAGTTGCCCAAGTCCTGATAACAGGCAGACAACAGCGGCACAAACAGCAAAAATGATAATATCTTTTTCATAAATTATTCTCTTTGAATGGATTTTTTTCTATCGTTATCAGTCAAGAACCACCTCGGGGATATCAAAACGTCTTGTAGGCGGGCGCTTGTTATTGGCAGCCTTTATGACACGGTAGCACTCTTTCAGGCGCTCCTCGCCAGACAGTTGCTTGGTTCCAAAGAGTGAGCTATCCCAAGCATAAGAGTTGCTATCCTTGTCATACACAAATGGTGTGATTGATTCGGTAATGAAATTGTCGGCGCCATCCTCCTTCATCATGGTCTTGAGCATAAACTGGTATTTGTCGGCGCTGTACTCGCCAAAGTACTTCTTCACTATTTCACCTGTACCGAAGCCGTTGGAATCCTCCCACCAGAATGGGATTCTCACATTGTAGTTGACAGAGTTGTTCAACTGAACCCAACAAAGATTCCTGTATTCTGCGATAGGATAGCCCATCAACGCATAGCTGTAATACTCGTTGAGCATATAAAGCACATCATCCTTGTGGAAACCGGCAGCCTCCTCATCCATTTTCTGCTTTGCAGCATCGCTTGCAAACAGAGCTACAATATCCTTTGTAGTTGCACCACCGAGCATATTGACGAAGCGGCAGAACTTGTTCGCCCTGAACATTCCCAGTACCGGTTCATATTCGCTCCAGAAGTATGGCTTGCTGTATGCCGGGCGGTCACTCTCCTGAGCAATAGGCAGGTCAACAACAATAGCCTCATCGGGTTCTGCTGCAAGCAAGGCATTGACTGCGCTTACGTTTAGAGCAAAGACGGAGTCAAAGATATGCATCTGCATATCGTTGTCGAAAAGCCTTGAATAGAACGCATTGTCACTTGTGTGCCGGGCAAGGAAGATGTGTTTTTCCTTGTTCCACGCGCCAAGATAGGTATCCATGTGGCTGTACCACACAGCAGGCTTTTCATACGACTCCTTAACATAGAGATTTATCTCGTTCTTGCCTTCGATACCTGTACCTATGTCACCGCTGCCGTCAAGATAAACACACACTGCATAAGCAACATCCTCAACCTCGGGGCGCTTGACCTTGACCTCAATCTGTTTCTCGTACTCCCTGCCGGCAAAAACCACCTTGTCGATTGTTACATCGGCCGGTTCATATCCCTCAATAGTCTTTGTCTTTACAGAGAGAGTGCGTGCCTCGTCCATCAAGTAGCCCAACAGCTTCACCTTCAATGTAATTGTCACTGTATCGGGGTTGCCTACAATGTAATCGCTGAAGTTGAGCGTCTGCTCAAACTCATTTGCATATTCATAATCGAAATATGCGCCATTCGAATCCTTGTCGAACAAATCGGGTTCACGACCTTCACATGCAGTCAGCACCACAGCCAAAAGCCCAATTATATAATGAATGCTCTTTTTCATATATCAGTTACTATTATCTTGCTGATTATTCTTCATTTTCACCGGTCCAGCCAAACTCAACCTCGGCATCGGGCAAGGGGAATATGAAATTCTCCTCGTAAAGAGTCACATCGGGGCAATGACCCAATGTACCCGTCAAACCGTGGGTCTTCAGGAACCAGAAGTACTGTCCCTCGCCATAGAATTCCTTGCGGTACTCCTTGTTCAGCGCTGCCATGCACAACTCCTCAGTGTCACACGACACATCCTTTGCCTTGGAGATACCACGCTTGTTGCGCACACTGTTCACATACATTGCAGCCTCATCGCCGTTTCCGGAAGCCTCACAGGCAATGTAGTACATCTCGGGCAGACGTATGAGCGGAATTATTCCGGTCTTGTTCTCAATGTATTTCAATGATATGGCACACTGCTGCTCATTGTTGCGGTAGAATGCAGTGCCCTTGGCACGCATATCCTCGCTCTCGGAGCCCACTGACTCGAATATCTGGTTCAATGTAGGGATGTTCAGGTAATACTTGGTCTTCATCTTGTCACCCACAGCGAAGTACTCGGAGAGATTGTCCTCCAATTCATACATATTGAGACCGAAGATAACCTCCTTGGAGAGGATAGGGTCATTGTCGTTGCCGCTCTGGAGTGAGAGACCGCACTCGTCAATTACCATATTGGCATACATTGCCGCGCTGTCCTTCTCGCCCGCATAGTTGTAGACACGCGCCAACATAGCATTGATGGCATGATAGTTCAAGCGCATGTTCCTCTTGCCCAGGTCCTCACCCAAATCAAGTTTCTTCTCATGGCTCATGCACCCGCGTGCGGTCTTCAGGTCATTTATAATCATACCTACAACCTCGCAAGCAGGCAGAAGCGGCTGTTTTGAGTGGTCGGCCACAGTGCGGTAAGGCATACATTGCATATCACGGCCGCTGATGTTGCCGGCATAGTCCATAGGCCCCCATCCGCGCAACAGGTCAAAATGCAGGAAAGCGCGCAAGGCAAGTGCCTCGCCACGTATCATATCGCGGGTTGTAGAGTCAAGCAACACCACCTCGCCATTCAAGTCCCACCACTTGAGCAGGTTGTTGGCATTGGCAATGGCATTGTACTGCGCACGCCATATATTTGCAAGCACACCCTTTGTATTGTATGCACCGCTTGTTTCCCTGTTATAGATATATACACTGGTGCGGTCGGTTGTCCCATCGGGGAGCTTGTCATACATCTGCGCAAGCTGCTCCACAAGACCGAAACTAAGATTCTTGCCGTATGTGTCCTCTTCCGTCATCAGAATGTAAAGACCGGCAAGCGCGCTATTGAAACCATTCTCTGTTGTGAACAGCTCTTTTGCAGGCAAATCGGTATTTGGGGTCACATCCAGCCACTCGGAGCATGAGGGCAGTGACACCATACTTGCAAAAGCTATTATAATTATATAAGCAATCCTTTTCATATCATTCCTGGCTTTTATCATCTGAACATTATTGAGAGTGAGAGTGTGTATGAACGCGCAAACGGATAATCGAGACCGCGCTCCATCTTTATGGTTGAAATGCGTGCAAGGTCATTCGTTGTAAAGTTCAAGGCCAACACGTCGATGTTTGCACGGCGCAAGTACTTGAAATCCTCACCGGTGAACCTGTAACCTACATTCAACGTCGCAAGCCTCACCTCATTGTCGTCCATTATGAATCGTGTGCTGGCCGGGGTATTGGCACCTGTAGGGCTGAATCCCACGTATGGTGTCACGTCACCGGGTTTCTCCCAACGTCCCTCACCGGCACGGTAGTCAAGGTTGTAAGCCACGTTCTGGTTCTCAATCTTGTCCACGAGAGTCTGGTTATACACCACGCCACCATATTTATATGTAAAGCCGAGCGTGCAGGACAAATCCTTCCAGTTTATGCTTGAAGAGACGGTGCCGCTCACCTTCGGGTTCAAATCGCCCACGGCAACCTTGTCATTCGCATTCCACACGAATGTCTTTGTTCCGTCACGCTTGAGGTATACCTCCTTGCCTGTTACGGGGTCAACGCCCAACGAGCGCACCACATAGAGCGTTGTTGTCGACTCACCTTCGCGGTACTGTGGCAATGGTGCACCAGCCGAAGCCATCTGCTTTTCATTTTCTTTCTTGAGATAATCGGAGAGTTTGCGTATCTTGTTCTTGTTTGCGTTGGCATTGGCATTGATTGTCCAGAAGAACTGCTTGCGCAGGTTCTGCACAGCAACAACGTTCAACGTCACATCGTAACCTTTGTTCTGCAACTCACCGGCATTCATTACCATAGTAGAGAAACCGGTTGAAGGAGCAAGGTCGTAGTTGGTGAGAAGTTCCTTTGTTATGTTATTGTAATAATTGAATGTA
>JAZRLO010000018.1:0-21750 GCA_045646845.1 Bacteroidaceae bacterium
CAACATAAAAATGCAGTTGAGGAGTTGTTTGGTATTGAAATAAAATGCAATCCTTCAAATGGGTACAAATATTACATATCTACTCCTGGCACATTGAAAAATGACAGTATCCGCAAATGGCTATTGAATTCTTTCACCCTATCCAATATGATAACGGCAGGGCATAATATGAAAGAGAGAATATTGTTTGAGGATATACCGCGTGGAACGGAATACCTGCAAACAGTAATTAAGGCAATGCAGAAATCAAAAGAATTGCAAATTGATTATCAGCAGTTCTATGGGCATAGAGAAACAATTAATATTCAACCTTATGCTATGAAGGTTTATCATCAACGCTGGTATGTAGTCGGTTATATTAAAGAGTTGGGCGGTATAAGGAACATTGCACTTGACCGCACTCTTGAAATGAATTTATTAGACACGCCATTTACTTTACCACAGAATTTTAATGCAGAGAAGTATTATGCAAACTCTATTGGAATATATGTAAATGAGGAACTTAAACCCACAAAAGTAAAGATAAGGGCTTATGGCAAGCAGATAGAATATTTGCGTTCTTTACCACTTCATTGTTCCCAAAAAGAGAGCGCATCAAAGTATGGAGAATTTTGCGAGTTTGAATACAAACTATGCTTGACACCAGAACTCTCAACACACATACTTGCTATGGGGGAGAATGTTGAAGTACTGGAACCTGTTGAATTGAGAGAGGAGATAAAAAGAAGATTGGAAGAATGTTTAACTAAATATACTTGATGTTATGTGTGAAAATATAAAGATAGATTCTCGCGAAAAGGCACTTGATTATGCTATACGAGATTATGAGTGCAATGAAAAGTCCGTTGGGTATGGATATGAGATTGCGGGAAATAAGTATTGGAATTATTTATCCAATAAATCTTGGGAAGAATTTCTAAAATCAATGTCCTCATTGCATCGTGCGCAATATAATGATGCTGATGGTGGCGAGTTGAAAGTGAAGCAAGGTCGTTGGGGAATATATCCGCCTAAAATGGCTTCTTTTGGCTCGTCCAGTCGTTTTCTTTATAACATTTCAAAAAATATTGAATGTTTTCAGTTTGAGAAACTATTGCCAACAAGGGTTGGAGGTAGTGCAAATCTTGATGGCTATATAACGCGTGGAGATGGTGATGTTTTTGTTGAAGCAAAGTGTAGGGAAATATATAGTTCGCATAAAACAATAGAGGTATCTAATGTTTATGAAGAAATCTATAAAGAACTTCAAAAATTGTATCCTGAATTTTCTTTTAAGAATAATGGACGACCCATAAAGAATGGAAAAGAAGATAATGAACATTTCAACTGCACTTTTAAATTCAATGGCAAAGAGATTATACATTTTGATATCAAACAATTGATATGTCATTTTCTCGCAATTTCTGCAAATATACTTGAAAACGAAAATGCTAATAAGAATATCAAATTTATATATTTGATATTCAACCCAAACGAAGTTATAGAACAAGTTGAAAAAGAGTCTTATAAAAAACAGATTACCGATATATATGGCGATACCAAAAAGGAAATCACAGATTATTTTGATATGGAACGGTTATTTAAGTCAATATTTAAAATACAAGCAAAAAGATTAGGTTTGGAAGGGGAAAAATATTCTTTATTTAAGTTTCATCTTGTAGATCAAGATAACTATTATAAGGAAATAATAAAATGAAATAAAACACTTGGTGTGCTGTATTTTTGCACACCATTGCATTCTCAATGCCTATAAAGGTAAATCTTTTTCGTATATATTATAGAGAAACCTATAATCAGCAATATATGGAAAAGATAAAAACAAAGGTGTATGAGAATGAACAGTGCCTCTCTATTGAAGATGAATTGCAACTTATAAAGGATATAAAATCGGGAGGGACTGAAAGAAAAACTGCAATAGAAAGGCTTGCCCATTCAAAATTACGTTTCATAGTTGCTGTTGCGAAAACATATAGAGGTTGTGGCTTGTCTATGCAAGAACTTATTAGTGCTGGAAACGAAGGTTTGATATTGGCTGCCGAAAATTATGACGAGACACGTGGCTTCAAGTTTATGAGTTATGCAGTGTGGTGGATAAGGCAAAGCATTATGCAGAGGATACAATAATAATAGCGTGGTTTTTGTTAGTGATATGTTAAACTTTTGAGAAGTATTTCGGGACAATCTAAACACTTATAGCATTTCAATAATAAGAAATTGAAAAGGAGCGTTCAAGTGAGAAATCGAGTATTTGTTAAATAATAATTATTTTATTGATTATCTGTCAGTTATAGTAGTTTTAATATGCAGATTTTTGGTACATTTTTGCCATAAAAAAGTTGCACTAATGTGGGATCGATAGTATAATATGAGAAGATTAAGAAGGTGAAAAGCAAATAATTTATCCCAATATCTCATTGTAGAAGTGTATTATTCTCTATTAAAAGCACATATAAAAAGAGGTAAGAATTATGCCAAATTTGGCCAAAGCCCCTCTCACTCCGCTGAAAAGGAAGCTGAAAGGCTTCCTTTTTTTATTTCAAGACTTCATCCGTGGCAGCCGCCCGCTGTCCAAGAAAGGGCTCACCTGCAAAGTCTGGGGGGCTATGCAAAAAGTTTAGTCAATCTATAAAAGAAGAACTTTAAGTCGGTAACATCTCGTTCCGGTGGATTTCAGAATCCCTCGTTTCGGCGGATTTCCTAATCCGCTGGCTGTGAGTATAAGCATCTCCCGATGCGAGAAATAAGAATTCCTCTTTTTCGGGATTAGGAAATCCCTATACTCAATCACAGGGGATGAATGAACATCCCCTGTGACGGGTTGAAGACAACCATAGAACATTGCCGCTAGACTTTGCAGGTGAACCAGAAAGAGTCAGGCGGCCCGGTGGGCCGCCTGACTTATTTACAGAATAAAAGAAAATCAATAGTTGTTCTTCTTCACCTCAAAATACGCCTGTGCGTGCAGACATGCAGGACACAATTCGGGAGCATCGGTGGCTGTATGCACATAGCCACAGTTGCGGCACTGCCATGTAACAGCCTCTGTTTTTTTGAAAACAGTTCCGTTCTCAACATTCTTCAAGAGGGCAAGATAACGCTCCTCGTGACCCTTTTCAGCCTCGGCAATTCTGCGGTACATAACTGCAATTGCGGGGAAGCCCTCAGCATCGGCAATGTCTGCAAAACGGGGATAGTCGGCAGTCCACTCCTCATTCTCTCCTGCCGCAGCAGCCTTCAGATTCTCTGCAGTAGTGCCGATAACACCTGCCGGATAACAAGCGGTAATCTCCACCATGCCACCCTCGAGCCACTTGAACATGCGCTTTGCATGCTCTTTCTCCTGGTCGGCAGTTTCGGTGAATATAGCCGCTATCTGCTCATAACCCTCCTTCTTTGCTGCGCTTGCAAAGTATGTATAACGCATTCTCGCCTGTGATTCACCGGCAAATGATGTCAACAGATTCTTCTCGGTCTGTGTACCTTTAATACTCTTCTCCATAATAGTAGTCTTTCTGGTTAATCAATAACATTATTTTTAAGTCATAAATCTCTCTTCCAAAGCCCGTGCAGGTTGCAGTATTCATAAACCGCTACCGGTTTTGTCTTGCATGTGCAAACCTCGGTTACCGGTTCATCCTTCAAGTCAACACGGATGCCTCTGCCCTCCGTCTCCACATAAACGAATGATATGTGATGTTCCGGAGTCATCGGATGATGAACACTACCCACCTCCACCTTCATCGTACATTTGTCGGGCCAGGTTACATACGGCACATGTTTCTCGGGACTCGCATCTGCCACACCCGGAACCAGTTCCTCCATAGGCTTGCCGCAACAAACCACCATTACTCCTGAATCAACGACTTTCTCTATCACGTTGCCGCAAACGGAACACTTATAAAACTTAACCGCCATAGTAGGATATTTTAATTGTTCAAGATACCCTTTCACAACACATCAAAAGACATTTTTGTTCAAAGAGGTCCATTTGCGGCCATTTATATAACCGACAGCAAAAATAATTATTTCCACCAAGTGTTCAACGAAAGATGTTAAAAATTTGATTGTTTTTTAAAAAAATATCCCTATTTATCAGTTATGCCTTAAAGGAGAGTCCGAGAAATCACTTTTAAGAATATGGGGCAGATACCAAGAAAACACTTGAAATCCATTATGCTGCAGCGTAGTTGTATTTTCTTATCGAACGTTTGCGTACGTGCAGGCTATGATTTGAGAACTCGCTTTGACTCAGCGTTGAAGTTTAAAGACAAATTCAAGCCCCCCACCCTGCACGTTTCGGGCCGATATGGTTCCGCCATGCAGAGCTACAGCATTCTTGACTATGGCAAGCCCAAGCCCGGTACCGCCCAACTTTCTGCTCCGTCCCTTGTCAACGCGGTAAAAACGCTCAAAAAGGCGCGGCAGATGCTCTTCAGGCACCCCGACTCCGTTGTCGGAAAAACTGAAATAACAGAACTCATCATCTTCCCGGAAACAGTTTATCTCCACCACCGCACCCTCACCGGCATAAGAGAGAGCATTATCAATAAGATTGCGGAATATCGAATACAGCATCGAAGGGTCGGCATAAAGGATAAGCGATTGCGGCAGGTTGTTGTTCACAGTGATACGATGCTCAGCAATCTTGTCATTCACTTCCGATATCATATCTGCAAGAAGCCTGTACAAATCCACGACCTCTCTGTTGAGACGCTGAACACCGTTAGTCATGGAATTGAGTTGTGAGATATCCTGCACAAGATTGCTCAGCCTGTTGCTCTGGCTGTAACACCTCTTAAGAAAGTGTTGGAGTTGCTCATCGTCCATGTTTGCCGGGTAGTTTTCAAGAATTGTCTCAAGATACCCCTGTATGCTGCATACGGGCGTCTTGAACTCATGCGCCACGTTCTGTGTAATCTGATTCTTTATACGCGCCTGTTCTTCATTGGCTGTTATATCGTTAATGGAGACTTCAAAGCCATTGTCACCGAAGAGAACGCCGCGCAAAGCAAACACACGGCCGGAGACCTCCACCTTATCGAACACAAAGGCATCACGGACAGTATTGTTCCTGTACCCGCCGCTGTCGATAAAACGTTTGACCTTGCTCAATTCCGGCTGCTGAAGAATGTCGTCAAGCTTGGAGAGATGATTCTGCGACAAAAGGTCGGCATACTCGCTGAAAAGAGTATTGGCAAATACGATACGATACCCGGAATCGAATATCGCGATACCCTCCTGAGCAATCCTGAGATGCTTGAGCAGCTTTTGGGTAGCAAAATCGGAAGTTCCGGCATGCTTTATCATACGATAGACAAGATACAGAACAATAGAGACAACAACCGCAGCTATTGCAAAAAGAACAGTTTCCGCAGTATTGTCAGTATTCAGAGCTATAACGTACGGCATTGAACTGCGGACGACAAAAGAGTATTCAGGATTATATGTGGCTACATAGAAGAAATCCTCGTTATGCACGGACGAGAGACGACGCACATCGTAGCCTACCCCCTGGCTTATAGCCTGGAGCACTTCGGGGCGTCCGCCATGATTGGCAGCCGAAGCCGTACCCTCGGGCATTGAAGAGTCGAACAGGAGGCCACCGGTTGAAGCATCGACAAGGGTGAGCCTGAGACCCTCATTGCCGTAACGGCTTACATAGCGTTGCAGAAAGCCGTCATATGAGCTGTCATAACAACTATTGCCGCCTATTCCGAAAAGGTCATAGACACCATCGTTTATATTACGCATGAGTTCCTGCCTGTACAGCAAGGCAAAATCCTTCTCCTTTTCATAATTATAGTACAGGAGAGAGAGGACCAGCATGAGCAGCAGCAATAGCACCGGCATGAAGAAACGGGCAAAGAACCTGGACATATTATTCTTCGGTTTCATTCAGGAAACAATATCCGTAACCGCTACGCGATACGACATTGGCAGTATAGCACCCCAACTTCTTTCTGAGACGCGCCATATTCACATCCACACTACGTTCAAGCACATTCACATCATTCGACCACACGCGCGCAAGAATCTCCTCACGGGAAAAGACCTTACCGGGCTTGACCATAAGCATATAAAGAGCCTCGAACTCCTTTTTGGTCAAAGAGATATCAACTCCCGAAATGTATGCACGTTTGGTTTCGTTGTTCAGGAGGAGTTTACCAAAGGAGATAACCCCGTTCTCCTGCGCTGATGCCGGTTTCTGCACATTGCGCTTGAGAACAGCCTTCACCCTTGCCACGACCTCGCTTATTCTGAAAGGTTTGCAGATATAGTCGTCAGCCCCGATATTGAAGCCCGTCAGCACATCGTTCTCTCCGCTCTTGGCCGTTATGAAGATTATGGGTGTACAGGAACAGCCGTCCATCTTGCGCAAACGGTCCGCAAGCGTAAAGCCGCTCATGTCATCCATCATCACATCCAGCAGAAACAGATTGTAACGCTCGGGATGCAATGCAAGTGCCTCGCCCCCCGAATTCGCCACATCAACCGAATAGCCCGAATTCTCGAGATTGAATTTCAGTATCTCGCAGATGTCAACCTCGTCGTCAACGACCAATATTCTCGCATCCTCAACCATGGTCTATTCAAAGCTATGCAGAAGTTCAATCTCATCGGCCCAGCGGCTCTCGTCAGGCGTTTCAAGAATAATGGGGATGTTGTCGAAACGGGAATCCTTCATGAAGCGTTTGAAGAAGTCAATACCCAACAGACCGATACCCACACTGTCATGGCGGTCAACACGTGAGCCCAACGGCTTCTTGGTATCATTGAGATGTATCGCCTTCAAATATTCAAGTCCCACGATTCTCTCCAATTCGCCGAAAGCACCGTCATAATCACCCACAATATCATAACCGGCCGAATAGAAATGGCAAGTATCGATACATACACCCACACGGCTCTTGTCATCGACACGGTCAATTATATAACGTATCTCCTCGAGCCTGTTGCCGACATTGCTTCCCTGCCCGGCTGTATTCTCTATGACCGCAGTCACACCTGTTGTCTTTGACAAGGCCAGGTTAATGTTGGCTGCAATCTCGTCGAGACACTGCTCAACTGATATCTTGTTGAGGTGACTGCCCGGATGAAAATTGAGCATCTTCAGCCCCAACTGTTCACAGCGCTGCATCTCATCGATGAACGCTGCGCGCGATTTCTGGATGGCCTCCTCGTCAGGATTGCCCAGATTGATAAGATAGCTGTCGTGAGGCAATATGTATTCAGGAGAAAAACCACCCTTGAGGCAGTTCTCCTTGAATAGTTCTATACTCTTGGCCGTAAGGGGTGCTGAGACCCATTGGCGCTGGTTCTTTGTGAAAAGTGCGAAAGCTGTCGCACCTACGGCAAGTGCATTTAACGGGGCATTCTCAACGCCACCGCTTGCCGAAACATGAGGTCCTATATATTTCATGACTTACAGATTCTTCATAAAAAAAATTGCATATCGGGCATTGCCCGTTCTCTATATTCGCGAATTTAATCAAAAAGCACCGGCAGAATGGTAAATTATCAAAATTTAACACCCTGCCGGCACAATATCAGCTATAGTTACAATCAGTTTTCACTTTCATCCGCAGGCGCAACCGAAACCGTAGAGGGAGCAAAGAACTTGTTACCGCCACGCAACAGGTTACGTACCTCACTGAGAAGCTCGTGACTTTCCTGAATAAGGTTAAGATATACAAAGTCCATACGCAAGCTTCCCTTGCTCTGGTGCAGGCGCATCGTCTGCTCCTTACGCAAGTTCGCAAGAGCATGCTTCAGATTCTTGGCACGTACTGAAACCTCCTCTGAAGCCTCGTAATTGCCGGAATCAATGATATCATTGATATCCTTCAGCACATTATATACATCGCGGCAGTATGTAGAGAACTCCTCGACATACATCTTGGACAAAGGACTGAAACTGTTGTCGGCATGCTCCTTCATCGGTTCACCGATACGTGTCAGGGTATTCAGCATCTGCTGGCAACTGTTCGTACACAGGTGATACCAAGTACTGCGCTCAAAGGCCAACTGCTGGTCTATGCGCTGCAGACCACGTGTCTCGGCACGGCGTTGCTTCTTCATCAGAGCCTTCTCCTCTACAATCTTTATGAGCGAGCTCTTCAACGGACGAAGGGCATCCTTGGAGAAGGACTCGAACATGACACGGTAAGTTTCGGCAGAGAAAGAGAGAGTATGTGTGAGAGTATCGGCCGTATGAACGCGAAGGTTCTCCCAAATCTCTTCCTTATCCTCGGACTTCAGCACCTTGATCATCGTCTCGTCCGCAGCCTCTTTGTCTTTCTTCTTGTTATAGTTTATATGACTGCGTATGAGCAGATAGATGACAAGCGCAATCATTATGTACATTGCGACAACACCTCCGAAATTGAGCACAGTCGCAACCAACGCCGCAATCAGGAATGCCGCACCTGCTGTTATGAACCAACCGCCTACAACCGACACAACACCGGTCACACGATATACAGCACTCTCACGCCCCCATGCACGGTCGGCAAGAGAAGAACCCATACCCACCATAAAGGTAACATATGTTGTAGAGAGAGGTAGCTTCAACGAAGTACCCAATGCAATGAGCAGACCTCCTAACACAAGATTAACCGAAGCACGTACAAGGTCAAATGCCACATCCTCGCGCTCTTCGAGGGGAGCGAAACGCTTGTTTATCCAGTTTTTAACGCCACGCGGAGTCTTTGCAGAAACCGCATTTACCATCTTGCTTACAGAGCGCACCATACCACGCGCAATGGAAGAAGTACCGAACATTTCGCCCTCCTCGTTCTGCTGGCTCGACAGGTCAATTGATGTCTGCAACACCTTACGGGCTTTTTTGCTGGTAAAGAGAGCATACACCATTACAGCACCGGCCGCAATGAGGAACCACACGCTTGTTTGAGTGGACTTAGCCAAAGAGTCCATATGCAGTGACACATCACCACCAGCCTTTTCAAAGGTCTGGAACGATTCAAAGCCCGAAAGTGTAACACCAATGAAGTTTACAAGGTCGTTGCCGGCGAATGCCATTGCAAGCGAGAACGTACCCATGAGCACCACAATCTTCAGAACATTCACCTTCAACAAGTGAAGTATCTGCATAACAACAGTGCACACAGCGAATGTCACAAGTAGGAATAACAACGTATCACTATAGATATAACGTATCACACCTTCCACACTGTCCGGTAAATGCGAAATAACAGACTTGAAGAAAACAAGGAGCTGACTACCCTTCAAGCCCTTTACAAGCATAAAAAATATTATGGCTGTAGATGCAAAACCTCCATACAATCCAATCTTGCGACCAAGATGTTTCTTATAATGGAACGTAAATATTAGACGGGATATCCATTGTACGATGAGACCGAACACGAACGCCACTGCCACAGAGAGGAATATCGAAATGATGATTGTAAGTGCCCTGTCTGTATTCAGGGTACTCAAGCCTGTATCGGAACTCAATATTGCAGTGATGAACGATGCACCGAGCAATTCAAACACCATTGAAACCGTAGTGGATGTAGGCAAGCCCAGTGAGTTGAATAGGTCGAGGAGGAAGACGTCGCTTATTACAACCGCCAGATAAATGCACATAACATTGGCAAATGTAAAATGATGCGGGTCAAAGATTCCGTTCCTGGCCACATCCATCATACCGCTACTGCAGGCAGCACCCACAAAGACACCGACTGCTGCCACTATGAGCACATGTTTCAACTTGGCAGCCTTGGAACCTACCGCAGCACTGAGAAAGTTCACAGCATCGTTGCTGACACCCACCGTAAGGTCAATGATAGCAAGTGTGAACATAAACAGCACGACAAACAGATAAGACAACTCCACAGAGCTGAGCCCTGATACAAAGGAGACAATGTCGTTAATTAAGTCCATAAATATATGTTTATAAATTATTGTTCGGACAACAAGCCCGAGAGGCACAAGTGCCTCCCGCTAAATTCACAAAATTCCTCAACTGCGGTCAAAGCCATATTACGGAATATTTACGAATTTGTTACAAAAATAAACATTAGTTTTAAAATGCAAAACATCTGCCGCGAAAAATTAATGCTGCAAATGCACAAAGGCATCTGCAGCATAACCGTAAGCGGCTTACAAATAATATTTATTGCATCCGCGGAGCAGGTTGCGCACCTCACTGAGAAGTTCATGGCTCTCCTGAATGAGATTCAGATATACAAGTTCCACCCTGAGACTGCCCTGTTTACCATGAATGCGCATAATATGCTCCTTACGGAGCGAAGCCAGACTATGCTTCAGGGCTTTTGCTCTTTCGGACACGGATGCAGAACCGCTGTAGTCACCCGATGTTATGACCGTATCAATATCGGAAAGCACATTGTATATGTCACGGCAATACGGTGCAAACTCATCGGAATAGTCACGGGGAAGCGGCGTAAAGCTATGTTCCATATGTTCTTTTATAGGCTCGGCGATTCGCGCGAGTGTATTAAGCATCTGCTGGCTGCTTGTACTGCTGAGATAATACCATGTAGAACGCTCGAAGGCCATCTGCTGCTCCATCCTTTGCATGGCTTTTGTCTCAAGCCTGCGGTTCTTCTTGAGCAGGTTCTTGTTCTCCACTATTCTGGACATCGAATTACGCATAGGGCGCAAAGTATCTTTGGAGAAAGCCTCGAAAATTCTTAAATAGGTAGCACCCGTAAATGTTATGCACTGCGAAAGGGTCCCCACAGAGTGTCTCTTCAAGGCCTGCCAGGCCTCATCCCTGTCTTCAGAGTTCAACATAACCTGAGCATCTGCATTTTCCATCTCCGCCTCACGTTTCTTCCTGTACTTGACACTACTGCGGTAAAGCAGGTAAATAACAAGGCCTATCATGGCGAACATTGCAGGCAAACCGCCGAAATACATTACCATTGCCACCAGAACTGCCAGAATAAATGCTGCACCTGCCGTTATGAACCATCCGCCAACGACAGAAACGACACCGGTCACACGATAGACCGCACTCTCACGTCCCCATGCACGGTCGGCAAGAGAAGAGCCCATACCCACCATGAATGTGACATATGTCGTCGAAAGCGGCAGTTTAAGCGAGGTTCCGACTGCTATAAGCAGACCGCCGAGTACAAGATTGACCGATGCACGCACCAGGTCGAACGCCACGTCCTCACGCTCCTCAAGCGGCGTAAAACGTTTCTCTATCCACCTTTTCACGCCTTTCGGGACTCTACGGGAAACAGCTTTGGAGCTTTTTGTCACAACACGTACGAGGTTGCGCGCGAACGACGAAGAACCGAACATTTCGTTCTCACCTTCGGAACTGCTCGAAAGATTTATAGAAGTCTGGAGCACGCGTTTCGCCTTCTTGCTCGTCCACAGGGCTACGACCATGACAAGACCAGCCGCCACAAGGAAGAATATACTTGTTTTCGCGCTGCCCTCAAGCAGAGTCATCGGCATATCGGCACTTCCGCCGGGAGCAATGTATCCCAGGAACGAATCGAAGCCGGCAAGTGTCACACCGATGAAATTCACAAGGTCATTCCCGGCAAAAGCCAGTGCCAGAGAGAAAGTTCCCACGAGAACCACTATTTTCAACACATTGACACGGCACCAGTGCAGCACCTGCATTACAAGGGTAAAGAAAAGAAGAGAACCCAGAAGGATTGCAACCGTATTATCATCTATGAATGCTTTTGCATCGGCAGAGACCAGCGTCGTACCTTTCAAGCCCTTTATGAGCATAAAATATATTATGGCGGTAATTGCCACACCACCGAATATGCCTATTTTGCCGCTTCCGTTCTTTTTATAATGGAAAGTGAATATAAGACGTGATATCCACTGCACCACCACACCAAAGAAGAAGGCCACAGCTACCGAGAGGAATATAGCCACTATCATTTCAAGTGCTTTGCCCGTATTCAGCAGACCGGACATCCCGATTCCGGCATCATCGACAGAGATTTTCAGTATCGCCGTGATGAATGCAGCTCCGAGCAGTTCAAAGACCATAGAGACTGTTGTAGAAGTTGGAAGCCCCAAGGAGTTGAAAAGGTCGAGCAGAAAAACGTCGCTCACCATCACGGCCAGGAATATTATCATCACCTCATTGAATGCGAACTCACCGGGATTAAATATGCCGTTCCGCGCAACCTCCATCATACCGTTGCTGAATGCCGCACCCACAAAGACACCAACTGCCGCTACTATCATCACATGCTTTACCTTCGCAGCCTTGCTGCCTACAGCCGAACCGAGGAAGTTTACAGCATCGTTGCTGACTCCCACCCAAAGATCTATGACAGCAAGCACAAAAAGGAACACCACGATAAGCAGATAAGCCCATTGGGTTGCGTCCAAACCCATCAAAAAAGAAAAATCCATACTTTAATGAAACAAATTCAACAATAACGCGGATATACCGCACATAATTTACCGATACAAAAATCACATAATACTGTTACGGGAGAATTACCCAATTGTTACGATTTTGTTTCAAACAGAAGCAGGCCACATCATATGATGCAGCCTGCACGACTTCCCGGCACAAAGCCGTAATCAGAAATCGTATCTTGCCGAAAGGTTCACTCTGTTGGCATTGTAGGTCTTTTGGTCGAAATCCATGCGCCAACCGTGCAGATACTCGACACCTATCTGCATATTGTCCGTTACATTATAAAAGAGGTTAGCGGCAAGATACTGTCCCTTGCGGTATGCAGTCGGGTGGGCAGTTTCATAACCGGCACGCGAATGGAGCACTGTCTGGCTGAACGTGGCAGAGGCAAAAAGGTCATCCGTGAAGTTGTATTGCAAAGCGGCATACCAGGCTTCACTCTGAAGCATCATGGCCTTTCCCGGGGATTCCGGGTCGGGAACAACATCGACGCCCACATTGGAGATATTGTTCACGAGCGAACCTATACCTTCACCCACCGTAAACTGTCCCATAAGTTTGAAGTCGCCCATCGTGGCAAGCAGACTTGCCTGTGCGCCCCAGCCCACCTTGTCATTATCCTTGCCGGTAATTTTGTCCTCGTAGGAGATATCCCTCATGATGGCACCCAGACGTATGTGGTTTCCCGGGTCGTTGTTCAGGTTATACTGCACGAATATGGGCACGTTGGGAGCACGCTGGGCTCCAATGGCAATATTCTCGTTCTCTGTCGCATTGACATTCGGTGCCTCAACGCCTATTCCCATAGAAAGACCGAAATCAAAACCATAGCGGAACATCAGCTGCGTAGAGCGGTAGAATGTCATACCGCAAGGACCGCCATAATCTATAGTCACAGGCGCAGCAGCCAAATCCATGAAGGAACCGACAGTGTATCCTACCGTAAAATAATTAGTGCTCATATAAGCATTGAGCAACCTGAGCCCGAGCCCGCTTCCGCGCCAGTCAGCCGAAGTATATACGACAAAATCACCGAGAATGCGGCTTGTACCCACCAGTTTAAGGAAGAGAGTGGAGTTTGTCATGTCCATACGATACTGGCTCGATGCCCGTGTACGTTGTATTGCCGACGGAAGAAAATCGACATTATCCACGGCCTTGTCGAAATCGTACTCGATTTTCGTCTGCAGATAGCCGCCGATACCCAATCCCCATTTGCCCTTCTGGTCAATGAGTATGAAACGCGGGGCGCGCGGATCATGATGGTAGCCACTCTGGGTATTCTGGAAAATCTCAACCACATCCGGAGCCTCGTTCACGGTCTCGCTGATGTAGATTACTGGAGTACCCTCCTCTTTGACATCTATCCACTGCTGGGCCGATGCCTGAGATACCGCCGATAACAAAAATACCGACAAAACAGTCTTGTTAAATAACCTTTTCATAAGATAGAATATTTGAATTAACACAGAAATAGAACATCAAAAAGAAGTTTTTGTTCCTTGCAAACACAAAAAGGAGAGAGAAAAAGCATATTTATGATTATTCAAAAAAACTTTACTTATTTTTACAAAAACCGAGAATCGTCAAGTTTTTTTATTTACTTTGCATAAAGGAGAAGAAAGCGACACACAATGAAAGAGAGCAACAACATAGAGAATAATAAGGTAGAACACTTCAAATACCTTCAGATATCACCAAGGGACAAATCATGGGGAATGGCCGTCACTACAGCCGGATTCCAGCACGTACACCCGGGAGAAACATATCCACTCTCTTCGCACCCGGACGGATACAATTTCCCGGAGAACAAACGCAGAGTCCTGAACGAATACCAGCTCGTGTATATAACACGGGGCTCGGGCTACTTTGAGAGCGCGTCATGCTCCAGAACCAGAATCGAAGCCGGAATGATGTTCATGCTGTTCCCCGGAGAATGGCACACCTTTGCACCCGACCCGGCAACCGGTTGGGACGACCATTGGGTCGGTTTCAACGGAAGTTTTATCGATGACAAGATTAAGCATGGATTCCTGACATTCAAGAACTGTATATTCAAGGTAGGCGTTGACGAGCGCATCATAAACACCTACCACGAAATCTTCGACATCATACACAACGAAAAGAAGGGGTTCCAGCAAATGGTGGCAAGCCTCGCGATATCGCTTATCGGCAGGATATACTACGAAGACCTCAACCACTCGCTCGGCGACAGCTACATGACACGCATTATAAACCAGGCAAAGGTGATAATGAAAGAGGACCTTGCAGGCAACAGGTCGCTCGAGGATATTGCGGCATCATTGAACATCAGCTACTCGCTCTTCCGCCGCGAATTCAAGAACAAGTGCGGCATATCACCGGGACAATACCGTCAGGAACTTAAACTGGCAAAAGCGAAGGAACTCCTCTATTCCACAAACTTCAGCATAGCCGAAATATCCGCCAAACTCCATTTCGAATGCCTGGGCCAGTTCTCCACATTCTTCAAGAAGAAAGCCGGCATTCCACCCCTGGAATTCCGCAAGAGAGGCACAAAAAACATATAATAGGTGTTAAAAGACACCAAAAAGGAATACAAAGACTTGTTTATTACGGTTGCGATGACTAATTTGCAACCGTAATATTCATATTAAAGGAGACTATCATGAGAACAAGAACTATCTTGTCGGCATTGGCAGTTGCAACAATACTGTTTACACTCCCGGCAAAAAGCACAGCACAGAATATAATGCAACCTAAAATTGACGTATCTACTACGGTAACACGTGAGGTTACTCCCGACGAGTTGTACCTTTCAATAACGATAAACGAAAAGGACTACAAAGGCAAGAAAAGCCTGGAGGAGATGCAGAAGACAATGATAGATGTGCTCAAGGCAAACAAGATTGACACAAAGGAATGCCTGAGCCTCAATTACATGGGCAGCGACATAAGCTACACCACATTCCTGAAGAACATGAAGTTGAAAAGCGAAGCTCAATACATGCTCAAGCTCTACGATGCGGTCACTATGCAGAAAATAATCGCAGAGCTCGAAGAGAAACAGATATCGAACATGAAACTCATAAAAATCAAATACACAAAGGAGGAGGAGTTGAAAATGGAACTGGCGGTAGAGGCCATGCAAAAGGCGAAGGCCGAAGCAATAGTCCTGGCAGGAGCCATAGAACAGGAGGTTGGAAAAGCACTGAATATCGACTATTATATGAGCCGTGAATCAGACCTGCCCGTAATGCGCAAGTCACTCGCAAACGAAGATGCTTTTTCTTCATTCTGCTCTATTGACGAAGCAGTTGTCCAGCCTGAGCCGCAGTTCAATATCGGCAAAATAGCATACAACTTCAGGGTTAATGTAAAGTTTGAGCTGAAATAAGGCAGACCTTATAAACATTGGAAGCAAGTGTAGTGTTATCAATCGGTAACCCCACACTTGTTTTTTATGAACAGAACATTAAGATTCCTTTTTCCGGGAACTCCAAAGGAGAGTTTCCCCTCTTTGTTGATTCTTGCATTGCGAATAGCGTTCGGTCTTCTGTTTCTGAGACACGGAATAGAAAAAACCATTGCATTCGATGAGTTAATCACCTCGTTTCCCGACCCATTAGGAGTGGGCAAAACCCTCTCGCTGTCTCTTGTAATATTCGCAGAATTGTTCTGCTCCATCGCTGTCATTATCGGTGCCCTTTTCAGGATATGCCTGATACCAATGATGTTTACAATGATAATTGCTGTATTCGTAATACACGGTAATGACGCTTTCGCCATAAAAGAGACGGCACTTATGTACCTGATGCTATTCATAATACTTTTTGTATCAGGAGCAGGACGCTTCTCTGTCGATGCAATGATAAGAAAAGCAATGATATAAAATAAACGGTCAGGCAAAGCCCGACCGTTTATTTTATAATTCAACAGTTTCTGAATCAATACACAAGCACCTTTTTGCCTTCAGAGGTCACATAGATACCACGTACAGGCTTCTCAACAAGGTTACCCTTGAGGTCGTAGAACTTAACATTTCCGTCACCGGTCACAACGCCCTCGATAGATGTAGTCTCACCCTTCTGCAATGCAATTGAAGAGGCCGAAACATCAGATGTGTAATATGCAGTATTTGCATCGATGCTGCCCGATGTTGCCGCACGTTTGATAAAGTTGCTGCCTGTAAGACGATACACATTGGAACCGTTCACGCTCTGGCTCTTCAACACGCCACCGAGCTTATTTTCACCGACAGGCTCAACAGCCTCGCCACCAACGCCAATCACATAAGTGCCGGCCTCGGCCGCAAGCACTACAGGAACACCTGCTGCAACGACACCGCTACCATATTCGGTCAAAGGAGCAACCACTGCACCGTCAACCTCCTGAGCCGCACCGGCTGTATATGCTACTACACCGGCAGGTATTGTCATCTCGAAAGGCATGCACACCGCAGCATATCCGTTAATTTCCATTGCAAACTCATCAACAGGCTCAATGTACCACAATGATGCCTCGGCATTGTTTGTCCAGGGCACAAGGCGCAAGTTGTCACCAGCAAGGTGAAGTCCTGTGTTGCTACCTGTCTTGTTCTGGCAGATGATAGAACTCAGACCTGTTGTTGTGCTCTCAATCTTCCACTTACCGGCAGCTGCGTTGTCGGTTGTCACAACAGGCTGTGTCTCATTTGCACCGAGAGGTCCCAGCATATACTGGTAGTTGCCGTTGTAAAGATAGTACTCCTTGTCGTTGCCTGTAGGCAGGAACGAGAACAGCTGATTCGCATTGTTTACATTTGATTTGGCTGTTGACACGCGGCTTGCCTCGGGGTTCAGGTAGAGTGTTGCATTGCTGCGTGCCGAGTTGCGTATGCGGTACCATTTGCCGGCCTCAACCTCAAGACGTGGGAGGTTGGCAATAGCTGCGTTGACAGCCTCATATGCAGCGTATGATGGAGTTGCCTTGTATGCTTCGATGAGCTCAGCCACGGCATCAAGAGATTTGCCGTCAACCGAACCTACATATACAGGAGCCTCAGTGTCGAACCCGGCAATCTTTGCGTCGATGCCTGCTGCAACAATGGCATGTTTGTCAACATCTGCGTCAAAAACATACGCACTGTCTGTGATATACTCAATGCTGTAGTTCTTGTAAACGATAGTGTAACCGCCACCGCTTGTGCCGTATGTATCCTCCTCGTAAAGGAAACCTATGTTGTTGTCGTGCTGCAGTGTCATTGTAGAGTATGCACCTGCAACATAGCTCGACTGGTGACGACCATCCCAATCGGCTGCAATTGCATCGGGAGAGATGAAATCCTCGAGTGTCTCAAGCTCCTTATAATATATACCTACATTCGCACGGCCTGAACCGAGAGGTACCGACTGCAATGCAAGATAGACCTTCTTGTCATCGGCTGTGCGCTTTGCAGGAACAAACATAATCTCGCCGTTGGTCGAGTTGCTCACTGCAATTGTACCGTTGTTGCTTGCGTTAGAGTACTTTGCAGTGCCCCATGAGCCCTCGGCCTTCTCGCTGTCAGTGTATGAGAAGATGTTGTAGATACGTCCGCCGCTTGTACGTGAACTGATGATTACAGAACCGTCGGGGAGCTCCTCGGCCTTAGGCTCGTCACCACCGCTTGGAATTGGAGAAACCTCGCCACCGCCAAGGACTGTCCAACTCTCGCCGAAGTTATCACTGTAGAGTACAAAGTTTACATGTGTGCCGTTAACATTCTTCACAAGAACAGCGCAGTAGATACGGTAGTAGTCGCCTACCTTGATGTACTGGCTCTGTGAAATCTTACCCGAACCTACGAACATTGCGCGTACAGGGCCGTGCTGTGTGTTGTCAAACTGTGCATATATGTGTTCTGAGCGGTCAACAGGAGTGCTCCATGTCTCGCCGCAGTCCTCGCTGTAGAAGTGTGCGATACCCTGGTGGTTGTTGCGCTGTCCGTTGGGGAACGACACGTTACCCGAGCAGCTTATTACAAGCACGCGGTTGCTCTCACGGTCGGCAACTATTGCAGGGTCACCGAAACCAACGTACATGTCGTTGTTCGAAGCATTGATACCGGCAGCACCCTTACCCTGGATAATGTCGAAAATCTCGCCCCATGTCTCACCGTTGTCCTTGCTTATACGTGCACGCAGGTCGATACGACCGTTTGTTGCCATACCGATGTCGGCGCGGCTGTGGCGGTAGTCGGCAACAGCAATTATGTTACCGTTCTTTGCTGTTGCAATGGCAGGGATGCGGTAAGGGATGGCACCTGTTGTGAGGGTAGGAAATACATCGAATGCAGGCTCGGGAGTGCGGATGTCGAGCCCCATGTAAACCACGAAGTTCGAGAATGTGATACCCTTGTTTGCACCGCTCTGTGTAAAGTTTACGGTGCGTGCAGGCTCTTCAACCTCTACGTCAAGGTGCTGCACGGTAGCCGATGATGTGTAGTTGTTGCCACCGGCTGCAAGTGTGAGGGCGTAGCTGCCGTCGTTGTTTGTGTTTACAAAATCAAAACTATAGCCCTTGATTACAAGGCCCTCGGGTGCTGTGAGTGTGTATGAACAGGTTCCCGACTGGCCCGAATAGCCGGCAATGTAATCGCCTGATGTTGTCATGTTGTTGGCATTGGCCGAGAGTGAGAAGCCAGCAAGCACGCTGCTCTCCCACTTTGAGTGCCATGTACCGGCTGTATTGCTTGCTGTGAAAGCACCAGTTGAAGCAAGAATCTCAACCGAAGTCTCGGCTGCAGTAAACACGATTGTAGAACCGGCATCGGCACCCTCGGCCCAGAAAGCAAGCTTACCAAGACCGCCGAAATCGTTCACTGCATAATTTGTGCCGTGTATGCGCATAAAGTAACCGGCAACATCGGCAATCTTATCAGATGCAGCAAAATCCCAACGACCAACATAGCCCTGAGGTAAGTTTGCTGCATCCTGCATAGTTGGATATGTAGAACCTCCTGTACCACCGTAACCTTGAATGGCACTCATAGCTGTCTTTGAAGCAAGAACTTTTGTAGGACCAGCCTGCTTGTTATAAACGGCATAACCGTCTGTGCCGTTACCGACAAAGCACCAAAGCTCGTCGTCGTTGCCCTTTGGAGTTGAAACGCCAAGTGCAATATGGTCGGCACCGGCATTATCCTTAATCAGCTTTGCACCTGTTCCAATACCCATGGTGTACCATGTAGTACCCTCGGCAAACTCACCATTTTCAATGGTAGTTACCTTGAAAGGCACCTGTGCCCACGCACTTGCCACAGCAAATAACGAAAGTAAAGAAAAAAGTAGAGATTTTCTCATAAATTAAATATTAAAGTTAGTAATAATCACTTTCATTGGCCCATAAAACGGGAATTTGTTGCGAATATATTACATTTACTTTAATATTTATAATAATATTAGTTAAAACAGAGAAAGTAAAGAGCATTTCACTGAACAAAAAAAGGCGAAGCTTGCGCTCCACCTTGAATGTTTTCACAACGGAATAATCCTTATTGTGATTTGCTTTTAAATTTGTACGACAAATGTATTGAACTATTCGCAATTCTCCAAATTATTGTTTAGATTTGTGATATTCTTTATCAATTCTTTTAAATTTGTTCATACATGAAACGAGTATTGGGTTTGGATTTAGGCTCATCAAGTATTGGATGGGCTGTTGTTGAGGAACACAGCAAAGAGGTAACATCTGAAAGCGGCATATCGGAGAAAGATAAAATTGTAGCCATTGGCAGTCGCATCATTCCATTGAGTACCGATGAAAACACGCAGTTCTCAAAAGGTCAGGCATTGACTAAAAATGCCGACAGGACAAAAAGCAGAACACAGCGTAAGGGATACGACCGTTATCAACTGCGCAGAGCATTGTTATTGGAAAAACTTGCGCAATTAGGGATGTACAACGGCGAAACGCTTAAACTCTCTAAGTTGGAGTTATGGGGTTTACGTGCAAAAGCCGTACATGAACAGATATCTCTTTTGGAACTTGGACGCGTTCTATGCCATATCAATCAGAAACGTGGTTACCGCACAGTCAAAGCCGACTACGGTGACAAGAAGCAGGGTGCATACGTATCAAATGTACTGGAACGACACAAAGAAATCATTGAACAGGGATTGACTATTGGAGAATTCATGTACAAAGGATTAAAAATGGACCCGGCATTCCGTTGCAAGGAGCGCATATACCCACGTATTGCCTACATGGAAGAATTTGAGGCAATTATGTCCTGTCAAAAAGAATTCTATCCCGAAGTTCTGACCGATGAAACCATTGCACATATACGTGATTATATCATTTTCCACCAACGTCCATTAAAATCCTGCAAGCACCTTGTGGGAAGATGTTCACTGGAAAGACATTTCAAGAATTGCAATGGGCAATTAAAAGATTGCAGCCCCAAAGTTGCTCCACGTACTTCACCGCTATTCCAAGTATGCAAAATTTGGGAGAGCATCAACAATCTTGTAATTTACAATAAGACAAATGATGTACTACACATATCATTAGAGCAAAAACAGGCCATCTTTGCTTTCATGAACAAACACGAAAAATTGAAGGCAAATGACCTGAAAACACTACTTGGCATCAAATCCAAAGAGTGGCAATTTGGCAAAGCAGTAGGCAATGGTTTGCAAGGAAACACGACATATTGTGCCATTGAGAAAGCTCTTGCAAAACACAAAGAGTACATCCATTTGCTTAATTTTGATTTGGTATGCGATAGCAAAGAAGTTGTAAACATTGACACTGGTGAAATTTCAAAAATAAAGGTAATATGTTCTTCTTTTGAAAAACAGCCACTCTATGAGCTGTGGCATATCCTCTACTCCATTTCAAACATTGATGAACTGCAAGAAACGCTAAAAAACAAATTCAAGATAACTGACGAAACAGTTATCGACAATCTTTCTCAAATTGATTTTGTAAAGGCCGGTTATAGCAACAAGTCATCGCGAGCAATACGAAAGGTATTGCCATATCTGCAAGACGGAATGCAGTATTTTAATGCAAAATTAATGGCAGGCTACAACGACGTGGCACTTACAAAAGAACAGAACATGACACGTGAACTTGCCGAAAAACTATTGCCCATTAAAAAAGGTGAATTGCGCCAGCCTGTTGTTGAGAAGATACTTAACCAACTTGTCAATTTGGTGAATGCCTTGATACATGAGCACGGCCGTTTCGATGAAATTCGAGTAGAGCTTGCACGCGAGCTTAAGCAGAACAGGGAAGAACGTGAATCGGCCACCAAAGCAATGGCAAGAAATCAAAAGCAGAATGAAGAGATTGCTGAACGCATACAAAAAGAATATGGATTGACACCCACTCGCTCACGCATACAAAAATAC